>CAZYMU010000015.1:0-64835 GCA_964648465.1 uncultured Eubacteriales bacterium | reverse complement strand
TTATTTTAATGCCAGTTATGACACAGCCTGAGATGCGGTAAGATCGGCTCGCCTGGAAGGTGAAAATTGCTGATAATAGATTTAAATTATATTATCGATATGATAGAGGATAAATTAGTTTTGAGGATTCCTTGGAGAACGATTAAAGCTAGTTTTACTTGTCATAATTTATCAGCAATTTTTATGAATAGCCCACGTGGAAGAAAGATGGGACATCCCTTGCCAAAACTAAGCGCATGATATCAAGTGTGTTTTCACTGTTGTCCGTTAAAATAGAATATATGTTAGAATCCTCAAGATTTTGGCTTTTGGATAACCCTCCAAGAATTTGTATAGCTAGAGACGAAGCCTTCACAGCTAATTTGCCGGATAAAAACACAGCTATCGCAGATTCTTTAGAGAAATTTTCCCCCTGATCTTTGATAATTGCAGCCCTGTATGTTAATAAACGCGCTGTATCCAGTTCAGTAAAATTATCAGCAAGCATCCATTGAACTTCTTTAATATCGCCTGATTTTTGGCTAAAATCTGTATTTCCATTCACACACTTAGACCCCAATTCTAAAGCCCCTGCTGTAACCCCCAACAAAAAGGCAGATATACTAGCATCCCAGTCATTCAAAACAGCTCCTGCCTGTTCATATCCTTTTCCTTCTTTTCCAATTAAGTTTGAAGCAGGAACTTTTACATTTTTAAAAAACAGCTCAGAAGTACAATTCGCTTCTTTACCTAATTTCTCTTCTCTTTTCCTTAGTTTAAGACCTTTCATCCCTTTCTCAAGTATGAAAGAAGAAATGCCCTTCCTGCCTTTTTCAGGATCGGTTAAGGCCATAACAACTTGGATTTCAGTAAAATCCACATCGACAATAAAAAGCTTTGACCCATTTATTATCCAATAGTCGCCCTTTTTTTCCGCTCTGGTCTTCATAGTACTTTTATCAGTCCCTATCCTAGCCTCCTTAAAACCCCAGGCTCCAAGTGCTTGTCCGGAAGCAAGGTGGATTAGATATTTTTTCTTTTGCTCTTTACTACCAAACATGTTGATATGATTCACACTGAGGGAGTTGTGTGCTACAACCAGGAGGCCGATCAAAGGATCCGCCCTTGAAATTTCCTCTAGAATGATGATATTATCCACATTAGAATAGGCTGATCCGGCATATTCTTGAGGAACATTTATTCCTAATAATCCCATTCTTGCCAATTTACATACGAGCTCACCTCCACATTTTTCTTTTCTAACTCTCTTTCCCAGCAGAGGTTTAATTTCTTCCTGGGCAAATTTTTCGATCGATTCCCTAAGCATTTTCTGTTCCCGAGTCAATAAAAATTTCATGGCTTTCTCACCCTAACCTAGATCAGAATCTATAAATAATAAAGAACCAAAGAGATAAGATTAACATATGGATATTAATCTATACAAGGCAAAGCAGATGAATTTGAGGGGATGGAAGAAGCGACATTGAAAGATTTAGCCTTTTTGAGTCGATCTTCGAGGGAATCCAACAAAGTGAGTCGGACCTGATGGATGTGTGAGCACTGTATAATCAAAAGGGCGGTGTTAATGATGGCTAGGAGACATTTGTGACGTTGCTTAAGATAAACATGCGGAGTTCCAGCAGAGCTGAGGAGATCGGGGAGGAAATGGCGTTAAAAATTTTAGTGGAGCGCAGACATGCCCTCAAATTCATCTGCTTTTTGATTTTATATTAATTCTATCAGCAATTTTTATGAATAATCCAGGAGAACGTGGGTTATTCACGAGCCAAGCTTGCCGCAGATGCAAGGCACAGCGCATGAAGTTGTGGTCCTTCACCACGAATGCGCTGTAACGAAGCAGATGCGGTAAGATCGGCTCGCCTGGAAGGTGAAAATTGCTGATAATAGATTTAAATTATATTATCTAGAAAGCATAGGATAAACTAGTTCTGAAAGGTTCATGGGGAACGATCAAAGTTAGGCTCAATTTATATAATATATCAGCAATTTTTATGAATGACTCACGTTTGACATATCTTATCAAATCGTTTAAATATAAAGATATGGCTTCAGGTTTTTTTAGAATTCTCTTATATGCTTTATTCGCATATATCATCTATCTATTCATACGTTTTTACCAGGCAATTAAAAAAAGCAGTAAAAAACCATCCGCTTCAAAACATCATTCAGGTGTCATGGTCAAAGATGAAATCTGCAACACTTATCTTCCTAAAGAAGATGCAATTAAGGAAATATATGAAGGTAAAGAGTATTATTTCTGCTCTAATGAATGCCGCCAAAAATTCTTGGAAACAAAATAAAGTAAAGAACAACCAAACCTACAACTCTGTAACATATCATATTAAATTAAGGAGAAAGGTTCCACACATCAATAGTAACCGATGATTTAATAGTTATTTGTTCATGATCAAAATCCGCAGGCACAATATATGTATCACCCTTTTTCACAATGAACTCTTCTTTCTTTGACTCTCCTTTTATTCTGATCTTCTGTTCACCTTCCAGGATTGTTGTCACCTGTTCGTAGGAATGTTTGTGCAAAGGAACCATGGAACCTTTTTCATATTCAAATCTTGCCATCAATATATCCTTACCACAGGCAAGAGTATGGCGCGTGACTCCGTTAAAAACTCCAACTTTCGGCTGATCTTTCTTGCTAATTTTTAACATTTTTACCTCCTTTACTACCATGTAATTCGAAAACTGTCGAATTCTGCCTGATACTCTCCCCAATTTATTTCCACATTTTCAACTCTTGCATAGGGATGGTCATTTTCTAATATACTGACAAAGTTTTCAATTCTTTCTTTATCCCCCTCAACCAATACTTCAACCCTGCCATCGACTAAATTCTTCACCCAGCCTGTAAGATTTAGAGAAGAAGCCCACTCCTGCGCATAGCTGCGGAAACATACGCCTTGAACTCTCCCCGAAAAAAAAATATGAGCTCTCAAATTCATATAAAACCGAAATTATATTAACACAATGTTTGTTTATCGTAAAGTTTATAACCTCTTGATCTAGTCTTTATGCCTGTTTTTTGATACGATTTGAGTTTGCTGCAGATGCAAGGCACAGCGCATGAAGTTGTGGTCATTCACCACAAATGCGCTGTAACGAAGCAGATGTAGTAAGATCGGCTCGCCCAAAGGGTAAAGAATGTCGATATAGAGGGAAAAAAGCTCATGGGAAAAGTTCTTCTTTCGATTGCAGGATACGATCCAACATCAGGAGCAGGAATCCTGCTCGACCTGAAAGTATTCCAGCATAGACACTTCCTTGGGATGGGAATCTTAACTTCAATAACAGCACAAAATACTAAGCGCGTAAAAAAAATCCACTGCCTTCTCCCGGAGTTAATATGGAATCAATACGAAACTCTTCATAAAGATATTCATTTCTCCGGGATCAAAGTCGGCATGGTAGGCTGTAAAAACAACCTCCAGATAATCGACAGAATACTATCTGAAAATCTGGATATTCCAACGGTAGTGGACCCAGTCTTTAAATCCAGCTCAGGTTTTTGGCTCATAGAAAAAGAAGCTGTTTCCGATTATATAAATACAATATCCGGAAAAGCTTCTTTACTCACACCAAACCTTGAAGAAGCCTCATTGATATCCGGAATCAATATCAAGAACCCAGGGCACATGAAAAAAGCCGCCCAGAGAATTTTTGCAATGAGCGGGATTCCCTGTATAATCAAAGGAGGACATCTCCCAGAATCTCCAATAGATTTGCTTTATAACGGGTCTAATTTCTATTCATTTGAAAGAGAAAGAATAGGAAAAAATGTCCACGGAACAGGATGCCTTTTCTCATCTGCCGTTCTATGCTGCTTGGTAAACAAAATTCCCCTTAAAAAATCATGTTATCTCGCAGGCAGTCTTACATACGATGCCATAAAAAGCTCGATTCCGGTTGGTAAGGGGCAAAATATCATAACTTTCTAGCCTGAATTTAATTCTCTCTTTCCAGCCTCACCAACTTTTATTAGAAGCTTCTGAAGTAGGATTGGCCCAATAATCTGGTTGATAGCTATAATAGCCAATACAAAAGCTTTAAACTCTCCTCCCCATTCAGGGAAAACATTCTCTATAACAATAGCCATGCCAAGTGCAACTCCTGCCTGGGAAATAAACCCCGCCCAACTATACTTCTGAATGCCGGGGTCATCCTTAGCAAACTTAGCTCCTGTAAATGTCCCGAAAAACTTTAAAACCCCTCTCCAAACAACACAAATCAATGCTAATAACCAGGTCGTTTTCAATGCTCCGAGGTCAAGTGACGCACCTGAAATCGCAAAAAATACAACATAAACCGGAACAGATATCTTTTCTATTGCTAATATTAAGCTCTCTCCTTGAGAAGAAAGGTTCTGCACTATAAAACCAGCCATAAGACAAATTAGAAGAGGATGATATTCATAGCTACGGGATATCTGGTAAGTAAAAAAAGCAATACTTAGAATAAAAAGTGTTATATCTTTTTTAATAAATTTGAGGTATAGAATAATCCCTCCCCCAATAATAATGCCAATTACTGCAGAGCCTCCCACATCCCGCAGAGTCTTTCCTATAAAACCAAAGTCAAAACTTTTAAATGGAGAAATTAAAGATTTTGAAATGGCAATGGAAAATGCAAATAGAATAATTACAAAGAAGTCTTTAACTACTGACGTACTCAGAATAAAATCTGTATATTTTCCTCTAGATTTGCATTCTGTGATAATAGCTATTGTAGTAGAAGGAGATGTTGCTGTAGCCAGAGTGCCTAAAAGGATAGATGCTGCAACATTTTGAAATAGTATCATCTCCGGGAAAAAGGCTCTGCCCACAAAGCTAAAAACAACAAATCCTGCCAGAATGATGAATGTTTGAAAAAAAACAACTGCCGAAATAGTTTTAAAACTTCCCTTGAGCTTTTTCATTCGCATTCCCCCACCTGCAGTCAGGGCAATCAATCCCAGGGCCAACCCATCTATGATCTGCAAATTTTTCACATCTGTTACACTCAAAAATTTTAAAACGTACGGTCCACAGAGAACCCCAGCGATAATAAAACCGGTAATTTGAGGAAGTTTAAACCAGCTTAATTTTTTCCCGAAAAGAAAACCGAAAACCATGATAAATCCAAGGGCTATGGAGGAACTTTGGAGGTTATTCGAAAAAGGCTGTAAAACAGGACTCTTTAGAAAAAACATCAAAACAACAATTATCGCAAGCAAAATCATATTTTTTTCTCAGAATCAAGGGGAAAAATAGAAAGTTTTAAAGCCCATGGGCCTAAAATTTCACTAAGAATGATAACAATCAGTGCTGAAGAAAGAAAAACATCCGTAAGTACCAACGGATAAGCCAATTTAATACTTACTGCAAATGCTACTCCAATTCCACCATAGGATAAAAAACAAAGTCCAAAAACGGCTGGCAGTGGAAAAGAAAAATTAAGAATTTTCTGAAATAAACGGAGAGGAAAAACAAAGCCAATAATTCTCACTACAAACAATAAAGCTACTAATATTGCTACTTCATAACTAATATTAAAATCCCAAAGAGCACCTATAAGAACCAGCAAAACAATATACAATGGCTTCTCGGTTACCAGGAATAGAGGATATATCTCTTCATGAATCTTTGTTAAATTTGAATAAGTGATGCCCATTACCATGCATACATAAAGAGTCGGCAGGTTAAAATAGAAAGCAGCACCTGAAACAAAAAAAACTAATCCCAAAATATAAACCAGCAGATCCTGTTCAGAAGTCTTTTTCAAAGTTAAAAAATGAAAAAAATAGCCCAGGATAAAAGGAAAAGCTGTTGAGATAAGCAGAAATAAAAGCCCATTTTCAAAAACCTTTGATTCAAAAAAAGGGAAATGCCAAAAGGAAGATATGAAAGCAAGGCCTACTATACCCCAGAATGCACTTATGCTGGCCAGGAATCGAGCCAAATAATAATAATTTCCTTTTTCTGGAATTTTTGATGAGGCAGCATTCAGAAGTGCAGGAGAATTCATACTTGCAAGAAGCCCCAAGGTAACAGCCATGCCATAAAGAAGAAAAACAGAATAAGAAGCAAAAAAAGGTTTCAATGCTGAAAAAACAACTACAAAAACAAGAAAAAATACAAATAGAGACTGAAAGAAAGAAAGTGCTATATAATTACTTGGAAACTTGCGCAAATATTTACGCTCAAGCTGAAAGCCAAATAAAAAACCTATCCACCCCAAACCGAGGCTGATAAGAGGTGTAAGTCCCTCCAAAACCTGAACACTCAAAATATTCAGTCCGTGCTTTCCGAGATAGAGACCTAAAAAAATATAGATTAGACCAGAGGAAAAGAAATAATTTAAAGGGGAAAATATATTCTTTCTTCTGAAAACAAACCGAGCCCCAAGAAAAGAGATTAAAATGAGAATGCCAAAGGCATATATAGCTTGCATAAAAACTAAATTTCAGGCATTAGCCCTTCAATTTTATCTATAGGAATTGTAAAAACAATTCCTGTCCCAGGATCATTCAAATCTCCTAATATATCTTGCAATAGCTTGATAGCAGGTTTCTCTTTTTCGTCTTTAATCGCCGAAAAGATTGTCTTATTATGAGGTTTGGCACCTGCAAACATAAACCTTAAGCCGGCAAAAATCGGTACTTCTTCTGAAAGTATCTGGCCCATTCCGACACTTTCAATAACCGTTGCTCCAGTTATTCCTATTTCAATAAACCCTTCAAGTACTTCTTCTAACTTTTCAACTTTATTAAGAATCAATATCAGAAGCTTCACAGTATTTTCCCTTCTTCATCTTCCAAAGTCATACAAATTTCGTGAGGCGAATTTTGCTTTTTTAATTTCTGTACAATTTCTGTTTCCTTTACTAGACGACATATATGGGCAAGAATCTTAAGTTGAATCCCGGGATTTTTTTTATTCCCTAATAAAAGAAGAAGGATGTACGTAGGCATCTTATCCACCGCACCAAAGTTCACCCCATCTTTTATCAAAGCAAGAGCTATAAAAGATTCTCTCACTTCATCTGTTAATGCATGTGGAATTGCTATTCCCTTCTCCAGTCCCGTACTCCCCAGAGCCTCTCTTTTCAACAGAGCTTTAAGAACGGTTTTTTCATTGGAAATTAAACCTCTCTTTTTCAGTCCAAGAACAAACTTGCGCAAAACATCCTTTTTTTGCCCAGATTTTAATTCAAGAAAAATATGATTTTCTTTTAATAACCCACAAATCCTCATTTCTTGCCTCTAGCAATAGTATACAAAATTTACCTCTTCGGATGCTATAACTACTCAAGCCCAACAATCTTATCTACCCTATTTAAGATGTCCTGGGAAAATTTAACTCCCTGTTTTTCTGCCGCGCCTAAATTCAGATAAAGTCTGACATCATTCATGTATTTAATAGGAATATCAAGCGGATTCTCTCCATTCTTAACTCTTAAAGCAATCTCACCAGTTTTATAGCCCATGTTGTAAAAATCCCATCCCATGGCTGCGCAGGCTCCAAGTCTAGTAGAAAGCAGGAACCCTCCAAAGAGAGAAATTGAATTTTCTTCCGCCACCTTACCCAAAGCTTCAAAAGAAGCATTTATAGTATTATCCGATATCTGATAAATAGCATCAATCTTTTTGTTTATCAAACGCTGGGCAGCAATCAAAACTTCGCTCGTGTTTGCAATAGGAATAGCTACAATTTCTAACCCAAGTTCAGCAGCACTTTCTTTTGCAAGACTAAGGTAATACTCCGAATTCAGTTCTGAAGGAGTCCAAAGTGTTCCAATTCTTTTTGCACCTGGCATGACACTTTTTATAAAAGCCAAACTTTGTTTAATAGGCCCTCGGGAAGAAACTCCTGTTACATTCCCCAAATGATTTTCTGGAGACTTCCCTACTCCTACCAAAAAAGGATTAGCCACAGAAGAAAATATGATAGGAATTTCTCGTGTTGAATTCAGTGCAGCTTGAAGGCATGGAGTTGACAAAGCAATAATCATATCAACTTTATGCGCAACAAATTCCTGCGCAATTCTATGAATTTCAGGAATATCACCCATACCATTTTTTACAATAAGCCGGATGTTTTTCCCATCAGTGAAGCCATTATCCTCCAGTGCACGAATAAATGCTTTTCTCACAACATTCAAAGTAGGAGCATCATTGACTTGAAAAATCCCTAAAGTATAAAGATCTTGTTTTTCCTTTTTACAGCTTATGAAAAGAAAAAAAAATAAAAATAAAAGAACAGAAACTTTCTTCATTTTTTCAGAAACCTTAATAAGTTAAGGAATTTCCGCTTTTATTTCACGCAGTTCAGGCCTTTCCTGGCATTCTTTTTCAAAAGCCATGTCCCGCATACTATTTGTATATTCTTTTGACTGGAATCTATAAGTAAAATTAGTGTGTACATCATATTTGTTTTCAAGCAGAGCAATAACATCCTCGATAAATACCCTTTCTTCATCTGTTGGAATCACAAATATTTTTACCTTTGAATCCTGTGCCGATATGTCACTTTCGGAATTCCTTGTTTTTGCTATTTCATTTTTTCTTTTATCATACTTAATACCCATAAATTCAAGGCCATCAAGTGATGTCCCCCTTATAAGACTGCTCATTTCACCAACCCCAGCTGTGAAGACTATTGCATCAACTCTCCCTAATGAAGCTGCATAGGCCCCAATATATTTTTTAAGCCGATGCGCCTCAATATCAATTGTCAGTTTAGACCGTTTGTCTCCCTGTCCGGCAGCTTTTTCTACATCCCGCCTATCTGTATACTTACCGGTTATTCCTAAAATGCCAGATTTTTTGTTAAGGATATTAAATATTTCCCTTAATGTTTTCCCTTCTTTCCTCATAATATAAATGCAAATAGCTGAATCATGGTCCCCTGCTCTCGTGCCCATGACAAGACCTCCTAATGGAGAAAAACCCATTGATGTATCATATGAAATCCCATCTTTCACTGCATTTGCTGATGCACCATTGCCTATATGGCATAATATAAGATTACATTCAAAGGGGTTCTTTCCAAGCAGTACTGCCGCACGTTTTGCTACATATAAAAACGAAGTGCCGTGAAATCCGTACCGCCTTACACCGTATTTTTCGTACCATTCATAAGGTATTGCATATATATAAACATCTTCAGGCATGGTTTGGTGCCAGGCTGTATCCATGATCGCCATATGCTTTATATGAGGCAATAATTCCATAGATGCTTCGATCCCTAGTATATTTGGGGGATTATGTAATGGGCAGATGTCTGTCAATTCTTTAAAAAAATTTACGACTTCAGTCGTAATAACAACAGACTTTGTGAATTTTTCTCCTCCGTGGACGACACGATGCCCAACTGCCCGGATTACAGACAAATCCTTAATAACCCCATATTCTGGGTGAACAAGAGAATCCACCACAAGTTTAATTCCTTCCCTATGAGTAGGACATTCCTGCTCAATAATAACCTTTCCCCGGCCGGGAACCTCATGGACACAAAAAGATCCGCCTACTATGACACGCTCAACTATACCAGTTGCTAGTGATTCCTTTTTTGTCCAATTATAAAGCCTGTATTTTATAGAAGAACTCCCGCAGTTAAGTGTTAAGATAACAGTATCCATTAGTTTATGCCCTTCTCTGCAAGCAAAGCTCCAAATACTATTGAATAAAATTTAGATTCTTCCGAATCCGATCTTGATGTAAGTATACAAGGCACTTCTGCTCCTGCAACAACAGCGGCAATCTCACCACCTGCCAATCTTGTACATGTTTTAAAAAAGACATTCCCTGTTTCTATATTTGGGAATATAAGAATATCAGATTCTCCGTTAACCTTAGAATTCAATCCTTTAATTTCGCAGCTCTCGCTAGATACAGCAACATCCAAAGCCAACGGGCCGTCAACAATCGCACCCTTTATCTGACCTCTTTCAGCCATTTTTGAAATAACTGCTGCATGAATAGTCTCCTCCATTTTTGGATTTACTTTTTCAACAGCTGCTATTATTGATACTTTAGGTTGTTCAATTCCCAATTTATGTGCAACTTCTATACAGTAATTCGTCATTGCTATTTTCTGCTTTAGATCTGGTTTTGGGATGACTGCAACATCCGATACTATAAGCACTCTGGGATAATCAGGAAAATCTACCAGTGTAACATGCGAAATGATTTTTCCAGGAGGAAGAAGCCCTTCTTGTTTATCAAGAATTGCCCTCATATATTTGGAGCTATCCATCAAACCTTTCATTAAAAAATTGCATTTGCCTTCTTTAACCAGCTTAACTGCTGTTTTCAGTGCATTTTCTGGCACAGGTTCATGAATAATGCTAAATAAAGAAGTATCAACATCATAAGCTGCTGCTACACTCTTTATTTTATCCTCATTCCCAACAAGAGTTGCCTCTATAACACCTTCTTTTACACTCTTTGCCACAGCTTCTATTGTATGAGGATCCTCTCCGCAGGCTACAGCCAGTGTTTTAGTTGTCTTTTCCTTTGCTAATGCTATTAAATCGGTCAATTTTTCCATCTTTATTTCTCCCTGTTTTTAAACATATTCTTTTAATTGTTCTTCAACCTTCAAGACGCGTAAGGCTCCAAGCGCAAGAGCTTTCATCTCATCTCCTCCAGGGAAAACAAATACTTCTGCTATAAACGAGATATATCTTTTAATTTGCTCTATAAACTTATTACAATAAGCAAGCCCTCCAGTCAAAACTATGGCATCAACATTACCGGCCAATACAGCGGCACAAGCTCCTATTTCCTTTGCTATTTTATATGCCATGGTCTCAAATACAAGTTTTGCTTTTTTATCTCCTTCTTTTATTTTTTCCAGGACAGCTTTCATATCATTAGTCCCAAGGAGAGCCACCATACCACCTCTGCCAGTGATTATTTTTTTAAGCTCGTTTTTGTTGTACTTTCCTGACAGGGTAAGCTCAACAAGGTCCCATGCCGGCAAGGTCCCAGCCCGTTCCGGAGCAACAGGGCCTTCACCGTTCAGTGCATTGTTCACATCTATGACTCTGCCCTTTTTAAATGCCGATATTGAAATACCTCCTCCAAGGTGAGCTACAATAAAATTTGATTCATCATAACTTTTGCCTAACTTTCTGGCTGCAAGTCTTGCACATGATTTATGGTTTAAAGCATGGAATATGCTCCTCCGCTTAATCTCTGGAATGCCGGTAATCCTTGCAACATCATCAAATTCATCTACCACAACAGGATCTACGATGAAAGCAGGTATCCCAGCTACAGATGCAATTTCATAAGCAAGAACGCCCCCCAGATTAGATGCATGTTCACCCTGAATACCTATTTCCAAGTCATGGAGCATTTTTTTATTTACTTTATAGGTTCCTCCGGGAATCGGTTTTAACAAGCCACCTCTGCCTACTACAGCATGGAGAGTACTTAATTCGATTTTTTTATTTACTAAAAAATTAAGTATTAAATCTTTCCTGAATTCCCTTTGATTTATAATACGCCTATATCCAGCAATTTCTGATGACTTATGAAATATATTCTCCTGAAATATTTCATTTTCGTCCTCATAGAATGCCATTTTAGTAGAGGTGGAACCTGGATTGATAACGAAAATATTAAATTTCATTACTTGACAAGGAAAAGATAGAATTCAACTTTTCCGCCTTCCCGATTAGGAATAAAAAAATTAGTTTAAATAATAATATAAAAATGAGTTTTTAGCAATCTTTTTTGCATTTGATATTAATAAATATTTATATAAAATAGAATCAGCATGACACAATATTATGTTGGAACAGCGGGCTGGAGTTACAAGGATTGGGAAGGAATTGTTTATCCAGAAAAAAAAGGGGCAAATTTTCATTCTTTGATATACCTGACGCAGTATATCAATATTGTCGAAATAAACAGTACATTCTACAGACCTCCAGCAATATCTATATCTCTCTCCTGGATAAAAAAAGTGGAAAATCAAACAGAGTTTCTTTTCAGCATCAAACTTCACCAGGTTTTTACTCATAAAAGAAAAGGTTTTTCCCAAAAGGATGTGGATAATTTTAAGTTCGGTATTGAGCCTTTAAAGGCAAAAAACAGGCTTGCAGCAATACTTTTACAATTCCCTTGGTCATTTGCCAACACGCCTTTTCATACAGAATATTTAATCAGGTTATTCAAACTATTTGCTGGTTATCCATTAGCCATTGAAGTGAGGCACGGTTCCTGGGACAGGGCTGACTTCTACAACATCCTATCAGAATATAAAGTATGTTTCTGCAATATCGACCAGCCGATTTTTCATAATTCTATCAAGCCCAGTGCACTCAGCACTAATCCGGAATATTCCTATGTAAGACTTCACGGCAGGAATTATAAAAACTGGTTTAAAGAAAACGCGGGCCGGGACGAACGTTACAACTATCTCTACACTAAAGAAGAACTGCAAGACTGGGTTGAAAAAATAAAAGAACTTGGAAAAAAAGGCAAAAAAGTTTTTGTCATTACAAACAACCACTATAGAGGACAGGCACTGGCAAATGCACTTCAAATTAAAAACATGCTGACGGGTGAAAAACTCGATGTCCCAAATAGTCTTCTTAAACAATATCCTCTTCTCGACGACATCATTGAGAAAATAAAACGGGGGCAACTTGACCTTTTCGAGGAAAAATAGAATTTCCCTATTTATATAATGAATACTCTAACGGTTGTTCAATTTTATCGAGCGTTTCCCCAAAATGTTTAGCTTGAATTCTCTCAGCGTCGCGGGATTTATTCTATCACTCTCTGCACTTTCGAAATAAATGGCGTCAAACGGGCACTGGATAATACAGGCGCCACATCCAACACACCTGTCAGCACGATATATAGATACAGTGCTGCCACTTTTATCCACTGAAAAACAATTCCGGGGGCAAACATCTATGCAAAAAGCAGAACCTTTACATTTTTCTGTATCAATGACAACACTTAAAGATTTTTCTTCAAAGAGACTGCTCTTAAGAAGAGGAGTGCTGCCGGCCAAATCTATGCTTAATACAAAGACCATGACTAAAGATGCAATCCCCCAAAAAATAATAAATTCGAGAGAACAATTCCCAGTCAAAATGCAGAACATTATTAAAACTGTAAGTACGGCTGTAAATAATAGAATAATTAACACAAAACGCTTAAGAATCAATAATTTGGGCGCACTCTCTCTTTTCCCAGGCTTGAGTAAAGGCGAGTATAGAGGGAAACAGGTAAAAATCAGTAGGGACAGCACCCAGACAAGAAAAAAAACTGAGATTGCGGTGTTTTGCCAGAAAAATAAAGTAATAAGAGAAAACACAACAGACATTGGAAAAGCCCATGCAGCAGCCATTTCAATACGTTTTAACAGTGGAAACTGCACTTCTCTCATTTCCGGTGACTTATTGAGTCTGTTCCCCAGGAATTTTTGAATATCTTTTATATTGACAGGACCCCATATGATTCTCCATCCTGACTTTTTATGAACGACCCTGGCTTCTATTCCTGCTGCAGCAAGTTGTGGAAGGATGACTTTTCTATGGCTGACCTTATCTTCTATTCCACTGGTTTTCAGAACAGAAATTACATCATGATTCGTGAAATGACCGCCGGAAACAGCACACCAGACATTGATGCCTCGGCTGTTGGCAACAAGAAGATAGGCATCCTTTCCCTTCAATGCCCACTTAACCCTTTGTACAGTAAGATGATAATTACATGTAAGGAAAACAGGCGAGTCTTCTGCCGGATTGCCTATTTTCACCAGGCCCGTTTTGGACGGAACAGGGAAAAACCTCAGAAGGCTTTCCACAATGTTGAAAATGATATATTCGAAGATTTTCATTATCCCTCGGATTCTTGTTTCCGTGCAACCAGTTCAATAAAGTTTTGTGTATTATTTATTTTCAACGACTCGATTTGAAAGCCCGATTTTCTTACTTTATCTGGAAATTCTTTCAAAGTTCCTGTCGTTGACCTGTAGATTAATAGAACTAATGCTTTTAAAAAAAGCCTGAAAAGCCCGCCAATTAATCTAGCATAAATCCTCCTGGGTTTCACTTCATCTGCTATAAGTAAGAGGCCTCCGGATTTTAAAATTCTTCTTGCCTCTCTTAGAGCAAAAGAAATCTCATCTTCTTTTAATTCAGAAAAACAAAGAACGCTCATTACCACATCGAAGCTTAGCGATTCCTCTGTTCCCAGCTCAGCAACACCCATTTCCAGGAACTCAACATGTTCTAAGAGATTTGCTTTTTCAGCACGAATACGTGCAACTTCCAACATTCGGGGATTAATGTCTATCCCTCTGACCCTGGCTCCCTTGCGGGCTGCCCTGAGACTCAAAGCTCCAGTTCCACATCCAATGTCAAGGACTTTGTCTCCTTTATTAATTATGGATGCTAAGCTATCATAAACTTTATCCAATCTTCCATGGGTCAGAAAGAAAATCCCCCTGTCATAGCGTTCTGGAGAAGCCTCAAAGATTTTCATAAGAATATAAGTAATCATCAGGATTAGTCTGTACAGCTTTTTTCTGATACAATTTATATTGACAAATATTCCTATTGTCAATAAAACTATAAATATTGAAAATTGTCAACAGTACAAGAAGCTTAAATCAAGTGTAAATATATTTTTGACATCTTATTTTTCTTTTGGTATGAACTATTTAGAAACGGAAGAAAAAATGAAAAAATTACTGATAATTTTTAGTGCTTTGTTTTTCTTAAATTCATTTGCTTTATCAGATGGATTCAAGGTAGGCGGCTCACTGGGATATTACACGGTGGCAGACTCTATATATAAAGATACTTACGGCTCGGGTAATTTGATATACGGAGGAACTATCAGTTTTGATGTAAAAAGAAACATTGAACTCAGAGGAGAAATGGCCTACTTCAAAGATAAAGGGAAAACAACATTAACTAAAGAAGAGATAAAATTTTCGATAATCCCCATTGTTATTGGAATGAGGTATAAATTTATTGAGATTAAAAATCTCTGCCCTTATCTCGGAATCGGAGTAGATTTTTATTCTTTTAAAGAAAGCGCTCCGATAAGAAACACTTCCGACTCAACAACTGGATTTCACATTGAAATGGGAAGCTACATAACCTTAGGACAAAGATTTTATATCGATTTATTTGTGCGATATGTTAATGCTGATGCCAAACCTTATGATGAGAAAATAAAGCTAGGAGGGTTCAGAACAGGGATTGGAATAAGCTACTCTTTTAAACAACATAGATCAGAGTAATCCTCCTACAGAAGTGTTTTCTCAATTTACTTGCTAATTTAATTTGCATTGACGAAAAGATGTTCCCTACTATATCATTGTCAACAAATTAGGTCCGATATTAAAAATCGAATGAAAATGAAACTCTTATCAACCCGCATAATTTTGGATATGCAAGGAGAATCAATATGCACAAAACAAGCATTAATAAATTAAAAGTTTTTACCTTGATAGTTTCTGTGTTATTTCTTTTGTTTTCGAGCATCAATTCAGCCTGGGCTTCTGATGCAAAAATTAGCCCCAATGTCTATAAGCAGCTTAAGTACAGATTCATTGGTCCTCAAGGAAACAGAGTAATTGCCGTAGTTGGTATTCCGGGAAATCCCAACATCTATTATGCAGGAGCAGCCTCTGGAGGAATTTTTAAATCCACAGACGGCGGCACACACTGGAAGCCAATCTTTGATAAGCAGCCGGCTGCATCTATCGGTTCCTTAGCCGCTGCCCCATCCGATCCTAATATCATCTGGGCTGGGACAGGAGAAATATCCATTCGAAGCAATATTTCACAGGGAATGGGAATTTTTAAATCTACTGACAGCGGCAAGACCTGGATCCACATGGGGCTGGAAAAAACAGGCCGTATTGGCCGAATCATCATTGACCCTCACAATCCTGATATTGTCTTTGCGGCAGCGATGGGACACTGCTACGGACCGCAAGAGGAACGGGGCATCTTCCGCACTACAGATGGTGGAAAAACCTGGGAAAGAGTACTTTTTGTTGACCAGGAAACCGGATGTTCGGATATAGTTATGGATCCCAATAATTCCAGGATTCTTTTCTCCGGAATGTGGCCAATGAGAATATGGTCCTGGCTGGAAAGGCGGAGCGGAGGCCCTGGAGGCGGAATCTACACATCAAGAGATGGCGGTACAATCTGGACTCACCTCACGGGCCATGGACTTCCAGAAGCCCCATTGGGAAAGATTGCCCTTGCTATATCTCCTCACGGCTCTAACCGAATATATGCTCTTATCGAAAGTCCAACAGGCGTTCTCTGGAGGTCAGACGACGGCGGTAAAAATTGGAAGCTTGTCAACCAAAGCCACATTTTGACAATGAGGCCAGCTTATTATACGCGTTGTGCTGTAGCCCCTGACGATGAGAATGAAATCTATTTTCTGGCAACTAATTACAGCCTTTCTTTAGATGGAGGTGAAACACACAAAATTTTTAAAGGTCCTCTAGCTGGAGGCGGCGATAACCATGATATGTGGATCGACCCTATGAATCCTGACCGGATGATTGTAGGCCATGATGGAGGAATCAGCATTTCAGTCAACCATGGTAAAAGCTGGCAGAGAATCATTCTTCCTGTAGCCCAGATGTATCATGTGGCCGTGGATAATCAAATCCCCTACTTCGTTTACGGCAACAGGCAGGACGGCCCTTCCACACGCGGTCCAAGCAACAGTCTTACAGGAAGAAGCATATCTTCAGGCATGTGGCATTCAGTCGGCGGCTGTGAATGCGGCTTTGCTGTTCCTGATCCTGTCGACAACAACATTATATGGTCCGGCTGCTACGAAGGCATGATTGACCGTTTTGACCTTCGAACCGGTCACAGCCGTTCAGTGAGTGTCTGGCCTGATTCTTTTCTTGGATGGGCAGCAGAAAAATTAAAATATCGATTTCAATGGACATTCCCCATAACGATCTCACCTCACAATCATAATAAAATCTACGTAGGAAGCCAATTTGTTCACCAGACAACAGATGACGGACAGATCTGGACAATTATCAGTCCTGATCTTTCCACTAACGATAAGAGTAAACAGCGCCCTTTCGGAGGCATCACACGGGATGATGAAAGCACATACAGCTGCTGTATTTTTGCGCTTTCTGAGTCAGCGCTTGAAGAAGGCCTTATTTGGGCTGGTACAAACGATGGACAGGTTCATCTCACACGTGACGGAGGAAAAATCTGGACCAATGTAACAAAAAACATCCCTAACTTACCACCTATGGGTATCGTAAGTAATATAGAGCCTTCCAAATATGACTCTGGAAGCTGTTACATTACTGTGGATCTCCACAATGCTAACAACCGGAATCCATACGCTTATAAAACAACAGACTACGGTAAAAGCTGGGCATTCATTACCTCCTCTATCCCCAAGAGTGAACTGAGTTATGCCCACTGCATCCGGGAGGATCCGGTAAGAAAAGGCCTGCTATATCTAGGAACAGAAAATGCACTTTACGTCTCTTTCGATGACGGAGTGGACTGGCTTCCTCTTCAACTCAATCTTCCTCATGCCCCTGTGCACTGGCTTGTTGTACAGGAGCATTTTAATGATTTGGTGGTGGCAACCTACGGCCGTGGTTTCTGGATTCTGGATGACATCACTCCTTTGCAGGAAATGAATCAAGAAGCTTTAAAATCAGACGCCTATCTCTTCCCTCCCCGGCCATCATACCGCTTCAGGAAAACTGCTGGACCAATGCAGGTTCCCAATGACTTATGCACAGGAAAAAATTCCCCTTACGGAGCTTCTATTAATTATTACATTAGGTCTACTCCCAAAAGTAATGTGAAAATCACTATTCTGGACGAGAACGACCAAACTATAAAAACACTAAAAGGAACAAAAGAAACTGGTGTAAATAGGATTTGGTGGGACCTTAAATATGAAAAATCGAAAACGGTTAAATTAAGAACAAGCCCAATTGGATCTCCATATGTTACGACAGGGCCAAAAGCATGGCGGCCAATGGTAAGCATGGCCGAACCCATAGAAATCTTAGCCCCTCCCAGGATATATACAGTAAAACTCAAAGTCGGAGAAAATACTCTTAGCCGCAAGCTTGAAGTCAGGAAGGATCCTCATTCTATAGGAAGCGATTCAGATATTCAATCTCAAGTAAAATTATTACTTGAAATACGAGACAACATGAATTCTCTTGTGGAAATAATTAATCAAGTTGAATGGATCAGAAAGCAAATATATGATTTAATTGATGTTCTTAAAGAAAACAAAAATAACGATCCCATCATAGACACCGGCAGAAATCTTGATCAGAGACTCATTGACATTGAAGAAAATTTCTTTCAAATGAGGCTAACAGGATCAACGGACGATGCTCTCCGTGCACCCTGCAGGCTTTACTACAAGCTTTCAAGCTTGGCTTCTGGGGTCGGCCTGGCTGACTTCCCCCCAACTGCACAGCAAATACAGGTTCATAAAATGTTTACAGAGGAAATTCTTTCTTATCAGAAAAATCTTCAAGAAATTGCAAAGAAGGATTTAGCTGATTTTAATACCCTGCTAGAAAATAAAAAGCTGCATAATATCATTTACATTAATACACAAGTTTCATCCGATAATTCTAAATAAAAGAAATGAAAGGAGAAAATATGCAATGAGACATCATCCATTATTATCAAGAGCGCTCTTGATTCTAATCTGTATTTGTTTCTCATTTTCATTTACTACTGCCGATGAAAAAACAGATAAGGTCGATAAACTATTTGCCACCTGGGATTCCACAGTAAGCCCAGGTGCAGCATTGGCAATTATAAAGGATGGAAAGATCATTTACGAGCGTGGTTACGGCATGGCTGACCTCGAACACAGCATTGCCATTACACCCGAAACTGTTTTTCGCATTGGCTCAGTCTCAAAACAGTTCACAGCTTCCTGTATTGCCATCCTGTCTATAAAGGGGAAAATTTCCTTAGACGATAATATCAGGAAGTATCTCCAGGAACTTCCAGATTACAAAATTCCCATAACCATCAATCACCTCATTCATCATACAAGCGGGCTGCGTGATTATTTATCTCTCGAGGACCTTCGAGGAAAAAGTGAAACCGATTTTTATACTCCTCAGGATACGATGGAGCTTCTTACCAAACAAAAAACTTTAAATTTCTCACCTGGCGAACAATTCCTTTACTCAAATACAGGTTATTTCCTCTTAGGCGTAATTGTCCAGAGAGTCAGTGGACAGACTCTGAATGAATTTGCTATTGAACACATTTTCCAACACTTAGACATGAGGCATACTCATTATCAAGATGACCATACAACCATTGTTAAGAACCGGGCACAAGGGTATGCTCCAACAAAATCAGGCTATAGAATCGACATGACCACATTGGACCATGTGGGAGATGGAGGAGTCTTTACTACAGTTGAAGATCTTTATTTATGGGACCAGGATTTTTACAACAATAAACTCGGGAAAAAACTCATTGACATCCTTCAGAAACGGGGATGCTTGAATAACGGAAAGATTATCACCTATGCATTTGGCCTCGATGTTGATGAATACAGAGGGCTTAAAAGAGTTCACCACAGCGGAGGCTTCGCCGGATTCAACTCCTATATCCTACGTTTTCCTGAACAGAACTTCTCTGTTATCTGTCTTTCCAATTTAAGCACTTTCAATCCTACCAATTTGAGCACCAATGTTGCTGATATTTATCTTGAAAACCAATTTACCAAAGCAAAACCCTTAAAGAAAAAAATAGAAGGAAAGCCACTTAAACTTGCCCCTCCAGAACTTGATGCGAATACAGGCATCTACCATGACAAGAAGGACCAAAGATGGTTTGTCATTCGGGCTGAGGAAGGAGAACTTGCCGTTGAAACTATGGGAAATAAATTCAAGCTGCTTCCAGTCAGTAAAACATTATTTGTCAACAAAAAAAGTGACATGCTTTTGGAATTTTTCCCAAAAACCCAGGACGCTAAATTTTATTCAGGCCAAAGAGAACCACTCAATCTTGAAAAATCAGCTCCGTATATAAAGCCAAACCTCAAACAGCTTACGATTTATACAGGCGATTATTATAGTGACGAACTTCTTACAACTTATAAAATAACCTTAAAAGATGGAAAACTGATCTTTGCCCATAAAAATGCACCCAAAAGCTTACTGATATCTGTGGCCCCGAATACATTTACGGCCGGGTGGTGGACCATTAAATTCATTAGAAATAATGGAAAGAAAATTAGCGGATTTCAACTAGGAGCAGGTCGGGCCGCTCGGATTAAATTTCAGAAAAAATAAGTTCCAAATAAGGCATAGCTGAAGGAATTTATCTTTTACTTATTCCATATAAAAGGTGCAGTCGAAAATTTTCGTACTTCCACTGCCGTCTTTTTTGATTACCCCTCTCAAGCAACAGGCGGAAGGAAAGCCAAAAGTCAGACATTTTCTCTCTCCTATTCCTTCTAAAAGCCCTGTTTCATCTTCGAAAAGAAAAAAATATTTTTGATTTCCGTTTACCACTTTCCTACGCGCATCCACCACCCGTACCATAAGCTCCACCTCCTGCCCTGTATATTTTACTAGATCCTTTATCCGGAGAGGCGGCCTTCTTACAGCAACAAACGAGAGTGAATCGCCTTCGGGGTCAAAACCCAGCGATTCGACAAGCATCTTTTCCTTCTGTTTTGAATCCAGGTCGGACACATCTTCCATCCCCTTAAGCCCTCTAAAATAACGGAGGACCTGGTGTATTCTCTGAGGTTCAAGAGAATCAAATACTCCTGCCCTGATAAAAGAGAAAAGCTCTGTCTTTGTCAAATGGACCCGGGAAAGAACATCTTCAATCGAACTGTATTTTCCATTTCTCCGCTCTTCTACAATCCTTTCCACTGTCTTCAGCGAAAGCCCCTTGATAGAAGTCAAACCTACTCGGATATTCCTGCCTTCCACTTCAAACCGGTAGATGCTGCGGTTTACATCCGGTGCTAAAATCTTTATTCCCATTCTTTTCGCTTCCTCGATGTATTCCGCCATACCGTAATAACCTCCACCGGCATTGAGCACTGCTGTCATGTAAGCCACCGGGTAGTGAACCTTCAAATAAACAGCCTGGTAAGCCATATAAGCATAGGAGACACTGTGAGCCTTGTTAAAGGAATAAGAAGAAAATTTCTTCATTGTCTCCCACAACTTTTTCGCCTCATCTGCACTATATCCTCTTTCTTTTGTCCCATTAAGAAAGTTTCTTTTAATCGTTAAATTTTCCCTGTTTTTCTTCAGCCTGCGGCGGAGCAAGTCTCCTTCCTCAGGCGGCATTCCAGCCACCCTTTCCGCAATTTGCATTACCTGTTCTTCGTAAAGAAGAAGCCCCTCTGTTTCAGGAAGTATCTTTTCCATGAATAAATTTCTGCCGACTGATTTACCCTGCCGTTTTCGGAGCAAGTTTTGTTTCATCCCGCTTTCGGTCGGGCCGGGCCGGATAAGAGCTAAAGCTTGCGTCAAATCATGAATATTTTCCGGTTTCATACGGCGAAGAAGATTCATCATAGCCGGACTTTCCACCTGGAAACAACCGATGGTCTGCGCTCTCTTCAACAGATTTAAAGCTCTTGCATCCTTAGGAGAAACATTTTTGACATTAAACCTCTTTCTGGTTTCTGAGATAACAGCCAACCCCCGCACAGACAGGAGATCGAGTTTAATGAGCTTGAGGTCTTCGACAGCATCCCTGTCAAAATGAGCCATAACATAGCCTTTAGCGGATTTTGCCAACGGAAGATACCTGTTTACTGGTGCTGGCGTCAGAAGGACACCTCCCACATGGAGAGAGATCTCACTATAGACAGAACCCAGACCGGCTGCAGCCTTCCATACTTCCATGTAGCCTAGACAAGGCTTATCCTTTTTTAGGAAGTCAGGCTCAGCAAAAAATGGAGCCTTTTTGCTCAGGGATCTGGATTCCTCAGGAGAAAGACCAAAAGCACGGGCTGTCTCATACAGGGCAGAACGGGCACGGTAATTTTTAAGGCTGCATACACAGGCTGCTCCGGTCTTGCCCCTTCCGTATCTTCCAAGAACATAAGAGAGAACTTTATCCCTTTTCCCAGAGTCAAAATCCAGGTCAAAATCCGGAGGGTCACTTCTTCCATTATTCAGAAACCTCTCAAAATAGAGGTCAAACTCGATCGGGCTGATCCGGGAAATCCCCAGTAAATAGGCCAAAAACGATGAGACTCCTGAACCTTTGAGGTTATGGAGAATGCCGTTGCGGCAGGCAAATTGGACAACATCATGTACAATCAGGAAATAGGGAGCAAAGCCAGACCGTTCGACAACAGCAAGCTCCATCCTGGCCCGCTGCCTTTCTTGCCAGCCAAGGTTTTTCAGACTCCTCAACCTCCTCATCACCACATCACGCAATGGTGCGGAAAAAAGATCTTCTGGAAGAGCGGGAACAATATTTTCAAAAGAAAACTCACATTTCTCAGCGATTTCAAATGTCTTTTTGAAGATTTCCCTCACTTCGGAGCCAAATTTCTTGAGAGCAAGAATTCCCTGGTCCGGTCCGAAAAATTTCATACGGCCTTCCAATTTATTCTTTTCCGGGGGAAAAGGAATCTTTTTATGAATGGCATGAAGGAGAATGAGTCTTTCGGGCTCCCTTACAAATTTCAGAGCATTGGCCCAGACTAGCGGCAAATTGCGGTTTTCAGACAATTCTCGAGTTTTTTTGATGTTAAAAAAATCGCATCCAAGATAAAAATCTTCGCCCTCCGTAAACTCCAGATTTTCCAGTGGGGCTTCATGTCCGGGCCGGGGAATAAGGATAATAATCAAGCCTTTAGTCTGTTTTATTTCCTTACTGTTGAGGATTTCCATCAAATTCCAGTATCCCTCCCTGGTTTTGGTAAGAAACAAAAATCTCCTATTTTGAAGTCCTATTTCACATCCAAAAAGCGGTGTAAACCCGCTTTCTAAAGCAGCCCTTTTCCATCTGCCCCAACCGTAAAGGTTTTCTATATCTGTCAGGGCTGCGTAAGGAAACTTCCTCTTACGAACCCAGAGAGCCATCTCTTGCAGAGTTATCCCTCCATTCCCTTTACTGTAGACAGAATGAACACGCAGTGGAATAAACATCTTTACTTCGTCAGGGATGCTGTTTTCAATACAAAACCTCGTTCCTTCTCAAAACTGTAGATGCTTTCCAGCATTTTCTCCCTGGCTGTAAGCAGCGAACCAAATCCGTATTTTTCCCTTACCTGGTCTACGGCCGATCCCAATCCCTCCTGCCGCCAGGAGTAAGGCTCAAAAAGAGAGAGAGGCCTGGCTCTGACCAGGTTAGAAGCTTTCACCCCCACCAGACGCAGAGACAAACGGGAAGTGGAGAAAAGCTGGAGGAAAAGTTCCTGAGCTATTTTGTAAATTTTCCCCATTTCCTGAAGTGGAGAGATAAGAAGTCTCCGCCTGGCCACTGTTTTAAAGTCAGAATATCTTATTTTGACTTCGATGACATGCGTAAAAAGGCGCTCTTTCCGCAGAGGAATGGCCAGCCTATCACAGAGATATGCCAGGTGGGCCAGAAGGAGACGTCGATCCCATATGTCTTCTAAAAAAGTAGTCTCTCTTGAGACAGACTTAGGGACACAAGCTGTGACAATGGGACGACTGTCAATCCCGCGAGACTGAAGGTAAAACTCCTCCCCGTTGAGACCGAAGAGCGACCGCAGCGTTGCGCGGGGTAATCCCCACAAATCGCTGACTTTACGTATATTGAGCATCCTGAAAATACCCTGTGCCTTGGGCCCTATGCCCGGCATGGATTCTATGCCCAGATCTTTGAGAAACTTTTCTTCTCTTCCCGGTTTGATTTCAACCAGCCCGGCAGGTTTAGCCTTATTGGTTGCAAGCTTAGCCAGAAGTTTATTGGGTCCCATTCCCACAGAAACCGCAAGACCCAACTCCTTCTCCACTTTCTGCTTAATCTCGCAGGCAGTACGGGAAACAGAGGGATAAAGATGTCTGCACCAGGTAAAATCAAGGTAGGCTTCATCCATGGAGGCTTTTTCTACATCTGGAGTGTACTGGGAAAGAATATGAAAAAATTTCCTGGAAAAGGCACCATAAATCTGGTGGTTTCCCCTTATGAATATACCGTTGGGGCAGAGCTGGTAAGCTTTCGCCAGAGGCATGCCGGAATGGACACCGTATCTTCGTGCTTCATACGAAGCCGTAGAAGCTACTCCCCTTTCGTTAGGCAAACCACCGACAATGACCGGCTTACCTTTAAGAGAGGGGTCAAGAAGCTCCTCTACAGCCGCAAAAAAAGCATCGATATCAACATGGACAACACACCGCTTTTTGCTCACCTCCATCACCTCCTAACTTTTAAGGGACAACTGTGCCGCATCAGATGAATATTAGATGTTAGCCTATAGCTGCTAGTATTTCCGTAAAACCCCGACTACCCTTCCTAAAACCTTCAGTTCTTTAACCTTGATCGGTTCAAATTCCTGGTTTTCAGGAACAAGGAAAATATTCCCATTCTCTATTTTCAGTCTCTTCAAAGTTACTGAACCATCATCCAGAAAGGCAACTACCATTTCTCCAGAATTGGCCGAGTTTGTTCTTTCCACAAGCACCCGGTCTCCATCATCGATATAGGCATCCACCATGCTTTTACCATCAACCTGGATGCAGAAAATATTTCCCCTCTTTCGGCCAACCATCCAGTCCGGAACATCCACCGCCTCTCCTGAAACATCAAACACTTCTTTCGGATAACCAGCCGGGACAAGACCTACTAAAGGCACCCGAACCCATGCCTCTGCAGAAACCGGAAAGCTTGCAACTTTTAACTCCCCTTTAACTTTTCTCAAATAACCTTTTTTCTCCAGGCTTAGGATATGCTTAAAAACGGCTGATGGGCTGGCAATGTTTAACAGTTTTCCCAACTGCCGGATCGTGGGAGAATAGCCGTGGGTAAGAACGAAACTCTCGATGGCTCTCAAGACTTTTCTCTGCCTTTCGGTTAATTCTTTGCGTATTTTGTTCACCATTTTGTTCACCTTTTATAAGACAAATACATTTCCCCATTTTGTCAAGCAAAAACTAAGGTTAATTAGTATGGTGACCCCGGCATTAGGGCATACCAGGAATTAGTGACCTATTTATCTTTATAGCTCCTTCTATCATATCGCTTATAGTATTTACCTAATTTGCGATGTATCCGGCGCGGTAGGTGATTCTGTATTTTTTATTTTTCACTTTAACTTCAATTTTTCTGAATTTGCCGTCTGCTTTGTAATCTTTGGGCGAATAGTAAAGAAGATAATAGTTTTCCGAAGCATCCACGGCTCTTTTGAATGCTTTGAGAGCATTTGCCGAGCTTTCCGATAATCCCCCTGTAGTTCTAGCCACTTCATTGAAAGCACTGAAAATATCCTCGGACTGCTCGACGTACTTTATGCCATGCTTTGATAAAGCATCTATCCTTGTAATGTCTATCATATGCATGGGCACTTTTGTCAGATATAAAAAATGGATAGAGATGGAAGAATCGGCGAAAACTTTCTTGATCAGATTAACATCAAAAGATATGTCTCTTCTATAGAAGTTAAAAAGATCCGAAAGCAAAAAAATACTTGGCATATCTTCGGCTTTTGCACTTCCGCTAGTCATCCCTGTTAGAGTCTTAAAATCAATTTGCGGTATTAATTCTTTCTGATAGAAGAGAAACACATTTTTTTGACCTTCTTTCTTTTTTAAAAACTTTGCAAAATTCAGGAGTCTCTTTTGATCGACATGCCTTAGGGTTTCAAGCCTTCTCAAGTAGTCTGCTGCTATATGAAATTGTTGCTCATAGACTTCTTTAGGAATGTCTCTCGCTGTCAAAAGATTTTCAATGTCCTTAATCAAGTTCCTGTATTCTATGCTTCCCATCCTGGCGTCTTTTTTTAATTTCCCTTTCAATTGACTGCATATTTCTTCTTTTGATAATTTCTCAAAGGCACCGCTTTTAAAATTATATGTTTTCATAGGGCTTATAACAGTCAGTGTGTCTCCAGGTAAAATGACATTGTCAAAGAAATAATCTACAGCCTCACCTAATTTGGGGAGATATTCCTGGACTTCAAAAAGGAGTACAAAATTTCTCGAGACTTTAGGGGAAAATTTTATCTCGGATTTCTCTTTTTTTATGGATAGTTCTTCTTTTTCTATACTTGTTTTTTTTATAAGGTAAACAGCCTCAATTTTCTGAAGTACACCATCCTCATAAACATAAAAGTCCTTTATGATTAAGTTATCGATAAATTTATCTCCTTTAAATACTCTGACCGGAACTTCAATGTTAATGGCAATGGCTTCGTGCTGGAGTTCCTGGGCAAAAAGGGAAAGGCTTAAAACTATTGCTGAGATCAAGAAAATTGGTTCTTTAATCTTTAATTTCCCCATCGTTATTTTATAAAATTCATTATTTCT
The DNA here is from genome assembly GCA_964648465.1 of uncultured Eubacteriales bacterium. Classification (GTDB taxonomy): domain Bacteria; phylum Acidobacteriota; class Aminicenantia; order Aminicenantales; family Aminicenantaceae; genus Aminicenans. The sequence goes on along the minus strand of CAZYMU010000015.1, from coordinate 38,322 downwards.
TATTTTGTATATTATACAGCAAGAATTGTTCCAAATGACATATGGTCTTTATTGGCTTTGATGAATTTTATTTGTTCAAAATTGATTACAGACGTAGCCTTTTAGGAACAAATGAATCATAATATAAGAAATAGGTTTTTGCGCTTGCCACAATTAAGTCTTTTATTTATGATGCAAGCTAAAATATTTCTTTAAAAATAGGTGAAAACAAAAAATAGATTCAAACGGAAAATCCTATACTCGGATCATCATACCTTATCCAAATATGAGGTCTGCACAGGATGCATACGAATACATTCTCTCTAATCTGGATTCCTGCCTCCAAATACTAGAAAAGAGGAAAAACGGATTTATATTCAAAGATTATAAAAACGAATACGGAATTGCGCTTATCAAAAAAAATCAGATAGACATTAAAGTAAACCTTTCAGATACTCATCTATGGCTACCGCTGCCTGCTTACCAGCCCCCATGGCACTAATCACTGTAGCTGCCCCGGTGACTACATCACCGCCAGCCCAGACAGCCTTTTTTACCGTTTTACCCGTCTTCTCGTTGGCTACCACCGTTCCCCATTTGGTTGTTTCCAGACCTTTGGTAGTCTGAGCGATTAAAGGGTTGGGCCTCGTGCCCAAGGCTACTATCACCACATCGGCCTCAATGATAAACTCACTTCCTGGTATGACTATGGGGCGGCGCCGTCCGCTCTCATCTGGCTCGCCTAGCTCCATTCTATAGCACTCCATAGCCACCACCCAATTCTGATCATTGCCAAGGAAACGCTTGGGGTTGGTCAAGAGCTTAAATTGAATGCCTTCTTCTTGGGCATTTTCAACCTCTTCGCGCCGGGCTGGCATTTCCGCTACGGAGCGTCTATAAATTATATAGACCTCAGCGGCACCGATCCTCAGAGCGCACCGTGCTGAATCCATGGCCACATTACCGCCGCCGATTACCGCTACCTTCTTTCCTTTCTTTACCGGAGTGTCATACTCTGGAAAAAGATAGGCCTTCATCAGGTTAACCCGGGTAAGGAACTCGTTTGCCGAATAAATCCCATTCAGGTTCTCCCCAGGAATGTTCATAAACATAGGCAGTCCAGCACCAGTGCCAAGGAAAACAGCATGGTAGCCATTTTCAAGCAGTTCGTCCACAGTGGCGATCTTACCGATCACCGAGTCTAATTTAAGTTCCAGCCCCATAGAAACAACATAGTCAACTTCAGCTTGAACGATATCTTTGGGCAGCCTGAACTCGGGGATTCCATACGTTAACACTCCTCCAGCCACATGGAGGGCTTCAAAGATGGTAACACTGTGTCCTAGTTTTGCCAGTTCGGCCGCTGCGGTTAAGCCGGCTGGTCCGGAACCGATTACAGCCACTTTTTTCCCCGTTTGTTTCGGTATCGTTGCGGGGGCAGTCAAATCCTCTTTGTTAGCTCGCTCCCAGTCGGCCACGAAGCGTTCCAGGCGACCGATGGCAATAGGTGCACCCTTCCTTGCCAGAATGCATTTAACTTCGCACTGCGTCTCCTGTGGACAGACACGTCCGCAGATACCGGGCAGGCTGTTCTTGTCCTTTAGTATCCTCACCGCCTCCGGCATATCACCATCACAGACAGCCTTGATGAAACCTGGGATATCTATTTCTACCGGGCAGCCTTCTATACATATGGGCCTCTTACACTGGATACATCGACTTGCTTCCTCCCGTGCTTGCTTCATGCTATAACCTAGAGCCACTTCATCGAAGTTTTTCGCCCTTTCCTTGGGATCCTGCTTTGGCATCTGCACTCGATTTAGATTCAGTTTCGCCATATTTGTTTACTCCCTGCTTTCAATTTATGAACGCTTCCTGTGCCGAGCCTGCCAATGCTCGAAGGATTCTTTCTCTTCATCAAGATAGATACGCTGTCGAGCCATGAGTAAATCCCAGTCCACACGGTGTCCATCAAACTCGGGACCATCCACACATGCGAACTTGGTTTCACCGCCAACGGATACTCGGCAGCAGCCACACATGCCAGTACCGTCAACCATTATCGAATTCAGGCTGACAATGGTCTTAACTTTGAAGGGCTCAGTAGTCTTGGCACAAAACTTCATCATGATACTTGGACCGATGGCAACTACTCGGCTAATCTTCTCACTCTCAAGTATTTCCTTCAGCGGCTCCGTCACCAGTCCCTTACGAGCATAGGAGCCGTCATCAGTGGTAACTATCAACTGGTCGCTGACACTGCGCAGTTCATCTTCCCAGAAGATGAGGTTTTTTCTTCGTGCCCCCATAATTGAGATAACCTTGTTCCCCACTCTTTTTAGAGCTCTGGCGATAGGCATTATGGGAGCAACGGCAAAGCCTCCAGCAACACAAACCACTGTGCCAAATTTATCGATATGGCTTGGCAAACCCAGTGGCCCGACAAAATCGGCTACAAAATCGCCAGTCTTGAGCAGGCCTAGGCGGTGGGTTGTGGTTCCAACTTCCATGAATATGATGGTAACACTGCCTTCTTGCCCGTTCCAATCGGCAATGGTCAGCGGAATACGCTCACCTCTTTCATCAATCCTGACGACAATAAATTGCCCTGGCCGGGCTTTCTTGGCCACAGCCGGTGCCTCGACCTTGAACAGATGAACACTGGGGACTAAGTCTTGTTTCAGCAGTATCTTGTACACTTGCTTCTTACCTCCGAGCACATCTAGTTTTAGTTGAAGCAACGCCATACAGCCTCGAATTGTTCGCTATCTGATAATCGGGATAGAGATAACGAGACCTTGCGTCGCCTTGAGCACGGCGGCATCTTGACTGTCTATAATATAGAGACGAATCTACGATGACCGCTCATGCATAATGCTTAATTCGAAGGCGCAGTTTACCACTAAATAATTTACAACTCAAGGGTTAGATTTCTTCCATATGAGCATATTTTTTGCCTGTATTATATTAATTCTTTCAGAGTTTCCATCCCCCTGCAACAACAATATTTGTCCCGGTGATGAAACTCGACTTTTCTGAAACCAAAAACAACACCGCATTGGAGATGTCCTCAAACTTACCCAATCTTCCGCCGTGAATGTCTTTATTCTTTGGGAGGACTCCTCCTTCCATAAGACCGGGAGACACCATGTTTACAGTTATTCCAGATGAAGCTTCCGAGTGCGCAACAGTACGCGTTAAAATCAGGAGTCCAGTCTTGGCAATTGCATATGGAGTAATGGTTGGAAATGCAGCAATTTGTTCAACCCTGCTATACCCAATGTTTATGATTCTTCCCCACTTTCTTTTCCTCATGTCAGGAAGAACTGATTTCATACAGTATAAAGCACTCCCAAGATTACTCTGCAAAATTGAATCCCATTCATCTTGCTTTACTTCCTGCCAGGCTTTAACCAGGATAGGTCCAAAGTTATTAACCAGAATATCAATTTTACCAAATTTCTCTTCAACCTTACTGATCAAATTCGAAGCTTCCTTTTCCCCTATCAAATCCGCTTGAAAAGCAGCGCTAAGTTTACCTCTCTGCTCTATTTTTTTTACAACTTCCTCAGCAGAGTGCTTTTCATTTCTATAATGTACTGCAACCCCGGCACAAACATCAGCAGCTCTTAATGCTATAGCTCTGCCAATTCCCCGGCTGCTTCCAGTCACAAGAGTAATCTTACTTTCCATCTTTATCGAACTGTTATTTTATCTAATCACGTATTATATTATACTGTATTTTAGTCATGAACAAAAACCTGATTTGTCTTATCTTTTATTTCTTTTCTTTATGTTTATCGTGATTTTGGTATATTCCCTCAATGATACTTTTTAGAGTTGACATCTTTTTCTATGCAAGATATAAGTAAAACCTCAATAAAATAGTATGATAAATAAAGAAAAAAATATTAATTCCGGAGGTAAAAAATGGCGAAGGAAATGAAAAAGATAATGGTTACGGGTGCAGTCGGCCAGATCGGTTCTGAACTCACAATAGCATTAAGAAAAAGATATGGCAGTGACAATGTCCTGGCTACTGGCCACAGAACCAAACCAAGCACTGATCTTCTCGAGTCAGGCCCGTTCGAATTCATCGATGTCACAAAAAGAGAGACAATTGAAGAAGTCGTTAAAAAATACAACATTGACACCATATACCACTTGTCCGCAATTCTCTCTGCAGTTGGAGAGAAAAACCCGCGTCTCGCCTGGAATGTCAACATGAACGGCACTTACAACATTCTGGAATCAGCCATAGAGCATGAAATGACAAGAATTTTTATCCCAAGCTCTATTGCAGCCTTTGGCCCTGAAACTCCTCTCAACAATACTCCTCAGGAAACAATTTTAAGGCCGAAGACAATGTATGGTGTCACAAAGGTTGCTGGAGAACTCCTTTGCGATTATTATGTTAAAAGATTCGGCGTTGATATAAGGGGCTGCCGATACCCCGGCATCATAAGTTACGAAACTCTTCCAGGAGGAGGAACAACCGACTATGCAGTGGCCATTTATTTCGAAGCTGTAAAAAATAAAAAATACACCTGTTTTGTCAAAGAAGACACAATGCTCCCGATGATGTATATGCCTGACTGCCTCAAAGCTGCTGTAGACCTAATGGAAGCCGATTTTTCCAGGTTAAAACACCACTCCGATTTCAATGTTGCTGCAATGAGTTTTACTGCCGGTGAATTAGCATCCGAAATTAAAAAGCACATCCCCGAATTCACTTGTGAATATAAGCCTGATTTTCGCCAGGATATTGCTGACTCATGGCCCAATACTATTGACGATCGAGCAGCACGGGAGGAATGGGCATGGGCCCCAAGTTACGACTTGGAAGACATGACAAATGATATGCTCGAAGTTTTAAGCAAACGTTATGCCGAAGGCAAACTCAACTATTAAAAACATAGACGTGCCGCTACAATTTTGATATATATTGCACCTTAAAGGAGGTATGAAATGTACGGAAAAATAAAAGAAGACCTAACAAAAGAAATCCAATCTATCCATGATGCCGGCCTTTATAAAGCTGAAAGAGTTATCATGACTCCCCAGGGACCGGAGATAGAAGTCAAAGGCGGAAAAAAAGTTCTGAATTTTTGTGCAAACAACTATTTGGGCCTTTCAAGTCACCCTAAGGTCATCGAAGCTGCTCACAAAGCCCTCGATGAATGGGGCTACGGCATGAGCTCTGTTCGCTTTATCTGCGGGACTCAGGAGATCCATAAAATCCTTGAGCAGAAAATATCTAATTTCCTCCAGACAGAAGACACAATTCTATTTGCTGCATGTCTTGATGCCAACGGAGGAGCTTTCGAACCTCTCCTTAAAGCAGAAGACGCTATCATTACAGACCAACTCAATCACGCTTCAATTATTGATGGGATACGCCTTTGTAAAGCTCAAAGATACATTTTTAAACATGCTGATATGGTGGATTTGGAAGACAAATTGAAAGAAGCCGAGGGAGCCCGCTACAGATTGATTGTTACAGATGGAGTGTTCTCCATGGACGGTGATATTGCAAAAGTAGATGAAATCTGCGATCTGGCTGACAAATATGATGCTCTGGTTATGGTTGACGACGCACATGCTACAGGATTTCTAGGAAGAACAGGAAGAGGGTCTCCAGAATATAGAGGAGCTATGGGGCGGGTAGATATCATTACCGGAACGCTTGGAAAAGCTCTTGGTGGGGCTTCAGGCGGATTCATATCTGGAAGAAAAGAACTCATAGAGCTTTACAGACAACGTGCAAGACCCTATCTATTCAGCAACACCCTAGCTCCTGTTGTTGCAGGTGCTTCTATTGCCGTTTTGGACTTACTCTCTAAAACCACAGAATTAAGAGACAAATTGGAACAAAACACAAAGTATTTCAGAGAAAAAATGATAGAAGCAGGCTTTGATATTACACCGGGAGTTCATCCTATTGTTCCTATCATGCTCGGAAAATTTGAAAACGACGCTAAGCTCTCTCAGGATATGGCAAATGACCTTCTTGATGAAGGAATTTATGTCATCGGATTTTATTACCCTGTTGTTGCAAAGGGACAATCAAGAATAAGAGTTCAGCTCTCAGCAAGCCATGAAAAGCACCACCTTGATAAAGCTATCGAAGCTTTTACAAAAATCGGAAAGAAACACGGAGTTATTAAATAGAGCCAACTCTATCTATTCCTCTGTCTCATTAGCTTCATGTGCACCTAGATAGATAGTAATAGATAAAGTAGCCAGAGGCAGATGAATTTAAGGGGACGGAGGAAGCGACATTAAAAGATTTAGCCTTTATGAGTCGACCTTCGAGGGAATCCGACGTGAAGTCGGGCCTGATTGATGTGTGAGCACTGTATAATCAAAGGGGCGGTGTTAATGATGGCTCGAGGATATCACAGCGTTGCTTAAGATAAGCATGCGGAGTTCCAGCAGAGCCGAGAAGATAGGAGAGGAAATGGCGTTAAAAATCTTAGTGGAGTGCAGACATGCCCTCAAATTCATCTTATCTTCTACCAAGGTGTCCATTCTTGCTATGAGCCATTTCTATAATAACAATTGCACACGCAAAATCTTCTATATGCGATAAAGATACATGAATATTTGAAAGTTTTTTTTCGCTAATAAATCTTCTTGCATTTCCGTATAAGACAATTTCAGGTTTCCCCATTTTATCATGCACAATTTCTATCTCATTAAATGCAAGTCCACCCCGCAAACCGGTTCCAATCGCCTTGAAAAAAGCTTCCTTAGCCGCAAAACGAGCAGCATAATTTTTAGCCCTGTCCTTTTTCGATTCACAGTATTCAATTTCTTTTCGAGAAAAAATTCTCTTCTTAAAGTTGTTTTTTTTTGTAATCTGCTTCTTTATACGCTCCACTTCTATGATATCAATTCCCACACCAAATATCATGATGTAAATCCTCACTTCGAGAAAATATTATAGCAATTCAAGTATCAAAAACCCCCTCTGATTTTTTTAGTTTTTAACTTCCTTTCCGTCTTCCCCTGATTTCTTACTTTTCTTATCCTCCGGCTCCAGTTTTTCCATTGTAATTCCTGTATAACCATACAATATTGAAACCAGAGGATTTGTAAGGTTAAGGAAAGCAAAGGGAAGATAAACAAGAGGGTTAACACCTAAAGTAGCACCCATAAAAGCTCCGCAACTATTCCAGGGAATAAGTGGAGAAGAAAGAGTTCCAGAGTCCTCCAGGCAGCGAGAAAGATTTTTCGGATGTAACCCCCTGGAATCAAATGCATTCTTATACATCCTTCCCGGGATAACGATTGCCATATACTGATCTGAGGCAATAGCATTCATTCCTATACAAGTAAAAATAGTTGTGGCAACCAAAGAACCAGTGCTTTTCACCCTTTTAAGTAAGGCTTTGGCTATGATTTCCAACATTCCTGTCTTTTCCATAATACCTCCAAAGCAAAGAGCGCACATGATCAAAGCCACTGTATTCATCATATAATCAAGCCCCCCTCGAGTCAGTAACTCATCTACCATCATTACACCAGTCGTGGAAGTATATCCGGATTTAGCTGCTTGGATGATATCAACCAGAGATCTGGACTGAACAAGCCAAGCAAAAAGACCGCCAATGACAGTTCCTCCCAGCAAGGCTGGTAAAGGAGGAATTTTTTTAATAACCATTACAATGACCAGAATGGGAGGAAGCAGAAGGATCGGATGTATAAAAAAATTTGATTTAAGTGTGTTACAAATTGTCTCAATATTTTGAGTATCAATAGTACCGCCAGAAAACCTTATCCCTATCAAACCATAAAGAATGAGAGAAATAATATATCCTGGAGTCGTTGTATAGACCATGTGTCTTATGTGAGAAAATACATCTGTTCCTGCTACTGCGGGTGCAAGGTTTGTAGTATCCGATAAAGGCGACATTTTATCGCCAAAATAAGCGCCGGAAATGATTGCCCCGGCAACCATTGAAACCGGAATTCCAAGTCCCTTTCCTACTCCGACTAGTGCCACACCCACAGTACCTGCCGTCGACCATGAAGAACCAGTTCCCAATGAAACTATAGAACAAATAATCAGAGTAGCCACTAAAAACATTCCTGGAGATATAGTCTCTAAACCATAATAAATCATGGCAGGAACGATACCACCCTGAATCCAGGTTCCAATCATTGTGCCTACAATCATTAGAATCAGGATAGCTCCCATTGCCAGAGTAATACCGTGGACCATTCCGTCTTGAATTTCTTTCCATGGATGCTTATGTATAACAGCAATTGTAGCAGCCACAGCCGCAGCAAAAATTAATGGAATATGAGGTTCTTGTTTAAAAACAGCGATAACTAATGATAAAGATGCAATCAGAAAAAGGACAGGAATCAGGGCTATTCCTAATTTAATCTCTTTTTTTTTATTACTCACTTTTAAATTTTTAAACAAAGAAACAGGATTTTACTTAAATAAAGACTAAAAGGCAAATGGAATGGACATATTGAATTTTAAATCTTAAAATGGAAGTCTTATTTAAGGAGTTCATCCCGAGTAAGAATAGAAATAAATTTGTACCCAATCTTTTCTAAATTTTCCCTTGCCCCCTCAAGGCGATCAACTAAAGCTATTACAATAACAACATTTCCACCTTCTTGCTCAACGGCACGGCATGCCTTTAGGGTAGAGCCTCCGGTAGTTGCAACATCATCAACAACTGCCACATTCCAACCTGATTCAAAGGGACCTTCGATCATCTTCCTTTCTCCATGTTTCTTCGGCTCCTTGCGGACAATAAAGGCAGGCAGAGGACGGTCTGTCTCGGCACTCAGAGCCGCCACAACAGACACAATGGGGTCTGCTCCCAGGGTGTAGCCCCCGATTGCATCTATCTTATATGGCTTTATAACATCAAGAATCAGTCGGCCCAAAATGCTGGCTCCCATAGGGTCCAGTGTAGTCATCTTGGCATCGATATAATAATTGCTTGTCTTTCCTGATGTAAGAACAAGATTGACATTTGTTTTTAATGACTTTTCTTTGATTATCCTTATGAGATTTTTCTTTGATAGCTCTTGATCCAACCGTTTATTCCTCCTCAAAATCAATAAATTTTGCTTATTTTAATACCATGGTAATACTTTTTCAAGATCTCTTTATAATCAGCTCCAGCCAGGGCCATTCTGTAAGCACCTACTTGACAAAGCCCCACACCATGCCCCTGTCCTCTTCCACTAAATATAAAATGAGTTACTCTGCCTTCCTTATCATACTCCCTGTATATAACAAAAAGAGTCTCTCTCAAACTCAGGACTCTCCGAATTTTTAATCCTTTAACTATGATTTGAGTCTCTGATCCAGATATCAAAAGCTCCACAACTCTCTTAGAATGACCTCTCCTTAAAGGAATCAAATCTTTGAGCTTTCCAATTGGGTAATATCGATTTATCCTTTTCTCAAGTTCTTTTTTCGTTTTGTTTGCACACCAACTGTCAGGAGAAGAATTTTGACCCAGAATATTTGTATTCACAGGAAAGACACTATTATCACAATTAACAAGCCACGCTCTTTGCCTTTCATAATCACAATTTGTACTTTTCAAATAAGGTAATGGAAATCCTCCAAAAATTTCTTCAACATTTTCTGTCATCCCACCACAGCTACTCGTATAAAGCGCATCAATCAATTTACCATTATAAAAAGCAACCTGCCCCTGAGTTTGCTCAACTGCCATGCTGCTCATAGGATGCTCTGCATTCATACCCTTATAATACTGCGACTTCGGTGTATCATATAGGTCAAAACCCAAATCCTCATTCATTCCCAAATTTTTAATGGCATAAGTTCTTGCAGCAACCGCCTGAGCCTTGTGAGCTTCGAACTCATGGAAAGTATATGGACAAAGCTCACTCGGTACAACTGATTTTAAATAATCCTCCAGGTTAAGGATATTGATAAGAACAATGCCTTTAGAGCTGGCCTTTAGAATAAATATTCCCTTGTAGTCTTTTCCTTTATAAGAAAGATAGGATTTTTGACTGTTCGGAATAAAATAAATAATCTTAGACAGTTCTTTTCCGTTCCTCTTTATGAAAATTTTATCAGTATCATTTGCCAAAAGTCTATAATTCGGCTTTACTTCATAAATATTCATTCCTGAAGCAGAACATATTTCTATATCTGTTAGATTAATACCTAAACAAATTCTTATTATTGGCTTCGGTATTAAATATCCTTGAAAAAATGATTTCTCTTTTCCAAATTCAACAGGTTGTCCTCCCAAAAAAAACACAGCTAGAAATAAAGCTATACAGTATTTTGCATTTTTTGAATATGATTTTCGCATTTGCTGACTTTCTTGGAGAAGATTATAAAATAGTTCTATTATCTATGTCAAGAAAAAAATCAATATATTCTACCTCATAAATTTATTTATACAATATATAGTATCGTTTTTCTTTTAAAATAACATGGCAGATTAAAGGAAAATTAGAAAAAAGTCAAGCAATACTGGATGAGAGTAATTGATATTTTTGGATTTTAAAATTTTTATCTAACTTTACTGAAACGAATTGTTTCGATTGCCCATTTGAATCAGCCTTAATAAAAATCACTTCCCCTGAAATAAAAAGATTCATAGGATATTCCAAAATAATTGTTTTAGGGATATCAAGAGACAAATTTAATCTAGACCCTATTGTCAATTTTGATTTGAGACTGAACTTAACTATTTGGGAGCTTATAGAAGTAAGTCTGGTCTCCTCACTAAATTCCTTTCCGACTGCATTGATTCCATTTACCATAGTAGGAAGAGAAAGCTCAAAATATCTTTCTCTCTTCAATGATTCGACTTTATCCTGGATGGAAGGCCTGTCTAATACTTTTCTCAATCTCATTTCATTATGCATTGTGACAAACGATAGAATCTTTATCAATAGCTTCTACAGGTGAATCATGGGGTGATTTTTCAATATCTGTTCTCATCTGAAAAGGTTAATCTGTGGCCAACTATCCTAACTGACTTTTTAAATTGGGTTCTAGGAACAAGTTTTTAAGTTAAAATTATTTACTTCACTTTGTTCTGTTCAATAATGTACTTATTATCAAACTTAACAGACACACGCTTTTTCGAATTCTGCTCTTTCACAGCTTCGATAAATATAACTTTCCCTTTTATAACCAGTTTAAGGTCTTTTTCATCCCCAAGTTTTGGAGGCAGGTCGACAATAAGTTTCAACTTGCTCCCTAAAGAAATTGATGTATTCATCCAAAAAGAGGAGCCATTGTGACTGATATATGAGAGGACCGTCTTCTCTTTAAATTCTTTTCCTGATTTGTCCTGTCCTTCAATGCAGGTTTTAAGAGGAAGATTAAATCCTTTTTCATTTAATGAGTAAAAAGTCGTCCTTTCGCTAAAAACCTTGCTTGACATGGTCACTTCCTTTTCCTTTTGGATGTTGATGTTAAGATGCCATTTTTATTTCCTTCGGTCAATCACCCTTTTGGATGAATTCAGGGGTGATATTTCTAATCTCCCTCCTTTTTTACGATACTGAAGAGTGCTCCATTTCTATATTTCCATTGACAAAAAAAAGGGTTGAATATAGAATGACCAAAGATTTGACAGGTGAAGAAAGAAATGAATAAAGATGAACGGCATGTTAAAAAATTAACTGCTAAAAGTGTTGATTTTTCAAAATGGTACGGAGAGATTATCCGAAAAGCTGAACTAGCTGACTATGCGCCAATAAAAGGGATGATGGTCATAAGGCCTTACGGATATTCGATATGGGAAAATATAAAGAGCCATTTTGACCAAAGAATAAAAGAATCTGGCCACTCGAATGCTTATTTCCCACTTTTTATTCCTGAAAGCTTTCTTGAGAAAGAAACAGAACATTTAGAAGGATTCTCTCTTGAAGTAGCATGGGTGACACATGGAGGTAAAGACAAACTGGAAGAAAGGCTTGCAGTACGTCCCACTTCTGAAGCCATTATATGCAATATGTATTCCAAATGGATTAAATCTTACAGAGATTTGCCTGTATTAATAAACCAGTGGGCTAACATCGTCCGATGGGAAAAAGTAACCCGGCCTTTTCTAAGGACCACTGAATTTCTATGGCAGGAAGGACATACTGCCCATGAGACATTCGAAGAGGCTCAAGAAGAAACCATGCTTATTCTTTCCCTGTATAAAGAGTGTATTGAATCAGAACTAGCTATCCCGGTGATATCAGGAGAGAAAACAGAAAGAGAAAAGTTTGCAGGAGCCTTAGCAACATACAGCATCGAAGCATTGATGTCTGACGGAAAAGCTCTCCAAATGGGAACCTCTCACAATCTGGGTCAACATTTCTCCAAAGTTTTTAATATCCGGTTTGAAGACAGGAACCAAAATCTGCAGTATGTATGGCAAACATCATGGGGAGTATCAACCCGCCTTATTGGTGCTTTGATCATGTGTCATGGGGACGACTCTGGACTAAAACTCCCTCCCCGAGTAGCTCCTATCCAAGCAATCATTATTCCCATCTCAATTGGGAACTGGAAAAAGGAGGTCCTCCCAACAGCTCGAAAAATCGAAGGTGAGTTAAACAAAATTGGAATAAGAGTAAAACTGGACGAAAGAGAAGAATTTACTCCCGGATGGAAATTTTCTGAATGGGAGATGAGAGGAGTCCCATTAAGAATCGAAATTGGCCCCAGAGATATAAAAGAAAACCAGGTTGTAATAGTCAGGCGTGATACAATGAAAAAAGAAAAAGTCGGTTTTGATTCACTAAAACAAGTCGTTAATAGGAATCTTAAAGATATTCAGAAATCCATGTTTGAAGGAGCTCTGAAGTTTCAACTCGAAAACACACATGAAGTCCAAAACTATTCAGAGTTTAAGGCAATTGCAGAATCAAAAAAAGGTTTTATAAAGTCGTTTTGGTGTGGCAGCTCTGCATGCGAAGAAAAGATTAAACAAGAAACCATGTGTACAATCAGGACTGTGCCTATCAAAAAGGATAAGCGGGAAACAAAAGGCAAGTGTATTGCTTGCGGAAAAGATTCAGATAATTTAGTGTGTTTCGCAAAAGCCTATTAACGTGGATTATTCATAAAAACTACCGATGCCATGGCCAAGGATTTTCGCAAAGAAAGAGAAAAAATGATCAATGCCCAACTGAAAATGAGGGGGATTTCTGATAAAAAAGTCTTAGAAACAATGAAAAAAGAACCACGGCACGAATTTGTATCAGAAAACATGAAACCTTATGCCTATAATGATGAACCCCTCCCTATAGGTGAAGGACAGACTATCTCTCAACCATATATCGTTGCCTATATGACCGAGATTCTCCATCTAGAGGGAGATGAGAAGGTTTTAGAGATTGGGACAGGTTCTGGCTACCAAGCAGCCATTCTGGCTGAAATTGTCAAAGAAGTCTATACAGTAGAAATAAAGAGTTCCCTTTCTCTTAGAGCCAAGGAAATTCTTAAAAAATTAGAGTATAAAAATGTTCATTTTAAGATTGGAGACGGAAGCCTGGGATGGAAAGAACATGCTCCTTACGATGCAATAATAGTTACAGCAGCACCAACCCTAATTCCGAACACCTTACAGGAACAATTGAAGATAAAAGGCAAAATGATCATACCTGTTGGGGATATTTCTCAGGAACTGATTCTTGTTATCAGGGAAGAAGAACAATTTAAAAAGAAAAAGCTTCTTCCTGTACGTTTTGTTCCTTTGATATCAACTCACTAAGCATGAAAAAATCTTGTGTCCATTGAGCGCTTAGATTTATCTCAAGTCACAATAGTAAAATTGGAATTTTTTCAAAGCATCGAGTATAATCAGACCAGATGATTAATACTCTTATTACTTTTATAACATTATTCATGATACTTTTTTCCCAAAATCTTCCTTTAAAAAAATTTGTTCAGATTTTTTTACCCAATGGAACCTCTATTACAGCCGAACTTGCTACAACTGATGAAAAAAGACAGCTAGGACTCATGTTCCGGGAAAAAATCAACTATGACCAGGGAATGCTTTTTGTTTTCGAAGAAGAAGGAATCCATTCATTCTGGATGAAAAACATGAAAATTCCCCTTGACTTTCTCTGGCTAGATAAGAATAAAAGAATCATTCATATCGAAGAAGGTGTTCCTCCTTGTAAAAGAGATCCTTGCCCTTCTTATACACCCAGATACCCAGCAATGTATGTCCTGGAACTAAAAGCTGGCAGTGTAAATGAAAACGGGCTGGAATTGTATGATAAACTCGATTTTATACTTGAAACAAAACTGTAATTCTTTTATAAAAAAACGAACTCAACTGAAAAATAGAAATTATTGTTGATTAATCTCAAAAACAAGCTGCTCAAGTTGTGCTGCTGCGTTTTGAGAGGCTATTTTCTCGCCTAAAATACCCTTTATTTTTTGGAAGTTATTCAGCATTTCAGACTTAATTTCCTCTGAATCAAGAATTCTCTTTGTCTCCTTAAAAATGTTGTCAGGAGTAAAATCTTTTTGGATCAACTCAGGAATAATTTTTTTCCCTGCAAGAATATTAACAATGCTGTAATTCTTTATCCTGACAAACGGGACTCCAAGGAAAAATGTTATGGGAGAGACACGATAAAAAGAGATAAGTGGAGTTTCTAAAAGAGCCGATTCCAAATTGGCTGTACCACATGAAGAAAGAATCAAATCACTGAATTCAATAGCTTCATACCTGTCTTCTGAAATAATCTTTACTTTCTCAAAGTTTGATGGGATAAAATTTGATATAAAGTTTCTATTTAGATTTTCTGCAAGTAGTAGAAGAAATTGAACATCATATTCGCTTTTAATCATTGAAAGACCTTCGAAAAGAACTGACATGTGATATTTTATTTCACTTTTTCTGCTTCCAGGAAGAAGCGTAATGATTTTTCTGTCTGTTACTATCTCATGTTTCCGAAAGAATTCTTCTTTAGAAAGAGAAGTTTCAATCCTTTCTTTTAGAGGATGTCCAACATAAACCGCTGGGATATTGTATTTATTATATATTTCCTCTTCAAAAGGAAATATCAGCATCATTTTTGTAACTCTTTTCTTTATTGTTTTCAGCCTTGATTTTCTCCATGCCCATATTGTTGGGCTTATATAATAAAGCACAGGAATTGAAAGTTTTCTCAGGATTTTTGCCAGGCGAAGGTTAAAATCGGGAGAATCTATTAGAACAGCAGCTAAAGGCTTTCTATATTTTATTTCTTTTCTTATCCTGGCGAAAATTCTTTTAATACGAGGAAGATGAGAAATAATTTCAACTATTCCGACTACTGATAGCTCTTTTATCGAAAAGAGAAGATCAACTCCTTCATCCGCCATGTGTCTTCCGCCGATCCCAAAAAATTCGATAAAAGGATTTTTCCTTTTAAATTGACGTACGAGGCCGGCACCATAGTTTTCCCCCGAATTTTCTCCGGCTATAATTAGAATAGAGCCATCAGTCTTTTTCTTCTTGTCCATAATAAACGATCTCAGGAATATTCTCCCCGCTCTGCCCGTAAAAGAAAAGCCATTTGTTGTAAGTTTCCTGACCGAGATAGATCTTTTTAGATTTCTGTATAGATGGGCTAACAACTCCAATTATCTGGGAGTTTTCTATTGAAGACAATACATCATGTGGGACAACCAGTACTTTTCTTAAAGCATTTCCTTTCTTTGTGGACATCCCTTGATAAGGAAGAATAATATTCCACCTTCCATACCTTGTCATCGGGTCTTTGTACAACTTTCGTAGACACTTTTCATCTATCATTTCATCAAGGCTGTGAGGGAAACCTCCTGGATGTTTCATCTGGTATATACGAATTGCTTCAACATATTGGTCTCCCCGAAATATCAGTTCATTTTCTTTTTCACGCTGGATTTGAGTCTGCCATACTGGAACTGCTATTAAAAGCCCTAAGCTCAACACAAAAACAGCGAAAACAAGAATGATTAATGTGTAGCCCTTTCTTCGTTTAGTCATTGCAGCTAGTCTTGTGAATAATCCAGGTTAAACAAATTCTGAAGGGAGCACAAAAAGGTCACCATGTATTATAAGATGTTCCATCTAATCCAATTGCTTGGGAGCCAGAAAAAACATCAATTATTCCATGAATTAATCCTGAAATTAAATCTTCTTCAGTAAGAGTTTGTTGGATCTCAATCCATGTGTCATAAGATTTTGTCATGGGGTCTATAGGAATACTCTTCAAATAATCTTCGTCGACCAAAGCCTGAAGAGATGAAGGATATTTTAATTTATCTGTATAATACTGATTTATCAATGTTCTCATTTGAAAAAGGTCTTCTTTTAATACAGCCTCTCTGGCCCTTTTGGTAGCATACTTGTATTGAGGAATGCCTAACCCTACTAAAATTCCAATCAACGTGAAAACAATAATGAGTTCAATCAGCGTAAAGCCTTTCTTTCTGTATGCGTAATTCATTTTTTAAAAAACCTGTTCACTACCAATCCCTGTATTTACTCCCATCAAGTGCAATTCCCGGACTTTTTGTATATACATCATAAACGTTCTCTCCGCCCCAAATATCAGAATCAAGATCATCCTGAAATGACCTTAATCCCCAATCATAGGAATTTGTCATGGGGTCTATAGGAATTCGCCGTAAGAACTTAATGATCCTGGTTGTATCTTCTCCCTCTTTATTACTTCTTACTTCAGCTCCTTTTACCAGAGTCTCTAAATCAGGAGGATATCCCTCTGTTTCCTTTCCTACTACAATTCTATTTTCATCAGCAAGCTTTTTGTAAGAATCTATGGCTTCCCTCATCATTCGTAAATTTCTTCTAAGCGATATTTCCTTTTCTCTTTTAACTGCTGTTTTGGCTAATGGTATTGTGACTGCGGCCATGATAGCTAAAATAGTAAGAGTTACCAACATCTCTACTAAAGTAAATCCCCTTTTCTTTGCAAACAATTCAGCCATCACTATTGACTCTAGTCAATATAACTTAAAATCTATCTTTTTTATAATGGGTTTTTTTGAAAAAAACTTTTTTTTGCCTCTGCTGGTCATCTTTGAAAGAATGGTGAGAATTTTGCTCTAATGCTTTCTTACTCAACCTAACTTTACTATTTTCATCTATAGAAATAACCTTAACCCGGACTATCTGCCCAATTTTAAGGACATCTCTGACATTTCCAATCCGGTGATTCGCAATTTCTGAAATATGCAAAAGCCCATCCACATTTGGGAGGATCTGAATGAAAGCTCCATAGTCTTCAATACGAACAACTTTACCATCGTATGTTTTTCCTATTTCAGCCTCAGCCGTGATATCCTCGATTATTTTTTTTGCTTTTTTAACTGCTTCCATATCCAAGGAAGCGATAGTTATCTTACCCTCTTCCTGTATCTCTATTTTAGCGCCAGTATCTGCAATGATTTTTTTTATGACCTTTCCACCCGGCCCAATAACTTCTCCCACCTTTGAAGGATTTATAAATATATTTATTATGCGGGGAGCATAAGGAGATATCTCTGGCCGGGATCCTACAAGAGCTTCTTTCATCTTGGACAGCACTATTAGGCGTGCTTGGCGCGCTTTTTCTAACCCTTCTTTTAGCACGTGAACCGGAATGGATGGAACTTTTAAATCCATCTGTATAGCTGTAATCCCTTTTTCGCTCCCAACTACTTTTAGGTCCATATCTCCAACATGGTCTTCAAGACCTGCAATATCAGTAAGTACAGCATAGCGTTCGCCATCTGTTATTAAACCCATAGCAATTCCGGCTACTTTCATGGAGAGGGGCACTCCTGCATCCATTAAAGAAAGAACACCTCCACAAACAGTGGCCATAGAAGAAGAACCATTAGACTCTAATATGTCAGAGACTATACGAATAGTATAAGGGAAATCCTCCTCATTATTAGGGATTGCAGGACGGATAGCTTTCTCTGCAAGTGCTCCGTGTCCTATTTCACGTCTGCCGGGACCCCTAAGAAAAGAAACCTCTCCTACACTGAAAGGAGGAAAATTGTAGTGAAGCATGAATTTTTTTTCAGCCTCTTCTCCCAAGCTGTCAACTCTCTGGACATCTTCAAATGTACCCAGTGTGACTGTCGCCAGACACTGGGTTTCTCCCCGTGTGAAAAGTGCAGAGCCGTGTGTTCGCGGTAGCATTCCAACTTCAATAGATATAGGTCTTATCTCATCAAATCTTCTTCCATCCGCTCTCTTTTTTTCGCTTAAAATTAAATCCCTTACTACCTTTTTTTGTATCTGATAGAAAATCTCTTTTACCTCTATTCTTTCATCCTCATTTTCCTCAGGAATACTTTCAAGCAGGGAATCCTGGATCATCTTTGTTTTTTCTTCTT
Organism: uncultured Eubacteriales bacterium; assembly: GCA_964648465.1. Lineage (GTDB taxonomy): Bacteria > Acidobacteriota > Aminicenantia > Aminicenantales > Aminicenantaceae > Aminicenans. The sequence goes on along the minus strand of CAZYMU010000015.1, from coordinate 19,985 downwards.
GAGCTTTTTTGCCCTTGACCATGATAGCTTCGGACAGGGAAGAGAATATACTCTTTTCAATTTTTGAATATTTTTCTTTGTCTATTTCTTCAACTGCAAATTCCCGTTTTTTTATTTTTAACTGGTTATAAAGTTCTTTTTGTACCTTAATAATTTCATTTATTGTTACTTGAGCCACAGAAGTTGCTTCTGTAATTTTTTCCTCTTCCAGTTCTTTACCTTCCGCTTCTATCATAACTATCCCATCTTCTGTTCCGACTACAATCATATTAAGAGAACTTTCTTCAAACTGACTGTGCGTTGGGTTAATTACAAATTTATTATTTATGTACCCAACTTTTACTGCACCAATAGGGGTAATAAAAGGAATATCCGAAAAGTAGAGAGCAGCAGAAGCTCCAATAAGCCCTAGAGTTTCGGGTTCATTTTCAACATCAGCAGACAGTAGAAGAGCAACAATTTGGGTATCATAAAAATAACCTTCAGGCATAAGCGATCTTATTGGCCTGTCGATCAAGCGACAATTAAGAATTTCCCTTTCTGATGGCCTTCCTTCCCTTTTAAAAAACCCTCCTGGTATTTTCCCTGCGGCATAGGTGTTCTCCCTGTAATCTACTATCAAAGGAAGAAAAGGCTTCTTTCCTTTAACTTCTTTTTTGGAGGTGGCAGAAACAAGCATTATGGTATCTCCATAACGTATAAGGGCTGATCCATCAGCCTGCTTTGCCACTTTGTTTATTTCAACAGATAAGGTCCGATTATTAATTTCTAAAGATATTTTATTATATGACATTAAAATCTCCGAGAACTCGGTTTATTTTCTAAGTTTCAGTTTCTTTATCAGATTTTGATAACGTTTTACATCCTGATTTTTGATGTATTCCAAAAGTCTTTTTCTACGTCCGACCATTTTCATTAGACCAGTCCTGGAGTGATAATCCTTTTTATGGATTGAAAAGTGTTCACTTAAGTAATTGATCCGGCTGGTAATAAGAGCCACCTGCACTTCTGGTGAACCTGTATCTTTTGGATTAATTCTATTATCATTGATAACACTAGTTTTTTCTCCTTTAGTTAGCACTCAAATTTCTCCTTTGAAATCGATTCATTATGCTATCAGAAAAATAAAGTAATGTAAATCTCTAATTATCTTAAGCTTAGCTAATCTAAATTAAAAAACAAAACAAACTGCTGCTTAGATACAAAGTCATCCTTTTCTGATTTTAATTGTATGGCAAGCAAACAAGCAGTTTTCTTTAATCTATTCTAAGAGCTAAGATATTCTTTTCTTTTGATCAGTTGTTGAGCATATTTAGAACTTAATCCTCCCATTTTTTCCTCTACTTCCTTCAATTTTATATCAATCTCAGCTAGTGTCATTTTGTTTATCTTTTTTTTCTTGTGGGGAGAGCCAGGACTTGCTTTTTCAGGTTTTTCAGCCTCCTTCTTAATTTTTGGTTTTTCAGGTTCTTCTTTCTTTTTATCCTTTTGCTCTATTTCTTTTTCTCCCTCTTTTATAACCTGTTTATCATCCGGTTTTTTTTCTGTCTTTTTCTCTTTTTCCCCTGAACCCTCTTCTTTTGTTTCTACTTTTTTCTTACTTTCATCTTTTTCCTTTTTTGGAGATTTTAAGGCTTGTTCCTTTTCCTCTTCTTCTTTCTTTTTTTCTTCTTCCTCTTTCATTTCAGATTTTTGGCCTCCTTGTTTTTCTTTATTGTAAAGATCTCTTTTCTCTTCTGCCATTTTTCCCTTCTAAAATTCTGTTCGACGGGTATGAATAAAAATAACAACTGATTCAGTCTACCAGAATTCAGAGTAAAAATAAATAGGACGAATCGAATCATTGACAAATTTGTAAAAGTTAAAATAAATTGCTAATATTAACAAAAGCCCAAGAAATTGGAATAAGGAAATTCTAACAATATTAAATAGACAAGCTTCTTTGGGAGCAGGAAATGAGTTCAAACATTAATTTATTGATCATCGATGATGATTTGTCCATCTACGACCTGGTAAATCAATCTTCTCTTGTGAACAATTGTGAAGTCTATTCCTCTGGGAAACATGAAGATCTCCTTTCTTTTATAAAAAACAATGATATAAACATTGTTATTACCGATGTCGACAAAAACTGGGCAGATGGAATGATCCTACTTGAAGAATTGAAAGAGTTCGATCCCCTTTTAGATATAATAATGGTTGGAAAACCTTTAGCTCCTGAGAGCTTGATCGATTTAATCAATTTGGGTGCTACAGAATATCTTACTAAGCCGCTGCAGTTGAATAAGATACAAAAAACTCTGAATGCTATTCTGGATAAAATGGAGTTGAGAAGGGAAACTTTTCTATTAGAGAAACGGCTAGAAAAAAAATACTTTTTTCAGGGAATTGTAGGCAAAAATCCCTATATGCTCGAAATCTTTTCTCTAATAGAAAAAATATCCAAATATTTCACGAGTGTTCTAATTACTGGCGAGACAGGCACTGGGAAAGAAATGGTTGCCAGAGCAATTCACAACCTCAGCCATAGACAAAATAAAAATCTAGTTATATGTGACTGTGTCTCAATACCTGAAAACCTGTTTGAATCAGAGCTTTTTGGCTACACAAAAGGCGCATTTACAGGAGCTGACAAGGATAAAAAAGGGCTTTTTGAAGAGGCTGCTGATGGAATTATTTTCCTTGACGAAATAGGAGATATTCCTTCATCCGTCCAGGCAAAATTGCTGAGGGTTTTGGAGTATCATCAATTCAGACCCTTAGGTTCAAATATAATTAAAAAAGTCAATTTAAAGGTCATTGCTGCAACCAGCCATAATTTGAGAGACGCTATAAAAAGGGGTGTCTTTCGCGAGGATTTATTTCACCGGTTAAACAAAGTAGAGATTTACATACCACCGCTGAGAGAAAGACCAGAAGATATTCCATTATTAGTCCGGTATTTTCTTGACCACTACAATAACAAATTTTCGAAAAACCTAAATGGAATATCTCAGGAGGTCCAAAAACTCTTCCTGAAATATGACTGGCCTGGAAATGTCCGAGAGATAGAAAACGTATTGGAAAGCTCTTCTATGCTAGCTAAAAAGGAATTTATCGACATCAATGACCTTCCAAAATATCTTCAAGATTCTTTGCCTTCTAAAATTCCCTTTATCATCAATGAAAACCTTTCCTCTCTTGATGAACTAGAAAAAGAATATATCATTTACCTTTTAAAAGTATGCCGCAATAACTTGAGGAAAACTGCAAAAATATTGAACATATCGCGAACCACTCTTTATAATAAACTGAAAAAATACAATATTTCTCATTGATTTCTACATGAACTATTTCCACAGCACCCAAATCTAATTGTTCACTTTCTGAACACATTCATCAAAAAGACTTAATCTATTTATTATCAACATGTTATCATCAATATAATATTTTAGTGTTCAAATTATGAACATATCAATATTTTGAAACCGCCAGGATATTCCTTCTAACCTATTTATTATCAGCAAGATAAGAAACTTTCATGGACTGGCACTTATCTTGCTTAATTATTCATTATGAAAACAGGGCTCAGGAGGAACGAATGCATCAAGGAAATGGTTCCAGGCGACTAAAAACATTTTTATTGATTACTCTAACCACTATATTATTTCTTTATCTCCCTTTAATGGCAGAAAATAACAGAGAGAATGAACAGGGTTTAAACAAAACAACAAAAACCACCAATGATCCTTCTTATAATATTTCCTATTTCACACCTCTGGAATCCAAACTATCCTTTAATCTAGAATTATTATTTCAGTATATAGACAGCAATGACAACCATCTTAATAATAAATTTGCCTTTAATCCTAAAAAGATTGAAGTTAACAGTGATGCTTCAAAATATTTTGAGAAACAAATTAAATTAGAAAAATTAAAAAATTCCTTATTCACAACATCATTAGTTACATTAACTGCTTTAAATGTCGCAGATTATTTTTCTACGAAAGAAGCCCTAAAATGTAATAATTTAATAGAATCCAACCCAATAATGAAACCTTTTGTAAAAAACGATTTCGCTTTTGCAGCAGTTAAGATCGGCCTGACAGCAGGAAACCATTTTCTGATGCAAAAACTATATAAACAAAATAGAAAACTCGCCTGGGCTGTCAGTCTTATCAGCAACTTTGCTATGTCTTATATTGTTGCCAACAACATCAGACTGATTCATGAATCCAAATCAAAATAATATGATTTATCAAAAAATATTCTCTAACCTGGATTATTACTAAAATGAATATGCCACGATATCTTTATTACTATATAACTCTTAACAACAAGAACTTTGTTAAAAACGAACTTCCTAATCTTGAAAATTTGAAAAAAGAATACATCAACTATCTTCTCAAGATTACAGGAAACAACATAAGCCAGACTGCGACAATACTGAATATATCCAGACAAACTCTTTATAATAAAATAAAATAGCAAAGCCCCCTTCATGTAAAAAAGCATTCCCCATAATTAATGCAAATTTATTCTTTACTTGTTAGTATAAACTCTTTAAAATCTATACAATCTTGATTATCTATGATAATGTGGATTATTCACGAGGAGAAACAAATGAAAAGAACATTTTCTCTTTGTATTCTAGCGATTTTTTTAATTAGTCTGGTAAGTATTCCTGGTTTCAGTTTTAATAATAAGGGACAAAAAGTAAAATCCGATCCTGAAGCCATTAAAATAGTGGATAAAATGATCAAGGCTCAAGGGGGGAGAAAACTTCTAGAGAACATCACAGATAGTAGCGTTTCCGGCTCCATGGAATTAACCCAGATGGGCATGAGCGGCTCACTAACAATGTACCAGAAAGAACCAAACATGATGCGCTTGGATATAGAAATAATGGGGATGGTAATCACTCAAGCATTTGACGGTACAACAGCATGGATGGTTAATCCGCAAACGGGAAGCACTGAAGAAATGCCAGAACAAGCGGCAGAGGACATGGCGAGGCAATCTCTAGGCAACGATTCCCTGCTCCATCCCGAAAAATTCGGAATCACTTACTCTTATAAAGGGACAGAAAAAATTGATGGAAAAGATTATCTAGTTCTCGAACAAACCTACTCTGACGGCCATACAGCAACAATCTATATTGATTCTAAAACATATCTTACTTATAAGTCTAAAACAACCACTGTGAATCAAATGGGTGTTGAAGTAGAAGCGGAAAGTATTATGTCTGATTACAGAAAAGTCGAAGGTATAATGACAGCCCATTCACTCATCACATATCAAGATGGGGAAGAATTCATGAACATGACAGTGACTGAGGTAAAATTCAATACTGGTTTGGAAGAATCTCTTTTCAAAATGACCGAGTAAGGTGTATTTCCCTGTGTAGAATCAAGCGGACGACATGCCTTATGTTTCAACTACTTCGAGAATATTATAGGCAAGTTTGAGAGCTTCCAGACCTTCTGCACCATTCACTTTTCTTATTTTTCCATCCCGGATACATCTGAAAAAATTCTTGAGCTCTTTTTTTAGCGGCTCTTCTTTTTTTATTCTCAAAGTCTTTATGTCAGTCTGGCGCCCGTTTAATGGAAAAATTTTTACTTCCTGATCAATATAGTCGATCGAATAATAGGCAGTCGGCTCGAAAATTCGCAGTTTTCTTACTTTCCCCTGATGAACCCGGCTGGCTGTGAGTGTTGCCACACAGCCTGATCTGAATTCCAGACGAGCATTAGCGATATCAATCTTATCAGAGAGCACATGGATACCTGAAGACCTAATAACTTTCACTTCATCTTTAATCAAAGATAGTATGATTTCCAAGTCATGAATCATAAGATCCAAGACTACATCAATGTCCAGAGATCGAGATGAAAAAGAGCCCAACCTTTGGACTTCTATAAACTTAGGATCAGAGATTAAATTCTCTATGGCTTCTACAGCCGGATTAAACCTTTCAAGATGCCCAACCTGAAGAATAGATCTGCTTTTCTTGGCTGCCGCAACTAACTGGTCACCTTGCTTTACTGTTTCGGTTATGGGCTTTTCAACCAATACCGATTTTCCTGCATCCAGTAACTTCATAGCTATAGAAAAATGCTCTGTCGTTGGAGCAGCCACTATGCCAGCATCAATTTCATCCAGCATATTCTCGTAGTTCTCATAGTATTGAACACCATGCCTGTTGCCTATCTGCATGGCTTTTTTAAAATCAATATCTGCAACTCCTATTAGCTCAGCCTCCTCAAGATAGGAAAGTATTCTGGCATGTTGTACTCCTAAATATCCAACTCCAATTATTCCTACTCTTACTTTATCCATAGTATTTACTCCAGATATTACTTTGCTTATTCCAGTGCCATAGTCTACCTGGCAACAATAGAAATCATACTGGTATTTGCCAGTGCTATACCCTGCTCTTTCTGAAAAAACGGAACCTTCTTCGCTTCAAAGCAGAGAACTTTTCCACCTGATTCGACAAGGCTTTCAACAGTATTCAGTCCAACCGCGGGCAAATCGATCCTTGCATCTTGCTTTGAACGGCCAACTTTGATAACGACTATTCCTTTTCCCGCAAGAAGCCCTCCTCTCTTTATTGATTCATTCGTTCCTTCTAAACCTTCGACAGCTACGACAGCTTTATCTTTAACAATGACTGTCTGGCCTATATCCATGTCAGCAATCTTTTTTGCAATTTCCCAGCCAAAGGCAATATCCTCTTCTATATCTAGCGAAGGTCTTACCTCTGTTAGGACGCCTTCTTTACAAAAAGCCGAAGAAATAAAATGAGTAGGATCTATTATTTTGATTCCATATTCACCAAGAAATTCAATGGCGGTTTTTATAATAGAAGTGGGAGTTTTGTCTGTCCCATCAGCCAATAACTTCACTGCAACTTTATCTAATTTCTCTTTTTCATAAATCATCCGGCTGTCAATTTTTCCTGCAAAGACTGCGTCCTTTACCCCATGTTCCTTAAAAAAAGATACTATTCTAATGACCTCGCTCATATCAATCCATTCAAAGATATCCGTCTTATTATGAAGGGAAGAGTCTGCTTCCCCCTTCAGTGCAGCCACAACACAACTATAGCCCTGTCTTTTTGCTTCCTTTAGAAGGAAAAACGGGATTCCCCCCGAACCCGCAATTATTCCAAGTTTGCGTTCCATTGTTCCGCGGTCTTTTTTACAATCCCCCTATTGGAAGACCGAATAAAATTTACGATCTCATCCCGATCTTCACCTGGAAAAATCTCTTCAGCAATCCTTGTTAAAGCATCCTCTGTATTCAGTTGGGAATAAAAGATAATTTTGAATATGAGTTTAATATTCTTGATCCTTTCCCTGGAAAAACCTCTCCTCCGGAGGCCAATAGCATTCAGTCCAATAAAGAGAGGCGGGCGGCCCCCTGCCACCTTGCAGAAAGGGCAAACATCCTGTGTAATGACAGAGAAACCACCAATGAAGGCATGCTTCCCAACTCGGCAGAACTGATGGACTGCGCTGAATGCCCCTACTGTTGCATAATCTTCTATTGTTACGTGCCCTCCTAAGGTTCCCGCATTGATAAAGATAACTTCATTGCCTACATTGCAGTCATGAGCGATGTGTGAATAAGCCATGAAATAATTGTCATTGCCGATTACAGTTTTTCCCCCGCCTTTGACTGTACCACGATGGACCGTTATAAACTCTCGAAAAACATTTCTGTTCCCGATCTTTACAAGTGTCTCTTCATCTTTATAAGTTATATCTTGGGGTTCGGTTCCAATAGAGGAAAAGGAAGAAAAATGACAGCTTTCTCCTATTTCAGTCCGGCCACTAATAAAAATATTTGCATCGATCCTTGTATTCCTTCCGATAGAAACATTCTCTCCAATAAAACAATAAGGTCCAATGTAGATTCCTGAATCTAACTGGGCATTCTGATGAACTGTTGAAGTGGGATGGATAAAAATCTCATCCTTACTCATTCAATTCCTCAAAATCCATTATAGATGCTATAATATCACATTCGAGAGCAATTTCACTATCAACATAGGCCTTTCCCTTTACACGGCAAAATCTGTTTTTGAGTTTAACAAGCTCCACATTAAACTTTAATTGGTCACCGGGAACTACAGGCTTCCTGAATTTTGCATTGTCTATCTTGCTAAGAAAAACAAGTTTTTTCTCAGCGTCAGGAATAGAGCTATAAAGAAGGATTCCTCCCGCTTGAGCCAGAGCTTCAACAATCAAAACACCCGGCATGACCTTAAATTCTGGAAAATGGCCCTGAAAGAAAGGTTCATTATAAGTAACATTCTTTACAGCAACAATCGATTTCCCCTTATCTAACTTTAAAACCTTATCTACAAGTAAAAAAGGATAGCGGTGGGGAAGGATACCTAATATTTCCTTAATATTTAGTGAATCTTTACTTTTGTGAGGTTTTTGAAGCATCGTATTTCTTAATAACATCTTCGGTAATATTTATAGCCGGGTTGAAATAGATCGTTCCGCTTTTCAACAGATCAAATATTAAATCAAGGTTTTTTTCCTTCCCAACCTGCTCAATGATAGGAAGAAGTTCACCCTGAACTCTTTGAAAAAGTCTTGCTGTAAATTCTTGCATATCATTATAAGAATCTTCTGCAAAGCGTTTTCTTTCTGTCTGTTTCCTCTGCAAATCTGAATTCAATTGCATCATTGCTTCATTTGTCAAAGTCAATCTTTGGGTATTAAGCTTTGTTTGCAACTTGCGTATATCATCGTCTATCTTGGCTAATTCCTCCTGATTTTTCTTATTTTTTGCCTCTACCTGCGCAATGACTTTCTTTCCTTCAATAGATTTTTCTAAAACCTCATTGGAATTCACAATTCCAATCTTAGAAGTTTGTTGAGCAAAACCTAAAGAGAACAAAATTGTAATTAGAACAGCAAAAAACAGGCTCTTCTTTGTACTCCTCTTAATCATCTTATGCCTCCTTAATATGACTCGAAAACCATTATTATATTTAAAATGTAGTTCCAACTGCAAAACGAAAAGTAAAGTTGTTATCGTCAGCATATATTTTCTTGTTGTTATAAGAAAAAATAAGCCTGAAAGGAACTCTTACTGCAGGGATAAAAATTCTTACTTCTAATCCTGCAGAAGTATACATATCCTTCATGCTAACTTTCTGATCTGGCCCATAAGCATTGCCTGCATCGTAAAACAATATAAAATATAAAGGACCTCCAACAGGCATGATATATTCTGCATTAAAAACGAAAGACTTTTCGCCTCCCAGGTTCTGCCCATTCTCATTGCGAGGTCCTATGGAGTAAATATTATAACCTCTTATAGACCTTTCTCCTCCAAGATAAAATCTCTCCCAGAACGGAATTTCAGCGTCACCAAAATGTTTATTGAACTTGTACTCCATATGGAATCCGAGTGAATGGTTCTTAATAATTGGCTGGAATAAAGACCACTCAAAACGCGGCTTAATCAAGTCAATATCCCCTCCAAGAATCCCTCCTGCAAATTTGCATGAGACCAAATACAAAGAACCACTGGATGGTGTTAAAGGGCTGTCTACAGTGTTTCGATATAAAGTCGGAGAAATGCTGCTTACATTATATTTTCCAAAGCCATACATTCCACCGTAAGAGTAAGGACTATAGCCACCACCATAACCTCCATAGCCTCCATAGCCTCCGTAACCTCCATAGCCTCCATAATAACCAAGATATCCTTCTTCTGAAGGTTCATTAAGTGTCATAAATTGGTAGTTATAAGAAAGATTTCCTCTCCAGTAACCCTTAATTCTGGATCCGACATGAAAATCAATCCCCTTTGATTTCTGGTCGTACAGACCTGGATAAATATTAAAACGGTCAAAAATAGTAAAACCGACACTTATTGGCAAATCAAGAAAGTAAGGTTCAGTAAATCCAAACGAATAGTTCTTCATTCTCTTTCCATACTGAAGTGAAAGGTCTAATTTTTCTCCCGCTCCTAAAAAATTGACAGTACCGTAACTTAAAGCTACAAAAGTCCCCTGATAACCACTATATCCTGCAGTAAACTGAATATTATTTCTTTGAAGTTCACTCACTCTAATATTAACATCCATCTGGGTGGGGTCCTCAGGATTCTGTTTCCACTCCGGCTCTTTATCAACCTCAACCAATCCAAGCTGCTTCATCCTCAAGAGGCTGTCTTTGAACAAGGCAAGACTAAATCTGCCCCCTTCTCTTATAAGCATTTCGCGTCTGATAACCTTGTCTTTTGTATATATATTTCCCTCAAATTCAAGCCTATTAAGATATACAATCTCGCCTTCATAAATATTAAATGTTACATTGACACGCTTTCTCTTAGGATCAAGATTTTCTACCGGCCTTACTTGGAAATATAGATAACCGAAATTCCTGTATAGCTCTGAAATGTCTTCAACCGCTTTTTCTCTTACTTTAATACTGTAAACATCACCCTTATTGTAGTGAATAAGCGAGCGTAAGTATTTCGAGTTGAAGATTTTATTTCCCTCAACATTAATATCCCCAACAAAGTAACGATATCCAGCATTGACTGGTATTATGATCCTTTTCATCTGTTGCTTCCGGAAAAAAATAGATTTCCTTGTAAGGTTTTCTATCCTGGGCTCACCAATTATAGCTTCCATATATCCAAACTCTTGATATATCTTCCTTAAATTTTCTAAATCTTCGCTGAGTTTATTTTGCTTGAACGAATCCTTCCCTAATACCCACGAAATAACACCATGTTCTCTGTTTTCTTTTATTGCACTTCTTAGAATACCATCCCTCAACTTGGCCTTCCCTTCGAAGACAATCTCACCCACTCTGACTTTCGGCCCCTCATTAATATGAAATACAACTCCTATTTCATTCTTCCCAATCTTATTTAGTTCAGTTTTTACCTGCCCAGCAGTAAGGCCTTTTTCTACCAGCAATTCCTTGATAGTTTCCTCTATTCTTTGGATTTTATATGGACTATAGTAAGAATAAGGAAGCATGTATTTGTTTTCCTCCTTTAACTTCTCAAGTATGTCATCTTCTTTTAATTTTTTCCCTGTCTTATAGACAATATCTTTGATAATAGGATTCTCTTCTACGATTATTTTTACAATCTTTCCTTTTTCCCCTTCTTTTTCCTCTATTTTGATATTAGAAAAAAATCCTGTTGACCATAAAATTTTAAAATCTCTTCTCAGCAACTCCTTATTGTAATAGTCTCCTTCTCTTGAAGAAAGATAATAAAGAATTGTATCCCGTGTCACATGGTCATTTCCATCAATTTCTATCTTCTCTACGATCTCCTGGCCAGAAAGAAAAAGAGGTAAACATATAAGAATTAATGCAAATATAAAGTTTCTCATTTTCTTCTTCCTTATACCATAATAAGCACTATTTTTCAAAATAATGAACATTACTTCTTTACACTATTTTTAACTTCGCAGCCGGGATAAAAGTTCCATTCTTCCGTTTTCCATAAGATAAGTTCTATGGCAGAATCCAGCAACTTTCTCGTTATGGGTAACAATTATAGAGGATAAACCTTTCTTCTGGTGAAGGTTCTGAATAAGCTCTAAAATTTTCTTCCCTGTTTTCCAGTCAAGATTTCCTGTTGGCTCATCTGCCAGTAACAATTTCGGTTCATTGACCAGGGCTCTGGCAATAGCCACACGCTGCTGCTCTCCACCGGAAAGCTGGCATGGTCTGATCAGCATTTTTTCCTCTAAAGAAACCTCCCTGAGAACCTCAGCGGATTTCTTCTGAGCTTCTTTGCCTTCAATTCCTCTAATCAGAAGGGGAAATTTTACATTTTCTAACGTTGTAAACTCAGGCAAAAGATGATAAAACTGAAAAATAAAGCCAATTTTCATGTTCCTCATTTCAGCTTTTTCTTTTTCACTTCCTTCGAGAATATTTTTTTCCTCTAGAAAAATTCGACCCCCAGTCGGCCTGTCAAGGGATCCAAATAAGTTAAGGAGCGTTGTCTTCCCGACTCCTGAAACGCCCATGATCGCAACAAGATCGCCTCTCTCCAATTCAAAGTTTAATCCGTCAAATACACGCAAAGTCCCCTCTGGCAAAGGATAATCTTTGCATAGATTTTCAGCTCTTAATATACTACTCATACTTTAATGCCTTTACAGGATCTATCCTTGATGCTCTCTGGGAAGGAAAGAGGGTTGAAAAAAAACTGATAAAAAGGGACACTCCTATTATTATTAACAAATCCAAAAGTTTAATATGAAAAGGGACAAAGGCAATCTGATAAATATCCACAGGAACTTTAATAATCTCAAAGGTATTTGCCAGCCAACACCAAATCAAGCCTAATGCACTGCCTACAGCTGTCCCAATTAGCCCTATCATGGCGCCTTGAAGGAAAAATATCTTCCTTATACTCTGAGATGTTGCTCCCATGGCAATAAGAACACCTATGTCTTTTGTCTTTTCCATTACCATTAAAATGAGTGTCGCAATAATATTCAAGGCCGCGACAAGTATAATAAGAGTGATGGTGAAAAACATAAGTTTTTTCTCAAGTTTCAAAGCTGAGAAAAGGGATTTGTTCAATTCCATCCAGGTCGTAGTATAAGTTTCTGGCGGCAAAACTTCCCTGATTCTGACACTAATTTCTGGCGCTTTAAAAATATCTTCAATATTTACATGGATCATACTTACTCTATTATCGAGTCCAAACAAATCCTGTGCTGCTTCTAAAGAGATTAAGGCTGAAGACGAGTCAAATTCATAGAGTCCGGAATAGAAAATCCCTGTCACCATGAATTTTTTTCTTTTAGGAATAAGCCCCACAGGAGATAAGCGAGAAGAAGAAGTCAACACAGTCACCACATCCCCGATTCCCCCCCCTAAAGCAACAGCTATACTGCGGCCGAGAAGAATCCCCTCTCTTTTTGTATCTTTCAAAGGGATATGTCCCTGTTCTAATTCTTTAAGCCAGGGTGACGACTCTTTTTCCAGGTCAAAAACAATTCCTCTAAGTATTGCTCCGGAATTCTTATATGGGCCACTCAGAAGGACTGTATCATAAACAACAGGAGTGGCACTCGATACTCCTTTTATTGTTTTTATCCTAGATATAAGTTGATCATAATCCTTTAATCCCTCACCTGAAAAATCAGAAACCATTATATGAGAAGTCGAACCAAGAATTTTATCTTGAACATCACCTTGAAAACCTGTGATCAGGGCAATGGCAATGACAAGTGCCATTACTCCAATAGTTATTCCTAAAATGGAAATAAAAGTGATGACAGAAATAAAAGCCTGTTTTCTTTTTGCAGTTAGGTAACGCTTAGCAACAAAAAATTCATAACTCATAATTATCGTAAAGACTAAACAGATAAGACTGAAGAGTCAAGAATAAAATATTAAAAGCTGCAGACAATTTAAAATTTTTATACAGTGATTATTTCGGCCGTAGAAGCGGAAATAGGATAACTTCCCTTATGGATTTCCGGTTGGCAAAAAGCATTACCAAGCGGTCAATGCCAATCCCTTCTCCACCTGTTGGAGGAAGCCCATATTCCAGGGCATTTACATAATCTGCATCTATCATATGAGACTCTTCATCGCCCTTTTCCCTCTCCGCTGCTTGCTGTTTAAACCTTTTTCTCTGCTCTTTGGGATCAGTTAACTCACTGAATGCATTGGCAATTTCCATGCCGCCCATTACAAGTTCAAAGCGTTCTACTTCCTCTGGGTTCTCTCTCGATGCCTTTGCCAATGGAGAGATTTCCCTCGGGTAATTCATCACAAATGTCGGTTGAATAAGATTATGCTTCACATATTTATCAAAAATAACATCCAAGGCCTTCCCATAAGAAAGAGGCACTTTATTTGATGCAATGTTTGAAGCAAACTCAATGATTCTCGTCTTATCATCGAACTTCCTGGGAGAAAGACCGCTGTAGTAAACCAATGCCTCAATAAATTTTATCTTTTTCCAAGGTCTTTTCAGAGATATCTTTTCCTCTCCAAATATTAGTTCTTCCGTGCCTAAGACAGTCAAACTTAAATAATTGAGAAGCTCTTCGGTCAATTCCATCATATCATTATAGTCTCTATATGCCTCATAAAACTCCAGCATTGTAAATTCAGGATTGTGCTCAGAAGAAATTCCTTCATTCCTGAAATTTCGATTTATTTCATAGACCTTCTCAAATCCACCAACAGTCAACCTTTTTAAGTACAGCTCTGGGGCTATTCTTAAATAAAGTTCTATTCCCAATGCATTGTGGAACGTTTTAAAAGGCTTTGCCAGAGCCCCTCCAGGAATACTATGCATCATAGGGGTTTCGACTTCAATATATCCCCTTTGATCAAAAAACTTTCTAATGTGTGCGATCAATGTGCTTCTTAACCTAAAAACTTCTCTTTCTTCGGGATTTACAATTAAATCAATATGTCTCTTTCTATAACGAAGTTCTATATCCTGCAAGCCATGCCATTTTTCCGGAAGAGGGTGAAGACATTTTGCCAAAAATGTAAACGAATCAGCTAAAACGGTCAGTTCCCCGGTTCTTGTTTTGAATACAATTCCTTTGACAGCAATAATGTCTCCAATATCAATAAGGGAAAATAGAGTGAAATATTTCTTGCCCACTTTATCTTCACGCAGATATGCTTGAACTTTGGTACGGCTGTCGGCAATGTGAAAAAAGATTGCCCTCCCCATCTTACGAATAGAAATAATCCTTCCCGGTACAAATACTTCTACCTTCTTCTCTTCGAGTTCCTCATTAGAAAATGAAGAAAACCCTGAAACAATATCAAAAACAGAATGCGTTATTTCTACTCTGTGTGGAAAAAGCTCAATCCCTTCCCTAGAAAGTTTTTCCATTTTATTCTCACGGGCTATTTCCTGATCGCTTTTTTCAGATTTCATCTCTTCATTTAACGTCATTTTATTAGCAGAATCCTTTTTATCAACCATTTTTCTCTTCCTTCAAAGATACTTTTATTTTATCTGATTCTTTTCTCAATGCATCTAAAATGCCGTTAATAAAAGCAGCAGACTTCTCACTGCTGAATTTCTTAGCTATTTCGATTGCTTCATTAATCACAATAGCCGGTGCAAGATTCTCTCCAAAAAAAAGTTCAAGAACAGCTATGCGCAAGATATTGCGATCCACCACAGCCATACGGGATACACGCCAATTTTCTGATACAGATTGAATGATGTCATCGATTTTCTCCCTGTAAGAAATTACACCATTTAACAGCCAGACACTGTATTCCTTTATTTCTTCAGGCACTTTTTTGTTCTTCCAGTATTGTTCCTGTATTTTTTCAGGTTTGGAGTTATTGAATTCTATTTGAAAAAGAAGCTGTAATGTATACTCCCGAGATTTTCTTCTCTTCCCCATGTAACTTAATTATTCAGGGTTGGTAATTCAGTCCTATTTAAGACCAGCTTCCCTGAGCAAGTTCAGCGTCTCAATGAGAGCAAAAACAGCGTCATAACCTTTATTTCCTGACTTTGTACCCGCTCGTTCTATTCCCTGCTCAATGGTATCAACCGTTAGTATTCCAAAAGATACAGCTACTTCCTCTTCCATAGAGATTTGTGCTAACCCTTTGGTTACTTCTGCACTTAAAAAATCGAAGTGTGGTGTGTCACCTCTGATAAGGGCCCCCAGGCAAACAATACCGTCAACTTTTTTTGACCTGGCAAGCTTTTTCACTACTAAAGGAATTTCAAAAGAACCCGGAACCTTATATATAGATATATCCTTGTCTTCGGCACCTAACTTATTGAGTGCATCAATTGCCCCATCTAACAATCTTTCAGAAATAAATTGATTAAATCGGCTTAAAACGATTCCGATCTTAAAACCTTTTGCTTGAAGCTTTCCATGATATGTTTCCATATTTCTCTCCCTCAATTTTCCTTATAAGTTTGCTTTCACATCCTCATAAAATGGCATTTTTCATTGTCCGGAATAGAAAAAAATGAACCTTTATGCTAATTGGCTCCTCTTCCTATCCTGACTCTATTATCTTAAATGACTGAACAGTTATTCTCAAGAAACTCTTTTCTCGAATATTCGGTATTTCTTATATATCTCTCCTCCTATAGAAATGACAAACCGATTAACTGCCTCGTTGTCTTCTAATTGCCATGACGTCTCCCCCCACTCATATCCCCTTGCAATCCCATTCTCTGCCAGCTTTGAATATAGCAGGTAACTCAGTCCTGTTTGTCGATATTCCTTGACGAGTCCAAAAACTAAGGCACGAACCCCCTTGATTTTTCTTCGGTAAATAAGAAATTTAATGATTGACATAGGAGTAAGCCTCCCATTCATTCTTTTTATTACTTCATTGTAATTCGGCAAACCAAAAGCAAAACCCACAGGTTTGCCTTTATCTTCTGCTATTATCACAAGATCCGGATCAGCCATCAGTTTGAGATTCTTTGTCATATGATCCATCTCTTTATCAGTCCATGGAACAAAACCCCAATTCCTTTCCCATCCATGATTATATACATATTTTATCTTTTCAGCCTCGCTTTTAAGGTTTTTCATGTCAACAGTTCTTAAAGTAATAGTGGTTTTTTTCTTGACATCCTCAACAATTGTATTGACCTTTTCAGCCGTTTTATGGTCAGTTTTCATGAAAAAAGCATACAAGTCCTTTGCCTTTTCCAACCCACATTTTTCCATTAATTCCAAATAATATGGTGGGTTATATGGCATCATAATAACGGGGGGAGAATCAAAACCCTCAAGCAGAAATGCACATTCGTCGTTCATGGAAAGATTCATAGGACCTCTTAGAATCTCCATCCCTCTTTCCTTCCCCCAATTAGCCACTTCATCCAAGAGGCATTTTGCTGTTTCTAAGTTATTAAAACTCTCATAAAGGCCAAAAAAAACAATTTTCTCATTATGAAATGAATTGTGATTTTCATCGATTATAGCAGCAATCCTTCCTGTTATTTCACCATCTTTTCGTGCCAAATAAAGATCTATATCTGCATGCTCAAAAAAGGGATTCTTTTTCTTATTAATTCTCTCTTTAAGATCCATGATTAGAGGAGGGACCCAATTTGAATCATCTTTATAAACTTTCCATGGAAACATAATAAATTGTTTTAGGTCTTTTTTTGTTTTTACTTTCTCAATCTGAATATCTTTCACTCTTATGCCCTCCAAAATTTTCTTTATTCTATCAAATAAAAAAATAAAGCTCAAATATTAGACCATGCAGGAATAGGAAAAAATGAGAAAAATTATAAGGACTTTCAACATTAGCTTTCTTGCCAGCCTCAACTTTTTGTGATAAAAACTCATTATATTAATACTTCGGGAAACAAAGGAGAATACTAATATGAGAAAATCAGATCATTTTGAAGAAATACAACCGGAGAAACTCACATGGAGACTAGATATTGAAAAGATCCCCTACGACACAAGCGATAAATGTAAGGTGTGTGAAGGAATCATTGGTCAAGAAGAAGCACTCAAAGCGATCCAGACAGGATTAGATATCAAGAGCCGTGGGTTTAATATTTTTATTACAGGAATGGTAGGAACAGGACGGACTACTACAATAAAGCATCTTTTAGAAAAACTTGATAAGGAAAAAGAAACTCCCGATGATATTTTATATGTCAACAATTTCAAAACTACTGATGAACCTGCACTTATAACTCTTCCTGCCGGTAAAGGGAAGCTCTTTAGAGAAGCAATGAAACGTTTAATAAAAATGCTAAAAACTAATATCCCAGAAATGTTAAAGAGTAAGTACTATTCAGAAAAAAGAGATAGTATCATCGAGAACCAGGGGAAAAAGCAAAAGGCAATATTTGATAATTTTCAAGAAAAAGTCATAAAAGAAGGATTCTCAGTCATTCAGGTACAGATGGGGCCTTATCTCAAGCCTGATCTTGTCCCAATAATAAAAGGAAAACCCACTCCATTTAATAAACTGGAAGCTTTAGTAAGGGGAAAAAAGTTCCCGAAAAAACTCCTGGAAGAACTAAAGACGAAATACGACAAACTGGCTGATAAACTCGAAGGAATCTTCAAACAGATAAAAGAAACTGATGAAAAGACTCGCCAGTTGCTGAAACAATGGGATGAGGAATCTCTGATCCCTGTAATCCAGGGAGCCATTTCCGACATAAGAGTCAAATTCAAATATCCAAAAATATCCAGTTATCTTGATGATGTGGAGACAAATCTTTCCAAAAATATCGAGCTTTTCAAAATAGACACAAAGAAAATAAAGGAAAAAGTAAGTCTCTATCCATTTCTTGAATATAAGGTTAATCTTCTCATCGATAACTCCGATCAAAAGGGTGCTCCAGTTGTAATAGAAACAAATCCAAACTATATCAACCTTTTTGGATCCATCGAGTCAACTATGAATCGTCTCGGGCTGCTCCAAACAGACTTCACAAAAATAAAGGCAGGCTCTTTCCTCAAAGCCAATGGAGGATATCTGGTCATGAACGCTCTGGATGCTATTACTGAGCAGGGAGTATGGCAAACTCTTAAAAGGACTTTGAGAAATAAAAGCCTTGAAATTCAAAATTACATGTCAATGTATTTTGCCACAACTAGTCGGCTTAAACCTCAATCCATCAAAATCGATGTAAAAGTAGTCATAATAGGAGCCGCCTATATTTATAATTATCTATATATTATGGATGAAGAGTTTAAGAAAATCTTCAAGATTAAAGCTGAATTCAGTTCAGAAACAAATAAAGATAACAAAACTATCCTCGAATACGTAACCTTCATAAAAAAAATAACCGAGGAAGACAAATTGTATCCTCTCGACAGAAACGGCATCGCTGCAATTATTGAGTACTGCACAAGGCTGGCAGGAAGACAAAAAAAACTGTCGACCCGATTCCATAACATTGCTGACATCATTCGAGAAGCCAATTATTGGGCAAATAGAGACAAAAAAAAGCTGATAAGCCGCAAGCATGTGGAAAGAACCATTGAAGAGCGTTTCGAACGTGTAAGCCTTATTGAAAATCAAATCCAGGAGATGATCGAAGACGGAAGCATTATGATAGACACAAAAGGCCGTGTCGTAGGACAGGTAAACGGACTTTCTGTTTATTTTACCGGAGGATTTTCATTCGGAAAGCCCACCCGTATCACAGCAACAACAGCAGTTGGACGCGCAGGGGTCATAAATATCGAGAGGGAAGCAGACATGAGCGGCCGTACACACAACAAAGGAGTTCTTATCCTGGGAGGCTTCCTCAGAGGTAAATATGCCCAAAATAAACCATTTTCTCTCTCCGCAAGCATCGCTTTCGAACAGTCTTACTCCGGAGTAGATGGAGACAGTGCTTCATCCACAGAAGTCTACGCTATTCTCTCAAGTCTTTCTAACCTGCCTTTGAGACAGGACATTTCTGTAACAGGATCTCTCAACCAGAAAGGAGAGATTCAGCCTATTGGAGGAGTAAACGAAAAAATTGAAGGGTTTTTTAAAGTATGCAAGGCAAAAGGCCTGACAGGAATCCAGGGGGTAATTATTCCTCATCAAAACATCCAGAATCTCATGCTTAAAAAAAATGTAATAAAAGCCGTAGAACAAGGAAAATTCCACATCTATCCTGTCAAAACTATTGATGAGGGTATTGAGATTCTAACAGGTACTGAAGCAGGAAAAAGAAAAAAAGACGGAATATTTGAAGAGGGCACGGTAAATTACCTTGTTGATGAGGAACTCCAGCGGCTCGCAAAAAGCTGGAAAACTTTTACCTCTTCTAGAGAAAAGGATAAAGAATAATCTAACCTGGATTATTCACGAGCCAAGCTTGTTGCAGATGCAAGGCACAGCGCATGAAGTTGTGGTCCTTCACTACGAATGAGCTGTAACGAAGCAGATGCGGTAAGATCGGCTTGCCTGTAAGGTAAAAATTGCTGAACTTAGATAAGATGAATTTGAGGGCATGTCTGCGCTCCACTAAGATTTTTAACGCCA
>CAZYMU010000014.1:0-65307 GCA_964648465.1 uncultured Eubacteriales bacterium | reverse complement strand
TATTTTTGGTTGAGGATTGTTCAGACCTCAGCATTTTGTAAAAAGATTCAGTCATGCGGTCGCGAGGCTCCGGTATCTGGACATTATCGAGAGAAGAATAGAATGCTTTTAGATCCAGAAGTTTTTCTTTGGAAAAACCCGCTTCCAATAATTGTTTTTCGATCTCTTTTTTTTTGTCTGGACCGGTATTCTCATCCCAGTAGTCCATTATCAATGCTTCCATGGGATACTTTTCCATGACACTCACCTCTCTAATACACCATAAATTTCTTTTAATGATTGTATAGCCCTGAATACACGTGCTTTAATTGTCCCTTCAGGGCTGTTTAATATACTGCCTATCTCTTTATAGGTCAATTCTTGATACTTTGACAGGATCAACACCTCCCTTTCATGTGGTTTCAATTGATCCAGCGCCTGCCGCAGAAGCCGGGTCTCTTCTTTCTTGATTAAGGTCTTATCTGCCGTATCTTCACTTTCATCGACCAGTCTGTCAACATCATGGTACTGATAGCGGCCATGCTTACTGTAATAATCAATGGCCAGGTTATGCGCGATCTTGTACATCCAGGTCGTGAATTTTCCAGAGCCGTTATAATCCTTTCTGTACTTGAGTATGCGGTAAAAGACATTCTGCACCAGATCCTCACTAACGTCCTGCCTGCCGCAATAGCGGTAAAAATAGGAAAACAGCGGCTTATTATATCTCTCAAAGAGAAGAGCCAGTTTATCTGTCTGCCCTTCATGTACTTTTAACATCAATTCAACGTCTGAGTGCAAATTCACTCCAATAATGTATTTCTTTATATATCCACTTTCTACAATTCAGCCAGGGGCTCAATTGTTGATACACTCTAACCATCACTCATAATTATAGCACTTGAAAAGATAAAAATAGTTGCAAAAAACATTCAGCCTGCGTACCAACTAAGCCAGCCACCCAAGCGTCGGTGCCATTCGGGCGCGCCGTTTCAGCTTGCATTGGCTTGCTGAACAGTGTGCCGGGGAGGTGATCAGCGAATACACGGCTGATCTGAAGTTTTCCCTGGAGATCCTTAAGATTATACTGCTGAATAACTTTGCTTCCTAACCATATTGTTCTCAAATTTTTCCCTTTCTATAGAAAAATTTACTTTTATTTACTTTATCATAGCGAAAAAAAACAGTAAAATGCTGTCTTATAAGATTTGATATTGGTTAGGAGGGTAATAATGAGTCTGATTTCCGCCCAAGATTTGACCAAGGTATATTCTCTGGGGGAACTGCGGGTAGAAGCCTTGAAATCTGTAAGCTTTACTGTTGAGCCTTCATCTTTTGTCTCATTTGTGGGCCCTTCAGGCAGCGGTAAGACAACGCTTCTGAATCTCATTGGCTGTCTGGACCGTCCCACATCAGGCAGCTTAACGGTAGCCGGAGCTGTTATTTCCAGTCTGTCTAGGAGAGAGGCGGCTGATTTCCGGGGCAGGAACCTGGGCTTTATTTTCCAGGATTTTAATCTAATGCCGGTCTTGACTGTATATGAAAATGTGGAATATCCATTGCTGGTGGTTCAGAATGTTGTTGCAGCAGAAAGAAAGAAAAGGATTTTATCCCTGTTGGATACAGTAGGTATGCTTGATCAAAAAGATAAATATCCTGACCAGATATCGGGGGGACAGAAACAGAGAGTGGCTGTTGCCCGGGCTCTGGTCACCAATGCGAGCTTGGTACTGGCTGATGAGCCAACCGCTAATCTGGACAGCAAAACCGCATTCATGGTAATCGATATTATGCATAAAATGAAAGATGAATTGGGAGTTACCTTTATCTTTTCTACCCATGATAGAAAGATCGTCGGAGAAGTTGAAACTATCTATACTCTGACAGATGGCATGATTACCGGAAAAGCCGCTGGAAAAGGAGGCCGTTATGTTTAAGCTGGTAAAGATCGCGGTGAGAAACCTGTTAAGATATAAGAGGCGGACCCTGTTGACATTTTCTTTAATTGCTGTGGGTGTGACCTTTGTGCTTGTCTTTGTATCTTCTTCAAGCGCTTTTAAAAATCTTATGATAGGCCAGATAACCGATTCCATGCTAGGTCATATTCAGGTTCACAAACAAGGCTATATGGCTTCTATTGACAGTCTGCCTCTGACCCTAAATTTAAGTCCGAAAAACATGAAAAAGCTGGAAAAAGCGATCAATTCAGTACCTGGAATAGAAGCTTTTTCTCCTAGGATTAAATTTGCCGGAATGTTCAGCAATTTTATAGAAACCACCAATATCAGAATTAACGGAGTATACTCTGATAAGGAAACAGCAGTTGCCCCGCTTCTTCCCGGCAGGGTTAAAAAAGGGGAAAAAGTTATAAAGAAAGGCGAAATTTTTATACCCGAACTTCTGGCCAAAGGAATGAAAGTCAAGCTCGGAGATACTATTGTAATCATTGCAACCAACCGGGATGGCTCTGTAAATGGAAAGCAGTTCACAGTAGGGGCAGTTATCGAGAGCGTTACCGGCCCCGGAGGAAGGGATGGTTATATGCACATTGATGATGCGAGAGAACTGCTCCGCATGGAGCAGCTGGAGATAAGCGAAATCGCTATCAGGCTGAGTGACTTTGATAAGCTGCACAATGTCAGTGTCGGCCTCACGTCAGCTCTTTCCGAAGAGACCAATAAGGCTGGGAAACCCATCTTTGATGTCCGCACTTGGGAGGATTTATCTCCTTTTTATAATGTTGCCAGGATGATAGATATCATGACTTTTTTCATAAAGCTTATGCTTATTGCCATAGTCTTGATAAGTGTTATGAATGTTATGATAATGGCGATTTTTGAACGTATAAGGGAAATAGGTACGATGGCGGCTATTGGTACTAAACCTGGGAAGATTCTTTTTTTGTTTTTAATCGAGGGATTCTTCCTGGGTGTATTTGGCACGATAGTCGGAATTATTTTTACTTCTCTGGCGACTTATACCATTAATGCAGTGGGAATATCGTTTAATTTCGGCCGTCAGGTAGGGTTGATCCTTTCACCTCGTCTTGAAATGGGGCAGATTTTCTTGATATCAAGCATTGTAATTGTGGTTTCAGTACTGGCAGCATTGCAACCGGCTTTTAAAGCTTCGAGGATGGAACCTATCAATGCTTTAAGGCATGTATAAGCGGCTAAGCTTTTTGCAGGCTTTAGTTATGAAAAAAGATAATTATGGAGTATAGAGATGCATAGATTTAATATTATTTTATTGGCCTTTTTTATTGTTATACCCCTGTCAGCTGATGATGGGAATGAAATTCTGAAAAAATTGGACAGAAACTTGAGCCCTGAGTCCTATGAGTCGTATAGAAAACTTATCAATATTGAACCTAACGGCCGTAAAAAAGAATTCGTGTTGTTCACAGTAAAAAAGGGTACGGATAAGGTTGCAGCTCTTTTTATATCGCCGGCTAGCGAAAAAGGGCGCAGCACTTTGCGGCTGGATGAGAACATGTGGCTTTATATACCCAATGTTGGGAAACCAGTAAGGATTACCAGCATGCAGTCAGTAGTAGGAGGGGTATTCAATAACGCTGATATTCTCCGCTTGGATTATGCTGTTGAGTACAATGTGGAAAAAACGCAAGACATGGACAAAAAGTTACTCCTTCACCTTAAGGCCAAAACAAATACTGTTGCATATGACCGGCTACGGATATGGGTGGACAAAACACGCATTCTGCCTGATAAAATAGAATGCATGACCGAAGCTTACATGCTGATAAAAACAATTCATTTTAAGGAAGTCACGGATTTTGGCGGGGGCATTGTCCGGCCTTCAGTAGTGAAAACAGACAGCCCCCTGCATAAAGATTATAAATCGATCATGATATTCGCGGGGATTAAAAAAAGGGAATTTAAAGATGAGGTCTTTACCTTGACCTTTATGCCAAATATGGAAACGTTACGAAAATGAAATGTCTCAGTATCTTCCTGCTGGTGTGCTGTCTTTTCCTGCGGACAGGTTATACTCAGGAAAAATACTCTTTTGACCTTTCAGAGATAGAAAAGAAGGCCTTTCAGTTCGGCGGATACTTGGAGGCAAGGCCGGTCTTTTCTTTGCTAGACCAGGATTCTTATTTTTATCTTTTGAGGTTTTATGAAAGCTTATTAAGCAAGACTGCTTCTGAATATAATTTCAAAGCCCTAATGGATTTAAGCCTTGAGAAAGGAATAGCAAAAGCCCAAATTCGTCTTAATACGGACCTGAGCTATCTTGATCAGGATTGGTCCCATAAAACAATCCTTTATGAAGGATATCTTTCACTAAAGCCTTCCTTGCACTTTCAGATAGATATCGGAAAAAAACGCCTGAAGTGGGGGAAAGGTTATGCTTGGAATCCGGTCGCATTTATTGACAATCCTAAAAATCCCTATGACCCTGACCTTGCTTTGGAAGGCTTTACAGTGTTTTCGGCCGACTATATAAAAAGTTTTTCGGGTAAGCTGAAAACACTGACTGTTACAGCGGTCCTTCTCCCGATTTTTGAGCAATTAAACAGTAAGGCAGGCAGTTTAAACACTCTGAATTTCGGAGGAAAGTTTTATTTTTTGTTATTTGATACAGATATTGACATCTTGTTTCTTTCCGGCCCTGGAGTTTCGTCCCGCTATGGGATTGATTTTTCCCGTAATATTGCTTCTTATTTTGAGATTCATGGAGAATGGGCTTATCTAAATAGTTATTCCAAAAAAAATCTTGATGAAGAAGGTATTTCAACTGATGAAGATGAAGCCGGCAGCAGCTATCTTCTTGGAATCCGTTTTCTTACTAAAACCAACACCACTTTTTTTCTCGAATATTATCGCAATGGAAAAGGCTATACCCAAGAGGAAATGGAAAATTATTATGGGGTAATCGACCGGGCTTATGAAATGTTTCTGGAAACAGGATATGAAAACGATCTGCGCCTGGCTACTTCTTTATCTGATTACCGTACATTTACTCCAGCAAGAAACTACCTCTATCTGCGCATCAGCCAGAAGGAACCGTTTAATATACTTTATTTTACTCCTTCACTTACCAGTATCTGCAACCTAAAAGACAGAAGTTTTTCCCTTGCCCCGGAATTGCTCTATTCTCCGGTTACTGACCTTGAACTGCGGGCCAGGGCAATGTTTTTATTAGGGAAAAAAGGCACGGAATTCGGGGAAAAACAGAACGATATCCGCCTGGAGCTGCGCTTCCGGTATTACTTCTAATTTAACCTGGATTATTCATAAAAAATGTCGATTATAAATATAAACTACAACAAAAACAAATATGAGATTCTCTATCTCTTAGAGAATTGTTGTTGAAGTATATGTTTTTTCTATGTATTATTGCTGATGCATCAGCTCATAAGGTGGAAACTTGATGAAATTGAGAGAAGATTGTCGCGAACAAAAAAAAATTCCTATCTCTAACGCGGCAGGATTTTTCCCCAGCAAAAAAAACATACACACAGGATACGGATTCGGCATAGGTGGAGTAATTTATCTCAATCCCGACATCTCTGTTTCTCTCGAATGGAAGTACGCTCGCTTCAGCGTCGATAAAGAAGAAGGCCAATTTTTGAACGGCACACTTACCGTGACTCCCCTTGTTGCCTCTATCCATTACAACATATCTGTGAGCGAAACTTTCTCACCGTATGTATTTACCAGAGGAGGCTATTTTTTCAACAGTTTTCGTTTGAGAGAGCTCACAAACTGGGAAGAAGCCAATGTCCGAAGACAAGAAATAGACAATGGTTTAGGATTTCATGGAGGAATCGGGAGTAGCATAAAGCTCAACGAGAAATTATCCTTGTTCTTCGAAGGTCTCTATCTCAGACGGACGGCTGATGCTGAAACGATCTATCTCGATAATTCACCTTCATTCACATTCCGCGTCAACCTGAGCTCTTTCAGTGTCCTGATTGGGCTGGATTATTTTTATTAAAAGGAGAAATGAATGAAACCGAAGACAATCATCATCATTGTATCAACAGTGCTTGTCCTCATTATCGCATTTCAGAATACTGAAATGGTCACCTTTCATTTTTTTTTCTGGACGATCAGCATGTCCCGTATTCTTGTGATCGTTGGTTTTCTTTTTATCGGATTTCTTCTGGGTCTGTTGGCTGGCCATCGTTCCCGTAAGCTTCAACCTTAAATATTCCATTCATTCTACTAGATAAAACAAGATGTGAAAACGAATCAAATCGTTTTTTATGAGGTGTGTTCATGAAACTTTTCAAATTTCATTTGCTTATTGCAGTTCTATGCCTATGCTTGGCCGGATGGTCATTCGCCCAAGAAAATAAAGGTGGAGAAAACAAATGGAGGGGAGATGCAGCGGTGGGATTGGCTTTGGCTCGCGGGAACACCGACACGACCAATTTATTTCTGACTTTTTCCATAAAAGGCCCTCTATCCAAGTCTATCGACAACACGAACAAAGCTTTTTTTCTCCTGAACAAAGAAAATGATATCACCAACGCCGAATCCATGGGATTTAATAGCCAGATCCATTGGAAACATTCGGCAAGATTTTTTTCCTATTATGGGATCCAGGGACTCAGGGACCGATTCAAAAACTACAGCTACCGTATTCTTCCCGCTGTTGGAGTCGGTTATAAGGTTGTGACGAATGAAAAGGTCCAGCTGTCAGCCACCGCTGGTTTATCTGAGGTGTTTACCAAGTATTATGATTCTGGCGACACAGATAGCTACACAGGCATTGCCGTGGGCAATCAACTCACCTGGAGAATCAGTGAAGGTGCAGAGATTTCCCAAACATTGGATTTAAACTCGGACATCTCTGAATTAAACCATTATTTTTTGCGCTTCGAGGCAAGCCTTGCCACAGCCATAACCAAGGGACTGTCGGTCAAACTCACCTTGATGGACAATTACGACAACAAACCCATTGGTGAGGGTATCAAAAAAAACGACATCTCGCTTATTGCCGGACTTTCTGCCAAATTTTAAACGAGGGCTACTCTTCCTCGGATTTCACATTGGATCGGGGGTATCTTTTTCGATTTTTTTCACCAATAGCTCAAAATCAGGCTCAGCTTTATCCACAACTTCAAATCTCATCTTCACAAATATATCCTTCCCGGCCATCCACGCGCCGTTCCGTGTGACAACAGCGACACCATGTTTTTTTTCTTTTTTTGCATCATTTATGCACTCATCGATCATCTTGGATGCAACTCCCTTTTCCCTGTAAGGCTTGTAAAAGATGCACAGGCAGTGGATGACCATGTATCCGTCTGCTTCGACGGCCCTCCAGGCGTATTCGCCGGGAATGTATTCGATCAATCCGACAGCCCCCTTCTCTTCGGAATACAACACCTTGTACTTCATGCCCTCGGTGAGTCTTTTTTTAAACCATTCCGATTTTCTGCGGCAACCCTCATGCTGGATATTTTTCGTCCCGCAGAATCCATACTCGAAGATATTTTCGGCATCCATGTCGATAATCCGCGCTTCACTCATTTTATTTCTCCTCTTTATAAATACCACTACCTTGTTAAAAATTCCAGTTTAGATCTACTCCTAAATATTTTTGAAAATCTATTATGCGACATTGAAGATTTAGCCTTACCGAATCGTTCTTTGAGGGAATCCGACAAAGTTGGACCTGAGGACTTTTTGAGCACTGGAAAAGGCTTTGAGAGGTGTTGAGAATAGCCCGGATTATTGAATATGAAATACACAGATAGACCCAGGGGCGATGAGGGAATGGCGTTAAAAATCTGAACTAAGCATAAAGATTTTCAGAAATATTTATTCGTGTTTGAACGCATTCACAGGATCGGCCGTTGCGGCTTTTACGATATGAGAGTTGATAGTCAAAGTAGTGATAACGATTATGATTACCAGGGGGGCGAGGAATAGCAAGGCATGGAGGGGTATTCTCTGGGCAAACGTATTCAGCCACTGTTGGATTCCCCAGTAATCCACCTGCTGCCCTATGGCTGCTTCACTGCTTTCAAATCCCATCAATCGAACAGCGGTCTCGTTCAGGATGAGGGCCATGTTGGCTTTACGGATATCGCTCACAGGATCGCCCTTGAGGAATTTCAACCTGTTTAAGGTGTTCTGATTGTGGGACAGAAAAATTACTTGTGTTTTCCTGCAAAACACGCGGTTTCTGTCCATCTTGTCATGCTAAGCGCCGTAAGGAATGGGGCGAATGGATGCGGGAAGAGCTTATACTGGATACACCTCACCGCCAGGTGGTATTTACCATACCCAAGATGCTACGGATATTCTTCAAGTATAAACGCCCGCTTCTCTAATCTGACCTTTAAGGCAGAACGACCTCCGCCTCCCAAAGCTCAGCTTAATATGGTAGCTGAGGAAAGAATAGAATATATGAGAATCAAGATTTTCAGCAGTTAAGGGTGAAGTCTATTCAATATAGGTTTTTTACAGGCCAATTCTATGAGATTCTCTATTTGCTGCGGACGTCTTGTTGACAGTTTATGTTTTTTCTATGTATTATTGTTAATGAAGCAGCTCAAAGGGTGATAATTTAATGAAATTGAGAGAAGATTGTCGTGAACAAAAAAACCAAATTCCTATCTCTAATCTGACAGATATGAAAGCTGATGCAGAAGTAGATTGCATTGGAGTATTTTGTCCTATGCCAATTTCAATGACCAAGGAGGGAATAGAAAATATAAAGGTTGGAGAAATCCTTAAAGTTGAAGCAGATGACCCAGCTGCTGAAGAAGATATCAAACGCTGGGCGAAAAGAACAGGTCATAAGATTATAAAATTTGAAAAAGAAGGAACTATCTTGACCTTCTTTATTAAGAAAAAGAAATAAAATGGAGGAGTTAAAATTGAAAGATGAAAAAATGATTTTGTATGTTTTGACAACAGATGAAGCAACAAAACAATATTCACCACTTGTACTTGCCCAAACTGCGGAGATGATGGAATTAAGGCCTGTGGTATATTATCTTGGCACATCTTTAAAGATTTTAAAACCTGGTGAGGCAGAAAAAATTAAACTTGGCAGTTTTCCAAGTGTTGCTGAATTGCTTCAGAAAACACTTGAAATGGGTATAACAATCTATGTTTGTGAAGCAAGTAAGCAAATGCTTGGCTGGGATAAAGTAGATCTTATTCCTGGTGTGAAAATTGTTGGAGCAGGAACATTAAATGACCTAGCTCTTGATGCAGGAGCAACTATGTGGTTTTAATGGAGAAAAATAATGGAAGGAATATATCTTGATCATGCATCTTCGATGCCTGTCGATCCACGAGTTATTGATTTTGCTAAACCTTTTTTAGTTGAAGCTGGAAATCCATCATCTTTGTATGAATTTGGTCAAACTGCTAAACAAGCAATTGAAGAAGCTCGTAGTAAAGTTGCTGATTTGATTAACGCTGAATCAGAAAAAACAATTGTTTTTACAGGGAGTGCAACTGAAGCTAATAATATTGGAATTCGCGGTACTGCTCTTAGGAATATCAAAGAGGGTAAAGAAGTTCTTGCTAGTGCTATTGAGCATATCTCTGTTATTAATCCAATGAAGGATCTTGTTAAAAATGGTTGGAGTTTTAATCAAGTTCCTGTGGATAAATTCGGTGTAGTTGATCTGGATAGTCTTAAAAAAATGATTACAAAAAACACAGTTGTAACCTCAGTTATGTATGCAAATAATGAAATAGGTACAATAGAGCCCATAAAAAAAATCAGTGAAATTGTCCACAAAAATGGAAAATATCTTCATGTTGATGCAACAGCAGCTGCTGGGAGAATTCCAATTGATGTCCAAAATGATGAAATTGATCTTTTAACACTTTCATCAAATGATCTGTATGGCCCACCTGGAGCTGGTACTCTATATATTAAACCAGGTGTGAAAGTTAAATCTGTTATGCCTGGTGGTGGCCAAGAACGAGGTCTTAGATCTGGAACAGAAAATATTTTTGCAATAGCTAGTATGGGTGAAGCAGCAAGAATTGCAAAACAAGAGATGAAAAATGAAAGTGAAAGACTGAAAAAAATAAGAGATAGTCTTATCTCTGAGATTAATAAAATAGATGAAGCTTATTTGACAGGTCATCCTACTCAAAGGTTACCGCATCATGCTAGTTTTAGATTCAATTATATTGAGGGGGAAAGCATCCTGTTGAATATGGATATGTATGGAATCCAGATAGCAACAGGTTCTGCATGTTCATCAAAAACACTTGAAGCATCTCATGTTCTCCTAGCAATTGGACTGAAACATGAAGAAGCACATGGCTCAATGGTTATAACTCTCGGCCGTTCAAACAATCTTGAGCAGGTTCAAAAAATTGTAAAATCGGTGGAAGAAACTGTCCAGCGTCTTAGACAGCTTTCACCATTATCAAAATAGAGGTGAAAAAAAATGCCAGTATATAGTAAAAAAGTAATGGATCATTTCACAAATCCAAGGAATGTAGGAGTAATTGAAAACCCAGATGGATTTGGAAAAGTTGGAAACCCAGTGTGTGGAGATCTAATGGAGATGTATATCAAAGTAGAAAACGGTATTATAACAGATATAAAGTTTAAAACTTTTGGTTGTGGCTCAGCGATTGCAACCAGTTCGATGGTAACTGAGCTTGCAATAGGTAAAACCGCTGATGAAGCCCTTGAAATAACACGTAAAGATGTTGCAGACGAACTTGATGGTCTTCCACCACAAAAAATGCATTGCAGTAATCTTGCAGCTGATGCCCTTCATGCTGCAATCGAGGATTATAAAAAGAAGAAACAATAAAAAAAATTTGAGGTAGAAAAATATGGCAAAAATTAGAGGAATATATAAATGTGAAATATGTGGAAATCTTAGGTTATAAATATTCAAGATTAAAAAACTGGAAGTAAAAAAAAGAATATATAGAGAAAGATAGACGGTTTTTACGAATTTAAAAGATTTCTGATGAAACATAGAAAATTCGAAGAGAAAGAAGTCTATCCAAGACTAGATCAATCATTAGATGAAACACAAAAAAACATATTATTGAGAGAATCGATGAAATTGTCTAAAATCGTTAAGAATGTAATGAATAACACATAATAAGGAATATACAGAGGTTATTGTAGCAGAACCGATAAGAACAGCTCTAAAACTTAATCAAAGTGATTTTGTGTATTCTGTTCCTATGTTATTGAGAGAAATCTAATAAAATATCTGGAGTGGTAAAGATGATTGTTATGGGAGATAAAGCACCGGATTTTCTTCTTTCCGATCAAAACGACAAAAAACATACTCTTGGAGAATTTCTGGGAAAATGGGTTGTCCTTTATTTTTATCCTAGGGATAACACGAAGGGATGTACACTTAAGTCAATTAATTTCTCCAATAATGTGGAGAAATTTTCACGGTTGAATGCAGAAATTATTGGTGTGAGTCCTGATTCAACATCAAGTCATAAAAAATTTGAACAAAAACAAAATTTGAGAGTAATTCTATTAAGCAATCGTGATCACGATGTTTTGGAGAAATATGGTGTATAGCAGCTGAAGAAACTGTATAGTAGAGAATATTTTGGTGTGATCAGAAGCACATTCATAATTGATCCTGGGGGTAACGTTGCTCATGTATGGTTGAAGGTTCGGGTATCTGGTCATGTAGAAGAGGTGCTAGGAAAAATACATGACCTCCAAGATTAGTAGTGTATTAATAACAGAGAGGGGTAGTTTCCTCTAAAAAATTGAGGTGATTAGAATGGAGAAAAATAGTGGCGATCGATTTCATCAATCGACAAAATACCACCGTAATCAACTGATTGGAAATGGATTAGATTGGGATAACCAGCCTGAAGTGTATAAAGAATATCCCCATTGTAAAAGGATAAATCTTGGTCATCCAGCAGTAAAGGTAAGCAAATCATTAGATACAATTTTACAGAAACGGCGAAGTATCCGCATATTCTCAAATGAACCAATAAATAAGGAAAATCTGTCCTATTTACTGTGGGCATCAACAGGTATTCAAAGAAAAGAAAACGGATATGAATTCCGTACTGCGCCATCTGCTGGAGCCTTATATCCAATAGAAACATATCTTGTGGTTAACAATGTAGAAAATGTGGATAGAGGAGTTTATCATTATTTTATAAAGGAACATTGTCTTGAGGAGTTGAAATTGGGGGACTTCAGAAACGAAATTGCTCAGGCAGCATTAGGTCAAAATATGTGTGCAGATGCTGCGGTAGTTTTTATTTGGACTGCAATTTTTAACAGGTCTAAATGGAAATATAACCAGCGTGCGTATCGTTATGTCTATCTTGATGCAGGACACATTGCGCAAAACCTTGCTCTTACATCTACAGGTCTCGATCTAGGGAGTTGTCAAATTGCTGCATTATTTGATGATGAGATAAATGAGATTATTAATGTTGATGGCATTAAAGAAAGCACCGTTTACATGAGTGTGGTTGGTTACTTACATAAAGAGGAGTAAATTTTGAAAAAATTCAAACATACTAATCATCTCATATCTGAAAAAAATCCTTATTTATTACAACATGCCCATAATCCGGTACAATGGTATCCTTGGTGTTCTGATGCATTTGAAAAAGCAAGAAATGAAAACAAGCCAATTTTTCTTTCAATTGGATATTCAACATGTCACTGGTGTCATGTTATGGCTCACGAATCATTTGAGGATCCTGAAGTAGCAAATCTGATGAATGACACCTTTGTTTGCATAAAAGTAGATAGAGAGGAAAGACCTGACCTAGATAACATTTACATGACAATCTGTCAAATAACGACTGGTGGAGGAGGATGGCCTCTAACTATTTTTATGACACCAGACAAAAAACCGTTTTTTGCTGCAACATATATACCAAAACATAATCGATTCGGGCAAATCGGGATGCTTGACCTCATTCCACATGTAAGGAATATATGGATAACGCGGCGAAATGATCTGCTGTATTCAGCAAAAAAAACTACTGCAAGTTTAACGCAAATTTCACATTATAAATCTGGAGAAAAATTAAACAAAGATACATTGAAAAAAACCTATGATCAACTTTTACTGAGTTTTGATAGGATTCATGGTGGTTTTGGTTCTGCTCCAAAATTCCCCACTCCTCAGAATCTTCTTTTTTTATTGAGATACTGGACACGTACTGATAATAAGCAAGCTTTGGAAATGGTAGAAAAAAGTCTCATTGAAATGAGAAAGAGCGGCATTTACGATCATGTTGGGTTCGGCTTTCATCGTTACTCTACTGATGCTAAGTGGATGGTTCCACACTTTGAAAAGATGCTTTATGATCAAGCTTTACTTGCAATGGTATATTGTGATGCGTATCAGGCAACACGGTACAAGAAGTATGGGGAAACAGCACAAGAAATATTTGAATACGTTTTAAGAGACATGGTCTCGACGGAAGGCGGATTCTACTCTGCAGAGGATGCTGATAGCGAAGGTGAGGAAGGAAAATTTTACCTCTGGAAGTATGAAGAAATTAAAAAATTGCTTACACCAGAAGAAACAGAGATACTTGTAAGATTATTCAACATCAAAAAAGATGGGAATTTTACTGATGGGGCAACAGGAACAAAAACCGATATGAACATCTTTCATCAAACATCTTCAATTGAAGAACTGGTCAATTGCCTGGACATGTCGGAAAAAGATATCAAAAATGGTTTGAAAGCAGCACTGAATAAATTATTTTCTTATCGTATTAAAAGAATACATCCATATAAGGACGATAAAATTTTGGCAGATTGGAATGGACTAATGATTGCAGCATTTGCAAAAGGGGCACAAATCTTTGATGAATCCAGATACGTTGAAGCTGCTTGCCGCTCGGTAGATTTCATTTTAGAGAATATGCGTAGATCAGATGGCGGACTTTTTCATCGTTATCGTGATGGTCAAGCAGCCGTGATAGCAAATGTGGATGATTATGTATTTCTTATTTTTGGATTGATAGAACTGTATGAAACCACCTTTAATACAAAATATCTTAAAACTGCTTTAGAATTGAATGGATATTTACTAGATCATTTTTGGGATGATGAAGATGGTGCATTTTATTTCACTTCAGATAATGATGAAAAACTGTTGATTAGGAAGAAAGAAATCTATGATGGAGCTATTCCAAGTGGAAACTCTGTTGCAATGTTGAATCTACTTCATTTAGGTCGCATAACAGCAAATCCCGAATTTGAAGAAAAAGCTGTCATGATTGGGAGTGCATTTTCAAAGAACATCCAACAATCACCATCGGCATATAGCCAATTAGTGATGGCATTGGACTTCGAAGTTGGACCTTCTTATGAGATCGTAATTGCAGGAAATTCTCAGGCGGTCGAAACAAAAGAGATGATAAAGGCAATTAATTGCTTGTTCATACCTAATAAGGTTATTATTCTTCGTCCTACCGAACAGGAAACACCTGATATTGTTCGTATGGCTAAGTACACCAAACATCAAAAAAGCCTTAATGGAAAAGTGACTGTCTATATTTGCCGTAATTATACTTGCCAATCTCCATTAACAGACATTACCAAAATAATTGAGATATTGAACCAAAGAAATACTGCTAAAATTGAAAAAAATAATAGGAATTCATTATAATGGTAAAACATAAATCCGACCTAATTGATTCTTATACACAAACTGGGGATTAACATGAGTTTGAATTATCTTGTTGAACTGAAAGATATAACTTGGAGAGAAACTATTGGAAAAAAGGATAAGCCGGTTATAGTAATTTTTTATAGCCCGTCGTGTCCTTACTGTCAGCAAATGGATTCATATTTTGAGCTGTATTCAAAGAAATTAGAAGAGATGCATCCAGCTTTATCTTCTGGTAATGAATGGGCAAAAACTGCATCTATGATTATAGTTATTTTCAGCAAAGAGCAGGATGATTGTGTCATTCATGATATAGAATATTATCTATTTGACACGGGTATGGCAACCGCATTTATTATTTTAAGAGCTACAGAGTTAGGTTTAGTGGCTCATCCAATAGCAAGATACAGCCCAAGGAAGATAAGAGAAATTCTAGGCATTCCAGATACTATGAATGTTATTGCCTTGATAATTGTTAGTAAACACTCAGAAAACATTAGTCCGATTCTTTCGAATAGTCAAATTGAGGCTGAACGGAGAATACCAGAAAGGATGTCCCTAAAAAAATTTGTTTATATGAATAAATATGGATATCTGGTAAGGGCATATCCATGCAATTGTAGGTCCAAATGGTGCAGGTAAATCAACACTTGCATCATGTTTTTATCCGTGACACTGAGCGAAGGGAGTTATGGGCAGATATAGCGTGTCTGCGTGTATTTCCAAGTGAAGATAATGGTTTCCCTGGTGATGAATGCTGGTTGATCATCCGAAAGGATCCAAAGAGTAAAGAGATTAAATATCAGTTATCAAATGCATTTATTTATTTTATTATACCTTTATCCTCTGAAAGCAAACAGCAGTTTACAACTTATAACTTCTTCCTAAAGCCTAGCTTAGCTGCTTACAGGGGAATACAAAGCAGCTAACCCTTTTGGCACGTTTCTTGAGTCACAATCCCTGCCATGGGCAGGGTATATCTTCAGCATCATCCGGAGAGGACGGTTATGTATCGTGTGGTTTTCCATAATATTGACCGCTTCCTCAAGGCTTATGAGTCAAGCTTTGAACGTGAGTATGGTTATCTCCACCCCATTGTTCAGGAAGTAGTTGATAAGTATCTGGACTGCGGCAATCCAAATTGTGGATTTGCGCAGATAAGATGTCATGATTGCAGTACAGAAAGGCTTCTTATGTTTTCCTGCAAAACACGTGGTTTCTGTCAATCTTGTCATGCTAAGAGGCGCAAGGAGTGGGGCGGGCGAGTGAATGCGGGAAGAGCTTATACTGGATACACCTCACCGCCAGGTGTTCTTTACCATACCCAAGATGCTACGGATATTCTTCAAGTATAAACGCCCGCTTCTCTAATCTGACCTTTAAGGCAGAACGACCTCCGCCTCCCAAAGCTCAGCTTAATATGGTAGCTGAGGAAAGAATAGAATATATGAGAATCAAGATTTTCAGCAGTTAAGGGTGAAGTCTATTCAATATAGGCTTTTTACAGGCCAATTCTATGAGATTCTCTATTTCATGAGGACTTCTTATTGACAGTATATGTTTTTTCTATGTATTATTGTTAATGAAGCAAATCAAATGGTGATAATTTGATGAAATTGAGTGGAAATTGTCATGAACAAAAAAACCAAATTCCTATTCCTAATTATTACGATACAGATAACTGTCCAGCTTGCCAGTTTCAGAATTATTCAGTAACAACGAGTCAGATCAATTTTTTCTTTCTGCCACCTCTTTCTATAGTAGGAATTATAGAGTTCTTTTATATATTTAATGATACCTCTGTTTTTTCTATCCAGCTCTCCTCTCGTTTTCCTCCGGAATGTTAATTTCCATACCAAAAAGATCATTCTTTTTCATCATGAATGTCTTTGTTTGAATTCTGATCTCGAGACCAATACTGAAATTGAAGGAGAATATCATGAAAAGATCAATTATCATATTAATCATAAATCTAATAATCATAACAGGTCCGCTACGGCTTAAGGCAAAAGAAATAACAATAAATCCTGTTAGAGAACAATTTGAAGAAACTCAGCTCTTTACACTTTCCGGTATTGTAAAGTCTTATAAGGAAGGTCCGATTGAAAATGCAGTTGTTTTCATTCCAGAGGTTCAAAGATCTGTAAAAACCGATGAAACAGGAGCATTCAAAATTCAAGCCATGCCTCCAGGAAGATATCATATTGAAGTCTATGTTGAGGGCTATATGGATTTCCAGTCTGAACCATTTGATTTAATAGAAGATATGACAATCGATATCCAATTGATAAGAAAACTTTCAGAGGAAATCGTTGTTACTGCCACTCAAACACCAAAGCTTTATGTCGAGGTTCCTGTAAAAACTGAAATTATTACCGCAAGAGAAAT
Source organism: uncultured Eubacteriales bacterium (assembly GCA_964648465.1). Classification (GTDB taxonomy): domain Bacteria; phylum Acidobacteriota; class Aminicenantia; order Aminicenantales; family Aminicenantaceae; genus Aminicenans. The sequence goes on along the minus strand of CAZYMU010000014.1, from coordinate 48,332 downwards.
TGAGCAAAAAGAGGCATCCCAACTTGCTGAGTCCCTCTGCTGCACTTCAGGTGTCAGGGTTGAAACTAACTGTCAGAGCTGCAATTTTACTCAAGTTCGCATCAACGGTATGGAAGGAAAGTACACTCAAGTTTTGATTGACAGCTCCCCTGTTTTCAGCTCCATGATCGGAGTCTATGGACTTGAACAAATTCCAACAGAGATGCTTGACAGGATTGAGATTGTTAAAGGAGGAGGTTCTGCCCTTTATGGAGGGAATGCGGTATCTGGAGTCATTAATGTTTTAACTAAAGAACCAATGGAAAATAGCACCAACATAAAATTACACCAGGAGTCCATTAAAGGAGAACCATACACAAATCTAGGGTTTCGGAGCAGCGTAGTGACCAGGGGCGGAAACACAAAAGGATTCCTTTTCGCCAATTATAAAGGAAGACAACCAGTGGATTTAAATGAAGATAGTTTTTCTGAAATTGGCCGTTTAAAAAGCACAAGTTTTGGATTAAATTTTTACAATTCCATCCCAAAGATTAAAGGAAAGCTCAAGTTAGGTCTTTTTAGAATATCTGAAGATAGGCGTGGGGGAGACCTTTTTGATAGACCACCCCATGAAGCCAATATAGCTGAATGGATAAATTCAGACATATTAGGTCTCTCTGCTGATTGGAATCATTATTTAACCAAAAGCATGTATTATTCCATTTCCTTTTCTCATATTCATGCAGATAGGAGCACCTATTATGGAGCTGAACAAAATCTCGATGCCTATGGAATGACAGAGAACCCAATCTCATTTTTAAACGCCCAGATGAATTATCAGATAGGATTACATCTTATATCTGCTGGCTTTCAATTTAAAGATGAAAAAATCAAAGACCAAGCTGTTGCCTACGGCAGAGAGATTGATAATGATTATAAGGAGTTTGGTTTCTTTGCTCAAGATGATTTTAAATTAAATAAAACCTTTTTCATCCTTGCTGGTTTGAGGTTAAGCAGGCATTCATTGATTGATAAACTCATCTTTAACCCAAGAATGAGCCTTCTTATTAATCTCATAAAAGATATGAGTTGGAGAGTGACTTTTTCGTCAGGTTTTAGGGCCCCTCAGGTTTTTAATGAAGATCTAGATATCAGTCAGGTAAGCGGCAAGGGAATGATCATAGAGAACTCTCCAGAATTAAAAGAAGAGAAATCCTATAGTGTGAGCACAGGCTTTGACTATGGCAGGAAAGTGGGAAGAAATTTGTTTCAAGTCAGTATGGAGGCTTTTTACACTTTACTGACCAATGCCTTTATGCTTGATGAGGAGGAATGGAACTGCAGAGAGAATACGATTGTTTTTGAAAGAATAAACGGATCGGATGCGGGGGTTTATGGAATTTCTGCTGATTTCGGTTGTAGACTGGGTCATTATTTATCCTTAGGAGCTGGATTGACTCTACAGCGAAGTTGGCTTGATGAACCAGAGCCTAATTTTGGTTCACATGAATTTTTCAAGACGCCTGATTCCTATGGATATGCTCGATTTAGCTATGAAAACCCAAATTTTTTTAATTTAGACTTGTCATTAGAATATACTGGAAAGATGAAAGTTCCTCACTTTGCTGGATATATAGATGAAGATAGGCTGGAAACCAGAGAATCTTTCTGGGTAATTAATGCAAAATTTAAAAAGCCTTTTAATATCAATCAAAAAAGTAAAATCAATATTTTTTTAGGTATGTATAATCTTTTTAATTCCTATCAAAAAGATCTGGATAAAGGTATGTATAGAGATTCAGGATATATTTATGGGCCCATGCGGCCCAGGTCTTTTTATGCAGGGTTTGAATTTTCTTTTTAAGGGAAAATAAAAATGATTCAAACCGGCTTGACCGATTCCTTTCTACCGGTTATTTGAAATAATTGAATTCATGTGATAAAGAGTGTAGGTGAGATTTTTTGACTAGAATATAAGATATATTGAAATATGGAAATCGAAACAATATTAAAAAGAGTATTGATAAGCTTGCTTTGTTTTCTGACTCCTTTATCTGGGGGAACTGTCTATCTCTTTGCATTTGCGGCTTGTTTGCATTTGCAGCTTGGCTTTGGCATATAGTTGATATCAATAAAGTTAACTTTTCCGCAAGCACTCACAAACCTTAATCTGAGCTTAAATGAGAATATTTAGAAAGTACTTTACATTTACAAACAGACGTAAACAGTCAGTTTTGGTCTGTTTTGGCATGCTTATGTCCCTAGATTAATCGATATTTATCAGAGAAATATGTCAAGATGATAAAAGAAAGAAAAAAGGTCAAGTCCCTCTTCTTGCAGCCTTTAATCATATATTTAAATCATCAGGGTTTAAGCTTGTTTTTTAATCCAGCAGATAATTTCTGACTAGATTCCTTAAACTAATTACCTTAGTTTCTGCTTCAGGATCCCCGATGTTTATTATGAAACACTCATCTAGATTATAACCAACAATTTTTAATGCAACCCATCCACATAAATTCCCAAAGTCTTCATCAGTATGAATCTTAGATTTTACGAAATATGAATTTTTGAATTTCTGATAAATTATTTCCTGTTTACCAATATACCACAAGAAATGACCATTTTCGTGTGCTCTAGTATAAATCATGCTTGCATCATTTAGATTCTTATTTATCAAAACAATATATCCATACGCTTTTTTTCTTGAACACTTGGCTTGTAACACACCACACCATCCGTATCCCTGAACATAATCATGGTAAGGTGTTGGAAGCCCAAACTGTTTTCTTATTTCATTTATCCTTTCATATACATCCATAACATCCTCTTCTCTTTTGTAGAATTGATTTTCTTCAAGCATAATTTCAACATTCAGCTCAGAAATTTTTATTTTCCCGGTCTCAAAACCTTTGCTTTCAAAGTAGTATTTACATAGCTTTTTTGCCTCTACTTTATCCTGAATAATAATACCTGTACTGTAATCACAGAATTCATTTATCTTAGAGAATGTAATTCCTGAGAAAGTGACATACAAGAATAAGAATGCTAACAAATTTCTTATCAAACTAGAATTTAATGAAAACATAATTAGCTTTTTCCTCAGAACTAATTCATCCATGCGCAGGCCCAAAACATTAAATTCTTGATTGTCAATTTTTATTTTTTCTTTCTATTTTTCTTCATTAAAGAGGCCACTACATCCCTTACTTCCTGCATGCTAAAGAGATATCTTTTTCTCAGTCTTCCCAGGTGTTCATAAAGAAGGACGTTTGAAGGAATTTTCAATTCATCAGCAATTTTTCGGGCCGGAATACCGGTTATGTCCTCTAAATCATATAGTGTCATCTTCCCAGTAATAAGGATTCCTGAAGGAACCACAGCCATACGTCCTCTGATCAATCTTTGCTTGGGTTCTTCGTGAAGAAGTTCCTTTGGCCTTATCTCTTCTTTAATTTTTATTTCCTGCTCTTTTCTTATCTGAGTTTCTTCTGCTTCATTTTTTTCTTGATGAAGAGACTCTTTTTTGTTTAAAAATTCAGTTACAACATCCCTCACTTCCTGTATAGTAAATGGATATCTTTTTATTAATTGCCTTAAAGTTTTGTTCAGTGAAATTTTAGAAGGCAGACCTAATTCATCAGCGATCTCTTTTGCAGGAATTCCAGTTGCTTTTTCCACATCCAGGAGGGTCATCTGACCAGTGATTGCAACGTAATCTCTGCCTTCTCCAATAGAAATTCTTTCTTCTTGGCGGTATTGACTTTTTTCAAAGGGCTTTGTATTCGCTTCACTCCCGGCTCTCACTCCATAGTCCTTAAAAGCTCCCGGAGCTTTCAGATAAAAGGCCCAGAAAAGGAAAAGGACCAAAAGAAAGGCAACAATTGTCAAAACAAGCAACGTCGCCCAGCCTCTATGAAAGAGCTGGTGGACTTTGCCCTTTATCCAGCTCCAACTGAGAATGAGGTTAATGATGACAAGAACAATGAAAGCAATAGAGAAATAGAAATGGATATTTCCCCACTGATGAAGCTGGAACCCCAGGAAATACTTGACGCTTTCTGAAGCCTGTGGGCCCTTGGAAATAACCAGGCCCATTAGGATTCCGATAATTGCTATTCCTATGATGCATATAAAAAGGAGAGTACCTACAACGTATCGCCAATTTGATTTTTTCATATTTCAAAATCCTTCATTGATAATAATTTTAACAGACTTTAGCACATATTTTCAATTTCTTTGGCCTGAACTATTCATAAAATATGCCTACACCCTAATATAACTTCAATGATAAAAGCTTGTTACGTTGAAATTTTGTTTAATCACGATATGAACTTATTTCAATATCATCATAATTAACAAATGTCGGCATTTTTTACCCAAGGGGCGAGCCTATTGGCGACATGTGCTTCAGTAAATTGTCATCACGAGCAGAGCGTGTCGGTCTCATAATGGAGCGCTGCATTTGCAGATTGTGCATTTGCGGATTTGCGCATTTGCGGCTTGGCTTTGGCATATAGTTGATATCAATAAAGTTAACTTTTCCGCAAGCACTCACAAACCTTAATCTGAGCTTAAATGATAATATTTAGCATGAAAATCGTCTCTCTAATAAAAGGAAAGATTTAAGCTAAAATACCCCGGTGATTCTGAATCTATCTCTTATATAATTTATAACTTGCCACAGCCAAGCTGCAGTCTCAGGGGACGTTGTTGAAGGGATCGATCAGGTTTTCGAGACTTCCTGCCCATCCTTTCTGCAGGTATATCCGATCAATGCTGATCTCCTCCATCTCGGCGTTTCCAAAATGGAAATAATCGATGCGCATGGTAAAATCCAGGAAATATTTGTCGAAAATCCCCTCTGCCCGGGCGAAAACCGGGCCAAAGCAAACAAGAGCCAACAACAAAACCCGCCTCACTGCTCTTCTGTTCATGATTCCTCCTTTTTGCGTCTGCTGAAAACCGCCTTCCCCATCACTTCCATGATGATTTTCACCCCCGCGGCAGCCGTTATTCCCGATGCATCCCGCTCCCCGTTGACTTCGACAAGATCCATGCCGATAATTCGGGCACTAATACCGTGAATGACATGGATCAGCTCCCTTGTGCTCAATCCGCCCGGCTCATGGTGGGAAACTCCCGGCGCGAAGGCAGGATCCAGGACGTCAATATCCACGGAAATATAGAGAGGATTCAAGAAATCGAGCTTCGGGATTTTATCCATATCCTTCATTTCGATCATGGTTGCACCGTATTTTTCCGCAAGTGCCCTGTTTGCGCCCACCGCCGCACGAATCCCCACCTGTACCAGATTGTCCACCAGGCCCCCTTCCAGTATTCGGGCAAAGGGACAAGCGTGGGAAAATCGGTCTCCCTCATATTCTTCATAAAGGTCGGGATGGGCGTCAAAATGCAGGATGTCGAGTGGGTTGTAAAACTGGGATAGCGCCCTGACAACAGGGTAGGAAATGGAGTGATCTCCCCCGATGATCACCGGAAACGCCTTTTTCTTAAGAATACCGGCCACGCCCTCCGTGATGCGCTGAAAAGCCAGGGGAAAGCCCTCCGACACATCAATGTCGCCCAAGTCGGCCACGGTTGTTTCCTCCGCCAGATTGACGCCCAGCTCGGTCCAGGGATTAATCGCGGCTCCCGTGGAAGCCATTCTCACCGCCGAGGGCCCGCTGGCTGCGCCACGGAGAAAGCTGGATTTCTCATCAAAAGGAACGCCGAGAATCGCGAATTCATAGTACCCAAAACTCTTTACCGATCCGCCGAAATCACTCATCCCTTCCTCCCGGCCTATTTTTATCACTGATTTCCCCTCCGGACACGAGAGAAATTTCTTTTTTTTGTTCATGACGATTTTCTCTAAATTTCATCAAGTTTTCACTCTCTGAGCTGCTTAATTAACAATACTACACAGAACAAACATATCAAGTCAACGAGAAGGCCGCAAGAAATAGAGAATTTCAATACCGTCCTCTCCGGATGCCTGTCTGCGTGCACCGCACAGGCAGGACTCTGACGATATATCCTGCCCATGGCAGAGATTGTGATTCAAGAAACACGCCAAAGAAGTGTTAGCTACCTTGTATTCCCCTGTAAGTAGCTAAGCTAGTCTTCAGGTAGAAGTTAGAAGATGTAAACTGCTTTTAGGATCTTCTTCCAGCAGCTGCTGAAACCGCGGATGATCTCGCAGAGGGTCCCATATGGGATCCAGTCGTAAGATAGGAACTGAAATAACGTTTCCAGATGGAATAGAAAGCAAGTATACAAGCTGGTTTATGGCCTCCTCATATTCGCCCACCACTGTATAAATCATGGCTAATTTCAGGATGTATCGAGTCCCCTCAAAGGCATCCTTGGAGACAGGATATAGATTCGCTGCTCGATTTCCCTCCCGAATAGCATCCTCCTTGCGTTCCAGGAAAGCATATGCGAGCCCAAGAGCAGTATAAAGTCTCGTATCCTCGGGACGTTCGGCAATAGCCTCTTCCAATTCGAGTCTTGCCGCATCAGCATGTGTCTTCATCATTTCGTTATCGCCCATGGCATGGTAGGCAATAGCGTAGGCCAAATTCTTGGGTGTGTAAAAATGGGCTTCCTGGAAAGCCTTATAAGACATAGCAGCAAGTAGGTCCAGTGCTCCTTGATAATTCCGTTCGTACAAGTTAAGGAAAAATAAATTGCGATCCGTGAGCACTTGCGGCCTTAATTTTTCCAGCAAAGCTCGCGCTTGCTTTGTGTCACCTTTTGAAAGCAGGGCAAGCCGAGCCAATCCTAATTTGGAAAAATAAAGATCCGGATAGATGGAAAGGGCACGGTCAAACCACTGCTCTGATTCACCGTATCTTCCTACCCAAGCATAACATCTGCCTAATATATGTGCAGTTTCAGAAGAACGCGGGTCGAGTTTAAATGTCCTTTCCAGATTCTGTAAACCTTGTTCCCATTTCCCAAGTCTTATCTGATAATATCCCAGATGAAAAGGCGAGAGGTTGGGTCGGGCCCTCTGAACAGATTCGAATATTTGTAATGCCCGGTCATAATCTTTTAAGGCCACGATATAGTACTGCGCCAATTGTAATTGAGCCTCAGGCATATCAGGATCAATTTCCAGAGCTCTATCTATATCCTCTTTTGCTTTTTGCAGTCGTTCATTACTACGATCTAGTCCAATTGAATACATTAGCTTATGAAGATTGGCCCTATAGATAAAGGCAAAGGTAAACTCAGGGTCTTGCTCAACGGCTTTATCAAATAGCTCAAAAGTCTTTTCATATTCCTTCGCATCCTGAGAGAGATAAGCATTGGTATATTGTTCAATTCCGCGAAGGAAATAATCATAGGCCTCAAGATTTTCCGTAGGTTTGGCGTAGATAGCCTTGCGTTCTGGTTCTAGAACCGTGATGTCCAATTGTTTGATCACCTCCTGGGCAATCTCAGATTGAACAGAAAAGATATCCTCAATAATCCCGTCATAACGTTCAGACCAGAGATGAATATCGTCTGAAACCCGGATGAGCAGGGGGATGACCCGCACTCGGCCCCTTCCCTCCGGACTCTGGTCCCAGCGAACCGTCCCCTCCAGCACATAATCCACACCCAGCTCCTCGCCTATCTGTTTAATTGTCTTGTCCGCATCCTTATACTGGAAGGCACTGGTGCGGGAGATGACGCCGAGTCCGTGCAAGGCCGACAATCGGCTGGTTATCTCCTCTGTCAGCCCATCAGCAAAATACTCATCCTCAGAAGGACCGAGGTTCTCAAACGGAAGAACAACCAGCATCTTTTGTGATGAAGGAGGTAGCACCGGCCCTTCTTTCCTGAAAAGAAGAATGGAAATTCCAACCATGATGATCACAGCAAACAGAGCGACGATAATTGCCCAACTTTTCTTGGAAGTTACCAAGTCATCCCTTAAAGTGATCGGTTTAATGACAGGAACTTCTCTCGCCTCGGTCGGCACACCTTTCTCTATCTTTTTCAACTCCGTTATAAGCTCTTCTACATTTTGATACCTGCGTTGCCTTTCCTTCTTCATGCATTTCAGGATGACCTGGCTGAGATCCTTCGGAATCTGACTGTTTAACTGGCTAGGATCATGGGGTGTTTGGGTTTTGTGTTTCAAAACTATGCTTAATGAACTCTCCCCTGAAAACGGAACCTTCCCTGTGGCCATTTCATACATTATGACCCCCAGGGAATAGATGTCCGAACGTTCGTCCACTTTCATCCCATCCACTTGCTCAGGAGACATATATTCAGGTGTGCCGATCATCACACCTCTTTCTGTTATTCCTTTCGCCTCTATGGAATGTGCTATTCCAAAGTCCATAATCCGGGCCTGACCATGTTTGTCAATCATAATGTTGCCCGATTTTAAATCGCGATGAATGACACCCATCCTGTGTGCCTCAACCAGCCCCTCACACACCTGCTTGGCAAGCGCTATAACCTGTTCTGTACTCATCTGACCCATCATCCTGATCATGTCCCTAAGATTCTCCCCAGGCACATACTCCATGGTGATGTAGTGGGTCTTCCCTTCTTCCCCAAGATCATACATCCTGCAAACACTCCTATGAGTAATCCTGCGGGCATACTTCAACTCATTTCCAAATCTCTCTATGGTCCTCCTATCAGCAGCGATCTCTTCCTTGATGACCTTCAAAGCCACTTCCTCATGTATCTTCTTGTCTTCGACCCTGAAAACTTTGCCCATTCCCCCTTCTCCCAGCTCTTCGATGATCTCGTATCTCTCGGCAAAAATGCTTCCTCTGGTCAATTCCTTCTTAGGTGTTTCCAGGGTCTTTGTAGGAATGGCAGAGATATCCTCTGGGGCAGGGAGAGATGATGCACACTTGCTGCAGAACCTTGACCCTTCGGGATTTTCGAAATGGCATTTAGAACATTTTATGGTCACTATTTCTCTCTTATCTTGTAGGTGTGAATAGAATAATGGGTAAAGAGCACAGTGTCAAATAGAACTGTTCACAGTTTTCAGATTATGGATAATGTTCATTCCGGATTCAAGGGAAGAATATCAGCCGCTTTCAGGAGCGGAGAGCAGATCGTATTCCGGACCGAACTGAGCCAGGTATTCCAGGCTGAAAGCCCGGTATGTATATGAAATCGGCAGAGTGACCACTGAGCCGATATAAGGGATGATCAGCAGTAAAATTCCTATGCAGCAGGTCAGCAGTCCCGCCAGGATGACCATGATCACGACCACAATAGAAATAATGAATATGAGTGCCCCGTAAAGAAGAAAATGGAATGGATGCTGTTTAATGATAGCCCAAAAACGTCTCCAGGCCTTGGTTGAGGATAAATTGTGTTTGGCCATCAGGGGTACGACAAAATCTCTTAAAAACATGGAAATATATCCAGTGACAATGATAAAGATCAGGAACAGCAAAATCATCTGCAATATAAATGAAACCGGAACCCTTCCGGAATATGAGCTCCTACAGGCATGGGTTGCAGTAGTGAAAAATAACACCAAGTAAGCCATGAACAGTATAAAACATACAAAACCGAATCCCAAGCGCCATAAAAATAAAGAATTGCCTTCACGACGGTATTGTTTCCATGGTTTTAAGATCTCGGCCCGGTCATAAACCACATTATCCAGGAACATAAATGAGCCTCTGGAACTCAGCCAGGTTAACACGATCAGCAGAACCAGTAAAAAAAATATAAAAATTACGATAGCAGCGAACCACCCTGGATGGTCGGTGAGCCATTCCCATACAGTTTGCGGGAAATAGGCCAGTTCTTGAAATGAAAAGTCTCCTCTGGAACGGGAACTGCCAGCACAATTCCCATGTGGGCTATGGATCAGGCCCGCCAGAAAAGCATTGAATCCGACGACAAACCATTTGTGTAGATCAAATGGTTGAAGCAGGGCGGATTTCATTCTGCTCCATGCCCGAGAAAAAGGTTCAATATAGGTTATGTCCATTTTTCTTGTCCCTCTTTTGTATTTGTGAATTATATAATAATATTCATAAATAAACCAAGTTTTATAGGACCTTCATACATATTCTAATATTTTGAACGCTTTTACCTGTTTTAATCTCACCGAGTATCGGATGGTTTTTTATTCTCATATTTGTTTCCGTTTAATTTTTTAATAACCTAATCCGTGTAATGTTCGATAACTTTGGGAATACATCGTTCGCTTACCGGGCCATAACTGAAAGTTTTCGCATTGAACATTGCAATTGCAATTTCGGAGCGGTAGAGTCCCTTTGCCTGGTAACCAGCTCCCTCGAAAATGCCTATCTTGCCGTCATAAAGTTCACCATATTTTTTGCGGACTTCGCTGATTTTCTGACGGATTTCCCTGATTTGGGTTTCGAGTTCTGATTGCTGTTGTTCTGTAATATCATCGGAGCGAAGCTTTTGACGGATTTGATTTCTTTCTGCTTCGAGCTGTGCTGTTTCCTCCTGGCCCCACGGCGTCGGGACCGGTATGCCGGGCGTCAGCAGATCTTTCCATTTGACGTTATTTACATCGAGAAGAGCGGTAATGTTGCCTTCCGTAGGTTCGAATCCGGCGGGGTAAAATTCTTCGTAGGAGACGCTCGATGAAAAGTATTCGTCGGCAAGTCCCCCGAATCCGTGGCCGAACTCGTGCATAAAAATTTCATCGCTTCTGCCGTCGTCAGCAGTAAAAATAGTATAGTTATTATATATCCCCCCGCCTCCGTAACGGTCGATATTTGCCATGACTATCAGCGCATCATACGGAACAGCCGATGCAATGTCCCTCATCGTTTTCATATCATCCACTAATAAATATCTGTCAAGGTCAAGTGCGTTATATGAGGCACTGACGGCGGTATTCCTGAATTTTCCCTTTCTCGGCTCATCGACTCCGCTGTCAGACGACGGCCTCAGTACGCCGTAAATATTAAATTTTTCCTTATTGTTCTTGTAAGGCTTTACTGTGAATAATACTTCCGTAAAACGGTCCACGTCCTTTGTGAATTTATCCCACTGCTCCGCCGTGTAACCCTCGGCTACGAAAACAAAATCAACCTTCTTGTGCGGGTCGCCGTTCTTTAACGCCTCATATACCCTATCATTTTTATTAGCCTCTTCCTTTATAATATTGGCATCAGCAGGATCAATCTTTTCGGTAAAGACCTGATGCAGAATATTTTTCCTGTTCCTTGCCTCTACAACGAACAGTATCGCTTTTTTAGGATATGGAATAAGAGCCGACTGCAGGTATGTTTTATTCACTCCCTCTTTAGCCTGCTTTGTTGTCTTGTATTCTGCGAAAAGACAACCAAAGCCCCTTGAATATATAAGTTTATTTGAGTTTATACTGTAAACTTTTATATAGTATGATCCGTTATTGAACTCTTCTATCAGTTTATCCGGGTTGCCCGCCCATATCCCCTGCTGATAGATCTGGTCGATAGTAATTATTTCACGGTTGGTGTTACCCGTCATAAAAAAATCAATCCGCATAGTCTTATCGATAAAGTAATCATCGAAGCGGATACTCTCGCCTGCAGAAAAAACAGCAGACGTAATCATAAAAACAATTACTGCAGTAATCTTTTTCATGTTACACCTCCTAACTTGTAAAAACAGTGACTATTGATCGGCAGATGTTCATATTCCGCCGTATTCCGGGTCTTTAGGCCCCAAATAAAAACCCGTCGGGAATAGGTCATCCGGGTTGAGCATGAACTGCTGAATATCCATCACCCAGGCTCTCCCGCTTATCAACGGTACTATCGCCTTATAATCACCGACCTTGATCTCTTCGACACTTTTCCCGATAAAGCTGCTTCAAAAAAAATAATACACAGCTTGCCACAGCCAAGCTGCAGTCTCTGCAATATATTCATGAATCGCAGGAAATCAAAGGCTTTCCGATAACAGCTTTGCTTCAGTCAAATTGAATCATAGCTTTTACAACACCATCACGGTAATCTGCAGCCAGTTCAAAGGCCTCTCCCGAGTCTTCCAGGGAAAAACTGTGCGTTGCCATAAAACCTATATCAACCCGCCTTGTCTCAACTAGATCAATTGCAGTCTGAATACAATCGTTCTGCCTGCGGACATTCTGAATACAGATTTCCTTCCCTGGTTTTAAATTGTTGATCCTTTAGAAAAAATAGAACCGTCCCCTTTTGTTTTACTTTCTTGGAATCCACACTGCCATCTCCCCTGCTCCACGGTGCCCCCATACATAATAGGGAATTGCTGTAAATTTCTTCCTTAACTGCTTTCCTTCCTTCACAACGTTCGCTGCAGCACAATCGCCTTTTATCATCATAATGCCTCCCAACTTATCACCACAGTATTCAGTCTCAAGAACCGAATCATCAGGCAGACTAAGCTCAAGCACATGCCCATTATTGTCTGCACTTTCTAAACAGTAAACAACAGGTCCGCGCTCCAAAGCCACTTTCCCTAAGTTTTCCTTCACTTTCTCATTACACAACACTCGTCGAACTTGCATTGGAAATAACATCTCAACCTTATCCCCTTTCTCCCACCTGCGCCGAATACGTGCAAAACCTTTATTTGTATCAATCCTGCATTTTTTACCATTAACCTTTAAAACCACTTCCCCTTTGCTCTTCTCTTTATAGCTATATAGATCGCCCGGTACAGGATTACCCTGTGCCCACCCGGGAATACGTATGTAAAGCGCAAACTTACCGCTGCGTTCCGGATCAACCGCAATCTTTACTGCCCCATCCCATGGATAGCGCGTCTCCTGCCCTATATTAATCCTATTCCCATCAATCTCTATCGTGCTAGAGCTTTGAACAAATAGGTTGATATAGATAATATCGCCCTTCTGTGCATAAATATACCCGGGAAATGAGGGTAGGAAGCGAGTTATGTTTCCAGGACAGCAGGCACAGTCGAACCACGGCTTGCGTGTAAGTTCACCCTGGTTAAATTTGTATTTCCCATCAGACTCAAGAGGATTTGGATAAAAGAAACGGTCACCGCTCAGGGACACACCCGAGATTAAACCATTGTATACTATCCTCTCCAGGACATCGATGTACTTTGCATCGCCATGAAGAAGAAAAAGACGGTGGTTCCACATGACATTTGCAATGGCTGCACAGGTCTCATTATAAGCAGTGCGATTGGGCAGTTCGTAGTTATCCCCGAACGCCTCCCCTTCATGCCTGGCGCCTATACCTCCGGTAAGATAGAGCTTTTTTGTAATGACGTTTTCCCAGATGCGGTCTATCGCATTTATGTAGTCCTTATCACCAGTAAGCGCAGCCACATCTGCCATTCCTGAATACATATAGCCAGCACGAACAGCATGCCCAACCGCTTCTCTCTGTTCAATCACCGGCTTGTGAGACTGTAGATATTTAAGCTCACTATAAACAGCAAAACCTGATGACTTGGGATAAATCTTTAATTTCTGATTACGGCCTCGTCCGTCAAGGAAAAACTTGGCAAGCCTCAGGTATTTTTCATTACCTGTCACCCGGTACAGTTTTGCAAGGCCTATCTCTATCTCTTGATGGCCTGGGACACCGTGTTTCTTATCCGGGCCAAATACCCTTTCCATAAGATCTGCATTCTTTACTGCTACATCCAGAAAAGTTTTTTTGCCTGTCGCCATGTAATAAGCAACTGCTGCCTCATACATGTGTCCCGCACAATAAAGTTCATGGCTGACCCCCAGGTTTGACCAGCGTTTATCCCCAGCACCAGCAGCTGGGTGATCAGGATCAATCGTACGCGAAGTATAAAGGTAACCGTCATCTTCCTGGGCAGCAGTGACCTTCGCAATTAAGCCATCCATATATTTTTCAAGCTTTTGGTCCGGGTGAAGACTTAATGAATAAGATGCACCTTCCATCACCTTGTATACATCCGAATCATTATAACGGTAGCCTTCAAATTTCCCATCCATCATTCCGGCAGCCTTAGAAAAATTATTTATACGCCCAGTTTCTTCACACTTCTTAAAAGCAAAGGGGATCGTTACAGTACGGTTTGTTTCCATGCGCTGTGCCCAGAAAATATCGTTTGTTTTTACATCTGTAAACGGGACTGGTTTTACAGGATAATCCTTTCGTTTTTTAGCTGCACTCATAATGTTTATTGATATTAAAAAAGTTGCTATTATTATCAATTTAACAATGATGTTCCATTTAGATGATATTTTCATTTATCCACTTCCCTCTTTTAAACTTGGATTATTAAATCTCATTCGACACGTTTTTACTTACGGAATTTTTTGATAAATTCCTCGACCTCCGGTACACCCCCCTGATATATCAGATATCCATTGTACGGCTCACGAGGTGTGATATCGTCATTAATCGGGGTTAACATAATCTCTTTAACTTTTTCAAGGTCCTGGGTTTGCCCCAACGTCCATCCCAACTTGATATAGGCAACTTCAGGCAGCATATTCCCAGTAGGAATCACACCCTTGGCCATGAGGTCTCTGCCCGTATCATATACATACATATGAACATAGCCCCATAAGGTTTGGACAGTCATGTAAATCGGGATGTCTTTTTTAAAAGCCCTTTCAATTGCAGGGTACAAAGGCTTGTTCACATGGCCAAGTCCTGTTCCTGCAATCACAATCCCTTTATATTCATTATCCACAAGTGAATCGATCATGTCCGGCTTCATATTCGGGTAATAATAGACAAGGGAAACTTTTTCTTCAAAATAAGGAAGTATTCTTACTTTTCTGTCTCTGCGCCTGTGATTGTACTCGGGCTTCAAAGCTTCTACACTATTTCTTGTAACCTTTCCAAGGGGGATATCTCCTATAGTCCTGAATGTCGACCTGTAGGAAGAGTGCATCTTCCTCACTCTCGTACCTCTGTGTAAAAAACCATATTCATCGGATGTCGGACCGAACATACTGACCATGACTTCAGCAATGTCAGAATACCCAGCTGCATAAGCAGCATGCATAAGGTTTAATGCAGCATCAGAACTTGGCCTATCCGAAGAGCGCTGTGAGCCTACCAGGATAATCGGGACAGGAGAGTCCTGTATCATATAAGTTAATGCCGCCGCCGTATGATGCAGTGTATCTGTCCCGTGTCCGATGATTATACCGTCTATTCCTTTTTCAATCTCTTTACCAATAGCCACTGCCAGAGCTTTATACTGCTCAGGCCCCATGTTTTCACTGAAAACTGCAAACAATTTTTCAGTTGTCAGATTGCAGATATCAGCAAGTTCAGGAACAGCCCCGTACAATTCTCCAGGCGAAAAAGCCGGAATCACGGCTCCTGTTCTATAATCCAACCTGGAAGCGATCGTTCCTCCTGTTCCAAATAGTTTAACATTCGGTTTGTTATCAGAATATGGAAACTCCTTTTCCGGGATTTGATATTTTGCTTTTTTGTACCCCAATTCTTTTATGGATTTTATTGTATCAATATTAATTCCAATATTATAACCTGTGGCAATTTTCAAAACGATGTGTTCATCATCATCATTTTCTGAACGCGGCAGGATTGTTCCTTTGAACATCCCTCTCGTTGAATCAATTTCTACTTTCCCCCAAACTCTGGCATCATATTTCTTCAATACAGAGAGAGACCTGCCTTTATATCCCTGGAAAATATCTTCAGTCATGATTCAGTTCTCAGCTGCCAACCAGCGGCTGCCCGTTATATTTTTCTACAAATTCCCTTAATTCTGCCATTGGAATATTTCCCAAAGCAGTTCTATTAACTTCCCCCATTATCCAGTTTACTTCAGCATTATTATTACTGGATGTGTTTATATCCATAAATTTTCTCTTCAGAAAAGGTATTCTATCAAATATTTGCTGTTTGGATAATTTGATAAATTTAATAGAGACAAGAACCGACTCGAAATCCATTTTTGGATGCTGATAAACTACAGGGATCATTATTTTGGCGATGGCCAAATCCAGATTTTCTTTTTTAATAAAACTCAGCAGTTCGAATATTCTTTCGTAATTAAAATCAGGAGAAACAGGATACTTTCCTTCTATATGCTTCAAATTATGCCCGAATAGGGTGCCTGCAAATCTCGAATCTATTTTGAGGTCGTTTATAATTCTTTCAATGACAGGGACAAGATTATTCCTTAAGATGTAGTTATATGTATCTTCGGGTATATTCCAGTTCCTAAGCTGCCGGTAGCGCTCACAGACATCTTTGGGAAGTTGTTTGTTTAGTTTATCGATATAGTCATTATCGAGCGGTATCGGGGCTGAATCAGTATCAGGATACATTCTATCAGGCCCCGGGAGGACTCTTTCAAAGATTGTAGTTCCATCTTCAAAAGACTTCCTACTCTCATTAGGCACACCTTTAAACGCCCATTGACATCGTTCTTCCACTGTTTCCAGGGCAGTCGGCATATCTTCTTCGAGCCCCCATATTAGGAGCTGAGCATCATTTTTGCCCGATCCAAGAATTTCTTTTATTCTTATAAAATTTACATCTGAAATTACTCTTTCAAACTGTTCGGAATGGATAAGGTTCGGCTTTTCTATGCAAGCAATTACCTTAAGCCTGTCACTTAACTCATCTGCAAACATTTTTCCAGGCTGAGTGAAATGGGATAGAATTCCTCCAAACTCAGGAAGGTTAACAGCAGCTATTTTCCAGCCATTTTCTTGGGCGGATATGAGAGGCTTGTAATGAAAATCAAATTCCTTCGGGTCAAGAAATTTATATTTGATTTTCCATTTATCCGGGTCCTTCACTTTCTTGGAAAGAATCCCCATAATTCTTAGCAAGGCCCACTGTCTGAAGACCTCGTTGTGGGTAAGTTCGGGTATCAATTTATTATGAGAAACTCCTTTTATTTCTACCCTTGTACCACCCCTGCAGCTTACATTCACATCTTCTCTGCCAGCTCCAATTCCGACTCTCACTTTCCCTGTGCTTCTGTTCAAAAAACGGATATACTCTGCCCCTTCTTTCACTTCGTCAGGATTTACAAAATCGGGATATGTGACCGTTTCAATAAGAGGAATGCCCAGCCTGTCAGTCTGATAAATTCTTACATGGCCTACATCAGAAACTTCCCGACAGGCATCCTCCTCGATACTCAATTGAATGATGCGGACTTTCTTATTTTTTAACTGTATTGCTCCTTCTACTCCTAAAATCGCAGTTCTCTGGAATCCGGTCGGGATGCTTCCATCAAGATACTGCTTTCGGGTAATATGGACTTCACCTACAATATTCAACTTACACAGCAGTGAGATCTCCAATGCTATCTCCAATGCTTCCCTATTGATCGGGAAAGGAGGAGTATCGTCAATATCATAAGTACAGGCTGTTCTATCCTTAATCCTGTAGATAATCTGCTTTCTCGTCTTGAATTCCATCAGTGCAGTTCCATCATATTCCCCAAGTTCACTGAGAGTGGGTCTCATATGCCGGATTATCTCTGCATCGTAATCATCGAAATCATTATATATTCCGGCAGGACAGTTACAAAAAAGCTTTTTACTGGTTTTAAGCTGCTGATGGACTTCTAATCCGGACCTAAATCCAACACGGTCATAATCTGCCTGTGCAGCCTTTTTCCTTGGCAAATATCCAACCGCTTTTTTGCTTTGTGAGTAATTTTCTTGGGGATCAAGATTTAGTTTCATTTCAAGTTATATATCTTAACAATAAAGAATCATTTTAAAAAGGAAATTTCATGGATAATATTTATTTGACGATTAGTCAATGCTGTGGTAAAAATTATTCTTAACTGATAATAAAACAAAAAATTACCATGCTCATCACAAACAGATAATAAAATAAATCTCTATTTAAAATGGCAACAGGAGGAAAAATGCCCGAACAAAAAACAGAAAAACATGAGTTTCAATCAGAGGTCAAAGAATTACTAAACATTCTTGTCTATTCGCTCTATAAGAACAAAGAAATTTTCCTAAGGGAGCTGATTTCAAACGCAGTGGACGCCCTCAATAAGGTTCAATTCGAGATATTGACCAATAAAGACATCCTGGATAAGGATGAAACGTTGAAAATTGAGATCTATTTTAATAAAACTCTTGGAAAATTTATCATCGAAGATACAGGTATCGGGATGACTCGAGAAGAACTCATCCAGGATATTGGAACAATTGCACATTCCGGTACTTTTGACTTCATCAAGAAATTAGCCGGATCAAAGGATAAAGACCGGATGGATTTAATCGGAAAATTCGGTGTAGGATTTTACTCCAGCTTCATGGTTGCTAAAGAGATCCATATTTACACACGTTCATTCCACAAGGACAGCAGGGGTTATCTCTGGAAATCAAAAGGTGGTACTGCTTACACTATAGAAGAAACGCTGAAAAAACGCCGGGGAACGCGGATCGAACTCATATTGAAAAAAAGCGAAAAAGAATTTCTTGAAAAATACACAATAAAAAACATCCTTTCTAAATATTCCAAATTCGTTCCCTTCCCTGTGTATCTTGAAAACGAAAAGATAGAAATTGCTGAAGCAATCTGGACACAGCCAAAATCAAGCCTCAAGGAAAAGGATTATTTTGACTTTTTTAAGTTTATCGACAACTCACAGGAAGAACCCGAGACATATCTCCATATCTCTTCGGACGCACCTGTTCAGTTTAACTCTATTCTGTATATCCCGAAAATCTCTTCCGAGCTTTTCGGCCTCTTTAAAACAGAACCTGGCGTAGATCTCTATTCGAACAAAGTACTCATCCAAAAAGCGAGCAGAGACATCTTTCCGGAATACCTAAGTTTCATAAAAGGCATAATCGATTCCGAAGAAATTCCTTTGAATATCTCTAGAGAAACAATTCAAAACAATGTAAAGATAACTAAGATAAAGAAATACATTCTTAAAAAAATATTCGATCATTTAAAGAAAATCAAAGAAAATGACATAGAAAAATATCTGAGAATATGGAATAACTTTAATAGAAACATCAAAGAAGGGGCAGCTTTTGATTTTAATAACCAGAAAAAAATATCCGATCTACTGCTTTTTCACTCATCAAAAGAACCCAAGGACAAATATGTCGATCTTAAGAAATATAAAGAGAGAATGAGGGAAGACCAGAAAGAAATCTATTACGCTGCCGGACTCGACATAGATTCCATCGAAAAGAATCCGGCCCTTGAGGCTTTCAAGAAAAATGACATCGAAGTGCTTTACATGGACGACACGCTGGATGAGTTCGTAATCGAACATTTAAAGGATTATGCGGATAAAAAGTTTACAATGGCCGAAAGTGCAGACATCAAACTTGACAAGAAAAAGGAAGAAGAAAAAAACAAAGAACAGATCAAAAATATTGATAACTTTATCACATATCTTAAAAAATTATATGGAGAAAAAATCGCTGACGTCAGGGTTTCCGGCAGATTAGTGAAAAGTCCATGTATGCTTGTTCATCCCACAGACGGGCCTTCTACCCAGATGGAAAAAGTAATAAAAATGGTCAACAAAGATTACTCTTATTCCAAGAAAGTCTTTGAAATAAATCCGGATAATGCACTAATCAAGGAAATGGTGCGTATTCATAAAGCCAAACCTGAATCAAGCGAATTGAAATCCCTGTCTCTGCAGCTGCTTGATAACATGCTGCTGCGTGAGGGCATCATCGATGACATCGACGACATTGTCCCCCGCATCCAAAAAATCATGCTGCACGCCGCAAAAAAAACCTGACGGCAAAGCTCACCAGTGGCAATGGAGTGCAGCGGAATAGCGGTCAGGTGGAAACTTTTGTTAGACCATAATTTTTAAACACCATTTTTAACTAATTCCGCATCCAGTTTTGAATTAAAATATAAGTTACCTTCCCTCAAATGGTTGAAATAATAGTCATAATCTTCTTGTGTCAGAAAATTAAAATAATATTTCAGTTTACTTTGCTGTTCATTCAAGATGTCAAAATGTTTTTTTGCTGCCTTGTATTTGGCTTTATTTTCATCAGACGGGTTATGTATTTCCTCATCACCTTTGATTTCAACTACCAAAATATTTTCATTTATTTTGATAAAGAAGTCAGGATTAAAATGGCCACGTTTCGGATGTTCGCCTTTTTTCCATGAATACTCGATAGGATAAAAATCCTGATCTGTAGATTTTAACCAACTATCAACTACTTTTGAATTTTCATGTTTAATAAGTTCTCGAACAAATAGTCGTTCTGGTTTATGATCGGCTATGACAATGTTCAAAGGAGTTTTGAAATTATAGGTATTGTCTATTTTTTCCATTGCAGATTTTGGTAATGTTTCATCTTCTTCGATTTCATTTAAAAAATTAACACTCTCCTCATCACTTATTTTTTTTGATAAGTCATCCCAAAATATGGTAGTCTCGGCTCTTTTGATAGAAGCGAAACCAACACTGTTGCGATTTCTATCACGAGTATGTATTTCTTTTAGCGCTTTCGGAGACATTTTGTAACGAACTGCTTTAGCAGCAGGGCGATGAATAACGCCGAAAGCCTGATATATCCTTTGTCTGTTTTCGTCACTGATCTGATTACCTCTTTCGCCAATACGATACAAAGAGTTTGTAATAAGTTTTTTTAACCACTGAAGGTTATATTTTTCAGAATAATTTGTGGGATTTTCAGTTTCGGCTGTTTCCATATCAATAGATTTAAATCGGTTTTGCAATTGCTCTGCAATTTCATCAATTGAAAACATTTTATATTTGATCAGTGTTTTCTTTCTACGGCTTTCACCAGTTGTTGCACGAACATATTCTGTTTCTCGTTCTAACGCTGGCGCCTGGCGAATCAGTGTGATAAACCCCTTTGTAAATTCGTATTCTTTTTTTTGCTTGTATTCTTCTGTTTCTGTTAGTTTAGCGTAATCAATATTATGTATACTGAAATGGAAATCCTTTTCTTTCTCAACTGGATACGAGTAAATACGTTTTTCAATCTCCAGAACTTCATCAACCAAATGCTTTATCCTGCCAGACCAGCGATCGTGATTGAAAACAGTAACTACAGGTTTTTGTCCTAAATAAACTTCTGGAATCCGCAAACCTCGGCCAAGAACCTGGGCAATAAGCAATTTGCTGTCAAATGCTCTTTCTTCATGTGGAACAATCTGAAATACATTTTTTACATCCCATCCCTCTGTAAGCATGCTTACAGAAGTGATCCATTCAACAGGACTGTCCTTTCTATCAACATCAGCCAATTTTCGCAAATTATTTTTATGTTTAGGTGAAGAGGTAACCTCCAAGACCTTTTTATTGACATCTTCTTCAGAAATACCTTCCATTTCTGCAATGAATTGAATGAGATCATACGTTAATTTATTACAAGCCCTGATATCTTTGGTTATAAGAATCGTAAGAGGCTTTAACAAACGATATTTTGTATTCTTATTCTCAATGTGATTATCATAAATTTTTTGAAATTTTTCATCCTGTGTGTTCGATGTGTCCTCGGCGACATAATCAATTATTTTCACAAAATTTTCTTCAATGGCTTCACGCAAAGAATAGCGGGAGATGACATCTGTAAAATATTCATCACCGATATAACAAGTGCCTGACAAACCAATTACATATTTAAAACCAAACTCATCGTCAATAAGAAATTCTTTCCATTTTTTAAATGATTTACCTGTTTGATTATAGACATGATGGGTCTCATCATTAATCACAATTGTCCGTTTGCCTTTTCCCGCAAGACTTTCACGAATTGATGATTTTACGTGTTCATAAAGAGCGTGGCAATTCTCAACACAAATTGTCCCCGTTGTAATACTTTCAGTAGCATTAATAATGTGCGGATTTTTGATTGCAGCATCATCAGATAACAAATTTCTCAACGCTTCATCTCCTGAAAGCAATTTAAATTTTTCCATCAGCCCGTTTTCAATCGTAGTGGACGGGCAAACGACCAGCACATGATCTACTGCATCTTCTGCAAGCATAATGCGGGCAATACCATAAATTACATAACTTTTACCAGTTCCTGTTGCCATATCAATTGAACAGGATAGTTTATTCGGAAATTGTAGATGCTTTTTGTATTGCTCAAAGGAACCATACAATGTTTGCAGATTTACATTGGAATGGTAATTTTCCTCTGCCAATTGAGACAGATTATGATAATTCTCACCCAGCAAATATAAAAGCGTATTTCTGATGGATTCTTTCTGATATTCCCGTTCACCGCACAATGCGTCCAAAAAACCTTCATATTTGTTAATATCAAAAGCAGACGGATCAACACTCTTACTGACACGCAATACAATATCCTGGTTGAGAACTCGTTGATGTTCTAACATATCATTTGTCCCCCGCCTTAACTTGTTTTGAATCGGAGAAATCTTCTATTCTTTTAATTTCGCGATACTCGTTACCGTAAATATCAAGATAAATGATCATCATCTGACCTTTAATTTCCTCTACAGGTAAATACACTTTCCAACTGTTTTTTTCGATTACGCTGGCATAATAGACCTTATCCAGATTGAAAATTTCTCCATCATAATTGAAATCCACCATAATCATAGACAAAGATTCTCTATTCGCTAACTGGCTGGCACCTTTAAGCATGGCTTCACTTTTAAAAGTTTTGATTTTAATAGTTGCATATTCATACAATTGATTTTTCGGTTTTTCTATAGAATATTTGCAGTTCACTTTAGGTGTGCGGATAAAATCGAATCCCACGGCATCCACCGTGTCGTTTACCTGGCTTTCATCAATCGGTTGTTTGATAGCTTCAAAATCCCGATTATGCAATTCGTTAATAATTGAATAAGGGATGCGCAAGATATAATAGCGCACCGAGCCTTTGTCTATATAATCCTCTAAAAACATGACGCTGGCGGCAGGGGCAATGATAAAGAACTGCTTACCTACTTTTGAGCCAAGCATGGCATGAAGATCATCAATAAATCCGTAATCCAAAACGACCCCTCCGTCCTGCTGATAATTGAAAACCAGCACATCCGAGCGTAGCCTATAACCATCCAATTCAATTCCTGATACGGTATGTTTAGAATCCCTGCAATTGAACAGATGCAATGCAAAAAGACGCCAGTCTTTCCACGGCAGTTGTTTTAATTTAGAGAAATCATACAGACCAGCATGATATAAGGTAAACGGTTTGGGCTTTAACTTTTTGCCTTTGTTTCCTATTTCGTTTTTCAAATTGAGCATCCGTTTTTGCACAGTGTAAATAGCCAATTTCCCACAGTCAATCCCAATCCATCTGCGTCCTAATTTTTCGGCGACGGCTAACGTAGTTCCTGAACCTGCAAAGGCATCTATTATTAAATCATCTTTATCTGAAGATGCTTCTATAATTCTTTCAATTAATTTTTCTGGTTTTTGAGTTGGATATCCTATTCTTTCTGATGATGTTCCTTGAACAAAAGGAATTGTAAATATTTCAGTCGGTTTACCTGTTTTCATATACGCATTTCTTACTTTACCATTTTTTTCATAATATAATTTGTATTTTTTCCCTTCTTTATCAACTTTATCATATCGACGAATTGCTTTTTTATCATATTCAATAAGTGTTGCATCTCCATTGAAATAATAATTATCTGATTTTACATAAAAAAGGATAACTTCATGTTTTCTGGGAAAATTTTTCTCTGTGCTTGTTGGTCCAAAATATTTCCAAATCAATTGATTTTTAAATTTTGACTCTCCAAATAATTCGTCCATTATACTTTTGACATAGTGGACTTTTTTCCAATCCAAGTGAACGTAAATACTTCCATCATTTGCGAGTAACTCTCGTAAAAAAACCAGCCTTTTTCTTAAAAATTCAACAAATTTTGCCCCTGCGATTTTGTCTTGATATGCCTTTTGATCCTGACTGCCTCGAAACTCCTGTTTTGTGGCGAAAGGCGGATCGATATAAATAAGTTTAACCCGTCCTTTTACATCGGGATCATTAAGTAAAGATTTCATCACCTGTAAATTATCTCCAAAAATCAGTTTATTCGCCCAGCCATTGCCGTTTTTACCAAAGGTTTTTATAGGCTGTAAAGGAACTGCCATTGTATCTGCTAAAATATCTTCTTCACGCTCTTTTCCCGCATACACCAATTCATATTCCTTCTTTTCAGGCGAGAAAAGGATATGTTTGTAATCCAAAGGCAGGTCTTCGCCTGATTGCAAAATTTCAATAATTCTTTGTCGTTCTTTTTCCGATAATTTAGCCACAGATTCGCCTCCTAAAAATAATCTAATTTATTGCTTCCATTTCATACTCTTCAATCAAGCCTTCATCAGCAAAACTATAATATGTATTTTCACCAATTATAACATGATCAAAAATTCTTATTTCCATAGCTCGAGCAACAGTGACTAAATCTTTTGTCAAAATTTTATCTGCCTCGCTTGGTTCTACATTTCCAGACGGATGATTATGCACCAAAATCATCGCAGGAGCCTGGTATTTCAAAGCTGTCAATAAAATTTCCCGAATCGATGGATTTACCCGACCTACCGTTCCCAAATCAATATCAATCACCTCCGAAATATGATTTCCTTTATCGAGCAAAACAACTTTAAATAACTCTTTCTTTAAATCACGCATTAAAGGTATTAAAAACTCAACTAAATCAGCAGACGATTTCACTACTCCGTGAAATGCTTTTTCTTCGCTCATCATCCGCCGCCCCAATTCAATTGCAGCCTTAATTTGTGCAACTTTAGCATCCTTCAAACCTGCAATCTCTTTGAATTCAGAAATATCCAAGCCGCTCATCGCACGCAATGATTTAAACTTATTCAATAATTCTCTTCCAAGATCAATTGCACTTTTGCCAGCCATTCCCGTTCTAATTATAATAGCTAGCAATTCAGTATTGCTCAAATTATGTTCTCCAAATTTAAGCAACTTTTCCCTGGGTCGATCATCTTCGGGCCAATTACGAATGGATAAAGGATATTTCTTTGTATTTGATTTCTTATTATTCATATCATTTATAAGAGGCTAACGTTGCAAATCAGCCGACGCTTTAGCGGTGGCTGCATTTGCCTAGTTATGCAATTTTATTTTTTAAACATACTGATTTTCTGCCATATATTTATCTATTTCTTCATCAATGTAGCCCATTACACTACTTTCCACAATTTCGATTTTAAAACCGATCTTTATAAAACCAGTATCGCTATTTGAAAAATTGAATGGCAGCTCTATTATCTCATATCCAATGGCACTTCCGTTTAATGATTTCGGATTCGAAATAGAACGATCATGGATTTTTTTACTGCGACTATCTTCCATGACTAAATTAAAAAATGATATTGGTGGACGAAAGATTTCATTCATGGTTGGCATTATATATTCCAACATTATATTATCAATATCTTTGTAATCTTTCTTTTTTCTTTTAGGGTGCATATAAAAGGCGGTTATTAAGATTGGAGCTTGAAATTTGTTAAAAATTGGGTGATTTGCTAAATATTTCCGCATTTGCTTTTTTAATACTTCTCTATACTTAGCCTTATAATCTTCTTCCTCATCTTCGCTTAAAGGGATGCCAGGCAAATGAATTCTGATTGGCACATCCAAAAGCATTGAGGCCCAATTTCTATAGATCTCTTTAAAGTTTTTATCATATTTACCTTGTTTAGGGTAAAGTAGCCCAATTATCTCTGGAGTAATACTAATTCCATCACAGATGTCCTTTTGGAGATCTAAAGTTTTCATCTTTATCATACTGTCATATGCTTTTTTAGACAATACTTTTAGGTATTCCTCCTTCTTATCAATGAGCTCCCTGTACTCAGACCAATTATCGCTGGTATTTTTTCCGGCGTGATAGTTTAATCCAAGCTCTGTATCAACAAAATGGATGTCACTTATAAAGCTGTCGAATGGTCTTATCTTTATATGTGTTTTCGATTTACCCTTTAAAAAAACATATTTTGCCCGTAGATATTTGATAAATTTATCATCTTTAAAAGGCAAATAAATTTCATCTTTCTTATTTTTTAAGATTTCCTTCTTGTGCATTATGTCGATTATATTCTTGACAAACTTTTCGATCTGAGGAGGATTTTTTTGGTTAGTATATGAAGTTATCTCAATTGCTACTTTGCTTTTTATACATTCCCAATTTCTTGTTTGCAATTTCTTAATAATTATGTTCTGTAATTCTGATTTATTCCTTGTTGCTTTTTTCGATTTTGGTTCTATGTCTAAAATCAATGTTCGATATTTTTTTCTTTTTCTTTTAAGATTCAAAAGCTTTATATTGAAAGTCATTTTGGTTCCAATGCAGAATCGTTATGATTGCATAACCGAAAAAATCAATGGTGTTTTGGTCTGCTGAGGCAGCCCAAAACATCTACTGCAGTGTCCGGTTATGCTTTTATTCTGATTTAAAAGCAAGCAATCCGTTCTGACAAAAAGTTTGCATAATTATTTTTGCATTATTACCTAGGATACTTAGAATAGGTTTCAGCTCTGAAAATTTAAAATCCGGTGCTCCATAAAAATTGTAACAATCACCTTCAGGATTTCCAATTGAAAAAAGCCTACCGTTTTTATCATCAATACGAATTTCAACATTACCTCTAGAGAAAGGATAAAAAATACAATCAATCCCTAAAGGGAAACGATGTTCATCAACATCTCTGAATTTACGAAGTATTTCTTTACCTCGATCCGTTAATGTAGAAAATGCCTTTTGAAGAAGAATATCTTTTCCTGAAATTATTTCAGTTTTAATACCATCAGTTATATTTTGAATACTTTGTAAGTTTGCAAAAGAAACAAATCGAGGTTTTGAGCCAAGCAGATATCCTAAGGAGAGTTCATTAAGATGAAAGGCGGAATGGTCAAGAAATCTATAGAAATTGTGAACACTAAGCTTAGTATTAGGATTACGTACTTTAAATCGAAAGTAATTTGCTAGAGACACAATTTCAATTTCATTTGCGAGTTTATCAGCCGCTAACGAAAAACAAATATTACTAATTAAATCATGATATGATTGTATTAATGCTGAGCTTCCACTGAATAAAATTTGTGGCTTTATTTTTAAAGGATGGAAATTTGAGGAAGACACATTAAAATCAAAATAGTTATTGTTATCGAGAAACTGCCAATAATAATCATAATATTTGGGTAATTGGCTTTTTATCTCCTCACGATTTTTGTTCATATCAGACATTCTATCATTTCCCATTAATTTTAAGCATAACGTGAAGCTCAGCGGCGGCGATCAGCCGTCCGCTGGAGCGTCTTATTGGGTTGTTTTTGACATATAGTGTACCGTTGGAATCCTTTGCTTTACATATGTGTGAAATTCATTGGCAAACTTCTTTAGTAATTCACAAAGTGAAAATATCTCTTGCTCTGTAATTTTAATCGGTTGCCAGACCTCAATAGAGTACATGCCATCTTCTTTTTTCATTTCGACCCTTTCTCTGCCAAGTTGCTTGAGAGAATCACGGTCAAGACAACCTTCATGATGCTGCATGCAGTTCCTGATAATCACATGTTTCTTTATCTCAAAAAAGTCATCAGCATTGACAGTGTAATCAAGGCTCTTAAAGAGCATATCTGCTTTACTCTTGAAAGGTTCCCATTTATAAGCCTTCCATATATCAGTAATGAGACCCTTAATCGTGAACCATGTACTAGCTGAATTAATAACCTCTTTTTCCTCTTCGTCATCTGCCTCCGGTAAATAACAAGCTGGATCGACCTTAATTTGAGCTTTCCTTAGCTTAATCTTATGGGGATTTCCGTTATCTATGGCCTCAATCAAAATTTTTAAATAACATTCATCGAGAAATTCTTGAAAATATCGGACTAGAACATTTTGATAGTGAGCAGTCAAATTTTGCTTAATAGTGTTTGTAATGTCGCCAAGACAAGAGTTAGCCAAAAAAGAAATGGAACTTATAAACTCCTTTTTGATATCATTTACTGATTTAATAAACCAATTGACGCATGTCTCAATAATGCTTATGGGAATCAAATTTGCTGCAATATCAGAAGGGGCAAATTCTTCATTCTGCGCCTTTAAACGTTTAAAATCCAAAGGGACATCACAGGCAAGAAATGAAATGCCATTGTTTTGTTGCTTTACATGCCAAATGCATGACCCCCATGTATCCTCTATTCCGACATCAACAAATGGAGGTAACCAAATGATGCCAATTGAGCCGTCCCCTTCCCAGCCATATTCTTTGAATCTTTCGCTCACAAGACGAATCGCATCATCAATCTTGTATTTCTCCTCATATGCAAAATAGTCATGAGGTGCTTTGACACATGATAAATCGTCCAAGAAAGTGTAGCTGTAAATATGATAACTTTTTATTGAAATTTGCGTTGGTTGCATTCTGCCCTCAATTCATTTCAAGCCAACAATTATTATACTGCATGCTGTATTTTGAGAAAAATACAGCTGCAGAACCGTCTACATATTATGAATTCCTCTAAAAATATGCTTAATTTTCAGTAATATTTTATCAATATCCTTGTTATACAGCAAGCTGTACATCCGACGAATTAGATGTAATGGAGGATTTGCGGAATGGG
Source organism: uncultured Eubacteriales bacterium (assembly GCA_964648465.1). GTDB lineage: Bacteria > Acidobacteriota > Aminicenantia > Aminicenantales > Aminicenantaceae > Aminicenans. The sequence continues at coordinate 19,834 of CAZYMU010000014.1, read as the reverse complement.
ATTATAAAATAAAAAAAGATTTTGAATCATTCTTATCCCGAACCGGACTGGTTCATATGGATAAAATTAATTACTATGTTTACTGGATTAATAAGTTTCTTTACTTCAGTAGGTATCGTCCCAATAAACCTATGAGCCAAAACATTCCCTCCTATTTAGAAGATGAATATGATATCAGAACTGTTCAGGAACCCTTGGGACATAAGGATGTTCGAACAACAATGATATATACACATGTCTCGAATCGAGGAGCTCAAGGAGTATTGAGTTCTAGCGACAGACTGAAATAGAAACCAGAAGACCTCTCTCAAGTATTTCTTGAATTATTACAATAAGTTTTGATAGTATCTGTATAGACAGCGAAATTTACTGCAGAATACCCACTGTGAAATGATGATGATCAAGGAAAAACCGTTTATATTCAAGACGTTAATCCCTGCTTTGCTCAAACTGAATAACGCTATAGGAAGCCATAAATGCCGTATTTGCACAAGTAAATTGGCTGTATAATATATGTTCTGCGCCAAATGAATATGGGAGAAAACGAAATTGTCAACCTTAACGTATCGAGTAGCAGCTATTCAGGTAAAAATGCTTCATCTTCAATTTAGAATGAAAAAAATTTATGAAGATCAGAAGCTTCTGAACAGCAAACTGCCAACTTTTAAGACTCCGCGAGAAGTGATTAAAGGAATGAATAATGCGGTATATAGCGCCATTGATATGCTCATCACGTTTGAGCACATGTTCCAATTAGTAAATGATATTTTCAACACTTTAGAACTCAAAGATCGATTTAACCAAAGTATAATTCAAATGCTTGGGAATGTGAGGAAAGTTGCCCAAAAGTGGAAACCTGTAAGAAACAAACTCGGAGGTCATCTAGATATAGAGATCGCAGAGAAGTTTTGTAAAAATCATAATTATTTTGGTGTTTTTTTAAGTAATGATTTGGAGGCAGATATTGGTGTACTAAATATGCTCTTAATAGAAAGTGCTGTTAATTCTGCTCGTACTAAATCTGATATTTTTGGTAGAAATCTTGACTTAAAGAATAACGTCATCAGACCAGAAATCAAATTGTTTGTAGATACGTTAAATAAGGATTGGAATACTGTTTTCGGTTACTTTGAACCTTTGATGAAATTTATGTATGAGATTGGAAAAAAAGAAAAAATGGCGTGCACCAATCCAAAAGAGTGGAAAGGACTTTTGGTTGATTAATAAAGCGCAGAACAACTGAATTCACTCGGATGTGAGTTTCGTGGCGTTCCACTCACACCGGTGATTCAGATCGTTATGTGGATTTAAAATACAGATGATTAGGGAGAAATACCATGAGTGTTTACCAAGTTCATGTATTTATTAGTCATGCTTGGGCATATTCAGACCATTATGAAACTCTTGCAAGCTGGATATTCCAAGAAAATTGGTCTGTAGGACAAGCATCTTTAAAATTTCTTGATTATTCAGTTCCAAAAGATGATCCAATTCATAATGCTACAAATGATTCACAATTAAAGGAAGCAATTTATAACAAAATTAGCCGTAGTCATGTTATTGTCATCCCTTCAGGTATGTATGCTACATACAGTAAATGGATCAAAAAAGAGATTAACGGTGCAAAATTTTATGGGAAAGCAATTTTAACAGTTAACCCATTTGGCCAAGAAAAAAAACCTGGTGTTGTTATGGATAACGCAGACTTAGCAGTCGGATGGAATAAAAAATCTGTGATAAATGGAATTTGGAATCTTTATAAAAATATGAATTTATAATAATGAAAGAAGAAGAATATATTCAAAATCGTTTAGACGACCAGATTAATTGGTATAGTAACAAAAGACAGTTCAATCAAAAATGGTTTAAACGTCTCAGAATAGTTGAAATTCGAACTGCACCCCAAAATTCGAACCACCTGTAGTGCTAGTATTTTCGTGATATAATAGACATCATCAGTTGGATAAAAAGCCCTGAAAGGAGGCAGATGATGTCGGTTAAACAAGGGAAACGGTATAACACCGCGTTTCAAGTTTCAGCAGCGATTATACCTTTTCTAGCTGGAATAGGTCCTAATTTCCCATACTATCAAATTGTAATTGGTTCTCTTGGTGTCATTATCGCTGTATTTGCAGGTATATCTTCAATATATAAATTTCACGAAAATTGGATTGAGTTTATAACAACCGCTGAAACATTAAAACATGAAAAATATTTATATCTTGCTAAATGCAAACCCTATGAAGGGGAAGATTCATTTGTCAAGCTTGTGCAAAGAGTTGAGAGTATAATTTCAAAAGAAAATAGTCAGTGGTCAAGGCATGTTGAAAAGACAAAAAACACATAACGACAAGGTTCACTGGCAGCAATGAGCGACAGCGAAATTGTTGTCCAGGGCACCCGCTTGTTATTTGTTCATTATTATTTTTACATAATGGTATTCATCAATTTTTTTCGCGATACTAGAAGGAGAAGACAGTTTTTCTTTGAGCCTATAATTTTCTAGAATTTCTTTGACACCATACAAAAATTTCAAATATTTTTCAGGCGTTTCTCCATTGTCAATCCCTGGAATAAGTTTTTTATTTAATCTTTTTCTTATCTTTGTATCCCACATAACAAATAAATTTGGATTAAGGAGACTAAGGGCCTTACTGGCTCCAGTCTGACCCATAAGTTCTTTAAATTTACCAAACACTTTTTTGATCTTTTCTTCTACTTTAGCATCGATGTTTTCAATTGTATAAGTCTCTAGTTCCTTGAGCTCTTGTTCACATTCTTGTAGAACTTTGCCTACATTTCCAAAATTCAATTTTTTTGTTTCTCGAGCTGCAAAATTCCACGTAAATAAAAGCAACAAAATTCCTTTAATGGTATTTACATCTCGATACCAATTATCAGTATTTGTTTTAGCTTTATTTATCAATTCTGTTGCAAGTTCATAACAGAAATATCGAGGCTCCTTTTTGAATTTGTCTGAAGGGTCATAAAAATTTTCGTATAAATTATCCATTTTTATATTTTCCAGATAACTATTATTATATGATTTTTTTTACGCTTCCGCATTTGCTATTTGAAATATTGCTGCTTTTAGAACTTGCCAAGATATTCTTGCTGTATGTTCATCTGGATTAAACCCTGAACTAACCTGTTGAAAAGGATGAATATAGTTTCGGAAATCTCTCAAAGAATGGCTAAACTTTTTAACATCTTCTTTTAATATCCTCAGTTCGTAAGCCACATTAATAAAATCATTTAGTGTCCAATTATGAAATTTCTTGACTTTGTTATCATCATCTTTAGGAGATGCTTTGGCTTGGTTAAATTCTGTTGGATATTTTGTGGCTATACCCAACAGAATACCTTCTAATGTGCTTCCGCAAAGAAAAATAACAGATAGTGGTGCATTTACAGACAGACATTTCTTTATTTCTTCAAGTCTGAAACTAAGGACATCGGCAATTACACTATCAATTCCGATTTTATCAATGGATATTTCTTCAAATTCTTTATTGAGAAAATCTTCTTCATCGTTTGCAATTAAAGTCTTTTCTAAATCTATTTCATTAGCCTTAGCAAAAGTTATCTCTTTTCCTTTTCGAATAATCTTCCAATCATCAAATGCTAGATATTGATTGAAATCTTTTATAAGATTATCTAGTTCATTAATTCGCCCAATATAATTTACTGGTGCAAATAAATTTTTTATGCATTTATCTAATTCTGGAGTCCCATTTATTTTTGATAATTTATCATCAGTATACATCCGACGTGAAGGAAATCCTTGCCTATAAGTATCATTAAATCCCAAGTCTTTAAAAAATTGAACTAATTTGGGCCCAGAACGATATTCACTCTCTTCATTAATTAGATTTCGGAGTTTTTCTAATGTCTTTTTTTGCAATATCATTTTGACTTCTCTTTAATCATATAACATATATTATACAGCCGTTTTGCTTGTGCAAATACGGCATTTATCGCTTCCTATTGCGGTATCCTGATTGAGCGAAACAGGGAATAACGTATTAAATATAAACAATTTTGTCATGACCATCATCTTTCTAATATCAGTGTTCTGCAGAGAATATTGTCGGTTAAACATAGGCTATCAAAACTTATTGCAATAATTCAAGAAATATTTAAGATCAAATAAAAAATCATACGTCCTTTTTCACTAAAAGACCTGATTAAATTGAGAATTCTGGGGACACTATACTTAACTCCAAATTAATAATTAATAGAAGGTATTCGTAATTTCTTCCCAATTCTGTATAGTGTCCTTAGAATTTCCAAGGACAAATATGTCGACCTTAAAAAATATAAAGAGAGAATGGGGGAAGACCAGAAGGAAATCTATTACGCTGCCGGACTGGACATAGAATCCATTGAAAAGAATCCGGCCCTGGAAGCTTTCAAGAAAAATGACATCGAAGTGCTTTACCTGGACGATACGCTGGATGAGTTCGTAATTGAACATTTAAAAGATTATGCGGATAAAAAGTTTACAATGGCCGAAAGTGCAGACATAAAGCTGGACAAGAAAAAGGAAGAAGAAAAAAACAAAGAACAGATCAAAAATATTGAAAACTTTATCACATATCTTAAAAAATTATATGGAGAAAAAATCGCTGACGTCAGGGTTTCCGGCAGATTAGTGAAAAGTCCATGTATGCTTGTTCATCCCACAGACGGGCCTTCTACCCAGATGGAAAAAGTAATAAAAATGGTCAACAAAGATTACTCTTATTCCAAGAAAGTCTTTGAAATAAATCCGGATAATGCACTAATCAAGGAAATGGTGCGTATTCATAAAGCCAAACCTGAATCAAGCGAATTGAAATCCCTGTCTCTGCAGCTGCTTGATAACATGCTGCTGCGTGAGGGCATCATCGATGACATCGACGACATTGTCCCCCGCATCCAGGAAATCATGCTGCACGCAGCAAAAAAAACCTAATGATAATGCATAAGCGGCACCGACTTTCGCATGAATGACGTCGACATGCATAAGCATGGAGATGTCCGCTTCATACGATTGTTAGGTTGTAAAAAAATTAGATTACTTTAATTTTTGAGTTAGTGTCTCAATACTTTTCTTTGTAGTTTCGAGTGTACTATGTTTAATTTTACTATCATCATAAATTAAAGAATTTCTAATAGAATAAAGCTTTTTTAAATATAAGAAATCATATTTCTTATTCATATGTTCAAGTCCATGAAACAACAATTCTTTGGGTCCTGAAATCCAAGATTTTGTAATCATTACCACTTTCATTTTTTCTTTGATACTGATCTTCTTTTAGTTCCACCCATATTTTTAACCGTTCCGCTGACACCAACTTTTTTCATAGCTTTAGCTGCTTTCGGCATATCTTTTTGTGGAACTTGAAGAACTTTTTGAGATTTGCCGCTAGATTTTAATCTTTTCGCTGCTTTTTCTAAACCAGATGAAGTTCCACTTCTTTCAACTTCGATTGCGCGCTTTTTTGTAGTTGCATCTAAACGTCTACCTCCTGAAATCTTAACCTCCGTCTTTCCACTTTTACCTGCGGCCGCGGATTTTGCTCTTTTGTGACTTATTTTTTCTCCCATAGCTACTCCTTTATATTTATTATATTTGCAACCCAACGGATTGCGGTTAACAGGACGCACCCTGCGCGGTCCTTATTGAACCGCTGGTTAGGCGTCTTCATTGTCAAGCCACTCGGCATAAGTGTCAGGTATTAGTTCTGTGATACCTTTGATTTTTTTGGATTCTATAATTTCATCAATAATGTCTGTTATTACCTGAATAAGATTGATGCTGTGATCCAGCGAAGCACATTGAACAACGCCATCTTTGGTAAATTCATAGTTCAATTTCCCTACTTTTACTGAAAATGATGCATGACTGTGTATTCCATTATTGTGCAGTGAGTTGCGAATACTAGAAAAAGCTTTAATGATTTTCGCCTTTTCAGATATATCATTCAAGCCAACTTCTTTGGATAGTCTAGTGAAAGTCCTTCCAAGACCTTGAAGCTTTATATTTGAAATTTCATTTAGCAGACAGCCAATAAGATTTTCTAGTTTAAAATGGAAGAATATAACCAACCCGAGTCGAATTTTATTTAGCATTATATTTGCAGTCTTTTCTAAAGATAAGTTGCTGCGGGCATACTTAAGAACTATTGATTCGTCTCGGTGATTTTCTGCAATACTGTGATATGTACTTAACCAAAAGCCACAAGATAAAAGTGACTCTTGCATTCCACTTAATGCAACTAGCCGAGCATCTTGGGCCGTAACGTCAAAGTCGGCGCTTGCCGCTGTCCGTTCCATTAATCCAAATATTTTATCACTTAATCCATTTAACTTATTGATCCAGTCTACAAACATTTCGTTATCCCTACCTAAATTTGAATGCATAATATATACTATACGGTTCCTTTACTGCTCGTTCTCCTCAAGACTGGAGAGTTTTTGCTCCAATGCGTAGAGGATCCTTCTCATTCGCTCCATAAGATCGACTGTGATTATGGATTTGTGGTCGGTTTCGCCATGAATAATTCGGTTCCTGATCTGACGGAGCTGGTCGATTTCGGCGGCGACGGATTTGTCTAGTATTTTGTCTCGCGCAAGTAAGCTGGTAATCGGCCCAACGTTGATCCGTTGGCCTTTCTGTCGGTCGGGGTAGGTTAACTCTGCAAGATTATACATTGTACGATCAATCGAAACCCAAACAGCCATGAATTCGCCTAGAAGCTCTGTTTCGGAAATGGCATGCGGCACGAGTTCTTCACCAAAGAGGTTCTTGAAGAGAAGATTGGCGAGCTCTGCATAGATCTCAACTTTGTCCAGTTCAACCGTGAGTCCATTCCCTTGATGGTAGAGCTCGTTGCGCAAGCGGTGGTACCACTCAATCGTGCCAAGATCAATTCCATCGAGCTTGTCGCGGGCGTGGTTCTCCAACCCGTCAAGTAGGCCCGGAAAGCTCTCCACCATGCCCTGATACTCTTTTCTTGGGATGGATAGTCCTGTGATTCTCTTGGGAAGACCTAAGAAAGTCTTGATCATGAGTTCAACAGCATTGTCGATGCTGATCATTGCGAGGCGACTGTTAGTATCTGAATTATGTTTGAGGAGGGACAGTCCGTGACTCAGAATTTCTCCCGGGCCCGAAGCCCATGGAAGTTTTGATATCTTATTCATATTTCTCTACGCATAACGTCAGTGGTAAGTGGGATTTTTAAAAGTAGCAACGATAGGAGCTAGCTTTAAAAATGTCCACTTTACCACATTGTTATACACATTTTTTGTAAACTTCATCAATTATAGATTTGTCTAAATGATTGTAATGTTTAGCTAGTCTTTCATCAACTTGCTTAGCAAGTTCCTTATCACTTTCTAGAGCGTTCATGAACTTTATAACCCCTTCCTTGAATAACTTATAAAGCTCATCAATATGTACGAAAGAAGCTTCTCCTGGCCGTATTTCTTCAATTGCCGCTTTTAGTTTTTCAACATCAGCATCTCCCCAAGAATAGCAAATGATTTTTGCTTTTTTTCCATCCGACAACTTTGAATAAGGTGTAAGTGTATGCAAAATCGAGCATCTTGCTGCATATAAATCAACCGGATCTGCAGATAACTTTCTATTTTTATACATCCATTCTTTAATCCATCGTGTATATCTTTCTTTTACATCGATATCACCATATGCCAGCCAACTAAAAGCATCGATTCCATTATAAATTAACGACAAAGTTGGGATTTGCAATTTGTTTTTCAAGCACAGTTCAATTGCTATAAATAATTGTCCATAATTTTTTAAATAACTCTTGCTATTATTCATTTTTTTCTCTGCGTATAACATATATTATACAGCCGTTTTGCTTGCGCAAATACTGCATTTATTGCTTACTATTGCCGTATCTTAATTGAACAAAACAGGGAATAACATATTGAATATAAACAATTTTGTTCTGACCATCATCTTTTTACCCTCAGTATTCTGCAGGAAATATTACTGCCTAAACAGATACTATCAAAACTTATTGCAATAATTCAAGAAATATCGAGATTAAATATAAAATCATACATCCTTTCTTCCTGAAAGACTTGATTGAATTGAGAGTTCTGGGGACACTATACTTGATAGTTCTGGAGATACTATGCTTAATTCCCAACTAAGAATCCCTAGGAAGTATCCAGAACTTCTTCCCAATTAACTATAGTGTCCCAAGAATTTTCACGTATAATGCTTTGCTAACGGGCGGAAAGAAGACAGACTATGTACGCATAATGCACGGATAATGCGCGGATAACGCACGGAAAGAGAACAGGCTATGTACGCATAATTCTTATAAATACAAAAGAAATCTTTAGTTAAAAATTTATTTCAGAATTAAGATCCTTTTAAAACATAATACGTTGATCTACCACTTCCTCTTTTTTCGAGCATACCTAACTTTTCTAACTTCTTAAATTGTCTCCTTGCTGTGCTTTTAACAACCCTGAATTTATCAGCATATTCTGCACTCGTTATTCTCCCTTTTTGTAAAACCCATTCAAGTATATCTTTCTGCGATTTATCCAGGTTTTTAATCAATTCCTGAGATAGTCTAACTGAACCTATTGAATAACGGCTACGTAGAAAAGCAACCACAAAATATCCAGCATCAATATTGAATTGAGGTGGAGGAAGGCCATTTTCAACAAGAAGATCCCGCATCTTCTTTAAACCAGAGCCTTTCTCTTCCATGAAATGCAGGTAATTTAAAGTGAGTGCAATTCTAGCATTTCTACTAAAAGGAGGTGCGTTATAGCTTCGAATCTTTTCCAAAGACAGGGGAGGTATTGGCATACCTGGGCTAATTATTGTTATTCCGTCATCGTTCATTCTTATAATTACCCTAGCTCCGGCTTGATAATCCCTATGCGCTACTGCATTAATAACTGCTTCACGAAAAGCTTCTTTTGGATATTCGGGAATTTTCATTCTCTCGAATTCTCTAATTTCCGTAAAAGCTCTTACATTTGTATCAAAAAAGTTCTCAACTAAGTCTATCAAGACAGGGATCGGTCCAGCCAAATCTTCTGAAACAAGCTTACTCCCAAATTGTGCTTCTATCATAATCCTGCTTTGAGTAAGAAAATCTTCTGGTCGTTCCGCAAATAATAAAATCCCAGCAACAGTTGGAGTAAATTTGCCACTTTTCTTATCGTAAATTAAAAAGCCGTTTTTTGAGAAAAAAGCCCATAAATCATCCGAAGGAACAGAGTATTTTATCCTCCGAGCCTCTAAATATCTTCTGATCAAATCAGAAGAAAAATCTTGGGCACTTGCCGTGATAACTGGCTTAATTTCTTCCTCTGAAGGTCCTGAAAATCCAGCTAAGCGATCCTTCGAGATTAGCTCTCTTTGTGATTGTTCCTCAATAAAATTTTTATTTTCCTCTTTTATTTTTTCTATTAAATCTAAATCAAAAAAATCTACCTCAACACCTTTATCTTGTAAATAATAAATTCCTTTACCTAAAATCTCTGGATTTGGATCAGGCATTCCTACAACAACCCTTTTAATTCGCGCTGATACAATTAATTTTACACAAGGCGTTTTAGGAGGCTCACGCACAACACATGGTTCTAGTGTTATATAAAGAGTTGAATCCTCTAAATTAGTTTTTCCTTGTAGTCTTTCGATTAAAATATATTCTGCGTGCTCTCCTTCTCTTATGCTTCCTCTATGTGTTTTGTCTAGTAACATGCTTGTAGGATCAACTATAGCTGCTCCGACCAATGGATCCTTCTTGTCTACGTGCTCGGAACGAGATTTATACATTTCTTCAATAGCTAACTCCATAAATTTTCTATCTTTTGAACTATAAGACATGCTCGTTTTCCAATTATTCTTTTTATTCTCTACGGATTGGACAAATATGATATGAATTTATGCATATATTAATGTGTTTTAGATTCTTTATGATCTTAACTTTTGAATTCTTTCCAACTTTATATCATCATAGAATCATGATGTCAAACTGGAATAATATCATGTCAATGCCATGCAATAATGTCCTATTCTCTGCCACGCAAAAGTGTCCGGTTTGGTTTCTAACCTAGGTCTGGAAACATTATATTTAATTCCCAACTAAGAATCCCTAGGAAGTATTCAGAACTTCTTCCCAATTCAGTATAGTGTCCCTAGAATTCTTCTTAGAATTTCTTATCCTCCAATAATTTCATTTAGGCCATCGATAACTAACAATAGCTCCTCCTCTGATGCTTTGGCCACCCTTTTTCCTATACGTTTCACAGAAAGAATTCTTATCTGACTAATTTTCACCCAGGATTTTTTAGGAAGTTTGGGATTTTTAAGTTCTAAGGTCAGCGGGAATCCTGCACGTTGAGATTGGCTCGTTAGAGCAACCGCGATAACTGTCCCTGATCGTTCATTAAAAACATTATGACTCAAAATAAGAACAGGACGTAAACCGCCCTGCTCACTTCCGATAACCGGATTAAGATCAGCCCAGTAGATATTACCTCTCAATATTCTGGCCATTCTTCAAGTTCCTTTGAAAAGCCTTCTTCTGCTAAAGTTTGTTCATATTTTGGATCTAACTTCGCACATTCTTGTGAAAGAAGGGTCTTTTCTATTCTCTCTAGTTTTTCTTCAACAGCTTTTTGAATGGCTTTGCTCCGATTGGGAAAAACTTGGGAATTAACAAGATTATCGAGCTGCTTCACTAATTTTTCGTCAATAGTGATGGCAATTTTAGATGCAGCCATAATATCACCTCCGGTATGATAATATATCATACTTTCATTGAAATCAAGCAATATTTGAGGCTAAAGACTAAGCTCACCTGCTGCTATGGAGAGCAGCGGAATAGTGGTCAGGTGGAGCAATTTGTTATGCGATATTTAATGATTGAGAACCTATAGTCTACTCTTTATCTCATCCAATCGCTTTTTTGCATCCGGTATCATGTTAAAAAACATCCCTATAAAAATATGCTTAATTTTCAGTAATATTTTATCAATACCCTTGTTATACAGCAAGCCGTATATCTGATGAATTAGATATCATGCATCTTTTTTCACAAACTTACTCTTTAACCAACTCCACCCTACGGTTCAAAGCTCGCCCTTCGTCTGTCTCGTTGGAGGAAACAGGTGCCAAAGGACCCACTCCATAGGGTTTAAGCCGATTTTGAGCCGCTCCATACTTTTCTGCTAAGACTTTAACAACCGTTTCGGCCCTTTCGCGGGAAAGTTTCATGTTGTAAGCAATTTTCCCTACACTATCGGTATGCCCAACCACATACAATTTCAGTTCGGGATTTTGTTTCAGAAGTTTTGCTATCTCTTTAAGTGTAGGCTCGGATTCCGGTTTAACATCTGCTTTATTAAAGTCAAAATGTATACCATAAACAGATGCATGTCCGGTTGAGTTTATATCGTGAGCAAGGCTTTTGGCATCTGCTATCACTTCCTGCACCATTACTTTTTTCTCTACAATCTCCAGTTCATAAGATTCTCCCTCAGAATGCGCATATACATAAACCCACGTTATTTTCCCGCCCATTTCCAGCTTGAGCCACGCTTCTCCTGGAGCTTCATAAATTGTTGAACCTCCTATCTTTTTTATAGCATTTTCATAATTCCTTAAGATCTGAAGTTCACTTGGGGCCTTCTTCTCTTTCCTGATGTCATATTCAATGTGATATTTGTGGCCTTCGATCTTAATATCTTCCCCTTTATCATTTTTGAAATCGGCTGTATCGAACTCTTTATATTCATAGCCCGAAATATAGAAACCAGGCATTCTCGTAAGGAGTGGATGGTCTTTGCTGCCAGGCATATCTTCCTGTGCAACGGACAAAACAGGTGTTATTAACAGAGAAAATAAGCAAAAGCCTAAAATAAGAAGAATCCTCTTTTTCATCATATTATTTCTCCTTTTTCTATCAAGTTAATACCCATTTATTATTTAAATCGCCACCTAACTAGATATTATCAAAGCTTATTGCAACAATTCAAGAAATATTGGGCAATTTATCAGCTCGATATTAAAGATGGTTTCAGTCATGTTTATTTTCCTTATGCCCTTTCAAAGACATATCTCAATGCTTCAAGAAAATGGGGTTGGCAATGGGTATTTACTTTTTATTAAAAATATTTCCAGATTCCTGAAAATAATAAAAATATCTAATTCGTTAGATATGCAGCTTGCTGTATAACAAACGCTTTCACGTGGATTTTTATTGACTTTATATTTTTGTCCTATGTATTATTGTTGATGCAATAACTCATAGGGTGAAAATTGAGTAGAAATCAAAGTAATCCCAAAAATGAAATCCCTATGTTTAACCTTTTTAGATTTAAATATCATTTAAAAAACCCTGTGGCTGCTCCAGCAAAAAGAATTTTCTTATAGCAGTATGGAATCAGTACAGGAAGGAGGTTGAAATGAGCAGAAGGCTCACGGTCATGCTAACCGCCCTGCTATTCGTGGTAACCTACGTATGGACCCAGGACCTTGCACTCAAAGGAGGCACGATTCTGACCATCACTGACGGCACCATCGAAAACGGGACGCTTGTCATTCAGGAGGGCAAGATAACGAATCTAGGGAAAAACATCAAAATCCCCAAAGGTATCAAAGTAATCGATGTGATCGGGAAGTTTGTCATGCCCGGTATCATCGACAGCCATTCGCACATCGCCCTGACGGATATAAATGAAGCCACAGACCCGGTGACTCCCCAGATCTGGATGTGGGAAGCCCTGGAGCCTGGGTCGGACTCCATCCGGAAAACCCTGGCCGGCGGTGTGACCACCGTAAAAACCATGCACGGAAGTGCCAATGTCATCGGAGGCGTGAACGTAACCATAAAGCTTAAATATGACCGGCCTGTGGAAGAATTGATCATCCCTGGAGTCCGCCAGCAGCTCAAGATGGCGCTGGGCGAAAATCCCAAGCGTCTTTATGGGCAAAAAGGGCGTTCTCCTTCTACCCGGATGGGAAATGCTTATGTGGCACGCAAAGCGTTCATCGAAGCACAAGAATACAAGGCTAAATGGGACAAATACGAAAAGGACAAGGCACCCGGCAAAAAGGACCTGAATCCTCCCAAAAAAGACCTAAAAATGGAAACACTGAAGATGGTTCTTGAAAAAAAGCTCAGCATCGACTGTCACACCTACAGAGCAGAGGAAATCGTTTGGATCATCAATTTCTGCAAGGAATTCGACATCGATCTCCTGCAAATCAGCCACTGTATTGACGGCTACAAGGTGGCAGACATCATGGCTGATGCTGGAGTCTTTTATGGAGGTTGGGTCGACTCATGGGGTTTCAAGGAAGAGGCTTATGACGGCTGTCCTTATGGACTGCAAATATTGTATGATGCCGGCGCCAAAATCGTCATCAACTCAGATAGTCCTGTCGTCGGCCGCTACCTTTTCCGAGAGGCGGCAAAGGTGCAGAAGTACACCTGTATCCCTGAAGACGAGGCGCTTAAAATGATCACTCTGAACGCAGCAGAGTCGCTTGAACTGGACGACCGCATCGGAAGCCTGGAGGTTGGTAAAGACGGAGACATCGCCGTCTTTAACAAGCATCCGCTGGATACAACCACCAAATGTTTGATAACCATCATCGAAGGCAAAATCTTTTTCGATTATGCCCAGGAAAACGCTACATTCAAGGGAGGAAGCCAGTGAGAAAAATCGCACACACCCTCTTTTTGGTCCTTGTCCTGTTTACAGCAACAGGAATGGCCGAAACTGCCGGTACGATTTTAATCAAAAACGGCACCATAATTCCCGTAAAGGGAGCACCTATAGAAAACGGTGACCTCCTGATAAAAAACGGAAAGATCAGCAAGATGGGAAGAAACATTCAGGCCCCTTCTGGAACCCAAGTCATCGAAGCCTCGGGAAAATATGTCTATCCCGGATTGGTAGCGGTCATGACGGCTGTAGGCGTAACCGGATATCCTGGTGCGGGCAACGACACCGACGAGGTAGGGATTTCCACTCCGCATATGGATCCCTATGATGCCATAAATCCAGAGGATGATTGTATAGAAGTCACACGTCTGGGTGGAATCACCACTGTACAGACGATCAGCGGAATGCAGAGTGTGATCAACGGTAAGTCCGTGATCCTGCACCTTGAGGGAAGCCTGGCTGAGCAAATGGTTGCCAAGCGCTATGTGGCCCAGATCATCAACATGGGCGCCAAAGAAGAAAACAAATATCCTTCCACACAACCTGGAGTGGTCTCCTTTTTGCGTGCTAAATTAGAGCAAGCCCAAGAATATGCCAAAAAGCAGAAAGAGAATGCGGAAAAATCAAAAAAAGATAGAAACGATGAAAAGGATAAAAAGAGCTTTGCCAATCGGGATCTGGAGATGGAGGCTTTTGTGCCGGTGGTCGAGGGCAAAATTCCCGTCATTTTTATAACCAATGACGAGGTAACTATCCGCAACTCCCTGGAAATCATCAAGGATTACAAACTCAAAGGGATCATCCGCGCAAGCTCAGGAATACTCAAATATGCCGACCGAATAGCCAAAGAAAACATCCCAATTATTTGGGCAGGAACCACAAGTATTCCCAGACGTTGGCAATCCCATGACCAGAACTATCACACAGCTGCAGTCTTGGCGGAAAAGGGCATCCTGTTTGCCTTTGATCCGGGAGAGTGGGGTCCTGGAAACCGCAATGTGCGTAATCTTCCAACACCTGCCGCTATCTCGGTGGCCCATGGACTGTCGGAGAAAAAAGCCCTGGAAGCCATGACCATCAATCCAGCCCGAATCCTGGGCATCGACGATGAAGTCGGCTCCCTGGAGGTAGGTAAGATTGCCAACATGTCCATATGGACGGGAAGCCCTATACAAGGACGTTCTCGGGCGGAAACAGTCATCATCAAAGGCAAAATCATCCCTATGACCAGTTTTCAGACCCGGCTCTACGAGAAATACAAAAAAATCGTCTATGAAAGGATGAAGAAAAACAAATAAACGAAAACCGCTCGCTCCTCCCAGCTCTTTGTCTCTGCGGGAAAGATACCATCCTGAAATACCTCAATGCCGTAACATGCAAAGAGATTATACCAGGCATTATTGCCGTGATACAGTCGTTTGGGTCCCGAATGAATTTTCATTCGCACCTTCATTTTCTTGTTTCCGAGGACGGTTCAGACCAAGATGGGCGTTTCCACAGTGTTTCCCGTTTTAATGATGATCTTTTACGATAGATCTTTACCCGGGAGGTATTTTCTCTGCTTCTGCATAAGCAGCTGATCGACCTTTTTGATTTCTCACAAATTTTAGCTATAATCTGTACGATTATGAATGTCAGCAGGTGAAAATCGGATAAAAATGAGAGTAAACCACAACAAGCTTAAAAACCAAATTCCTACAAATTGATGATAAAATAAATATCAATTTTAGATTTACATGATATACTAAAAGTGTTATTGTAATTATATGTATGAAAGATTATTGGATTTGAGTCTTAGTTCCAAAGAAAGCTGCTTTTTATGGGGGCCCAGGCAAACAGGAAAAAGCACGCTTTTAAAAACCCTTTTACCAAACGCAATGTATTATGATTTGTTACTTTCTGATGTATATCGACAACTACTATCCGAACCTACTATTCTTCGTCAAGAATGTGAAGCACAGGGATTGACCGGTGAGAATCAGAAGGATCCCATCATTATCGATGAAGTTCAAAAAATTCCTGATCTTCTTGATGAAGTCCACTGGTTGATTGAGAATAAAGGACTCCGTTTTATTCTGTGTGGATCAAGTCCGCGAAAGTTGAAGAGAACCTTAGGCAATCTTCTCGGAGGGCGAGCAGTGCGTTACCAACTCTTCCCACTCGTATATCCTGAGGTGACCGATTTTACGTTAATCAAAGCTTTAAACCAGGGCATGATTCCGAGGCATTATATCAGCAAGCATCCTGGGAGGTTGCTTCAGGCGTATACTGGCGAATATCTAAAAGAAGAGATCGTTGCCGAGGCTGCTACACGAAATATCCCTGCTTTCAATCGTTTTTTAGAGGTTGCAGCCATCTCAAACGGAGAGATAATTAATTTCAATAATATTGCAAGTGAATGTGGCGTTAGTGCTCCGACGGTAAAAAGTTATTTTCAAATCCTGGAAGATACTCTGATCGGAAGATACATCCCTGCCTACAGGAAAAAGGTAAAAAGGCGATTGATTGGTGCACCTAAATTCTTTTTTTTTGATGTTGGAATTGTGTCGTATCTTGCCAGGAGGGGGAATGTTCAAATGGGATCGGAACTCTTCGGCAGGGTATTTGAACACTTTATCATTCTTGAAGTGCTAGCCCATTCAAGTTATTCAGAACTTAATTATCCTATCTATTATTGGCGCACGGCTTCTCAATTTGAAGTGGATTTGGTTCTGGGTCAAAATGATGTTGCTGTGGAGATTAAATCCACGGCTCAAGCCCGAGATAGACACATGAAGGGGCTAAGAGCATTCAAAGAGGAATATAAAACCAAGTCTTTACTCGTGACAATGGACCATCGCGCGAGAAAAACAAGTGATGGCATTTTGATTTTACCCTGGAAGACTTTTCTGGAACGTTTATGGTCAAATGAAATCATATCTTAAAGCAGGCCTACAGGACGGAGACTGATACTCAGTAGGACATTTCATCCCTATACCTCAAAATTCTCCCACTCGTGTTTTACCCGCTCCATGAGTTTCTTGAAGCGCGGATCACTGCGGGAAAGATGCCATCCTGAAATACCTCAATGCCGTAATAGGCAAAGAGATTGTACCAGGCATTATTGCCGTGATACAGTCGTTTGGATCCCGAATGAATTTTCATCCGCACCTTCATTTTCTTGTTTCCGAGGACGGTTCAGACCAAGATGGGCGTTTCCACAGTGTTTCCCGTTTTAATGATGATCTTTTACGATAGATCTTTACCCGGGAGGTATTTTCTCTGCTTCTGCATAAGCAGCTGATCGACCTTTTTGATTTCTCACAAATTTTAGCTATAATCTGTACGATTATGAATGTCAGCAGGTGAAAATCGGATAAAAATGAGAGTAAACCACAGCAAGCTTAAAAACCAAATTCTTATAAATCATTATCGTACTGAACGAGTACATTCCCTAGAATTTTTCAATAAGTTTTGATAGCCTATGTTTAGGGCGCAACATTTTCTGCAGAAAACTGACGGTAAAAAGATATTGGCTAGGACAAAAATGTTTATATCCAATACGTTATTCCCGGTTTTACTCAATCAGGATAACGCAATAGGAATCGATAAGTACCGTATTTGCACATGCAAAACGGCTGTATAATATATGTTAGATTTCTATAAATTATTTGAGGTCATTCTATGCATGACGATAAATTTATTTTTCATCCGATAGGCATTATTCATTCTCCACATAAAGTCATTTCCAAGACGCCAATACAGCCTGTTTTTTGCAACAACATTGAGGGCACGGTTATATTGAACACCGAATATGCTGACGGATTGAAAGATCTGCAAAAATTCTCTTATATCTATCTATTCTATTATTTTAATAAATCACAAGAAACGTATTTACGTTTAAAGCCATATCTTTCAGATAAGGAACATGGCATTTTCGCTACACGTGCTCCACACCGCCCCAATAAATTAGGAATGAGTCTTGTGCGATTGGTGAGGATTGAAGATAATATCCTTCATGTCAAAGACATTGATATATTGGATGGCACACCACTGCTTGATATCAAGCCATACATACAAAGATATGATTCGAGAGAAACTGTCAAGTCAGGCTGGCAAGACACTATTTCAGATGATTCTGCCTCCGCGCGAGGTTTGAGAGATTTTAAAAGACAGAAAAGAAAGGTCTAACAATTAGCTAAGCTCAAGCGTTAAGCTTTTTTTTGACATATTCCTAATATCACTGCTTAATTTTTTTTATAAGAAAGGAGGATAGAATGAAATACATAAAATTTTTCATTACTTCAATTATTTGTATAATTTACTGCTCAGTACCCCCGCCTGTCTCAGCACAGGATAATGTCCTTGATTCGCTCAAATCGATCGCAATTATCAAGCAGAAAATTATGGTGCCAATGCGCGACGGTGTCAGACTCGCGACTGATGTCTACCGCCCTAAAACGGATAAGCCAGTACCTATCATCTTTTCAAGAACGCCGTACAACTTCAACTCCTGGCACGACGGCAAACTCAGCACACGTACTTACCGATCGGCCTACGAAGCAGTCAAGCGCGGTTACGCATACGTCGTTCAGAACGAACGCGGAAGATACTTCTCGGAAGGAAAATGGGACATCCTCGGACCACCGATTACTGACGGGTATGATGCCATTACCTGGATGGCAGAGCAGCCATGGTCTAACGGCAAGGTCGGATTGATTGGTTGTTCCTCTACGGCCGAGTGGCAGATGGGGGTGGCGAGTTTGAACCATCCTGCCCTTGCCGCAATAGTGCCGATGGGATTCGGTGCGGGTATCGGACGCGTTGATGAATTTTACGAGCAGGGAAACTGGTATCGCGGCGGCGTTAACCAGATGCTCATGACGGCATGGCTTTACGACTACGGCTTTATCCAGACTTACAAGTGGCGGCCGACCTTCCCTTCTGATATGTCCCGTGAAGAGCTTGTGTGCGTGTCGAGATACTTCGATCTGGCGGCTGAGATACCGAATGTAGACTGGTCAAAGGCGCTCCGGCATTTGCCCATTATAGATATAATTAAAAACATAAAAGGGCCAAAAAGCAACTACGAAAAAATGATCAAGCGTAAGCCAAACGATCCGGACTGGTATAAGGGCGGCCTATACCATGATGACATGCCCTTCGGTGCACCCAGCCTGTGGTTTATGTCCTGGTACGACATCTCGATTAGTCCCAATCTAGCCTTGTTCAATCATGTGCGAAACAATGCAAAGGATCCGGAAGTTGCTAAAAATCAGTTTGCAGTAATCGCACCGACATGCCATTGTGCATTTAATCGTGCGACAGAAAAAACGATTGTAGGCGAACGCAATGTCGGAGATTCCCGGTTTGACTATGATGAGCTCATCTACTGTTGGTTCGACTACTGGATGAAGGGAGACGATAACGAAATCCTCGAAAAAACACCAAAAGTTCAATACTACACCATGGGTCTCAATAAATGGCAGTCGTCGGATACATGGCCGCCGGAAAGCGCTGAGATGGCGACTTTCTATCTGACTAGCAAGGGAAGTGCCAACAGTGTCTTCGGAGACGGCAGGCTTTCGACAAACGCACCAAGTCCGGAAGACAATCCAGATGCTTTCACATACGATCCGGCCTTTCCCATACCAACACACGGTGGTGGCTTTTGCTGCATGGGTAATTCGTACCAAGCCGGATCCTTTGATCAACGGCAGATGGAAGCCCGACAAGATATCCTAATTTACTCAACAAATCCCTTCAAGGAAAGCATCGAAGTGAGCGGGCCTATCAAGATAACGCTTTACGTGTCGTCCGATGTCAAAGATACAGATTTCACTGTAAAACTGCTCGACGTTTATCCTGACGGAAGAGCCTACAACTTGGATGAAACTATCCAACGCGCACGCTACCGTGAAGGCTATGACAAACAGGTGTTCATGGAAAAGGGCAAGGTCTACAAGCTTCCTGTCAGTTCGATGTCGACCAGCAACTATTTTGCACCAGGGCACCGCATTCGGATTGAGGTCTCAAGCAGCAATTTCCCAAGATTTGCACGTAACCTAAACACAGGTGTGATCAACGTCAAGCATTATTTTGGTCCGCATTGACTCATTAGTTTTGTTACTGT
>CAZYMU010000013.1:0-66799 GCA_964648465.1 uncultured Eubacteriales bacterium | reverse complement strand
CATAAAGGCTAAATCTTTCAATGTCGCTTCCTCCATCCCCTCAAATTCATATGCTAGTTGGTATTATATTAATTCTATCAGCAATTTTTATGAATAACCCAGGTGGGCTATCCTATCCTTATCCCAGCATAGCCAACAACTTCATCATAATTTCCCGTTACATCTCCTGAGGTCTGATATTTTACAAGCACTGCTTTTGCCGCACCTGCTTTCTTTGAAGCAACCAGAGCTGCTGTAACAGGTTGAAATCCACACATGCTGATGTCTTCAAAACTGACAATGTCATAAAGGCCCTTGGAATCCAAATCTAGTATCCTGTCTATTGCCAAAAAATCCTTCTTTTTTGCAACTTCCTGGCTCACATAATGACTCATATCCGTGCTGGCAATGATCATTACTTCTTCTTTTATTTGTTTTATTCCCTGTGAAATTGCGTTTCCTAACTCTTCTAATTCTTCATATGATGTATAGTAACTAATACTTAATGGAACAATGGATATATCCTTTTTAAAGAATTGAATGAAAGGAATTTGTACTTCAATAGAATGTTCATTGATGTGAGCACTGTTATCTTCAACAATAAAATTGCAATGACTCATTACCGCCTCAGCAAGGGGAGTATCGATCATGACATCTCCCAGAGGAGTCTCCCATACTCCTTCTTTCATTATAGCATAACGTGATTTGACGCTCCTGTGACTCGGTCCTAAGATGATAAATTTATTTGGTAGATAAGCAGAAGAAAAAACAGCACCAGCAACATTTCCTGAATACTCAAATCCTGCATGTGGAGAAATCAAACAAATAGCTTTTTCCTTTTCGCCTTCAAGACGTACCATTTCCCCCACTTTGTCTTTGAGTTCTTTAGGCCTATAAGGATAAAAATAACCTGCGACAGAAGGTTTTCTCCTCAATTTATCCTCCCCATCAACCCTATTCTGTCAAAAAAGAAATAGAAAAGCAATATGTGATTATTTCTCAAATTTGCTTTTACGCTTAGCTTCTAACTTAAGACCAATTGCATGCGGCTAATATATCCCTTTTGATGTCTCAAAATATCTGCTTTCTATATCTCTTCCTTTTTTTCCTTGAACTTGATATCGAGTGTTTTTAATTCTTGAAGGATAGGAGAGTAAATATCTTTTAAAACAGGAATATGAACACCTGTTTGAGTTATTTTATTTTCCAAAATTAGCTTAGCTCCTATAGCACAAGGCAAACCGACTGTACGTGCCATTGAAGAGTCTCCATAAGGGATACCAAAGTCAATGAGTGTCGAAGTAATTTTTTCTGCTTTCTTATCCGGATAAGAGGCTTTAAATATGTGCTGAAGAATAATCATGTCCCTTTCTCCTTCCTCATACTGGAGCTTTTTCAACATTCTTTCTCCCAAAATATCCAAAGCCGATCCACGCGTAATATTAAGAGGGCTGTCACTCAATAACTCAAGCCATTCAAAACGACTAATAATATCAGAATTTTCTTCGATATTTAAATAGATACTGAGGGCTTTCTTGACATCTTTTTCTTCAGGATTATTCATTAATTTTTTAATGAAATCTTTATAAGTAAATCCACTCCAGTCTTTTTCTTCCTGATCAAGAAGTCCCAGATCAACGATCTTCTTTAAAGTAGGACACCATCCTTTATATCTCAAAGTCCCTCGTAATATAGTCTTTGTTGACTGGATACCGTAAAGGTCAATATAGGGAATAGAATTCCTGTTAGGATACCCTTCAAACTCTCCAAGGCCTTCAATAGGGATCATAATATAATTTTCAAAAAGGTCCTCTGATGTAATAAATACTTCCTTGCCGTTTTCAAGATATTGGGCTGAGTTTTTCCCCGCTAGGAGAACACCAATAGGGCTCCAGGAAAATTTGTAGCCAAAAGGATTGGTATTTGCTTCAGGAGCAGGCAATCCTCCGCAATATGAAGTAAAACTTGTAACTTCTCCTCCTTTACTTTCAATATCGTGTATGATTCTCATGGCTTCCATATGATCAATACCAGGATCCAGACCTACTTCATTAAGGATTATTATTCCTGCCTTTTTTGCATCTTCATCCAGGGCTTTCATAGCATCGCTGACATAAGAAGTTGTAACCATATTCTTTTTAAATTCAATGCAATATTTAGCAACAATAGGGTGAAAAGAGTAAGGAACCATATTGATGACAATATCTGCTTTTAAAATCTCATCTCTCAAGCAGTCCTCATCCTTTAGATTAAGCGACTTTGCCATTCCCCTAGAGTGATTATTGATGAGCTTAACTGCTTTACTCACTGTCCGGCTTGCGACTTCGACTTCGAAATCAGGTTGATCAAGAAGATATCTAACCAGTGGCTTGGCAACTAAACCTGCTCCTAGAATTAAAACTTTTTTCATGTTAATACTCCTCAAAATTTATTTAACAAATTTCTTCATGTATTCATAATCTGGAGTAAGCTTACCCCGATAAATAATTACTGCTTTTTTTATGGCAGGAGGAAGGTCACAATTTTTAAAATCTTCAGAAAAATCAGCCTTTGCAATATCCGGCACAAAAGGCTCTAGGGAATGACTGAAAAACTCAGACGACTCAATAGATATTTCAGCAGGTAAATTATCAATGGCCATAACAACAACTCCATTTCCCTTAACTCCATCAATTATCCTCTCCTCTATAGGGTTATAAAGAAATACTGGCTTATCAGGACTGGTTGATTTTACTGTACATTCTATAGAACCTTCAACATCGCATGAAATATCACCTATAACTCTTAAGCGAGGAGGACAGCTACTGCCCCACAACTGCTTTAAAAACTTTTTTGTAACAAATCTTGAGAATTGTGGGGTCCAATATATACAATTGACTAATATGGTGAGGAAAGGAATATAGGATTCAAAAATTGATTTATATCTTTGTGGATTATTATAATAATCCTGAAGTTCAAATTTGTCTTCAAAAGAAATTGGTTCCACCATATGTTCTTCTTGAAAAATAACTTTATAAATTTTATTTGAAGAATAATTCCTATCTTTAAAAAATTTCTCAATTTCCCCTGGTTCAATTATTTCTGAAGGCAAAATATCAAAAATCTCCTGTGCTCCTTGAGAAACATTGCCGTAACCGGCAAATCCGCAGACCAAGGGAACTAGAGATGAATCAAACCCATATTTATTGACATGCCTTCCAATTTCAGCAATTTCATCCTTTACTGAAGACAGATTTCTGTATTTATAAGCTTGTTTCAAGGTAGCGAAAGGATTTTGTTTGCCCTCATAATCTAACCTTTGCCCTAAAGCCCAGAGAGTCTCAACCATTCCTGCCTGGCCTGCCTGTCTTCCAAAAAATAATATTCGCAAACCTTGCTCATTTACTATCCTTTCATAATCAATTAGTGTGCAGTTAAGGTCCATCATTCTCTTCAACATGGCCATATTATAAGGCTGACCTTTGATGGTATGAGAAAAAAAAATGTAAACAGTCTCTTTCTTAAAAAAATGCATCGGTATTTCTTTTACAGCAAAAATAATAGGACAGGAAGACATATCTTCTTTGATTATTGCTCCTTCACGGGAATAGGCTTCATCGGGGAAAACCCGGATTTTTGATGATTGAACCCATACTTCAAGAGAATGTTTCTGGATAAGTTCTTTCACATGTAAAGGGATTAAAGGAACTCTTCTTTCCCAAATGTTCTTATCTTCCCTGCGAATTCCCACAACATTTTTCATAATTTCCACCTCATTGATTGACTCATACAATCCAGAGAAGTTAAAATAATGCTGGCAGCAAAATTTGTCAAGAAAAATTGGACAGATCAAGGGTAGAATTTAGTACTTGCCCAAAAATGTTTGACTCATTGGAAAATAATTTCAATAATAGTCTCTAATGATAAAATTTTTTAATACACTTAATAGAAAAATCGAACCATTCTATCCGTTAGTTCCTGGCAAAGTGAAACTCTATACGTGTGGACCCACAGTTTACGATTATGCCCACATAGGAAATTTCAGGGCTTATGTATTTGAAGACATTCTAAAAAGATTTCTGGTTTTTATGGGGTACAAAGTAACACATGTCATGAATATAACAGATGTCGATGATAAGACCATAAAATCAGCCAATGAGGAAGAAATTTCCCTCCAGCAGTATACTAAAAAATATATAGAAGCCTTTTTTAGAGACATAAAAAAATTAAATATTCATGAAGCTGATTTCTACCCTCGGGCAACAGAACATATTCCCGAAATGGTTCAAATGATAAAAATCCTTCAAGAAAAAGGATATGCTTATGAAAAAGATGGCTCAATATATTTTGAAATTTCAAAATTTCCTGATTATGGAAGGCTTTCAAAAATCAATCTTGGAAAATTAAAACCAGGAGCTAGAGTCGACTCAGATGAATACATGAAAGAAAATATATATGATTTTGCTCTTTGGAAACAAAAAAAACAAAGTGAACCTTCTTGGCAGACAGAAATTGGAACAGGCAGACCAGGCTGGCATATAGAATGCTCTGCAATGAGCATGAAATATCTGAGCCAGAGCTTCGATATTCATTGTGGAGGCGTGGATAATATTTTTCCCCATCATGAGAATGAGATTGCGCAATCTGAAGCATATTCCGGCAAGAAGTTTGTTAATTACTGGCTTCATTGTCATCATCTCATCGTCGATGGTGAAAAGATGTCAAAATCGAAAGGAAATTTTTACATATTGAAAGATATCCTCGATAAAAAATACGACCTAAATGCTCTACGGCTCCTTCTGCTTTCTACTCACTACCGCAAAACACTCAATTTTACTTTCGATGCTCTCGATCAAGCTCAAGCTTCTCTCCAAAGAATCGAAGACTTTATTTATGAACTCGACAATCGCACATTCAAAGAAGGATACAATAAAAATACTAACATTAAAAAAATCATCAATGAGATGAACCAAAAATTTATAGAAGGACTCAGTGATGACCTTAATATATCCGTGGCTCTAACAGCCCTATTTGAAATGATTAAAAAAGCCAACATTCTGATCTCCACTGGAGAAATCTTTAAAAAAGATGCTGCTGAACTGATCTCTGCCTTAAATTCATTAGACAATATCCTTGGAGTTCTTCCCAAAAAAAGCGGAAAAGTTTTGCCTTCTAAAATTATAAAAAAAATCGAAGAACGGCAAAATGCTCGAAAAGAAAAAAACTTTAAATTAGCTGACAAAATTCGCGATGAACTATTACAGAAGGGCATTGTATTGGAAGATACAAAAGATGGGATAAGATGGAAAATTAAAATTTAACCAGTAATACAAGCATCATTTTCAAGCAAAGCTAGAAGTAAAATATTGCAAAAAGAAAGTATGACTCCCTATAATCTTGGAAGATTCGGTGAAGAAATTGCTTTTAAATATTTAAAAAAGAAAAAATACAATATTATAAAAAGAGGTTTCCGTTTGTTTAGAGGAGAAATAGATATCATTGCTTATGACAGAAATATTCTGGTTTTCATAGAAGTAAAAACAAGAAGGAGCAAGGCCTTTGGCCTACCCGAAGAATCCGTTACTATATCTAAACAGAAACAAATTAAAAAAGTAGCCCAGGGATTTCTAGCATTTAACAACCTTCAAGATGTTGAATGTCGATTTGATGTGATATCCTTAATATTTAGTAAAGATAAAGATTATCTAATTTCTCATATAAAAGATGCATTTTAATTAAAAACAATCTGGTTTTCTGTCATCATTTTAACCTGAATTATTCAAGTTAAAACTTTGTTCCAAATGTAAAATACCACATATCCCTCCCTACACCGGATTGCATTATGTTTTTACTCCCTCGACTATAAATCAATTCAATTGGGCCAATTGGAGAAACAAACATTAAACCAAGTCCAAAACCAAAAATATTATTAGAAGTAAATACAGCGGCAGGTAAACGATATTCATAATTCAATGCAACATTGGCCATAAACTTGAAATAGAGAAATCGTTTATATTCATAACGATAATCAAAGCGCAAAAGGGACATCTTACTTCCTTGAAGCTGATCATAATCCATGCCAACAAAATTATTCGGCCTTCCTTGATTTAGAAACTTATAGACAGGAAGATCTGTCGAACTGGTTCCCCAGTAACCATAAATTCTCGCAGTGTGACGGCGCAAATATGTCAGGTAAAAATCAGCATATACATCGAACATGTAATAGTAGATATCCGATTTCAATCTTTTAAAGCTGCCTTCATATCTTGCATTAATTAGAATCCCCTTCTTTGGCAGTAAAACATCATCCAATATATCAAATGTCATTCTAGCCTGGATTTTACTCAAATTGTCCTTCAAACTCGGGAATAATGATTGACTTTCGCAAGAAACAATATTCGGCCTGAGATTCATGTGTTCCCACTCATATGAAATTTCAGTATTAAACGATTTTGCAAAAAGCAATCCCAAACCTATTCCGATACGATAAGATCGATTTTCATAACTAGCAATTCTACCGCCGCATTCATCATATAAACGAGTTGGAACATTTTTATACCCTAAACGCAAAAATGGATAGACAGGCAGATTGAGCGTACGTGAAGGATAATAAATCTTAGAGTTAAAATATGTCAGCCCGGCAAATTGCAGTTCGTCTTCAAAACGCAAACCAGGCACCAACAAGTTTGTTGCTTGCATACTGGCAACCCCTACGAGTTTATGGAAATCGTCATACCGAATCCCTAAACGTAACTTCCGACGTGGAAGTTCTTTTACAGTCAGTTTCAAATTGACCTGGTTTTGTCCAATGGATTCAAGATTATATTGAATTTGTTCGAAATAACCTAGTCCATACATCTCCATAATGCATCGATGGAGCTTTTTAATATTCAACCTGTCTCCAGATTTAAGCCCAAACAAATTATGAATAAATGAAGATGGAAGATTCTCATTGCCGACAACTTTAATTGAAGAAATAACATTTTTCCCTTCTGTAATCATCAAACGGAAATTTCTTCTTTTTTTCTCTGATTGTTTAAGGTTATCTAGAACTTCAACTTTTTGGAGTCTATATTTTTCTTTGAGAGCAACCAGTTGGGGAAGGCTTTGATGTGCAGCATCCTTGCCGATATTAATAATATTTTTAATCCTCTCATCGTCAAAAAAGTCTGCTGCAAAATACCCTTTTAAATCTGGTTTAATCACAATATCAGCTTTTTCTACATTCTTTTTTTTGTAATTTTCCCCTAGCAAAGCTATCGTCTGCAGAAGGATAGCCAGGCCTGAATTAAGATTTTTACGCTCCATTAATGGACGTTCAAGATCAACAGCGATAATTATTTCAGCTCCCATTTCTTTGGCTACATCAATTGGGAGATTGTTCACAAGACCGCCATCAATAAGAAGGAAATTATCCCATTCTACTGGGCTAAAAATTGATGGAGCTGCCATGGTTGCACGCATTGCTTTAGATAATGAACCATTTTTAAGCACAACTTGATTTCCTGTAACCAGATCCACAGTGACGCAGCGAAAAGGAATTGGAAAATCATCAAAATCGTCTATTCCTTCATAAGGAAATGTTAGGCTTGAGAAAAGCAAAGAGATATTTTGTCCAAATATCAAACCACTTGGTGCAGCTGGTTTCATTTTCTCGAGACCAAATTCAAGCTGATATTTTCCTGTGTCTTTCTTCTCAAAATATGGCAATAGAACACGGGATGGTTGATCTGTAAAAATTTCATGCCAGTCTGTGTTGAATGCCATTTTCTCAAGATCAAATCCGCTGTAACCAATTGCATATAATGCACCAACAATACCACCCACACTTGTACCAACGATATAATCTACGGGAATTTTCAAGCTATCCAGCATCTGCAGAGTACCGATATGTGCAAATCCCTTTGCCCCACCTCCAGAAAGAACTAAACCAACCTTCGGGCGGTCTTTGGCATATCCAGTCAAAATTAAAGACAAAAACAATAATATTATGAAAAAATATCCCTTAATTTTCTTTGCCATTTTTTCTTGAAGTTCCGTACTCAAATTCTTAATTATTGACTATGTTGACTACTGACTTATCTTCAGATTTTTTCAACAAATCTTTAATTTTTTCCTTAAGGACAGGATGAATCATATCAGGAGAAATTTCATTGAATGGGATCATCACAAAGTTCCTTTTTGGGAGTCCTCTATGTGGGATTTCTAAATTTTCATTATGTATAATAGTATTTTCAGCAATGAGAATATCTATATCAATAAGACGCGGCCCTTTAGAAGCTGCTGGCTTTCTTCCTATGTTTTTCTCTATTCTTTTTATAACAATTAAAAGGCGTTCTGGATTTAATTCTGACTCCACCTCTATGACCTTGTTATAAAACATAGGCTGGGAATAAAAATCTACAGGCTGAGTTTCGTATAAAGAAGAACTGTTTATAACCTTCATTCCCTGTTTTTCTAACAAGATAACAGCCCGACTTAGATTTTTCCTTCTGTCCCCAAGATTTGTGCCAAGGCTTAAAAAATATTTCAATTTTAGTACCCGACTGCCTGCTTGTTAGAATTAAAAAATGGGAAATTGACAGTATCTTTGTTTTCGAATTGCTAAAGTTCCAGTAAGCCGAAGTTTTTTATAACCCTTAAAACTAAAAAAGTTACCCAGAGATGATCTTCTAAAGTAGAGTTGCGAGATCCAGCCTGCCAGTAACCTTGAGGATTTTGTTTCTGCAATAACCAGTCTATTGCCTGTTGGATCTTTTCATTCTCAGTAGTGAAACCAATCTTTGATAAAAAATCCAGACTGATTAATATATTAGTACCCCAGAACGTATAATTCATCTCATCCCAAAAAGATGACTCATGACTGTCTTCATATTTGTCAGCTTTGAAAAACCGGCTTATTAAAAGTTCACTGGCCTTCCAGGTTTCTTTCTTTTTCCTCCAAGTCGGGGATTCGGCAAGAGCACGAATTACCATGCCTGTAACAAGATGAGAAAAAGGCAGAGAAATATCAGCTTTAATTGGGTCAAGTTTTAATTGATCTCTATAATTATAACGGTTTCTAAGAATTTTTTTATCCACTGTCCTGCAGGGAATAACCCATCCTCCATCTTCCTGCCTATTTTTGATTAGCCACCGAAATGCCTTCTGGGTTCTTTTGTCACTGTCATACCCAAACAAACACAGAATATTCAGTATCGAAGCATGATATGTAGGTGCATATTCATTAAGATAAGCTCCGCGAAAGTCACCTTCTTTTGTTTGGGTGGAAAATAAAAACTCCACTAGCTTTTTTATCCCAGCATCTTCCTTACTACAGGCATAATTATATAACCGAAAAGCATTATTTAAAGTATCAAAAATATAATGAGTTTTTTCCCATTTAGGATGTCCTTCATATCTTTTTCTGCACCATCCTCCGTTTGGCATCTGGTTTTTTAATATTCTAATACGAATGGCAAATTTTTTTAAGTTTTTATATTCTCTATCCACAGGCACTTCGAGGATGTCTTTTTTTAGCCAATAAAGAATGGGCAAATTTCCTCTAGCTAAAAGAAACTCAATAGCTTTATTCGTATTCGCTTTCATTATCAACTTACTTGTTTGCTTCTTCAGTATTAAGAATTATACATAAAAATTCAAAACTTCCTTGAAAATGATTTCGGAACTGATGTTTTTCATTTCCTTTAATAAAAAGAGATTGACCTTCAGAAACGATAATTTCTTCGCCCGCTTCATTTATTACCACTCCCTTCCCTTTTTCAATCTTCACCACATGTTCATGGTCATGAACATGAAGAGCTGTATTTCCGCCTGGAAGTACTTTAAAATACCTCATAATTATATTTTTGGAACCATCATGCGGCCCAATAAGTATTTTTCTTTTAACCTTATTAATCCCTTCTTCTTTAATAAAATCTTCCGATACGTCAGAATTCTTCTTAATAATCATTTTTTTTCTTCATCTCTTCTATGGCCATTAAGAACCATTCCTTAGTGTTTATGGAAAGCTAAATTTTATTCCATGTGACAAAGTCCTGTCAATTTTTTATTATAAATATTGTTTGATTTAAGACCGTATTTTATAATAAAGTTAATTTTAATTAATTACATAAATAAGTTTTTCTTTACAAATTTATGGAGGCACAAAGTGAGTAAGATTATCTATCTGGATAATGCAGCCACATCTTTTCCTAAGCCGGAAGAAGTATATGAATTTATGGATACTTTTTATAGAAATTTTGGCGTAAATCCAGGCCGTTCAGGATACGACCTATGCCTGGAAGCAGGAGAAATAGTAGAAAACACACGAAAGATGCTTACAAATTTCTTTAATGGTGATGACCCGAACAGGCTTTGTTTTTCATACAATTCTACAGATGCCCTGAACCTTATCATCAACGGTATGCTTAAAGAAGGAGATCACGCCATAACAACAACCCTTGATCATAATTCTGTAATAAGACCTCTCTATCATCAATATAAATTCAATGGTGTCGAAGTTGATTATATTCCTTTCGACAGTAAGGGATTCGTTGACCCTGATGATTTCACAAAAAAAATTAAGAAAAACACAAAACTAGT
The DNA here is from genome assembly GCA_964648465.1 of uncultured Eubacteriales bacterium. GTDB lineage: Bacteria > Acidobacteriota > Aminicenantia > Aminicenantales > Aminicenantaceae > Aminicenans. The sequence continues at coordinate 56,257 of CAZYMU010000013.1, read as the reverse complement.
TATAGTTAATCATGCCTCAAATGTCATTGGGACTATTCAACCGGTAAAAGAAATCGGAAGACTATGCAAAGAAAGAGGAATACCCTTCGCAGTGGATTCCTCACAGTCCGCAGGGAAAATTCCTGTCGATATTAAAGAACTTAATATCGATGTTGTTGCATTTACAGGGCATAAATCTCTACTTGGACCAACAGGAATCGGAGGTCTTTACGTCAGTGAGGGGATCGAAATAAGGCATACAAGAGCAGGAGGAACAGGTGTCCGATCAGCGGTTCCAACTCACCTCTATGAATATCCTTACAGACTGGAATACGGCACAGCCAATACTGTAGGGATTGCAGGTCTTTATGCAGGGCTTAAATGGATAGAAAAAAAGGGATTAGCAAACCTTCATAAACATGAGATGAAACTCACTACTATGCTTCGGGATGGACTGAAAGACATTGAAAATGTGACCATGTATTGTCAGGATGATATGACAAATCATATAAGTATTCTTCCTATCAATGTCGACGACCTTGAAGCTCTTAACACAGGAACCATTCTTGATGTTGATTACAACATAGCAACCCGAACCGGATTGCATTGTGCTCCTCTTGTACATAAACAATTGGGAACGATTGATATACATGGAGCCGTTAGATTTGGAATCGGACCTTTCAATACGGAAAAACACATAAAGACAGCCATCAACGCTATAAAAGAAATTGCTTTTTCGCGGAGAAAATAAGAGAAATTCGAATTCAGTGACTTAATTTTGTTTTTTCTTCTTAATCACAAGAGGATCTGCAACAACTTGAAGAATACTTCTGACATTGAAACCGTATTTCATGCTCAAACACTCCGGAGCTTCCCAACGATTAGAATTAAATCCATGTCCACATTCAGCAAGTATCAATTTTTTGCATTCCAACGCTCTCAAGGTCTCGACAAGCCGTTTTGACATTACCCCCGAAACATGATCATCTCCACTATAAAGCCCATAATTTGTCACATCATAATAGTCACTTGAAAATGTCCAACTTTCTCCTGCTGCCTTGTGGGTCATTCACTTCCCGTCTCAGTTCATTTTCTAACCACTCTGTCGTTTCAAGCCAATCCTCTTTCGCAATTCCCATGTTATTGCCTTTTTTCCATCTCCCTGAGGCTCTGCATACAGAGGTTTTTTGACGAAAGAAAAAGTCCTTATTATCAGGAAAGATAAATAACAAACCGAAATAAAAAAAGAAAGAATAATACCGTATCTTAGCAGATTCATATTATCTTAGACACATCCATCAGGCTTCGGAAGGCCCGCAAGTTTACAAGCTCCTTTGGCCGGGCCAGAGGGAAAAAGTTCAAATATATATTTAAGTTGAAATCCTGTGTTTTTACAGATTTTTCGAACCATTGGCGGGAGATTTTTTTCCAGAAAATATTCTCGAATATAATTAATAACAGCCCAATGATCTTCAGTAAGCATATCTAATCCTTCTTCTGTTTTTGCCAAAGCACCAGCGATTTTCTCATTCCATTCCTCGGGATGATTCAGAAATCCTTCTTCGTTTAGTTCAACTTTTTCTCCATTTACCTCGATATACGGCATCATTCACTCCTCTTTTTAATTATTAACTTGAATTATTCATAAAAAATGCCGACACCTTTAGTTAACTCCAATTTGTGAATAATCCAGGTTAAAAGTGATTATTATAGCATATGCTTTTACTTGTATGTATTAAATTTTTAAAAATATTTAACCTTGTTTATAAAAAGAAATATAAGTAAGTTCGATTCGAAAATTGCAGTAGAGAAGCTATTAATAGAGTAAATATGATTTTCGTAATTCAGAAAATTTCTCCAGACCACCGACAAATATATTAACAATATCTTTGACTTCCATTCCTTTCTCAATGGACTCTCTCATTCTTGAGCTCCCCATGATTTTATCAAAATATTCTGTATGAAATTCAAAATGATCAGGATAGTTTTCTTTTATCGTCTTAATTATGTAAAGAGATGATTCAAAAGGTTTATACTTCTTTCTTTCGATAACATGAATTTGTACTCCTCCACAGAGTGTCCCCTTGTATTTGGAAAAAACAGGAGTGAACCATGCTTCTCTAAATTTCACTCCAGGAAGTCCTAGTTTATTAAGTTTATTACTTAATTCATATCCGTCAATCCAGGGGGCACCAAAAAGTTCAAAAGGTTTCGTAGTCCCCCGGCCTTCAGAAATGTTAGTCCCCTCAAGAAATACCTGCCCAGGATATACAATGGCCGTATCCAATGTTGGCATGTTTGGAGAAGGAATAATCCATGGCAAAGAAGTCTCATCAAACCACATATTTCTTTTCCACCCATGCATTGGAACAACAGTTAAATTGACTCTCTTTTCCAGAAATTGGTCATTGAATAACATTGCAAGTTCTCCGATTGTCATTCCATGTCTTACAGGTATTGGATAAAGACCGACAAAAGAGCTGTAGTCAGGATATTCCAACAGCGGGCCTTCCATATCTATTCCGTTTATTGGATTCGGCCGGTCAAGTACTATAAAATCAATGCCGTTCTCAGCACACACCTGCATACAATTTGCCATAGTTGCGATATAAGTGTAAATCCTTATACCTACATCTTGGATATCAAACATCATTACATCCACACCTTTCAACATCGAGTTTTTAGGGGTCTTTCCTATATTCTGTGTATCAAAAGAACGCATATACTCATCGATATTTTTTAGCATTTTAATATCCGGTTTTAGAAACTGACCATAAAGGCTGAATACTGGAAGCTTATACTTTTTATCAAAATAGAATGGAATATATCGTCCTGCCTGCACATTTCCTCTAACCCCATGTTCTGGCCCATATAATGCGACAAGATTAACGGCAGGATTTTCTTTAAAAAGGTCAATTATTTTCTTTAGATCGCTATTAACACCTGTCGGATTTGTAATCAACCCTACTTTTTTTCCTTTAACTAAATCCAAATGTTCTTCCAAAAAAACCTCAACACCTAGTTTTACACCTTCTTGACGCATCGAAATAGAATGCTCTTTTTCGGTCCTGCAGGATGTTAAAATGCTAGAATTCATCACAATAACGAGAAAGACAATTATAGTGTAATATACAGCTTTCACTTGTTTTTACTTACTTATATCTGATTTCTTTTATCTAACAGCAACTGGCCAGCAACAATAAACATAAGCCTAAAACTCCAATATTATCCCGTAGAGTTTTTTGGTTTTTTGATACAATAAAAATCTCCTTATATATATTTTATTATTTAAACTATCAATTCCTTCAATTTTTTTATGACTAACGATGACTAAATGATTTACTTTCTTTACACCAAAAACTGGCTCCCCGGGAGGGACTCGAACCCCCAACCTAGTGGTTAACAGCCACCCGCTCTACCTATTGAGCTACCGAGGAGTAAGTTCAAATAAATTTAGCAGAATCTTTTGAGAATATCAAACAAAATATCAGTTGTCTCATCAGCAGAGGAGCTTTTTACTATGAAACAATGGATTACGAATATCAAAATCTATATCCGGCCTGTTTTACTTTCTTTCGGTAGTCGTCTCCACTAACGGTTACAATCTTGCACATCTCATAAATTCTCGACCTCAAACGTACTCCGATCCTATCTACAAGAGAATCATCCCTCCGTTTGGTAAAATCCGTCTTTTTAAAGAAGGAATCCCTCGTATCTTCCTCTTCTTCTTCACTGTCTATATAATTAGATGTAAAGATAGTTAATTTTTTATTGTTATATCTATGATTGATAATGTAGAAAATAGTATCTTCAACCCAAGCCGAGGTTCTTTTGGCTCCTAATTCATCCATTACAAGAACATCTTTTTGAAAAATTGGAGTCAGGATGTCTGACTCACTTAAAGTAGAATCCGAGTTAAATGTACTCTGTATCTTTCTTATCAATTCCCTGAAATCACAGAAATAACAGTCTGCATTTTTTTTAAAGATCAATTCATTAATGATGGCAACCGCAAGATGCGTCTTCCCTACTCCGCAGGGACCTTGAAAAAGAAGGCCAATATCCTGGACAGGGTAATTTTTAACAAATATCTTTGAAATTTTTAAAGCATAACGGTGGGAATCATTATGAGACTCAAAATTTCTAAATGTGCGGTCTGAATATCTTTTGGGTATATTAGCCTGTTCAAAAATAATTTGACTTTTTCGCTCATGGTAGCATTTACATCTCTTGGCAACTGTCTTCCCATTCACTTTCGATAATATCCATCCCGTTCCATTACATTCCGTACAAATCTTTTCCATCAGTTTAAATATCCTCTAAGCTGTTGAATCCTATGTGACTGAGCCAGCTTTTGCATTGCTTTTTTCTCAATTTGTCTTATTCTTTCTCTAGACAGATTAAGTCTGTTTCCAATTTCCTGAAGAGTGCACTGTTTATCATCATCCAGTCCGAATCTTAATTTTAGCACAAGAGCTTCCTTTCCATCCAATTCTTTAATTATTTTTCTAATCTGCCCCTGTATAGAATTTTTAATAATTTGATATTCTACAGATGGAGTAATACTGTCTGTTATTCTGTCTCCAATCTCCATGTTATCATCAAAGATTGTATCATTTAATGAAATATCTTTTCTCCCCATTATTTCTAATTCTTCAATATACTGAGTAGGCAATTTCATGCTTGAGGCTATTTCTTCCCTTTTTGCTTCTCTGCCCAATTTTCTTTTTAGTCTGGCGTTTACTTTTTTCATCTCAGAAATCTGATCGGCAAGCTTCTGAGGAACATGATAAATTCGTGAATACTTTGACAGTGCTTGAATTACAGCTTGCCTGATCCACCATACAGCATAGGATATAAATTTGACATTTTTCTTTGGGTCATACCTTCTTGCTGCTTCTATGAGTCCCAAATTTCCTTCATTGATTAGGTCAAGCAAACTCAATCCTAAGCCTCTGTATTTTTTCACGTATGAAACCACAAATCTGAGATTCGACTCGATTAATTTCTTCAGAGCCTCTTTATCACCTTTTCGAATGCGTAAACCTAACTTTTTTTCTTTTTCTTGAGTAAGAAGGGAGAATTTTGAAATCTGATTTAAATATATTTTTAAATTCTTTGAATCAAGATAAGTATCATTATAATTTTTCATTCTTCTTTATTCTCTACTTTCATGATCATGGCTGGACTTATTCGTACCAAAGCATTTTTTCTAACTTCAAATTCGTCTTCTTTTCCTTCAAAAAATTCTTTCTTTATATACTCCAAAAATTCATTTACTTCTGCCTCAATCCTCTCTATTTTCTTCCTCATGTTCAGAATCACTTCGACTCCTGCAAGATTAACTCCCAAATCGCGTGTGATATCAAGTATTAGCTCGAGCTGTTTCAGATCCTCATCAGAATAAAGACGTGTATTGCCTTCACTTCGTGAAGGTTTTAGCAGTCCCTCCCTTTCATACAATCTTAAGGTCTGGGGATGGATATTGTATATACTAGCTACAATACTTATGTGATGATATTTCTTTGATTCTTTTTTCGTTTTCATTTCAAGTAATCCCCAATTTCTCCCTCGGCTTCTGACCAGTGATTTTTTCAATTTCTCTCATTAATTCTCTAATCCTCTGATCTCTAGATGGAGGCGGGACAATGAATACCTCAACAAATTCATCGCCTTGGAGCTTCTTTCCAGGCATGGGAGTTCCCTTTCCTCTCAATCTGAATTTCTGACCGGATTTTGTCCCGGGAGGAATTTTGATTGTAGCTTTCCCATGAAGAGTCGGAACTTCGATTTTTGCACCAAGCGTTGCTTCAGTCACTGTAATAGGGACCTTCACATAAATATTTTTCCCCTCACGCTTAAAAAATGCATGTGGTTCAACTTCAATTGTAATAAACAAATCTCCGGAAGGGCCTCCCATTCTTCCAGCATTCCCCTTTCCTGCAATACGGACTTTTGAGGCTGTATTCACTCCACCGGGAATTCTAACTCTTATCAGCTCATTTTTTTGAATATATCCAGACCCATGACATACTGCACACTCTTCCCCTGGAGATACTCCGCTTCCCCCACATGAATGACAAGGACTCGAAAATTTCATAGAACCTATCTGTCTGTAGATTTGCCCTCTTCCTTTACATACTGAGCACACTTGCTGACCCTTGCTTTGCACATAGCCAGCTCCATTACAGTTCGAACAAGCAATCATCCTGGTAAGTCTTATTCGTGTATCTACTCCCTTGAAAGCATCAACAAATGTAACTTTCATGGAATAGTGAAGGTCTTCTCCTCTCGTTGTTCTTTTCTGAGTTGACTGTACTCTTGACCCAAAAACATCTCCAAAGAAGTCGCGGAATGAAGATGTCCCAAACCCTGAGAAATCAAAACCTTCGAAGCCTGTTGAATAAGAATGTTTGTATCCTCCTCCAGGAGGGATATTGCCAACAAACCCAAATTGATCATACTGACTCCTTTTTTTGGGGTCTTTTAGAACTGAATAAGCTTCTTGAATCTCTTTAAACCGAGTTTCTGTAACTCTATCCCCTGGGTTGAGATCAGGATGGTATTTTCTTGCAAGTTTTCTGAATGCTTTTTTTATCTCTGGCAGAGAAGCTTTCTTGGAAACATCTAGAATTTGATAATAATCCTTCTTCATCCCTGGCCCTTTTAGTCTTAAATGTTCATGCAGTGCTAATTGTCTGCTTGAAAAGGTATTTACAGGTTAAAAATATAGGCTTCTATCCAATTTATTTCTTTTCTTCATCTATCACTTCTGCGTCAATAACCTCGCCTTCAGAGCCGCTTTCAGAAGTTTCTTTGTCTGTTGTTTGGCTTTCAGAATTACTTTGTGCTTCCTGTTGAGCATTGGTCTGCTGTGCCTGTTGTTGCTGAGCTGCTTGCTGATACATCATTTCTGTCAGTTTATGGGATGCCTGAGAGAGTGATTCTATTGCTTTCTTTATTTGCTCCAGGTCTTCACTCTCGATTGCCTTTTTTGTATTTTCTATTTCAATCTGTATTTTTTTTGTTTCGTCTTCGCCAATTTTATCTTTATTTTCTTTTAATAACTTCTCTAAACTATAAATCATTTGATCGGCCTGGTTCTTGGTATCAATGACTTCTCTTTTATTCTTGTCTTCTTCAGCATGAACTTCAGCATCCTTTACCATTTTTTCTATTTCTTCTTCTTCAAGCCCGCTGTGACCTGTTATAGTAATAGATTGCTGTTTTCCTGTTCCTATATCCTTGGCAGAAACATGAAGTATTCCATCGGCATTAATATCAAAAGCAACTTCTATCTTGGGCACTCCTCGCGGAGCAGGCGGAATACCATCCAGATGAAAACGGCCTAATGTCCTATTGGCAGCAGCCATTTCCCTTTCACCCTGAAGTACATGAATTTCAACGCTTGGCTGATTATCAGAAGCAGTAGAAAATGTTTCAGTTTTTTTTGTGGGAATTGTTGTATTCCTTGCAATCATTTTTGTAAACACACCACCAAGTGTCTCTATACCAAGAGTAAGAGGAGTTACGTCCAGTAAAAGCACATCTTTAACATCTCCAGATAAAACTGCTGCCTGAATAGCTGCTCCTGCTGCTACGACTTCATCAGGGTTAACTCCCTTATGGGGCTCCTTCCCAAAGATATCTTTAACAAGATCTTGTACTTTTGGAATTCGTGTCGATCCTCCTACCAAAACTACTTCATTTATATCTTCGGCCTTTACTCCAGCATCAGCCATTGCTTTCTTACAAGGATCTATTGTCTTTTGAATTATTTCATCCATAAGCTCCTCTAATTTTGCTCTACTCAGTTTTAGAAGAAGATGTCTTGGCCCAGTTGAATCAGCAGTAATAAATGGAAGATTTACTTCGGTTTCCTTAGTTGTGGAAAGTTCCATTTTTGCTTTTTCAGCAGCTTCCTTTAATCGTTGAAGTGCCATTTTATCTTTCGAAAGATCTATGCCATTATCTTTTTTGAATTCAGAAACCAGCCAGTCCTGTATTTTCTGATCAATGTCATCCCCCCCAAGATGTGTGTCTCCATTTGTAGATTTTACCTCAACAATCCCCTCACCTACTTCCAAAATTGAAATATCAAAAGTCCCACCTCCAAAATCATATACAGCAATCGTTTGGTCCTTCTTCTTGTCCATCCCGTAAGCTAGTGCAGCAGCAGTAGGTTCGTTGACTATTCTTTCAACTTCAAGACCGGCAATTTTTCCGGCATCCTTGGTTGCTTTTCTTTGACTGTCATTAAAATAAGCAGGCACTGTAATTACGGCTTTTTGAACTTTTTCTCCCAGATAATCCTCTGCCGACTTTTTCAACTTCCTCAGAATCATTGCTGAAATCTGAGGTGGCGCATATTTTTTATTTAATGCTTCTATCCTCACGTCTCCATTTGGATCTTTAGTCACTTTAAAGGGAACCTGTTTTATTTCTTCAGGAACTTCACTGAAGCGTCGCCCCATGAATCTTTTTATAGAATATATTGTGTTTTCAGGATTTGAAACCCTTTGTCTTTTTGCAACCTGGCCAACCAATCTATCTCCTTTTTCATTAAAAGCAACAACAGAAGGAGTTGTACGTCCTCCCTCTTCATTTGTGATAATTACAGGCTTATCACCTTCTGTTACGGCAACAACTGAGTTTGTTGTACCAAGGTCAATTCCTATTGTTTTTGACATTTATATCCTCCGAATTTAATTTCAATATTAATTCAACATGTAATTAATATAACACTTGAGTATATTTTTGTCAAGTATATCTAAAATATTTATTTCATATTTAATTCATAATTCAACACAGCTATCAATTTAAGAAGGTTCACCTCCCATTTAGTTTGCAAAAGCCTGAATTATTCACGAGTCTAAGTTGTTGCAGATGCAAGGCACATCGCATGAAGCTGTGGTTCTTCACCACGAATTCGCTGTAACGAAGCAGATGCAATAAGATTGGCTCGCCTGGAAGGTGAAACATGTTTGCACTCCACTAAGATTTTTAACGCCATTTCCTCCCCGATCTTCTCGGCTCTGCTGGAACTCCGCATGTTTATCTTAAGCAACGCCCCAATGTCCCCGAGCCATCATCAACATCGCCCTTTTGATTATACAGTGCTCACACATCCATCAGGCCCGACTCACTTTGTTGGGTTCCCTCGAAGATCGACTCATAAAGGCTAAATCTTTTAATGTCGCTTCCTCCATCCCCTCAAATTCATATGCTTTACGCTGTTAGTTTGTGATCTAGCCAAGGATAGAAAATAAACTAGTTCTGAGGGTTTCATAGAGAACTATAAAAACTATTTGGTATTATATTAATTCTATCAGCAATTTTTATGTATAACCTAAGCTATTTTTTGTCAGGGTCAATAATGAAATTTTCTCTCATCAATAATTTTACTTCTTCTCTAGCCTTTTTGATTATTCCTTCAGCCAATTTATACCTTTCTTCTGCAGGAGCCTCGATTCTTGCAATTCCTTGTTCAATTGCTTTCGTTCCAACTGCAACAGCTTCTCTCGGAAAAAGTTCCCACTGATCCATATTGGGTATTATATAATCCTCGCTTAGGCCATGGTCTTCAGCTACTTTTGCCAATTCTTTTGCTGCTTCAATACACATTTCATCAGTTATTTTAGTTGCCATTACATCCAATGTTCCTCTGAAAATTCCGGGAAATCCGAGGGAATTATTAACCTGATTTGGGAAATCAGAACGACCTGTAGCAACAATTTTTGCCCCTGCTTCTTTCGCATCCCACGGCCATATTTCAGGAACTGGATTGGCCGCAGCAAAAACGATAGAATCTTTTGCCATAACTCTGATAAATTCTTTCTTTATAATGCCAGCTCTTGATGCACAAAGCAAAACATCTGCTCCTTCCATTGCTTCCTTTATACCACCTTTGACCTGGTATTTATTTGTTGTTTCACAAATATGCCACTTTTCCTTGAAGTTTTTCTGCAGGGTCTCTCTATCTTCTCTGTCTCTGTGTAAAATCCCTTTTGAATCCACTTGTATGATATTACCAGGCATTACTCCTGCTGTTACTATGCACCTATTTATTGCTATATTTGCAGCACCTGCGCCAACCATCGCTACTTTAATATCTTCTAACTTTTTCCCAACAATTTTCACAGCATTCATCAATCCAGCTACTGTCACACAAGCTGTCCCCTGTTGGTCATCATGCCATACGGGAATATGACATTCTTCTCTTAGTGTATCTAATATATGAAAACATTTCGGATTTGAAATATCTTCAAGGTTAATTCCACCAAATGTCGGCTGTAACAGCTTTACTGTCTTGATAATTTCTTCCGGATTTTTGGTGTCAAGCATAATTGGAAAAGCATCAACACCACCTAGGTATTTATAAAGAACAACCTTTCCTTCCATAACGGGAAGGCCAGCTTCAGGTCCAATATCTCCGAGTCCTAGAACTCGAGTTCCATCGGATACAACCGCAACAAAATTAGCTTTATTGGTCATTTCGTATACTTTTTCACTGTTTTTATAGATCTCTTTACATGGAGCAGCAACACCCGGAGTATACCATATGGCAAAATCATTAAAATTATTAATCCTGCACTTAGGCAGTACTTCGATTTTACCTCTGTAAAATGGATGAAGTCGCATAGCATCCTTGGAAGGTTGTTCAGCCTTTGCTAGCAACTCTTCCACTGTTAAATCATTACTCATTTAATATCTCCTTATATTATGACAGATTTTCGGAGAGAAATCATATCTCTCTCAATATATTATAATATTATAAAAACATCTTATTATAGAATTCTTCTATTTAAAGTCAAGCTGTGATACTCATCTGTGAAGAAAACATCTTTCACTGTTTTCTTCATCTGGTTTCTTAGTTATAATCATGGCAATATTATACTCATTGGCTTTATCGATAACTTCTTTGTCTCTTATTGAACCGAGCGGATAAATTATCGATGTGATTTTATTTTTTGCGGCAATTTCCACTACATCTGGAAAAGGCATAAACGCATCTGAAGCCATGACACATCCTTCACATCCATAACCCCTTTTTGAAAATTTAATAGCATCTTCTGCAGAATCGATCCTGCTTCGCTGTCCAGAGCCAATACCATGCACTTTATCCTTCATTCCTATAATAACTGCATTAGACCGAGTAAAACATGCTACATTCCAGTTGAAAATTGCAGCATCGATTTCATCTGGCGTTGGATTTCTCTCTGAAACAACCTCTACTGATTCACACGAGACGATTCTTGAATTAAATCTTTTCTGAACTAAAAGTCCTCCGGCCACCCGTTTAAATTCCAGATTTTCATCAACAGAGGGTTTATCAAAAAAGGACCCCATTTTAACGACTCTTAATGGCTTTCTTGTTGCGAATATTTCAATAGCCTCAGGCGTGAATTCTGGAGCATATGCGACTTCAACATTTCTCCCTTTTTCAACAATATTTTTGGCCAATTCCTCATCGATTTTGTAGTTAAACACATCTACACTTCCAAAGTTAGACAGAGGATCGCACTTCCATGCCTTTTCAAAAACATTCTCAGAATCATTTCCCATCGCAACACCGCTAGGCATTTCATGCTTTATTAAGGCACAAATATGTCTATTATTATATATGTCCGATAGTTTTTTTATTAACCTCTGGCCCAAGTCCATATCCCCGACATTTATATAACCTAAGCCTTTTGCCCCCTCTTGAATCACTCTCATAGTAGACATATTAGGACCACTCGCTCCTTCTTCTGTATAAAAAGCAGCAGGATATCCAGGATTTTCTCCATATCTCATTGAAAGTTTTTTCTTAAACTTAAGATTCCCAATATTTAATGTATCTGGGAATTCCTCTTTTACTTTTGTTCTGTATTGTTTCCTTGTAGTCTTTCCGATTGTAACCATATTATTTTTTCGTCCTTTCACACCGGTTTATAATAGATATATCATATTTATTTGCTTCTAATTCCTTATAAAAAATGCAGATAACAGACACCCTAAAATCCTCATCCTGAATTTGAGACCTCATAGCGTAATACACATCTCCTGCAACATCATCTACAGTTTTCCCGAACAGGTCTAAATCAACAGGTCCTCCATCAAATGAAGGTAGGGGGTCTATATTTTCTCCTGTATAAGTAGTAATCATTCTCCCTTTTCCTGCATTAAGTGGAACTTCAAAATAGTTTTTTGTTGAGGAACCGTCTTCTGCTCTTTTTATTATACCAAGGGCTGCCCTGTTTTCAGGAATTATACATCCGCTTATCCTGGGAGTAAATGCCGGAGCATCGGGTTCATAATCCCATCTACTGTGTGCAAGCTCCAGGATTTTAACCGGATTCTGACTTTGATGAATGCAGTTTTTTATATCCAAAGTCTGTTTTCCATTACTAACCGCAATTCCCCCAGAAATTAATATAGCGGGATATATTAGCAAATCAATATTCCCCTTATTTAATATCTCATCATCTACAGGTCTGACCCATGCTGTATCTTTCTCAAACTCAATTTTTCTAGCCTGGCTTGAAGGAGACCGCCCTGTAATCGCATAAACAACGACATTGTTTTCTCCCGACCTGTCTCTACCTAAGATTATCACTCTACCTGGATATTCTCTATCAGATAACTTTTCCAGGCCTTCAGTCATTTTTTATTTCCTATCATAAATAAAATCTTTCATTCAAATAAATAGCATATGAGATTTTTGAAGTCAAAAAATCAAAATATTTTTCTTTATCTAATAGATTTTATGATATCATTATTTTCTATTTTTAGATAATTATTAAGAGGATATTATGAAAAAAGAAAAAGAACCTAAAGAAGCATATAAAGATTCTAGATTTTTAAACTCTCCCGAAGCCAGAAGTATAAGAATTCTGAGTGAATATCTAGAGCCTCTGAGCCGCCTGAACAAACTTAAGGTCAAGAGCACAATCCTTTTTCTCGGCTCCACGAGGGCAAAGCTTTATTCTAAAAACTCGCTAACAACAAAATATTACTGGGAAGCAGAAGAACTTGCATATAAATTAACCAAATGGGCGATTAAACTTAAACCTAAAGGAAAAAATTTTGTCATATGCACCGGAGGAGGGCCGGGCATCATGGAAGCTGCCAACAGAGGAGCATCTCGAGCTGGAGGGAAATCAATAGGAATGAATATATCCTTATCTTCTCAACAGGATCCAAATCCATATATATCCCCTGAACTTTCCTTTATCTTTCATTATTTTTTCATGCGAAAATTCTGGCTTGTTAGTAAAGCAAAAGCCGTAGTTGCTTTTCCGGGGGGGTTTGGGACTTTAGATGAAGTAGTGGAGATATTGACTTTAATTCAGACGAAAAAAATTCAAAAAGAAGACATGACTCCTTTACTTCTTTACGGAAAAGAATATTGGCAAGAGATCATAAATTTTGATGCTCTCTTAAAATATGACACAATTGCTCCTGAAGACATAACCCTTTTTTCTTATTGCTCTACTCCGACGAAAGCTTTTTCTTTCCTGAAAGAAAGATTAGAGAAATTTTTGCTCTAAATCTTGATTGATTGAATTGAATTTTTCTGGCATTATTATAGTCAGAAAGATGAAAATTTTAAGTGGAATATTATTCATTTTCGTCTTGACTATATTTCTATCATCCTGTGCTCGGATAAGATACAAACCTGCTCCAAATGTACAGAGGGGTCTAGCATCATGGTACGGGCCAGGTTTCCATGGAAAAGCAACTTCCAGCCAAGAAATTTTCAATATGAATGACATGACTGCTGCTCATAGAAGCCTCGCTTTTGGCACATATGTTATTGTGACAAATCTCAATAATGGAAAATCAGTAACAGTCAGAATAAATGACAGAGGTCCTTTCATAAAAGGTCGGATTATCGATCTTTCATATGCGGCTGCAAAAGTTATAGGAATAATCGGGCCTGGCGTTGCATCTGTCAAGTTAGAGCCACTTCCAGGCGTTCCAGTTGAAACGTCAACACAAAAGTTTTCTGTCCAGGTAGGTGCTTTTATACTTAATAAAAATGCGATCCATCTAAAAAAGAAACTCCAGAAAAACTATAAAGGTGTATATATTTCTATTTTTAAAACCTCACATCAAACTTATTACAGGGTTAGAATCAAGGCTAAAAGCCTAGACATAGCAGAAAGGATTGCATTAAAACTTAACACAGAGGGCTTCACTGTCTTTTTGTTAGAAAAACACTAAATCCAACATACCTTTAATTTTTCTTAAAAAGGTTTTATGAATAATGCAGTATGTTTTAATTCATTCCTTTTTTGCTAAAAGTAAAATTAAAATTTTATGCTCCCCTTCAGGCACTTTGACCTTTGTTGATTTTCCATCAAAAATCCGCTTAACCTGATCATCTACTTCCAGTTGATATTTTCCATCTGTAATGAACCGTATCTTTATCTCTCTTGGGCCAAGCGATTTTATCTCAAATGAAATTTCATTCTGAGAATACAGAAAATGTCTGAATACAGCACACCCGTTGACGATCAGTATCTTTTTCCCTTCTTCTTTTAACTTCATTTTCGATGGGGAAATCTCTATATCATAATGCCTTCCTTGAATAGAAATCCTAGACAATTTTCCTTTTTTCTCAGGATTTATCATTCCGAATCTAAATCCTTCCCATGGTGTAAAATCCAAATATTCCTCTAAAGCAATTAATGCAAACAGAGGTCCCCAACTTTGATATCTTTGTCCCCCGGCTTCTCCAATCCTGGAATCAAAATTCTCAGGACATAGTTGGAAGTTTTCCCAACTCCGGAGAAACAAGGAAGAGCTTTTTTGAGCAAATTCAGATGCAATAGCATCAAAATTGTATGCTTTCAGACCTTGATAAACCAGGTAATTAGTAGGAGGCCAAATTGTTCCTCTCCAGTACTGCTGATCTTTAAAGGCTGGGTCATCACGGGAAACTGTTGGCAACACATAATCTCCCCAGAATTCCTTCTCATTAAGCAAGTGTTTTATCATCCGGACAGCATTTTTTCGGTTTGGAATACGTGCCAACAAGGGATAAAAATTCGATGCTGCTTTTCTTGATGAAAATTTTCCATCCCAGTAACGGTCAAAATAGAATCCTTCTTTCTCATTCCATAGATAGTCATTAATAAGGGCTTTCATTTTTTCATATTCATCCATATAAACTTTATATTCTTCTCTCTTGTCGAGCACACTGGCAATTTGAGCTAAACACCAGGAATCAAACGTGTAAAGAGAATTCAAATCAAGGCAATTCATCATTAAAGTTCCTGTTTCATCATTGAAAGAGGCCTCATCCCAATTAGGAAGATCATCCTGTCCTGATTCCCACATTGCACGTGTTTTCCCTTCAACATTCTTCTCCCAAGATGGGACACTTTGGGCAATAAGTTCCTCATCTGATCCCCACTCAAGAAGACCATCTCCATTACCATCTCTACGTATCTGGCCGTTGTCTTTTTTCGCTTTCCAGAAAGAGTGCCATTTCTTAAGATATGGATAAGCAAATTTCAAAATCTCCATATCACCAATCTTTTCAAACAGTTTTAACACAACATAAGAACCAACAGGAGGCTGCGAACGGTCACTCGCTCCTCCGAATCTCCCCCTCCAGTTAGGAATATTTCCATTTGGGTATTCTGTTTCCAGGACAGCTCTCAAAATATCCTCAGCATGTTTAGAACTCTCTATTGAGACTTCTAATGCATTAAAGAAAGAGTCCCATTCAAAAATTGTCCAGTGATCAGGAGTCCCATCTGGCTTTGGAAAAATCCATCTACGGCCAGCTGGAACATAAATCCGATGTTTTCCCGGCTGGTAAAGCGTCATCCAAAAAAGGTTGTTGGTTATTGCTTTAGAAACTCCTTTATATATTCCTTCAATCTTAACTCTTTTCTTTTTGTACCTTTTCTCCTCTTCTTCTAAAATAGAATCAATAGTCTTTTCATTCTTATATCGATAAATATGGTTTCTCAATACTCTAGCATCCTCTCCAAGTCCTGCTACAAAATATAACTTCCTTTCTAAAGAAAAAGACAGGGCAATTTCTTCACCTTGAGATTCAGTAATCAAATCCCCCTTACGGTTCATCCAGATTAAATAATTGCTTCCAACAGGGGACATACTTTTTCCAGTTATGTGGCTGTCAGGAAGAAACTGGTACATTCCACTAAGATCCCAAGGAAAATAATGAATTAGGTGGATTTCTATATCCTTAGGCCCTTTGATTTTTCCAACAACGGTTCTCTCATCCTGACGAGACCATTCAAAAACTAACGTAGATGATTTTGAGGATGGCTTTTTGTGAATAGGGGTCTCTCTCCCCTTTCCAAATGGAAGACTTAAATTTATTTTTATCCTGGCATATCGGCCATCAGGAGAATGAGGACCAACCTCTGAAATAAGATAAAAAATGTCTTCTTTATCTGCAATCTCATTATTTCTTTTTATTCTTATGCGAAAAGCAAAGACACTATTCTCCTTATGAGCTAATACTAAACCAGCCCAAGCTTTCCCCTCTAAAGAACCTATGTAAACATCCTTCCATGGATAATATATTTCTGAATTAGCCAAAGATACAAAAAATAAAAACAGAAGAAAAAATACCCTAATTTTTTTCATGCCAGTAATCATATCAAAAGCAGATTCTTATTAAAAATAATTTAAGGCAATTTTATCTTTAAAGCAACAGTTTTCCTTTAGCTGTCACAAACTTTTTCTGAGAATTATTCCTCATTTCCCTGCATCAATCTCAGAAAAAGCCAATAAGCTCTCTATTTCTTTCCAAGCATTAAGTAACATATTTTATTTCATCTTGATAATTTAAAAATTCTCGGGATGCAAAAATCGAATCTATTTCTTTAAATAAAATTTCAATTTCTTCATCCTTTGTATAAAAATGAGGGCCAATCCTGATTACATCTGGCTCATTGTTTTCGCCTTTCCTGAAATCAACCTTGATCCTTCTTTCTTCCAATGCCTGTTTAACTTGAAAAGCATGAGGTATTACTATAGAAACCGCTCCTCCCCTATGGTTTTTATCTTCAGGAGAAAATATTTTGTAGTTTCTTTCCCTTGCTTTTTCAATTGTTAATCGGGTTTGTGAAAGAGATTTTTGTCTTATCTGAAAACTGCCAATTTCCTGGATAATCTTCAATCCGGCTAAAGCAGTATAAAGGCAAGGGATAGGAGGAGTTCCTGACATAAATTTGTATGACCCTTCAGTATATTTCATTTTTTCTCTGAAGGAAAATGGAGACCTATGTGCAATCCATCCTGTCAGGTACGGATCCAAACTGGATGCCAACTCGGGTTTAACATACAAAAAAGCATTTCCAGGACCACCACAGAGCCATTTCAAACAACCTCCAATATAAAAATCAACGTCAAGCTTTTTTACATCAACAGGGATCGTCCCGGGAGCATGATACCCATCAATAACAGTTAGGGCTCCAACCTTACGGGCCTGGCACGCAATTTTTACAATGTCCTGAATATAACCAGATTTGAAATAAACATGAGAAGTAGCAACAAATAATGTTTTTTCATCTACGCGGCTTAATATTTCTTCAACATGAATACCAGGGTGTCCGTGACTCTTTATTGTATCGATATCCCAACTCATAAATTCAGCAATTTTAGTAATTGCATAAATTGAAGAAGGGAAATCTTGATCTGTTATGACGATCTTATTCCTTTTTTCATTTTTTGATATAAATTTTGTAGAGAGTGCCACCCAATGACTAAGAGTTGCATTGACCATCATAGTTACTTCATTTTCACCCGCATGAAGAAGCGCTGCAACCCGATCCCCTATTTTTCGCGGAAGATCCCACCATTCTTTCTGCCATGCGGTCACTCCTTCCTCTGCCCATAAGTAATAATACTTCTCCAACTCTCCCTTTACCCTTCCTGGAACAGCCCCAAGTGAGTTGCTAATTAGATAAACACAATTCTTCAAAATTGGAAATTCCTTCCTTAAAGAAGATAAATCCCGTTCTAAATTCCATTGCTTTTTCAACATTGTTTAACCCCAATAGTAAACAATTACTCAGTGATATTTTTCCCTTACTGCCTGTTTTCTAAGCAAGTAAACCGTTTTTAACATAATAGGACACAACTTCTATAAACATGTCTAATTCTCGAATCATTGTATATATGCTGGCTGTCATATGTATCCCTGTAATTTTTTCCTCACTTTTAATATTTTAATTAACTCATTCTAAAAATACCATACAAATATATAAAACGTAATAAGAATTTCTTGTTTTTCCATATCTCATTCGACTTTTTTACTCTTTTTTCTTATAATTGAAATGAACTGACACAGATCAAAAGGAGGTTTTTATGAGAAAAATCATTTCATTTATTTGCATTTCCTTTTTAATTAGTTCCTTATCTTGGGCAAAAGTTGGAGACATCCTTAAAGTAATAAAAACACCTGGCCCATGTCCAACAGGACTGACATTTGATGGACAAAACCTCTGGTTGGCTGATAACTTTACAGACAAAATATATAAAATTGAACCACAATCAGGAAAAATTCTTAAAAGTTTCGAGTCTCCTGGTCACCATCCGGAAGGATTAGCATGGGATGGAAAAAACTTATGGCATATCGATTCTGGAGAGAAATCCATGTACCGCATTGACCCGGAAACAGGAAATGTATTGCTTATCTTAGAATCAAATAGCCAGAATCCACGAGACCTCACCTGGGATGGAAAGTATATATGGGTTACAGACTATAAAAGCGACATTCTTCTTAAGGTCTCTATTGAAGATGGGATGATGGTTCAAAATTTCCCTTCTCCTGAAAGAGAACCAGCTGGATTAACCTTTGATGGCAAGTATTTATGGGTAACTGACCGCGGTGCAGATAGGATTTATCTTGTTAATCCATCAGATGGACTGTGTCTTTCCTCTCTGCATTCATACGGCCCATTCCCTTACGGACTAGCCTGGGGTAATAATGTTCTCTGGAATGTTGATTATGAGAATAATGAAATATATAAGATAAAAATATTCTGTAAGGATATCCTCTCCAAATGGGACAAACGCGACATGTCCCTTCATTTTATCAAAGAATATCGAAACTATGGTCCCGGCACAGTAAAGACCCTCAATGTTTATCTCCCGCTCCCCAAAAACAGAGATAATCAAAGCTTATTAGGACCTATCGAGTTTGACTCAAAACCGAAAGAAATTATTGAAGATAGTTGGGGACAAAAAATTGCTCATTTTCATTATAGAGACTTAAAAAGCTATTCAATAGTCAAACCAGGCTGGAAAATAAATTCTGAAATTTATTCCACAGAGTATTTCATTTATCCTGATAAAGTTGGAAACTTAGAAGATATTCCTGAAGAAATAAGAAAAAAATATACTCAGGATGGAGATAAATACTGCATTCATGATCCTCTTATCCAAAATCTTTCCCAAAAAATTGCTGGAAAAGAAAAAAATCCCTATTGGATCGCCAGGCGAATCTATGATTATTTGGGAAAACACTTCAGTTACAACCTTAAGCCTCTAGGAGGATGGAACCCTGCTCCTACTGTACTACAAAGAGGTACAGCTTCCTGCTCTGAGTACTCTTACTGCATGATTTCTCTCTGTCGGGCTCTCGGTGTTCCCATTCGATATGTTGGTGCAATAAGCCGTAGAGGAGATGATGCCAGCATTGATGACGTATTTCACAGATGGACAGAAGTTTACATACCTCCATATGGATGGATTCCTTTTGACGCCAACAAAGGTGATCAGAATTTGCCAGGCAGAAAGGTTTTAGGGATTGGAAATGTAGATGCTCGTTATATTATCACAACTGAAAACGGCGGCGGGGATAAATATCTGTGGTTTGGTTATAATTACGGTTTCAAATGGACATCAGAAGGAAAATGCCGTATTCATGAAGAAAGTTATGGACTCTGGACACCTCTAGGAGATAAAAAACATTTTAAACCTATAAAATAAAAGCAAAATAGTTCAAAGATCTAAAGGCGACTTTTTATTTTGAGGATTTCTGCCATAGAATAAATCATCTGCAAAGACCGCTGATGATTGTACAGTTGAAGATTTTGAAATGGCTTTTCTTATTAAGTTATGAAAAAGATTATCCGGCTTGCTGTAAGGACAAACAAAGACACATATTGCACAATCTGTTCCAACTTTTCTCCAAAATCTGTAGCATTCTTCCCTGTTAATAACCCACTTTAAAACCCCATTCTCTTTGACCTTTTCACCATAAGTGATGGCCTGAGCAGGACAGTTTCTAGCACATTTTTGACATTTTGCACAAAAATCTTGAACTCCAAAATTTTCTGGTCTATCAACAATCAAAGGGAGATCTGTTGTTACTAGCCCAAGTCTTATGCGGGGCCCAAATTTCTTAGTCACAAGAATGCCCATTCTCCCTAACTCCCCTAGGCCTGCTTTCCAGGCAAGAGGAATAAGCATCGCCTGATAATTGCTTCCTGCAATATGAGCTCTTGATGAATATCCTAGCCTACGAATAAAATTGGCAGCAATTATAGATATTTTTGCTGCTTCAACGTATTTCTTAGCAGTCTCAACAATTACAGGAGATTTAGGGGAAGTTCTGATCATCTCATAATCCATTTCTACTGCGAAGACAACAGCGTATTTATCATTATTTTCTATTTTTTCTCCATATTGTTCAGGCCCACGACCAACATTCGAATAAAGATAAGACTTATCCAGTTCACAAATGCCGCAGATATCAGAACCCAGGTATTTTATAATGTTCTTTATAACTTTTGTGTTTTTATGAGGCGAAAATTCGATTCTCTCTGATTCTTTAACTCCCTTAACATTCGTTAACTGAGCTTCAAGAAAATCAAATTCTGCATTTGCCAGAGAAAAAAACAGTGGACTTTTTTTTACATGAGAAGAAGATAAAATATCTGGAAGTTTTCTTATTTCATCGTCAATCTTCTTATATATAGTATTTCGTTTGTAATATTCTTTGAAAATTTCAGAACCTTCTATATAATCAAAGCGCGCAAAAATGATATTCCTCTCATCTATTCGCTTCTGCTCCCCAATAATTTCAGTCTTTTTCTTTGGGGCTTGAGAAAATATCAAAATAATAAAAGCTGCAGCAATAACAATAAAAACACTTCCAAAAATCCAATTTTTTAGTGATAAAGGGATGAAAAAAATAAGAGAATTAATGCATATCAAAAGAAACAAAAAAAATAAACTACGCTGAAATGCTTTTTTTTCTCTCTCTAACAGGCTAAAGACAACGAAAGAAACAAAAAAAACAATTAAAATTACAAAAGAAATTTCACCTAATACTGTCCAAATACTCATGACCAAAAAATAATAAACTCTTATTTTAAAGTCAACCTATTATATTTTTAGTTCAATTTAGAACTTCTCCCTAATTTTTGTTCACAATGATAAACAAATTGTAATCTCCCATAATAATAAAATATGGTATAGAAGTATTCTAGAGGAGTGATATTATTAAATCAAAACTGTTCGTTTTTTTCCTACTTCAATTGACTGAATCCTCAAATTCTGTTATTAAATTAGGGTGAATGTTATAAACAATATTAAAGAGGCAGATTAAGAAGGCAATACATAAAAAAACAAACCAAAAATATCTTCTATCTTATTGCCTCTTTCGATATTTTTACCTAAAAAATTTTTAAGGAGAATTAGAAATGAAAAAAATTCTTGTTTGTGATGCATTAAATCCAGAGGCCTTTGAAGAGCTCAAATCCATTCCTGATTTTGAAGTCACCTTAAAAACAGGTATGGATGAGGCAGAACTCATTAAAACAATCCCTGAATTCCATGCAGCAGTAGTTAGAGGAGCCACAAAAATCAGAAAAAAGACTATTGATGCAGCCTCAAATCTTGAAATCATTGTAAGGGCAGGAATTGGCCTTGACAACATCGATGTTACAGACGCTGAAGAGAAAGGAATCCAGGTCGCAAATACGCCCGCAGCCACAACAATTTCCGTTGCTGAGCATGCTTTTGGGTTAATGCTTGGAGCCGTACGAAACCATGGAAAAGCCAACATTTCTATGAAATCCCATAAATGGGAGAAAAAAATCCTTTCAGGCACAGAACTTTATGGAAAAACATTAGGTATTATCGGAAGTGGGAGAATAGGCCTTGCACTTGCCCAACGTGCACTTGCTTTTGGAATGAAAGTTATTATTTACGATATTATCCAAGTCAAAACAGATATGGATGTAACACAGATATCTCTGGAAGAACTTTTGCAACAGTCAGATATTATCTCACTTCATCTCCCCTTGACCGAAAAAACAAAACATATTTTAAGTGACAATGAATTTAATAAAATGAAGGCTGGAGTTATTATTGTTAATGCTTCTAGAGGAGGAACTGTGAATGAAAATGCTCTACTAAATGCTCTTGAATCGGGCAAAGTCAGATGTGCAGCAATAGATGTTTTTGAAAAAGAGCCTCCAGATAATTATCCCTTAATAGATCATCCTAATGTTATTGCAACACCCCATATTGGCGCCGGAGCAAAGGAAGGTCAAAAAAGAGCAGGTTTTGAAGTTGTAACAATTTTAAAAGAAAGGCTGGCTGGATAACAATTCTGTAAAAGGGAAATATCCGCTCTGGATATTAACTGAATTAAACAGTTCTAAGCCTTGAATATTAATTAGTTTTAAATTTACAAGTACGCACAAACAGCTTAAACATTTTTGTCATCAAGCTGTGAAATGTAAATCTTTCTTACACTTATAAAGAATTCATGATATTTTTCTGTTCTAAAATCAGGGTAAGTCCACTCCAATGTTCTTACTGTTTTTTTTTCGAATAATAATTCTAGATGCCCATAAATACCTTTTTTAAGAGGAATCCTGTGTGAGAAATTTTTTGCTGTTGCCATAATCAAAGCAGAAGAAGTAAGATAGCCTGGATCCAAATTTACAATTCTGTGCTTTGCATTCAGTTCTTTATTCATCTCCTCTTCAAGCTTATTTGTGCGGAGTTTTATTTCACTCAGCATTTCAGGAGAATAAAGATCGGCAAAGCTTAAGAACTTTCTTTTTAAATTTTTGCCCATCTGTTCTTCATAATAGTCAGTAAAATCAAACCTGAAAAATGCACTCGAATGGTCCAGTTTACCATAAAGCCGAATGAGGTGTTCTTCTGCTATATCAAAGATAATTTTTTCAGAAGCGATAATACCGCAGATTAGTTTGACTGAATTAAAAGGTTTTGCCTCAACCATAATATGTACAATCTAGCCTATTTTGTTTTTCTTACAAGCTATATTTAATATATTTATTTTATTTATTCAAACTTAAATCATAAAAACTCCTGAAAAACACATCTATTGACGTAAATATGTATATTGCTTATAATCCTTGGCATCATGAAATGGCTTTATATTGAAGATATTGCTGGATATAAAGACCAGGAAATCGAAATAAGAGGATGGGTTTACAAAAAGCGTTCAAGCGGTAAGATTCGTTTCCTTATTATTAGAGACGGAACCGGAATACTTCAGGGAACAATTTACAGTCCTAAAAAAGACAACCCTCTTTTTAAAAAGTTTGATGAACTCACTCAGGAATCCTCTCTCATTATAAGAGGTCTTGTCAGAGAAGAAAAAAGAGCCCCTGGAGGCTATGAATTGAACATAAATGATATTAATATCATCCAGATTGCTGAAGAATATCCCATAACTCCAAAAGAACATGGAATTCCTTTTCTCATGGAACACCGTCATCTCTGGCTTCGATCTCAAAAGCAGAATGCAATACTCCAAATCCGAACGGAACTGATTAAAGCTATACGGGATTTTTTTAACGGCCGAGGCTTTCGTAATATGGACACTCCCATATTGACCCCAAGTGCCTGCGAAGGAACTACTACTCTCTTCGAAACAGAATATTTCGGTCAAAAAGCATATCTAAGCCAGAGTGGTCAGCTTTACAATGAAGCTGCAATAGCGGCTTTTGGAAAAGTTTATTGTTTTGGGCCAACATTCCGAGCCGAAAAATCAAAAACAAGAAAACACCTTATCGAATTTTGGATGGTTGAACCAGAGGTAGCTTTTGCCCTCTTGGATGACATAATCAAGCTGGGAGAAGATTTAATTATATACATTATTGAATACATTCTGGATAAAAACAAAAATGAACTTGATATTTTGGAGAGAGATACAAAAGTTTTGGAACGAATAAAGAAACCTTTTCCCCATATCACCTATGAAAAAGCCATCGCAAAACTGAATGAAAAAGGCTCAAAAATAAAATGGGGTGATGACCTGGGATCCCCTGAAGAAACACTCATATCTGAGATTTTTGACTCACCCGTCTGCATGACACATTTTCCTGCAAAAATAAAAGCCTTTTACATGCAGCCTGATGAAGAACGGCCTGATTTAGTATTGGGAGTCGATATTCTTGCCCCAGAAGGATATGGAGAACTAATAGGCGGCGGTCAGCGTATCAGTGACCTTGCCCTCCTCGAAAAAAGGCTTAAAGAATACAATCTTCCCCATGAAGCTTTTGAATGGTATCTCGATTTAAGAAAGTATGGATCAGTCCCGCATTCAGGCTTTGGGCTTGGGGTAGAAAGAGTCCTTTCCTGGATATGTAAAATCAAGCACATAAGAGAAACAATCCCCTTCCCTCGTCTTCTTCACAAAATATACCCTTAATCTGATATCTAATATGAAGAAAGTTGCACTTATAAGTTTGGGTTGTGCAAAAAACCTTGTTGACAGTGAGGTCATGCTGGGTTATTTACACAGAAGCGGCTACAACTTCGTAACGAAACTTGACAGGGCAGACATCATTATTATCAACACGTGTGGCTTTATCAAAGCGGCCAGGAAAGAATCCCTCGAGGCTATGCGAAAAGCCGTTTGTGAGAAGAAAAAAGCAACTGAAAAAATAATCGCAGCAGTTGGTTGTTATGTTAAAAGAGAAAAAGATACTCTTAAAAAAAAATTCCCTGAGATAGATATCTGGATGGGAGTCAATGATTTCGATAAAATCGTCAATGCAATCGAAGGCTTCCCCTTCGAGTCTGCTGCAAGCTGCTTCCTTTATGACCATACATCTCCAAGATACCTTTCGACTCCAGCGGCATGGACTTATGTAAAAATTTCAGAAGGCTGTTCACATAATTGTTCATTCTGTGCAATTCCCATGATTAAGGGCACTTACTGCTCCCGAAATATTTCATCTATCACACAGGAAGTGAAACAATTAGTCTCTAGGGGAATCAAAGAGATTAATATTGTTTCACAGGACTCGACTTATTTTGGACGTGATGTGGGCTTAAAAAACGGATTAACTCTTCTTCTCAAAAATCTTATAAAAATTAAAAAACTCGAATGGATAAGGATTCTTTACGGGTATCCTGAAGAAATAAGCGATGATTTTCTAGAAATAATGCAGGAACAGAAAATATGTCCCTATCTTGATATCCCTTTTCAGCATTCTGCCCCTGAAATCATAAAGCGCATGAAAAGAGGATTAAATGGCATAAAAGCTTTGAAACTCATAAAAAAGATAAGAGAGAAACTTCCTGAAGTCGCTATTCGGACATCACTTATAGTTGGATTCCCGGGTGAAGGCAAAAAAGAATTTGAGAACCTTAAAAAGTTCGTAGAGGAAGCAAAATTTGACCATTTGGGCGTTTTTACTTATTCGCATGAAAAAAATACAAGTTGTTATTCCTTGGGAGATTCTGTCAAAGAAACAATAAAAAAAAGAAGGAAAGAAATTCTCATGAAAATCCAAGCTGAAATATCCTACAAAAACAACACAAAATATCTGGGGAGAAAAATTGATGTTCTAATTGAGGGTAGATTGAAAGAAGACCCCAGTATACTCCTCGCCCGTTCAGGATTTCAGGCTCCTGAAGTTGACGGATTTGTATATATTGATAACCCGGAAAATTCATCAGATACAATTAATACGATCCAAAAAGTTGAAATTACAGAGAGCGATGTATATGATTTGTATGGAAAATTTTAAAATGAGATTACTGTCGAAAATATTTGCAACATTTTTCGGAATCGGGTACTTCCCATTAGCACCAGGGACACTGACAAGCTTAATCATCGTTATTCTTTACAAGGCCTTTCTTTTCAAACTGAGCTGGCCTTATTATCTATTGCTTTTGATTTCCATTTTCTTTATTGGTGTATATACTTCTTCAAAATACAGCACTGAATTAAACAAAGAAGATCCAAGGAGTGCTGTTATTGATGAAGTTTTAGGACAACTTATTGTAATGTTCAGGCTGCCTTCAAATTGGATCGTTCTTCTAGCCGGATTTTTTCTTTTCCGCTTCTTTGATATTCTCAAGCCCTTCTTTATAAAAAAAACAGAGAAATTTCCAAAAGGCTGGGGTATCATGATAGATGACATTGTTGCAGCAGCTTATGCAGGGATAATAGTCAACCTTTATTTACTTCTAAAATGAAAACTAAAAAAAATCCCAAAATTGAGATTTTAGTTGTCGGCACAGAACTTCTCACTCCATTCTTTCAGGATACTAATTCTCTCTATCTTACACAGCGATTGAATGAACTTGGACTGGATGTTTCTTTTAAAACTATAGTCGGAGATGAACGCGATGATCTGCTTCTATGTATTAAAGAAGCATGTTCCAGAGCCAATTTAATAATTGCTACCGGGGGACTTGGCCCAACTCAAGATGATAGGACCAGAGAGGTATTTGCCGAAGTTCTTAATAGGAAGCTCATTTATAAGAAAGAAATCACTCAAAAAATTGAGAAAAGATTTAAACACAGAGGCATGCATGTTCCTCCTGTGAATGAAAAACAATCTTTTATCATTGAAGGGGCCGAGATTCTTGAAAATAAAAATGGCACAGCTCCAGGCCTCTGGATCGATACAGAATCAGAGATTATTATTCTTCTTCCCGGTCCCCCTCATGAACTTAAGCCAATGTTTGAATCAGCAGTCTTCCCTCGCCTGGAAAAAATCCAGTCAAAATATACTAAAAGAATAACTATAAAAATCACTGGCCTTACGGAATCAAAGATAGAATCGCTTATCTCAGACCTTTATCCAGAGGAACCCGACTGCAAGATGGGTATTCTTGCCTATCCAGGACAGGTAGAAATTCATCTCTCAGGACATTCCAAAGAAAGCACCTCTCAGGCCAAAGAAAAAACCGACAGATTGGCAAAAAGTTTACTTGAACGCCTCGGGAATAATGTGTTTTCTTCGTCTGGAGAAGAACTTGAAGAAATTATTGGAAAGCTTTTAACTGCCCGCAAAGAAACTCTTGCAGTAGCTGAGTCATGCACTGGAGGCCTTTTGGGACACAGGATTACTAATGTTCCAGGAAGTTCGAATTATTTTCTTCAAGGTGTGCAAGCATATTCAAACAGAGCAAAGAACCAGATTTTGGGAGTACCTTCTGATCTGATAGAAAAATATGGATCGGTGAGTTCTGAAGTCGCTAAGTGTATGGCGAGCAGCATCAGGGAAAATGCCCAAGCGAGCTACGGACTATCAATAACCGGAATAGCAGGCCCGTCAGGAGGGACAACAGAAAAACCTGTCGGGCTGGTATACACTGCATTATCATGGGAAAATGGCATGGAATCCAAAAAAAATCTTTTTCTGGGTAACAGAAAGATTATAAAATTTCAATCAAGCCAGAAAGCTCTTGATATGCTGCGAAGACATATTTTGAAAAACATAATTCAAGGCTGAATTTTGGGACTAATGAGAACTTTTATTGCTATAGACCTAGACAATGAGATAAAAAATAATCTCTCTCAGCTTATCAGCAGGCTTAAAAAATGCAGCACCAATATCAAATGGATAAAACAACAAGGAATGCATTTAACTCTTAAGTTTTTGGGAGAAATACCGCCAGATAAAGTCTCAGAAGTCGAATCATTATTACGGAAAGTCGCGGAAAAGCACAGTCATTTTTTACTGAAATTTAAAGGGACAGGAACATTCCCTGAAGGAAATAAAAGACCAAGGATTTTATGGCTGGGAATTGAATATAATGAAAATTTGAAAATTTTCCAATCCGAGTTAGAATCTGAATTAGAAAAAATTCATTTTCCCAGAGAGAACCGAAAATTTCATCCTCATCTTACTCTGGGAAGAGTTAAATCACACCAAGACCTTAGTCTTACATTCTCAGAACTGGCAAAAGATCGGGAAAAAGATTTTGGTGAAATGATTGTAAAAAAGATCACGCTTTTCAAGAGTACTCTGAAACCTTCTGGTGCGGAATATACAATAATTTCGGAACATGAATTAAAATGAAAATATTATTTGCTCTTCTATCCTATCTTTTCGGTGCAATTCCTACAGGATATATATTTTATTTCTTAAGTGAAAAAAAAGACATCCGTACTTCTGGAAGCAAAGCCACAGGAGCTACAAACATACTCAGGCTCAAAGGATGGAGATATGGCCTCCCAGTACTAATCATAGATATCTTCAAAGGCTTTCTCCCTGTCTTTCTTGCATTTAAACTTTTTCCAGATGAAAATTTTGCCCTTATGTGCGCTTTCCTGACAATTATCGGTCACTGCTTCCCTATATACATTAAATTTAAAGGAGGAAAAGGTACAGCAACAACAATAGGTGTGTATGCCGCTGTAGCTTTTAAACCTTTCCTCTGTATCGTAATTTTATTTCTACTTGTTGCAGCCATTACTCGTTATGTTTCGCTTGGCTCATTACTGGCTGCTTTGAGCTTTCCATTTTTTGTAATTCTATTCAAAGGGAATATTGAAATCGTCTATTTAAGCCTTGCTGTTTTCCTTCTGATTCTTGCAAAACACCAGAGTAATATCAGGCGACTCATAAAAGGAAATGAAAGTAAATTAGGAGAAAAAATCAATTGAAAGCAAGTGTTATTGGAGCTGGAAGCTGGGGAAGTGCATTTACACTTCACCTTGGACGTCAAAACATAGAGACTCAACTCTGGGTCAGAGAACAAAATATCTATGACGAAATCGTAAGAAAAAAGGAGAATAGGGCTTTTCTTCCTGATTTCATTTTCCCTTCATCAGTTTCGTTTTTTCATGAATTAAAAGAAACCGTTAATAAAACAGATGTAGTTTTTATCGCTGTTCCTTCTAAATTCTGTCGCAGCATTTACAAACAGCTTGCGCCTCTTCTTTCCTCAAATCAAATATTAGTGAGTTTGACAAAAGGAATAGAAAAAGATTCACTAAAAAGAATGAGCGAAGTTATGGAAGAAGTGTTTCTTCCTTATTTTCATCCAAAAATTTCTGTATTATCAGGCCCAAGTTTTGCGAGAGAAGTTGCTGAATGCCATCCTACTGCAGTAGTCATTGCAGCAAAAGATTTTGGTCTCGCAAAATACATACAGCAGTTAATCTCAAATGCATACTTTAGGGCATACACTTCTAATGATATTATTGGAGTCGAAATTGCAGGTGCATTTAAAAATGTAATCGCAATAGCAGCAGGAATCTCAGCCGGCCTTCAATTCGGAAATAATTCCACTGCTGCACTTGTAACAAGAGGGATTGCTGAAATAGCAAGATTGGGTGTAAAATTGGGATCAAAAAAGGAAACTTTCTCAGGGCTTGCAGGAATTGGTGACCTTGTCCTCACATGTACCGGAAAATTAAGCAGAAACAGATATGTCGGTTATGAACTTGGAAAAGGAAAATCTCTCGATGAAATAACTTCAAATATGAAAATGATAGCCGAGGGAATCATTACGGCTCGCTCCAGCTATCAACTGGCAAAGAGGGAAAACGTTGAAATGCCGATATGCGAGGAGATTTATCAAGTTCTTTACAATAATAAAAGCCCAAGAACAGCTCTTCAGGATTTGATGTCAAGAAAATTAAAAAACGAATATTATTATTAAAGGAGAAAAGAATGAGGCTAAAAACAATAAGTATCTTAATTATTTGTCTGAATATAATCTCTTGCGCTTCCTCTCAAAAAAAGATTGAACAGGCACGTGAAAAAGACCCTCGATATCAGTGCAACCTTGGATTAGTATACTTAAATAACGGCAAAGTGGATCTCGCAATAGATTATTTCAATAAATCTCTTTCACTCCTTCCCAATTATGATCTTGCTCTTAATGCCATTGGAATAGCATATTCTATGAAAGGAAATTTCGAAGAATCTGCGAAGTACTATGAAAAATGCCTTAAGGTCAATCCAAGCCTAACCGAAACTCATAATTACTTGGGCACTGTATATCAGCAAATGGGCTTTCTCGATAAGGCAGAAGAACAATTTCAGCAGGCTGCTGGTAATATTAACTACAAGTCAAGGGAACTTCCTTATTATAACCTTGCAAGATTATATCTTCTTCAAGACAAGCCAAAAAAAGCTCTCGAATATATCGAAAAATCACTTGCTTTAAACAATACATTAGTTATAGCTCTAAATTTAAAAGGCCTAATTAATGACAAACTAGAGAATTATGAAGAAGCCGTTAATTGCTATAATCAAGCATTAAAAACCGCCCCTGATGATTTAAATCTTAATTTTAATCTTGCTGTAGCTTATTATAAAAACAGCCAATTCAAATCAGCCAAAGACATCTTTGAATTGATTTCGGCAAAGACGACAGACCCGGAAATGAAGAAAAAAGTCGAACAGTTCTTAAACGCCTTAAAGTAATTCAGGTGAACCTGGTTTATTCACTTCATGTGCCTTCTTCCCAGGCTTCCAAATATCTTTTCTGCTCAGGAGTGAGTTTATCAATTTTAATTCCCATAGATTTCAACTTCATTCGCGCAATCTCATCATCAATATTATCAGGGACCGAATAAACTTTTCTCTGCAACTTTTTTCCTTTCCGTAACAAGTATAAAGCACTTAAAGCTTGATTGGCAAAGCTCATATCCATGACCATAGCAGGATGTCCTTCAGCTGCTGAAAGATTAAGCAACCGACCTTCGGCAAGAAGAAATATCTTCTTTCCATCCTTTAATGTGTATTCATCGACAAAGTTTCTTATCTGTCTTTTCCGTTGGCTTAATTCCTTTAGCGCTGGTATATCAATCTCCACATTAAAATGGCCGGAGTTTGCTACAATAGCGCCATTTTTCATCCTTGAAAAATGCTCACTGTTAAGCACATTTTTATCCCCAGTAACAGTAACAAAAACGTCTCCAACTTTGGAGGCTTCTTTCAAAGACATAACCTGGAACCCATCCATCACTGCTTCAAGTGCCTTGAGAGGCTCAACTTCACATATGATAACTTTTGCCCCTGAACCTTTTGCTCTCATAGCCACGCCTTTACCACACCAACCATAACCCATAACAACAAAATTTGAGCCTGCTAAAAGAATATTTGTAGCTCTTAATATTCCGTCTATAGTGCTCTGTCCTGTCCCATAGCGGTTGTCAAAAAGATACTTTGTTTTTGCATCATTAACAGCTATAATCGGATAATTAAGGACATTATTTCTTGCCATGCTTTTAAGTCGAATGACTCCAGTTGTGGTTTCTTCTGTGCCTCCAATTATATTTTCAAGGAGCTTTTTTCTTTTTGAATGAATTGTGCTCACAAGATCAGCCCCATCATCCATTGTTATTTGCGGGAAATTATCAAGGGCTTGATTTATATGCTTGTAATAAGTCTTGTCATCTTCACCCTTTATCGCAAAAACAGGAATTTCATGAAATTTTACTAACGCTGCTGCAACATCATCCTGTGTGCTGAGAGGATTTGATGCTGTGAGTGCGACCTTTGCTCCACCTTTTTTCAAAGTTTCCATTAGATTTGCAGTTTCACTTGTAACATGAAGACATGCTGAAATCTTCACTCCTCGTAGAGGTTTTTCTTCAACAAGCTTTTGTTTGATCAGGCCGAGTACAGGCATAAATCTGCCTGCCCATTCCATTCTAAGTTTTCCCTTTTTTGAAAGATCCAAATCTTTAACATCATAATCCATAATTACTCTCCTCTCATTTGAACCAAAAAATAATCTAGTCTGTTCGACTGTTCTGCTCTATTTTTATATTCCTGCATCTTTTTTTAATGCTGATGCTTTATTGGTATTCTCCCATGTAAATTCCTCTTCTGTCCTTCCAAAATGACCAAAAACTGCTGTTTTCTTGTATATTGGTCTCAACAATTTTAAAGTATTTATCATCATTTTGGGCCTCAAATCAAAATTATCTCGGACCAGCATTTTAATCCTATCTTCTGAAATTTTTGCTGTACCGAAAGTATCAACCATTATCGACACTGGATGTACAACACCAATTGCATAGGCAATTTGTATCTCAAGTTTATCCGCAATCCCTGCTGCAACTAAATTTTTTGCTACATAACGGGCCATATAGGAGCCAGAACGATCGACCTTAGAAGGGTCCTTTCCAGAAAAACAGCCCCCTCCATGACTTCCGATTCCACCATACGTATCAACAATAATTTTGCGTCCTGTAACACCCGTATCAGCAAACGGGCCTCCATGTTCAAAACGTCCTGTCTCATTTATATAGATTTTAGTTTTTTTGTCTACCATTTCAGGCGGAAGAACATGTTTAACAACCATTCTTTCAATATCTTCCCTTAAAGAACTCATCTTGATTATAGGATCATGCTGGGCAGCAATTACAACAGCCTCTATTCTTCTTGGTATGTCACCTTCATATTCAACAGTGACCTGAGACTTCCCATCAGGCCTGAGATAATTAAGTATATCTTCCCTACGTACCTGGCTTAACCTTCTTACAAGCTTATGAGCCAGCATAATCGGCATAGGCATGAGTTCTTTTGTTTCCCTGCATGCATATCCAAACATTAACCCCTGATCACCTGCCCCCTGCTCACGTGTTGTTGTCCCATCAACACCCATGGCAATATCAGGAGACTGTCCATGGATAGATGAAACAACACAGCAAGTTTCGTAATCAAAGCCATATTTTGCCCTTGTATAACCAACTTCCTTTACAGTATTTCTGACAACACTCTGAAAATCACAATAACCCTCGCTTGTTATCTCTCCAGCTATAAATACAAGTCCTGTAGTTACTAAAGTTTCACAGGCTACACGGCTAGCAGGATCTTGCCTGATTAGTTCATCAAGTATAGCATCAGATATTTGGTCACATACCTTGTCTGGATGCCCTTCAGTTACAGATTCTGATGTAAACAAATATTTTCCATTTTTGCTCATGGATAATCTCCTCTGTTTGTTTGGGAAATATCAAGCAAGTAAAAATAACATAACGCCCTTATTTTTTCAATGTTAATATACTTTTCTGATGCGTAACATCGAAACCGTTCATCTATGTAAATAATCCTGAATTAAGATATATCAATGACTGTTTGGAATATTCAAAAAAATGCCAATATTGAACTTTTTATATTTCTATTATATCATTCTTCTACTCAATAGAATTAATAAAAGATACTATGATAATTAAAAAGAACATCATATTCTCTCAAGTTCTATTTTTTCTCTTCATCAACTTGTCCATTCAAGCTCAAGAAAAAAGGATGCCTTTCAATGTCAACTCATTCAAATTAAAAAATGGCCTTCAGGTATTTCTCTCTGAAGACAATTCACTACCTCTGATTTCTGTTGTTGTTGCTTATAAAATCGGTTCTCTCTACGAAAAACCAGGAAAGACCGGTCTGGCCTACCTACTTGAAAATTTAATGTTTTATGGTTCAAATAATGTCGGCCGGATGCAGCACATTAGTTTTATCCAAAAAGTTGGTGGGCAACTTAACGCAGAAACAAAAGAGGACAAAACAATATTCTACCAAACAGTACCTTCTAATCAGTTTCCTTTAGTATTATGGCTTGAATCTGACCGGATGAAATCTTTGACAATTAATGCTTCCAATGTAAGAAAAGCTAAAGATTCCCTCATTGACGAAATTCACCATAGATCAGCCAATAACGATTATCTCGAAAGCTCTCAATATTTTTACCAACTTATCTATAATGATTTTGCATACAGCCATCCTGTTATAGGAAAAGAAGAAGATATAGCTAATATAACTATCGAAGATGTCAAGAATTTCTATCATACCTATTACACTCCAAATAATGCGGTTCTTTGTATTGTTGGAAATTTTGAGGGAAGAAAAATCCAAAATATTATTCGGAAGTATTTCGAAACAATCCCACGGGGAGAAACACCACCTCCACTTGTTTTACCAAAAGTTTCTGAAACAAAAGGCACAGTTAAAACTCTTAACAATTATCTAGCTTCTCTACCTGGTTTTTATCTTGGTTTCAGGATTGCTTCCCCTTATGAAGATGATTATTATACACTCTCAATCATTGAATATATACTTTTAAGAGGCAGAAGTTCTCGACTTTATAAAAAATTATTTAAAAAAGAAAGGATAGCATTTCAATTTAATGGTGGTATTGAGAAAAGAAATGATAGAGCTATTTTTAAAATATTTGTTACAAACAGCAACAAAATTACTATGCAACAAAGTCAAAAAGCAATTTTTTCTGAAATTACTAATCTTAAGTCGAACTTGATATCAAAAAAAGAACTTCTTAAATCAAAAAATATATTTAAAATGGATTATATAAATCAATATGATGAATCAATAGAAAGTAAAGCAATTTTTATTTCCGAGACATTCCTTTCTCAAATCACCTTAGATAATCTCCCAAACGAGCTAGAACGATATCTTAGTGTAACTACTTCTGCTGTTATCGGAATAATGAATAGATATTTCACTGATGAAAAAATTCTTCTCAACATAAAGATAAGGTAAAATGAATTTAGAACTTCAAAACAGTCTAAAGATCTCTCTTTATTCTTTGCTTATATTTCTATTTTTATTCAATTCTCCCATTTTTTCTCAGGAGAAATTCAGGAAATCCCCTCCATATCCAGATCCTCTCCCTGAGCTTAGACTTCCAAGTATAGAATCTACGGTCCTTTCAAATGGACTCGGACTCTCTGTTGTTCATATCACGAATCGTCCAGTCATCAACTTGCGTTTGATCATACTAACAGGAGAAAACTCTTCTCCTGATAACTTGCCAGGACTGGCCACTTTCACAGCCAAAATGCTCAGCAAGGGCACACTGACTCTTTCTTCCTCAAAAATTGAGGAAACGATTGAATCTATAGGGGGAAATTTTTCATCTGTCACATATCCTGATTATTCAATTTTTTCACTTTCCTTTTTAGATGAATACTTGGATGAAGCTCTTAATGTTCTCAGCGAAATGATTCTTCAGCCAACATTTACCAGGCGGGAAATCGATAATGTCCAAAGATCTATGTTTTACGAAATTGTTAGAAAGAGCTCAGAGCCAGAATTTATTGCAAAAAGACTGCTCTTTAAAAATTTATTTAAAGAAAATTCATATAGAAAAATCGCCTTTAACCGTGAAGACATAAAAAATCTTAACAGAAAAGATCTTATTGCATTCTTTAATAAATATTATAGGCCAAACAATTCAAAACTTGTCTTAACAGGCAATCTCGATCTTTCCACAGCTTCAAGAAAAGTCAGTGCTTATTTAAATACATGGGAGAAAAAAAGTCTGGAATATCTTCCAACTACACATCCTGAGCCAAATAAAAAAATAAAAATTTGCTTTATTGATGTTCCTAATGCTAAAGATGCAACAATTTTATTAGGAAATTCTATCTGTTCTATAACAAATAATGATTTCTTTCCACTTTTAGTTCTGAACCAAGTTTTAGGGGGAACACCCAACAGCCGTCTTTTCATGAATTTAAGAGAATCAAAAGGATATGCATACTGGTCTTTCAGTAGCGTAGAATTCTTTAAGCACTGCGGTGTCTTCTACGTTATGGCGAGAATAAGACCTGAAGTAATTTATTTTTCTTTAATGGAGACTTTTAATGAAATTAAAAAAATTACTAAGAATAAAATTCCAAATTACGAACTAGAACAGGCAAAATCATATTTAATCGGAAATTTCCCTTTGCAAATCAGAACTTATGATAATTTTTCATTAAAAGTTTCCGAAATTATTGCATTCAATCTTGGCGAAAAACACTGGAATAAGTATTATGAAAACATTATGCTCATCAATTCTGATAGAGTCTTTGAAACTGCCCAAAAATATCTATTCTCTTCACCTGTAGTGGTAATCGTTGGAGATATAATCATGGTCGCCAATCACCTCAAAGAATTTGAAGTAGAAGTGTACAACACAATGGGAATATTTCAGTATATCATAAGAAAAGGAGCAGAAAAATGAAACTCGTTGAATGTGTTCCTAATTTCAGCGAAGGAAGAGACCTTGAAAAGATTAAAGTCATCGTTAAAGAGATTGAATCCACGTCCAAAGTCACTTTACTCGATGTAGATCCTGGGGAGTCCACTAACAGAACAGTTGTTACTTTTATTGGTACACCTGAAGGAGTTAAAGAAGCCGCTTTTAAGGCCATAAAGAAAGCCTCTGAATTAATTGACATGAGAAAGCATAAAGGAGCTCACAGCCGGATGGGAGCAACAGATGTATGTCCACTTGTCCCTGTTTCAGGCGTAACTATGGAAGATTGTATCAGGTTTGCTCATGAATTAGGAGAAAGAGTTGCGAAAGATTTAAAAATCCCAGTTTATTTATATGAAGAAGCAGCACAAAAACCTGAGAGAAAAAATCTGGCCAATATCAGAGCTGGTGAATATGAAGGATTAGTCGAAAAACTTAAAGATCCTAACTGGATTCCTGATTATGGCGATCCAATCTTTAATCCAAAAGCAGGGGCAACAGTAATCGGAGCAAGAGAATTTCTGATTGCTTATAATATAAATCTAAACACACGAGACCGAAAACTTGTTCATCATATTGCTCTCAATCTAAGAGAGAAAGGAAGGGCAAAAAGAGATAAAAAAGGACAGATCATAAGAGATGAAAACGGGAAATCAATCAAGGTTCCAGGTAAATTTAAAGAAGTTAAAGCTGTTGGCTGGTATATCGAAGATTATGGAATTGCTCAAATATCAATCAATTTCACAAATTATAAAGTTTCTCCCCCCCATCTCGTTTTCGATGAAGCAATAAAGGAAGCAGAAAAAATAGGTCTTAGGGTAACAGGAAGCGAATTAGTCGGTTTGATCCCTAAAGAAGCTTTAATTATGGCAGGAAGATATTACCTCGAAAAGCAGGGAAAATGCCCTGGCTTACCAGAAGAAGAACTCATAAAAACAGCAGTTCAATCATTGGGATTAAATGATGTTAGTAAGTTTGATCCTCAAAAGAAAATTATTGAATATCAATTTCAAGAAGTAAAAGATTCTCTTCTTAAACTCAATTTGCGTGAGTTTGCAAATGAACTTTCGATGGACTCCCCTGCTCCTGGAGGAGGAAGCACTGCTGCTTTATGTGGAGCATTATCATCATCTCTCTCTTCTATGGTTTCAAATCTTACAGTAGGCAAAAAAGAATATGAAATTGTCCAGACTGAAATGAATACATTATCAATAACTGCTCAAGCATTAAAAGATGAACTCCTAAAAGCAATCGATCAGGACACTCTAGCTTTTAATAAAGTCATGTCAGCATTCAAACTTCCCAAAAATACAGATAAACAAAAAATCGATAAATCCACTGCAACAGAGGAAGCACTAAAAGAAGCAACTCTAATCCCTTTTCAAGTGCTTAAAAATTGTGTTAATGCCCTGGAACTTGCAAAGAACGTTGCTCTAAACGGAAATAAAAATTCTATAAGTGATGCTGGAGTAGCAGGACTTACTGCTCAGGCTGGAGCCGAAGGAGCATATTATAATGTCGTGATAAACCTCCCCGAGATCCAGGATATAGAATTTAAGTCAAAAATAAAAAAACAAGCTGCTTCATTAAATAAAAAAGCTGTAAAACTCAGCAACGAGATTAAAGAAATTGTGGAAAAGGGTTTATCTTGACCTGATAAAGTAATTAATTTTATAATAACAGTCTTAAATTTTTACTGACTAAAAGATTCGTATAGCGAGGGGGACGCAATGAAAGAACTATTTATAAACGGAAATAAATTAAGACTTATAAAAGGAAACCTTGCACTCCTTGATGTCGAAGCAATCGTTAATGCCGCAAATAGATCATTAATCCTCGGAGGTGGAGTTGCAGGAGCAATAAGGAATTTCGGGGGCCCTACAATCCAGGAAGAATGCAATAAAATTGGTCCTATAGAAGTCGGAGATGCTGTAATAACAGGGGGAGGAAACTTAAATGCAGAATATATTATTCATGCAGCAGGTCCAGTCTACGGGGAAGGAGATGAAGCTAATAAGCTGGCCAGAGCTACTTTAAACAGCCTCAAAATTTCAAACAGAAAGGAAATAAAAAGCATTGCTTTTCCAGCAATAAGCACAGGAATTTTCCATTTCCCTATACAAAAATGCAGTGAAATAATGTTAAAAGTTGCCACAGAATTCCTCAAAAAAAACGAATACCCAAAGGAAATTATTTTCTGTCTTTATAAAGATAAAGCGTATTCTATATTTGAAAATTCCCTTGAAAAACTAGCCAAAATTATCCAGGATAAAGAACACTTGAATGGCAAATAGAAAGATATTTCTCCTTGTATCTGAATCAATTTTATGTCAATATGATGTTCTATACAAATCAATATGTTATTCCACATAAAAAATACAGAATATTTTAATCTCAATAGGAGGAAATAAAAAATGTTATCATATTTAAAAACACTCAAACCACACTCTCTTTGGAAACATTTTGAAGAATTCCTGAAAATCCCTCGTTGTTCGGGAAACGAAAAAGCCATTGGTGACTATATTATCTCTGTGGCAAAAAATTTGAATCTTGAATGGAAAAGGGACGATATTGGAAATATTGTTATCTCAAAAAAATCTTCTCCTGGATTTGAGAATGCAGAAGGGGTCATCCTTCAAGGACACATGGATATGGTCTGTGAAAAAAACTCTGACGTAGATCATGATTTTACAAAAGACCCCATTAAAGCAGAAATAAAAGGAGAATGGGTCCAGGCTATAGGAACAACCCTCGGAGCAGACAACGGTATAGGGGATTGTGCTGCATTGGCAATCCTTGAAGATAACAACCTTGTTCATCCTCCTCTAGAATGTCTCTTTACTATAGATGAAGAAAGGGGACTTATTGGAGCCAGCGGGATTCTGCCTGATTTTCTTAAAGGGAAAAAACTTCTCAATTTAGACAGCGAAGACGAAGGAGAATTCACAATAGGATGTGCCGGAGGTGCAGATAGTCAAATTGACTTTCCTTTAGAAAGAGAAAAATGCAGCAAAGGAAAAACCTACAAGGTTAAAATTTTTGGACTAAAAGGCGGACATTCAGGAGTTGATATTAACAAGGGGCGGGCAAATGCTATTAAACTACTTTCCCGGCTACTCTTACAAATGAGCAATGAAATCCAATTTAATCTGGTAAGTATCGATGGCGGAAATTTGCGCAACGCTATCCCTAGAGAAGCATGGGCTTGCTTTATATTAGAACCTGAACAAAAAGATATTTTTTCATCCTTGTTTCAAAAAGAGTTCGAAAACGCAAAAAATGAATATAAGGCTGTAGAAACAGAAGTATCTTTTTCAATCGAAGAACACGTCATTGAGGATCCTCTAACTAAAGAAACCCAGGAAACTTTGATCAAACTTCTTTCCGATATTCCTCATGGCGTAATTTCAATGCATGCGGAAATGAAAGATCTCGTGGAAACTTCTACAAATCTTGCCGTCGTCAGAACCTTGAAAAACAGAGCTCAAATCACTTGCAGTACCCGTAGTTCAGTAGCTTCAGCTCTAGAGTCCACTCGAAATTCAATTGCCGAAATCAGCAAATCAGTGGGAGCAAAAATCATTCAAGAAGAAGGATATCCTGGATGGAAACCAAATCTTCAGTCTCAAATTCTAAAATCTTTAAAAGAAATCTATAAAAATACTTTTAACAAAGATGCAAATATAGCAGCTATCCATGCAGGTCTTGAATGCGGAATAATAGGAGAAAAATTTCAAGGGATGGATATGATATCTTTCGGTCCTACTATTAAAAACCCTCATTCTCCAGATGAACGAGTCCATATAGGCACAGTTGAAAAATTTTGGGAGTTCCTGACAAAATCTCTCGCCGCACTTGGATGATGTAGCAGATGCAGTAAGATCGGCTCGCCTGTAAGGTAAAGAATGCCGATAATAGATGAATTTGAGGGCATGTTTGCGCTCCACTAAGATTTTTAACGCCATTTACTCACGATCTTCTCGGCTCTGCTGGAACTCCGCATATTTATCTTAAGCACCACCACAATGTCCGCGAGCCATCATTAACACCGCCCCTTTGATTATACAGTGCTCACACATCCATCAGGCCCGACTTCGCGGGTTCCCTCGAAGATCGACTCAGAAAGGCTAAATCTTTTAATGTCGCTTCCTCCATCCCCTCAAATTCATATGCTTTACTCTGTTAAGTTGTTATCTAGCGTAGGGTATAGGATAAAGCAGTTCTGAGACTTCCATTGAGAACGAGTTAGATTGGTATATATTGTTTATTGGTAGCAGCAATTTTTATGAATAATTCAGGAGGACCTGGGTTATTCACGAGCCAAGCTTGCTGCAGATGCGAGGCACAGCACATGAAGTTGTGGTCCTTCACCACGAATGGGCTGTAACGAAGCAGATGCGGTAAGATCGGCTCGCCTGTAAGGTAAAAATTGCTGATAATATAATTAAAATTTATCATAGAGAACGTATAAGTCAACGTAGTTATAAGAATTTCTTAGAGAACGATAAAAACTATTTAGTATTATATTAATTCTATCAGCAATTTTTATGAATATCCCAGGAGAATTAGTCTACTGGATATTTCTCAAAAGACAGTCTCTTATTATTTCTGAATATCTTAAACATATCCGTAGCTATTTGGCTGATAGAGTAAGAATTTTCCAGTTTCAGAATCCAGTTCCTGGGTATAGATTCTGCACCCAGCAATGTTCCCAATATCGCTCCTGTGATTGCCCCTGTTGAGCTGCTATCTCCAGAATGGTTAACAGCGGCTTGAACTCCTTTCTTAAAATCACAAGCGTGTCTTAAAGAACAAAACAATGCTATTGCCAATGATTCTTCTCCAGTCCATCCTTCCCCAATAATTTCAATTCCATTTTCAACTGATAATTGACTTGTAAATAAATCAATGGCAAGTCGTACTTTTCCCTCTGTTTCTTGATGTTCTTTATAAGTTTTCAGCCGATCTATACAAAACTCTACTGCTTCAAACAATTTTTTTCCCTCAATAATATGAGCTATTAATTCCGAAAAAAACCCTGCAGGCAGATATCCAGAAGGATGTCCGTGAGTAGTCGCAGCATACTCAGATCCTTCTCTAAAAACCGCGACCGAGGGGAAAGCTAAACCTACTGGAGCTGTACGAACTACTCCGCCACAATCTTTACTATTATTAACAGGACTTTCAATGGTTCCTTTTTTTCCACTCTGCAGTGAGTTCAGTGTTGTATATTCCGGACGTCTTATCTGATTCGGATTATTTTGGGAGTCAAGCCAACCAAGATACCTTTTGTAAACAATATCAGATGAATTACAGAATCCTTTATTTAACATTCTCTGGTATGCCCTGATACATCCAACAGCTGTAGCCAACGACAGCTGCGTATTACTCGTATATGACCCAGGATTAAATCCTCCCCAGGCATAAAAGTCTTTAATGCCATTCTTTCCATATAGATTAATGATTTCCTGATAGCTAAGAAAGTCAACCGGAGCACCAAGCACATCTCCAATAGCAAGTCCCAGAAGACAGCCATTATATATATTGAGCATTGTTAATCCTTTATCTGTTTTGTCGTTTTTATCAGCGGGATTTTGACTTGTTGCGGCAAATTCTATTAAAATTAGCTTTTATTATCCTGGATTATTTTCTATATAAATTGAACGGGAGGAATCCTATGGAACAAAATCAAGTAACTTCTAACTCACTTTTAAAGGAAGTTAGCTTTGGGGAATGGTTTGTAACCATTTTACTGGCAGCTATTCCACTTGTAAATATTGTATTGTTATTCGTTTGGGCATTTGGTTCAAACACAAAAAAAAGCAAATCCAATTGGGCAAAAGCCTCTCTTGTATGGGCAGTAATCGGCATAGCCCTTTACTTGATTATCTTTGTGGCATTATTAGGTGTAGGAGCTCATTTCTTCAATACTTGATAGGTTAGCTTATTATTCTGAATTCAATCAAAATCTGCATAGATCTCACCAAAATTCACACCTGAAATTATTTTGTCTTTATATTGTCCTCTCAATAAGTATTTGGCCCTATAGAGTTCTTGACTTGTAATTCCATTTTTTGTAGCAAGATAGGCTTCCGTAAAAGCAGCAAGATGATCACACGCCCTAACGATTTCTCCATCTTTCGGATTATATTTGTCCTCATTAAAATTCTTACTGATTTCTCCGGAACTTATTAATTTCCTCTCTCCATCTTTGGTCACAAAACTCTCAAATTCATCTTCCGTAAACATCTTCATTTCTGAATGCCATTTCTCAGGGAGTAATTTATATATTTTTTTTCTCATCTCTAATTTCTCATATTCTTTGATCAAATTACTCAATCCCTCAAAAGCCCTTTTAACAGGATTAATAATATCCCTTGTCAGTACTTCAGGAAGATCATGGAAGAGGCCTGAAAAATAGTTATTGACGCATCTCTTTTTACATGCTTTTATTTCTAAAGAAAAAAGATAGGCAAGCATGGCAACAATAAGCATGTGTCCCAGCACAGAAGTCCTTGGAACAATGTATAAATGGCTCCATCTTACCTGAAATCTTAACTCTCCACATAAATCTACAAAATTACTTAAATTTGAATACTGAGCTAAACGGTGCATCCCTGATAATTCAGAGTATTTCTTTTGCCTCGCCTGGAGTTGTCTTCTTATTTCTGAAATTTCATATCCCTGTGGATTTGCACGCTCAATAATACGGAATTCCCAATTTGTTGCATAAGCATGAGCAGCCTTTAATATTTTTTTATTCACATTTTCCGAAGGATCTAAAAAATAATTCTTAAGTTTCTCTGGAAAATCAGGATTAATTGGAGACAAAAGTGGTTTCACTTGTTTATATACCCATTCATTTAACTTTATATTAGTATTCCGATCTTCTATTATTTTATTGAATAACTGAGGCTTCAGATCCGTAATGATCAACCTCTGCAGGAATTCAAAAATTCCACCTTCAATAATTTCTATCCAGTCAAAATCCTTGTTCTTATCTTCTTCCTCACATTTCCCCAGAATATATGCGATAATCATTTTATGAGCTTGTTTGTCCAACTCTCTAAGCTCTACGGGTCTAATCTTATCATTCCACCTTTGCATGTTTGCTGCATCAAATATTTTTAAAATAAAAGGTTTTCTAATCATAATAATCCTGTTTTATATAAATTCTGACAATAATATTAGTCAACTTCAATGATATCTTCTTACCAGCATGATATTCCGCGAAATCATTGCTTTAAATCATGCCTTTTTACTTTTTTCTTCTTTATCTTTTTTCTTCTTGTATACTGTTACAGCCATACTCTTATATCGATCAGATGGGATGGCTCTTGTTTTTCCTTTCAATATTAGTTCTTCAACTGATGCCTCCCCAAAAAGACTTTTTTCATATGCTATATTGTCAATTTTTTGGAATTCTTTGAATTTTGAGTATGAAAGATATGACAAATCTTTAAGACTCCAAAGCATTGCACTAGTACTAACACCGAAATAACGTTTGAGATAAATAACATCTTCGAAATTTAATTTTTTAGAGCGTATATCTCTTTCAATTATATCTTTGATTTTTGAAGGTGGCATCAAGAAATGATAGGAAAATATCTGTGCAAACTTTTCCCGAGGGTGGTAAAGAGAAAGATACTCATTTACGAAAACATCCGGATTATCTATAATAGGTCCATCGTTTCTATCTTTAATGTAATGATAATATTCATGAACTGCCGTCAAAACTTGATTTCCAATAGACTGCGCTTTATTTATTAAAGTAAAAGCCACATCATTAGCTCTAAAATAAACAAATATGCCTGATATTTTTGCTTCCTCTGTTATAGATTGTCTTAAAATATGCAATCCATTCATTTCAAGCAATGAAAAAACATTACGGAT
This sequence comes from uncultured Eubacteriales bacterium, assembly GCA_964648465.1. GTDB lineage: Bacteria > Acidobacteriota > Aminicenantia > Aminicenantales > Aminicenantaceae > Aminicenans. Next base: position 12,172 of record CAZYMU010000013.1, on the reverse strand, counting down.
AGGAGCATTCCCTAGGCCCAACCTAAGCCTTTCTTCAATGGCTAATTTTTCTGGAATAACTTGAGAATACAGGGGAGCCGACTCAATATGGCGCCCAGTGAGCTCCTCCATATTTAAATAGTCCTCACAAAACTTCTTAAACTTCTTTAACTCAGCACTTGCTCTCTTATTATGAGAAACTTCTTCGAATAGAATACTAAACGGCATTTCTTTTTCTTCTAAAAAAAAGGAAATATCCTTTTTTAAATAGCTAGAAATTCTCTTAATAGATTCAAGGCTGGGGGATCTTTTTCCAATTTCAAGGTATGATATAAATTCGCTTGACAGCCCGACAGATTTTGCCAATTCTTCCTGTGTAAGAGCAAGTTTTTCTCTTTCTCTTCTGAGTTTTACACCCAATTTTTTTAGCATTTTATTCCCCCTTCTTATTCAGCATTGTTCTCCATGAAAGTCTCAGAACCATCCGTGAATAACCCAATTTTAATATACTCATTTTATAACTGTATGTCATGAAAATGTCAATATCAAGGTAAATGAAAATTTGATTTTGACATAATATTATAATTCTGATATAAAATTCTTAAAGGCAAAGAAAAATATTTTTATAAGCTGGGATTTTTTTTGTAAAAGAGTGATATTTCAAGAGCGAGGAATAAGTGGATAATAATGTTTACAAGACCATATTAAATAACATTCATGACGGGGTCTTTTTTTTGGACCACAAACTTAAAATATCTTTATGGAATACGGCAGCAGAAAAGATTACAGGATTCAATGAATCCGAGATAATCAATAAACAGTGCCCAAAGAACATCCTTATCCAGGTTGATGAACAGAAGATGTCTATTTGTAAAGAGAACTGTCCTGTTAAGCAGACTCTCATAGACGGAAAAATACGCAATAAAGTGGCATATTTTCAGCATAAAGAAGGATTCAGAATACCTGTGAATATGCGTGTACTTCCCATTATTGATAATGAGAAAAATATTATTAAAGCTGCAGTTTCTTTCTATGACACATCTCCCAGGGTCATAATCCCACAGAGAACTAAGGAATTGGCAAGAATGGGTTTGCTAGATCCTATTACAAAACTTGGAAACAGGTCCTATCTCGATATGCATATCAATTTTCGACTTGATGAAATGAAAAGATATCAGTTACAGTTCGGGTTAATCCTGATTAGCATAGATCAGTTACAGACGGTCAATGAAATATATGGCCGTGAAAGTGGAAACAAACTTCTGAAAACAGTAATTCAAACGATTACCAGTAATATTCGATTTTTTGATATTGCAGGACGTTGGTCAGGAGAAAAATTCGTTGTATTAATTCTCAATGTTGATGAAACAAAACTTGATTTTGTTGCTAATAAGCTCTGCTTGCTTGTATCTCAATCAAACACAATAGTGACTTCAAAAATTCTTAGAACAACTGTTTCGATTGGTGCAACACTTGCCCGGTCAAATGATACAACAGCAACGCTAAGTAGAAGAACAGAAGAACTGCTACAACACAGTAAATTGTTTGGTAAAAATCGAGTCACTTTAAGAATCGATGAAGAGTAAAAGTCAAGCAAGTAGCTTTTATATCATTTATTTTCTATCTTAACAGACTTATCAAAGAAGATTCTTTTAGCCTCTTAATCAAGAAAGCAGATGTAGAGATGAGGCATCCTAAATCGGAAAATGCACCTTTTTATTTATTTAAGTTTTTAAAAGAACTAATTTAACCTGAATTATGATAAAATAACTTTTTGAATGGATAAAGAAAAAGCTTCAAAAGACTTTATAAGTAGTTTAAAAATATCTTTCAAGACAGCTTCTGTCTATAATACAGAACATCCTGCTTTAAAATCATCTGTAGAAAACCTAAAAAACAAAATCGATATACTCTTTAAATATTTAAGCCCTATAAAAATAAGTTTTACTTCCCATTCTCTGCTCTTAGGGAAAATATCGTGGGAAAAAGAAAAAATGTATGTTGAGCTGGCAAAATTATTACATCTTCGCAAAATCAAGAGCATAGAAATAATTTCTGGCATAACACTTGAAGAACTAATGAGCTTAATTTCCAAAATCCACCTTCCTTCTAAGGATATCCTGCAACAAGGAGGAATAAGAAACATCTTGAAACATGAAAAAGTTTCACATATCGAAGTAGAAGAGTTTGACTACTATCAACTCCTGAAAGGTGAAGGAGAGGAAATCAAAGATATCTGGGTCTATCTTCTCAGTGATGCTTTGGAGAAAGAGGACAGCCAAAAGCTCATGGATGTCACAGATAGTTTTGAAAAGGTTATTTATAAATTCGCGCCAGAAGATATAATCGAAAATAAAGATCTATATGAAAACTTTTCCAGCCTTTTTTCCCATCTTAAAATTCATGATGAAAATAAATTTCGTGAATGTGGAAAAAGCTTAGCCAAATCACTAATCATGAAAAAAAACATTTCGCCTGAATCAAAACTCGACAAACTTAGCACCCTTATAAGCGATTTAAAAGAAGAGGATATGGCTTCTGTTCTAACAGAAGAAATAATAAAAGATGATAAATTTGATTCTTTAAATTTCAGCATATTTTCTAAACTTGCCAACAAAGAAAAACACAAAAAAATCGCATTATCTCTTAAAAAAACGATTAAAGAAAATGTTTCTTTACATTCAAATCAAAAATTATTAGAAAAAATAGGGGAGATTTTCTCCGGGACATCAACTCCATTAATTTCAGAGATCTACCGCAAGACACTTGCCTCTCTCCTAAAAGATATTACTTCTGAAAAGAAATTTACTTTCGACCATGTTCTAGTCCAGAAAAATTTCCGTTTTGTACTATTAAACCTGCTTGAAAAAGAAACAGATAAAATCCAATCAGTACCCCTCTTGGAAAAAATCTTTAATGAAAAAGATACAATTATTAATGAGAAAGATTTCGAATATTTAAAAATTTTTTTTGAAGTCCTGAAACAAAAAAAAGAACAGTTATCTTCCGAGCCCATATTTTCAAAAATCATTTCATTTATTACAGATTATATAGAGGATAGTATCCTAGAAGGGGAGGTTTCATTATATTTCGAATACTTTATTGAAGAGCTTGGCAAAAGCAACTCAGATGTTAATATTTATCTAAAAAAAATATTCACAGAAAATAAAGTCACAATCTATATACTGCAAAGCTTCTTTAAATTTTTTCCAGAATATTTGTTTTATTTCAACATAAATCTGGAACAAAAAACTTCTGACATAAGATTTCTTGAAAAAATGATTGAATGCCTCAAAATGATTGATTCTCTTAAATCCTTTGTTGTTTTGAAAAATATTTTTTTATTAGGCAGTCACTCCACTAAAACAAAAGTATTGAAGGCAATGCAAAAAATCTCAGAGTTCGATGAAAAATTTCTTTTTCCCATTCTAAAAAAGAAGGATCATATTTTAAAAGGAGAGGTTCTTGTAATCTTAATAAAAAATGAAAATATAAGAAAGATCGCCTTTGAAAAAATGTTTTTTATTCGATCTCCATTTGGAATAAAAAACAGAATACTTATAGAACATATTAAAATAGTAGAAGATAAGGAGATCATGGTAGCAAATGACTATTTGCTCCCTTTAAGCAAAAGGAAATTTTTCTGGAACAGAAAGCTAAGAGAAGAGGCAATGAAAGTTTTAAGGAAGTGGAATGATAGAAAAAGTTAAAAAGTCTATATTGAGGCTTGCTGGTGCAATACAAGCAGGAAAAATATACTCTGAAGAGCACCCGATGTTCTTAGAGCTTACTGAAAAAACATATACAATCTTAAAAGAAATCTTGAATGAAAAAAAAGAAATGGTTATTGGCATACTCAATGAAGAGCTGGCATGGGAAAATGAGATATTTTTTGACATCAGCAAAAAAATAAAGCCGTTGGTTCTTTATTTACAGGAAAAAGAAATCGAGAGGATATATTTTCATCAAGCCATGAAAAAAGAGGAATTAATAAAGTTTATTTCAATTTTAACAGCATCCAAAGAAGAAACTCAAATCGATATTCAAAAAGCTTTAGCACTTCACGGCATTAAAAACATAAAGACAGGCAAAATCAGAACCGTTTTTCAAGACAAGGAACAAATTAAAAAGCCTGAAAATTTTATGAAGCGATACGATAATTCACTAGAATCATTTCCAAATGTTATTGACAGGATTCTAAACATGGAGGAAATTGATTATCTTAATTTGAAGTTCAATATTTTAAACCTTATAGAAAACTTCATGGGGAACTACCAAGAATTACTTAATCTAATTCCCATAAAGGAAAAATACCTTGTAACATTTGCACATCTTTTGAACGTTAGCATTTTATCTATGTATATATCCTCAAAATTTGGGTTACCACAGGACGATGTCATGGACATAGGAATTGCTGCCTTATTCCACGACATTGGAAAGATTTATATCTCAAAAGAGATAATCAAAAAAAAATCTAAATTAGCTAAAGATGAATTCGCTCAAATGAAAGATCATTCTGTATTAGGAGCACATATTCTCCTGGAGCAATTAGACTCTTTAGGGGCATTACCCGCAGTTGTTGCTTTTGAACACCACCTCCATTTCGATCTAAAAGGCTATCCTAAAGTGTCATTTCCTATGAAGCCTCATATTGCTTCCCTAATAGTATCCATGTGCGATGTTTATGATGCACTTGCCCAACGGAGAACATATAAAAAGGACTACCCGCCCATTAGAATTTATAAGTTAATGATGAAAGGAAAAGGCAGACAATTCGACCCTGAACTTATAGAAAAATTCTTTAAAATAATGGGTATTTGGCCTATAGGAACTGTCGTTTCTTTGACTGATACTAGAATTGCTGTAGTAAGGGAGGAAAACGAACAGGACCTTTTCTGCCCCGTAGTAGAAGTCATTTTTCCCTTAGAAAAAAGAGAACTTATTGATCTGGAAGAAACAAAAGCGGATCTTAAGATAAAGAATGCCCTTAACCCTTTTGGGGATGGGAAAAAATACCTTGAACTCATTTAACTCCCAAAAAAAGATTACTGTGAATGGAGAAAAAACAAAATGGAAGCAAAATATTTAGTAACAGGAGGAGCAGGCTTTATAGGCTCAAATATTGTTCACAGCCTGGTCAAAAGAAAACTTCCAGTAAGAATAATCGACAACTTATCTACTGGAAAAATGGATAATCTTGCTAACTTAAGTAATAAAATACACCTTATTGAAGGAGATATATGTGATTTAGCAACGGTTCGAATGGCAGTGAAAGGAATTGAGTATGTTTTTCATCAAGCAGCCCTTCCTTCTGTACCAAGATCAATTGAAAATCCACTTGCCTCTAATGAAACCAACATTAAAGGAACCCTGAATATTCTCATCGCATCCCGTGACAGCCAGGTCAAAAGAGTAATCTATGCAGGATCTTCTTCCGTTTATGGTGATACACCTGTTCTTCCGAAAAAAGAAAACATGCCTTCTTATCCCCTTTCCCCATATGCACTTACGAAGCTTGTTGGCGAATATTATTGCAAAATATTCAGCTCAATTTATGGATTGGAAACTATAATACTGCGCTACTTCAATGTGTTTGGCCCAAGACAAGACCCCAAATCCCAATATTCAGCAGTAATCCCTAAATTCATTCAAGCCTTCCTGACGAATAAAACTCCAACAATTTACGGAAATGGTGAACAAACAAGAGACTTCACGTTCGTAGAAAATGTGATCTATGCCAATATCCTAGCCAGTCAGGTAAAAAAAACTCATGGAGAAACAATCAATGTTGCAACAGGCTCAAGGATTAACATAAACAAATTATTAGAAATCTTAAAGGAAATTACAGGAAAGAACATATCGCAAAAATATGAACCTGCCAGGAAAGGCGATGTTCTCCATTCGTTAGCCGATATTTCTGAAGCAAAACGAATTCTTGCGTATACTCCAAAAATCAGCCTAAAAGAAGGATTAATAAACACTGTTAGATGGATGGAAAGTAATTTTGTCGGACAAAGCTAAAATAATTTTAGAAAATAAATATTGGTGTCGGCATAATTTATGAATAATTCAGGCGGACCTGGGTTATTCATAATACAGATAAATATGAAAAGAAGAGATGCCATCATCACTTTTGGATGCTTGGCCTTAATAAGTCCAAGTTTATTTTTCTGTAAAAAAAGGAGTAAATCTATGAAAAAAGAAATTAAAACTGAAAATGCCCCTAAAGCAATCGGTCCTTACTCCCAGGCAATATCAGCTAATGGTTTTATCTTTGCGTCAGGACAAATTCCCATTAATCCTACAACCGGAGAGTTACATACAGGGAGTATAGAAGAACAGACACGGCTTGCTTTAAATAACCTAAAGGCTGTTATTGAAGCTGCCGGGAGTTCTTTTGACAACGTTATCAAATGTACGGTTTTTCTCAATGACATGAACGATTTCAGCAGGATGAATACTGTGTATAGTGAGTTTTTCAACGCTCCTTACCCCGCCAGGGCAGCAGTTCAAGTTGCACGCCTTCCAAAAGATGTTAAAGTTGAAATTGAGGCTGTAGCTGTAATATAATGGCTGAAATTAGAATTGGTGTTGACACTGGAGGTACATTCACTGATTTTTTTATCTCTATTAATGGAAAATTTGAGATAAAAAAAATCCCTTCTACACCCAGTAATCCTTCTCTATCTATTATTGAAGGAATAAAAGAATTTGTTCGCAGCAGTGTGCCTCTTTTAGTTATTCACGGGACAACCGTAGCCACAAATTCCCTTCTTGAAAGGAAAGGAGGGAAAATTGCATTGATCACAACCAAGGGGTTTGAGGATATTATTTTCATAGGACGGCAAGTAAGACTCAATCTATACAGCTTGAAAGCCGAACCAAGGGTTCCCCTTCTTTCCAGCAAGCATTGTTTTGGAATAAAAGAAAGAACATCATCAGCAGGAAAAATCGAGATAAATATTTCCCCGGTTGAATTAAATAAGATTCTTAACAAAATTGAAAAAATTCATACAGAAGCTGTTGCAGTATCACTTATTAACTCTTTTGCAAATCCAGCTAATGAAAAAATTATTCTAAAAGAACTTAAAAAGAAAAAAATCATGGTTTCCGTTTCAAGTAAGATTCTCCCCGAATACCGTGAATATGAAAGAACGACTGTCACAGTTGTAAATGCATATCTAATGCCGGTTATCAGCCAATACTTGACTGACCTAACAAAAAAGATGCCCGAAGCAGAGCTCCGGATAATGCAATCAAACGAAGGACATATTTCTCCTGCAACAGCAAAAAAAGAACCTATACGGACAGCACTTTCAGGACCGGCAGGTGGAGTTGTTGCTGCCTTTCATATAAGTAAGGCTGCAGGTTTTCAAAAAATAATCACTCTTGATATGGGGGGAACATCTTCTGATGTATCTCTAATAGACGGGAAAATCAGGAGAACAAATGAAAGTACTATCGGCAACTTTCCTGTTCGTCTGCCTATGATTAATATCCATACTGTTGGTGCTGGAGGGGGATCTATAGCATATGTTGACAGCGGAGGTTCTCTAAGAGTTGGCCCTCAAAGTGCAGGAGCAGTTCCAGGACCAGCCTGCTATGGTCAAGGAATTTATCCGACTGTAACAGATGCAAATCTTATCCTTGGACGGCTTTCTCCAGAATTCTTTCTTGGAGGCAGCATGAAGATTTTTCCGGATAAAAGTTTAAACATTTTGAAAACACTTTCAAAAAAAATTAACAAATCTATTATTGAAACAGCTGCAGGCATAATTGAAATTGCTAATGCAAACATGGAAAAAGCCATCCGGGTTATCTCTATCGAACAGGGATTCGATCCCAGAAACTTTGCACTATTTTCTTTTGGAGGAGCTGGCGGAATGCATGCTGTTGAAATAGCTGCTAATTTGAAAATGCCAAAAGTTATTATTCCCAAAAATGCAGGAGTTCTTTCTGCCATAGGACTGTTACTAGCTGATTCCATAAAAGATTACTCGAAATCTGTTTTAAAACTCACAGAGGAAATTAAGTGGGAAAAATTAGAAGGATATTTTGCCAAACTCTGTCAAAAAAGCCTCAAAGATATGCAAAAGGAAGGATTTGACCCAGAACAAGTAAGGATTTTTCGTTTCCTTGACCTCAGATATTTTGGACAATCCTACGAAATCACAATTCCACTTACAGGTAAGAATTCTCATGGTTTGTCCTTTGTATCTGAATTTCATAATGCTCATCAAAAGCTCTACTCTTACCATCACTACGACAGGCCAGTCGAGATTGTGAATATTAGAGTCAAAGCGGTTGGTATAAACAAAAAAATCAGGCTTAAAAGGTTTCCTATTGAAAACCAAGATCCAAAAAATGCTTTCTTTAAAAAACAAAATATATTCTATAAAGGCAAAAAGCTTCCGGCCTCTGTATTTAAACGGTCTATGCTTAAAGCAGGAAATATGATTAACGGGCCTGCACTTGTTGTAGATCATGAATCAACAACATTTCTCCCTCCTGCATATACATTAAAAACTGACAGTTTCTTAAATCTTATTATCCAAAAAACAAAACATTTATAATGATTAAATTTGATCCTATCGAATTAGAATTATTTAAAAATATATTTGTATCTATATCTGAAGAAATGGGAGCTGTTTTAGGCCGTACTGCCCTCTCCCCTAATATCAAAGAAAGAAAAGATTTTTCGTGTGCTCTTTTCAATAAAAGAGGGGAAACATTCGCCCAGGGTTCGCATATACCTGTTCATCTTGGAGCCATGCCGCTTTCTGTCCAATCCTCTCTGAAAACTGTTACTTTTGAAGAGGGTGACCTGGTGATTCTCAACGATCCTTACAGAGGAGGGACTCACCTTCCGGATATCACATGTATTTCTCCAGTGTTTATTGATAAAAAATTATCTTTTTTTGTGGCCAATCGTGCACATCACTCAGATGTAGGCGGAATGACACCGGGTTCCATGCCGCTTGCTTCGGAAATATTTCAAGAGGGGCTTATAATTCCACCGTTAAAAATAATCCTGAAAGGGAAATTAAATAAGGAACTTTTTAACCTTATTCTCGCTAATGTTCGGACTCCAGAAGAAAGAAAAGGAGATCTTCTTGCTCAAATAGCTGCCAACAACAATGGAATACATCGGTTAAAAGAAGTCACTAAAAAATACGGCTTAAAGAAGATACTTCACTACGGCAGCCTTATTCAAAACTATACAGAAAAGATTCTAAGGCAAACTATAAAAGATATTCCAGACGGCACCTATTCATTCACAGATTATATGGATAATGATGGAATTAAAGATATACCTGTAAAAATTTCAGCAGAAATAACTATCTGTAATGACCAGGCCATCATTGATTTTAAATTCACATCCCGCCAGGTAGAGGGCGGAATAAATGCTAATTACTCTGTTACATACTCTGCAATTCTTTATGTCTTCCGTTCTCTTGTTGAAGAAGATATCCCTTTTAACACGGGACTACTAAGGCCTTTGAAAATCAAAGCTCCCCTCGGGTCAATTGTTAATGCACAACATCCTGCCGCCACTGCTGGCGGAAATGTAGAAACATCTCAAAGGATAGTTGATGTTCTTCTTGGTGCCCTTGCAAAAGCTGTGCCTCAAAAAATACCGGCTGCAAGCTCAGGAACTATGAACAACATAGCTTTTGGAGGATTTGATCCAAAAAAAAAGGCGGTTTTTGCATACTACGAGACAATAGGCGGAGGTATGGGAGCAAGTTATAACAACCCAGGACTCAGCGGAGTTCATACTCATATGACAAATTCCCTTAACACACCATTGGAAGCCCTGGAAAATTACCTTCCCTTGCGCATTAAAGCATATTCACTCAGAAAAAGTTCTGGAGGTAAAGGGCAAAAAAACGGAGGCGATGGAATCATTCGAGAATATGAATTTCTTGTTCCTACTCAAGTCACTATTATTTCCGACAGACGGAAATTTGCTCCCTATGGTGCCTTAGGAGGAATGAATGGTAAAAAAGGCAAAAACATTCTTCTTACAAGAGGAAAAAAAATCCTTCTGAATTCCAAAGTGAACCTCAAAGCAAAACCTGGAGATGTCCTGCGTATAGAAACTCCTGGAGGCGGAGGTTATGGGAAGAAAAAATAAAAAATCATCTTTCGGCCCAGGTTTCCTTGTAACAGCAGCTTTTATAGGTCCAGGAACTGTAACTTCATGTTCTATTGCAGGAGCAAATTTTGGGTATGCCCTTATTTTTGCCCTTGTTTTCGCCACAATAACCACTCTTATACTTCAGGAAATGACAGGAAGACTCAGCCTCGCATCCGGGGATGACCTTGCTCAATCATTAAGATGCCTTTCTAAAACACCATTGGCAAAAATCTTCTTTATTATACTTACTCTTTCTTCAATCACATTTGGCTGCGCAGCCTATGAGGCTGGGAATATTATAGGCGCTTCACTCGGTCTCGAAATAGTTACTTCAATTCCCCAGAAAATCTGGGTCATAGTGATTTCTATCGCAGCAATTCTTTTATTAAACCAAAAAAAATACAGATTGATTGAAAAATTCTTGATTTTTCTTGTTTTTTTTATGAGTTTGTCTTTTCTTGCAACACTTATCATTGTTAAACCCGACTTTCCATCAATTCTTAAGGGAATGATTCCTTCTTTTCCAAAAAATTCGCTTTATATTGTTCTTGCGCTTGTAGGGACAACCGTTGTTCCCTATAATCTCTTTCTTCATTCATCCGCTGTAAAACAAAAATGGAATTCAAAAGCTGACCTTAAAAATGTTAAAAAGGACCTCCTTTTTTCAATATGTCTTGGCGGATTGATTTCCGCTTCGATTGTCGTTACTTCAGCAGTTACCTTTTATAAAAGCGGAATTACTCTAGAAAAAGGATTACAGATGGCAGAGCAGCTCAGGCCGCTTTTCGGTCCAGTTACTAATATCCTTTTCGGACTGGGTTTTTTTGCTGCAGGCATGAGCTCATCTATCACAGCTCCTTACGCAGCTGCATTTGCTTCTTCCGGTATACTTGGTTGGAAAGGCGGCTCAAATTCCAAAGGATTTAGAGCAGTGTGGTTAGGTATTATTCTCATAGGATTTATTGTATCTTTATCCAATTTCAACCCTCTCACAGTTATTATTTTCGCTCAAGTAGCCAATGGGCTAATTCTGCCAGTCGCTTCGATATTCCTCATAATTGTACTCAATAACAGACAGAAAATGGGTAGTCTTGTCAACAACTTAAAACAGAATATATATGGAGGTTTGATTGTCCTGATTGTTTCTGTCCTTGGATTATGGAATATATTAAGAATTTTTCTAAAATAAATTACCATTCACAGAAATTGCATATTTCACTGCAGCCCTGGCATGTATAGTTGTCGTATCGAATAACGACACTTCATAATCCTCCTGGTCAATCAGTAAAGGTATTTCCGTACATCCTAATATTATTCCTTCTGCACCTCTTGCTACAAGATTATTGATTATTGTTCTAAATTTGTCCTTTGAAGCTTTTTTTATTTCACCCAGGCACAGCTCATTATAAAGAATAGCATGAATGATTTTTCTTTCATCCAGAGGAGGAATGATTGCTTCAATCTCATGTTTTTCTAGTAACCTCCCTTTGTAAAAATCCTGTTCCATAGTAAATCTGGTCCCCAGCAAACCTACTTTCTTCTGTCCTTTTGCCTGTATTTCCTCAGCAACTACATCAACCATATGAAGCAGAGGAATGTTAATGTTCTGCTGGACTTCCTCTGCCATCTTGTGCATTGTATTTGTACAGATAAGCAAAAAATCTGCACCTCCTTTTTCAACTTTTTGAGCAGCATCAATCATAAATTCTGTTGCTTTATCCCAATTTCCTTCATGTTGCAACTTTTCAATTTCTGCAAATTCAACCGAATACATAACAATCTTGCCAGAATGAAATCCCCCCAGCTTCTTTTTAACTTCCTCATTAATAATACGGTAATATTCAAGAGAAGATTCCCAGCTCATCCCTCCTATAAGACCAATAGTTTTCATGTTCTTCCTCCGACTAATAACATTAATTTCAACTACAATAAAATATCACAAGCCGAATACAATTCCTATAATTAATTTTAAGGTAACAAATGCTGATAAATTATTTAGATAAGATGAATTTGAGGGCATGTCTACGCTCCACTAAGATTTTTAACGCCATT
>CAZYMU010000012.1:0-67500 GCA_964648465.1 uncultured Eubacteriales bacterium | reverse complement strand
TACAGCAAAAGCCTTAGTTATCACAGGGAATAAGATTACTGCAGTCTGCCAAAATGATGAAAATACGCAAAAATATATTGGTGATGCTACGCAAGTTATCGACTTACAAGGAAAATTCGCAACTCCAGGAATCATAGACGCCCATGTTCATTTCAACCGTGCAGGCGCTCTGATAAATGATGCTAATTTAATGATGGTGTGTGATGAGGAAGGGCTGAGGAAAGAAATCAGCCGGGTGGTAAAATTACTGGAAAAAGGAGAATGGATCACTGATGGGCTTTGGGGTGCTTATGAGCAGTGGGCACCTGGGGATTCCGGGCAGAATAAAAAGCGGAGAAAAAATGCCTGGAGGCCAAACCGAACAATGATCGATGATATAACTCCTGATAACCCGTGTTTTATCTGCCGCTACGATTCAAGAGAGTGGCTGGCAAATACAGCAGCCCTTAAAACTGCTGGTCTCGACAGGATTGCAATGAACGGTATGATCATTGGAAAAAATGGCAGCGCAACCGGACTCGTATTCCGTCCTTCGCCTGCATTCGATAAACTTATAAAAACAAAGAAGCCAAAGTCCCACAAAAGAATTCTGAATGAGAATCGTGCTGCACTTAAAGCCCTCCGCGAGTCGGGGATTGTTGAAATTCATGATATTGAAACCCCATCCCAGACTGAGCGTTTCATTGAACTTCAGGAGAACGGAGAATTAACCTGTCGTGTCTGGCTGCGTCCTGATCTTTCTCGCGCGGCTGAACTTAGAGACAATGGTTTCACAATGGGACTACATCCAAAATCAAAAGTAAAAAACATGTGGCTGCGCTACGGGGCATTAAAGGGCTACATCGACGGAATCATGGGGACACACGGAGCCCTCTTTTTTGAGCCCTATAATGACCAACCTGGAAACTACGGTCATTGGCGACATCATACATCTGATGATCCCCGATTTCAGGTTCGCAATATGGAAAAGATGTACAACTTTATCAAAATCGGGCTGGAGGCCGGCTTTGTTCCCAATGTCCATGCCATCGGGACAAGAGGAGTAGCAGAAATGCTAGACCTCTATGAAAAGATTAAGAATGAAGGCACAGATTTAAAAGGTTTCCGGGTTATACATGCACAGGTAATCAGACCTCAAGATTTTACAAGATTTAAGGCATTAAACGTGATCGCAGAAGTCAATCCTTATCATCTTTCTGATGACATGAGGTGGATGGAGGAAAGAATCGGGCACGAACGATGCAAAGGAGCATATGCCTTCAAGTCTCTTTTGGATAATGGTGCAAGGTTATGCTTCGGTTCTGATTGGCCAGGAACAAGTGTTGCTCTCTACCATATGCATCCTAAATATCTAATTTATGCTGCTGTGGCACGGAAGACTCTTAAAGGCACTCCCGAAGAAGGCTGGTTTCCAGAGCAGTGTATATCTGTAGAAGAAGCTATCAAGGCTTACACAATCAACAACGCATTTGCGGCTTTTGGAGACGATCTCCGCGGCTCTTTAGAAGAAGGAAAACTTGCTGACATCAGTGTGTTTGATAGAAACATGCTCGAAATTCCGAAAGAAGAAATATTAAAATTAGAAGTTGAGTACACAATTATTGACGGGAAGATAGTTTTTGAAAAAAAATGACCTCTATTTAATCTTAACAACCTTTATTCTTCCTGAAATAGCAAGAGTTATTTTATATTCCCCGCCCGAATTCGAGATAATTATAGTAGCCAAATTAGAAACAGTTCCCTTGGGATGAAAAGTTGGACTGTTATTAGCTCTGATTGACACCCTTTCTAGAAAAAAGGTCTGTTCACATATCCATTTATTTTGAATTTCATTGTATTTCTCAACAACATAGCTCATTGGGCCAAATTTAACTCGGTACTTCACCCCATCAAAAATTGCCTTATATCTGGCATAGTGCATTCGTGAATTAACCTCCCAAACTGCCTTTTTCAGCATGTACTTTGGAGAAATGTTTATAAAAGGCATTGACATTATTCCAACTACAACTGCTAAAACAAACATTGAAATCAAAACCTCTAAAATTGAAAATCCATTTTTTTTTATTTCTACTTGTATCATTGAAGCCTTAATTTTCCTTCCATTCAATTACCTTTAAAGATGACAGATAAAGAACGGGTTTTGCTGTTTTTGGAGCATTTTGAAGAAGATCTTTTTTCCCCAAAAACTGCTCATCAAAAGCAAGTTCAAGCCTATTCCCATTAGAGGTGTAATCCGAAGCATGCAGGCTGCCTAAAAGGTGGACTGTTTTTTTCTCTCCCTGGATATTGAAGCCATTTCCCGAAGCAGTTAGAGATGCTTGAATTGTTATCTCCTGAGGAGCACTCTCATCAATGACAATCTCTCCATCTCTCGGTCTGCCATCCAAAAAATCCTTTCCTGTTGCAAATATGTTCAGCTGAGAGTTTGAATCTTTAATATAAGGGAGGCCTTCTTCCCACTTCACTCCTTGATATATAAGGTGAGAAGAAATATTTACCCTGCCGGATGAAATAATTGTTAAGTTTACACCCTGAAGAATACAGGGTATTTCTTCCTCTCTGGACAGGACAACTGTACCTGACGAATCTATGACTCCCCCTCCAAGTGAATGGATTTTCCCATTGACAATAACAATTCCTATAGGAACAAGGTCATATACCTTATTTCCAGCAGCTGAGAAGAAAAGTGTTTTTCTCTTGGCCGGACTGAATTTCAAAACCCAAAAGCTTTGTACGATCTTGAAATATAGGACCTGGAACTCGTCTTCGATAGCCATGGTCATTTCATCCAAATCTCCTTGGACAAAAATCCCGCCAAGGCCCATATCATCTTTGATCAAATAAACACCATCCGGTATAGGTTCTTTCGATATTTCTAACCCAAGGGCTGACCTTAGTTGAGAGGTAGAAAGATCCTGTGGATAAAAAATATTTATTTTTAAGGCTTTGTTTATTTGAGGAACTGCTTCATTTGGAAGAAGGTCCTTAGAAAAATCCGCTTTAGGAAGAATTTTATTCTTTTGGGAAGGAAGAATGTCAATTTTATTTTTTGACAAAAAATTTTCCTTTTGTTCCATATTTAATTCTTTATCTATAAGAAGTGGAATTATGGAAAGAGGTGGGTTGCCGGTAAAAATATTCATAGAAGCTTCAAGATCGGATCTCTTCCTTTGCTTAAAATTTTTTAACATTCCTTCAGAACAGATATCTACTCTGTATGCTGCACTAAAATGACTGGCTTCTTCTTCAATTTTTTTTAAAGAAAAAACTGTGCTGCTTTCCCATCCCAACTTTTCCCAATTTGAAGCGATAGTAAGTGGAATTTCCGATTCAAGAAGTTTCTCAATTATTCTCATACCTTTATTCACAGCGTCTTCTTTTAGCACTTCTGTTTCTCCCGAAGAAAGAACTGATAAAGAAGTCCTATTTAAGGCTAACTGAACAAGTTGATTGAAACTTTGCTTGATTCCGTTTTCGGAAGCGTAACCCAGAAGCATTGAATTTTTCTTACAGGCAGTCAATCTTATATGAATCTGTGAGTTATAAAGCATACCTAACCCAAGAACAGAAAAAATGAAAAACATAAAAATTGAGATAAGAGTCATACTCCCTTTCTTAAACTCATTCTCCCGCTTTGAGAGCAGAGACCAGGGCAACATTTTCCGGAAAAACAGAAATTTCATATTTTTTCTCCTTGTTCGTCTTCAGGCTGATGCTTAATTTCAAAAGATTCGAAGCTTCATTATAATCGAATCCAAAAAACGCAGTTTCTTCAAGAAGAGGCTGCGCTGAATTGCTATTTACCTTTCTTCTCAAGATCTGACTGCCTTCGTCAAAAAAAAGTGAAACTCTTTTTATCATGATTACACTGCAGTCTTCATTTGAATAAGAAAAATCAATCGGTGACGAGAGAACTACACTGTCCCTGTCAACAAGAGAAACTGATTTAATCTCTGCTTTTGTTGGGTCAAAAAAGCAGAGCTCCCGCCCTTTTCTAATCTTACTTGTACTTGCTAAGTTTATCCGTGTTTGACCTGGTACAAGATCACTTGACAGCATCAGTTGCTTTTCTTTGCTGAGAATAAAAAGAGTGCCATTACTCTCGCTAATAGCATCGAGCACCCCCAATTCAACAGGGATTAAGATCCCCCGGCCACTCTCTGCAAGATCTGTTTTCATTTTATCCAGTGCCGCAAAAGCAGCCTGACTTGCTTCCTGTTCTTCTTTAACTTTTTGAAACTTACCGCGTGTAAATGCATAAAACTCCATAGTGGCAAGGACAACTAAAAGAAATAAAGACATGGTTATTAAACTTTCAATCAAGGAGAAACCACTGCCTTCCTTATTCTTTATTCCCTTAAATGATTTTCTCATGATATTATGAATTACCCTGCCTCAGAATCATTATTCATCGCATATTCAGAGTTTCTGTTCTGCCTCATCAGAATCCAAGTTTTCCAGATAAAAAAAGAACTAATCTGGTTCCTTTCTGAGGGTAATTTACATGAAAACATCCAATCTCTATTTTTTTCATGTCAGCATTAACATCCTGAATTCTCCATTCTCTGTAAAATAAATTTTCACTGTCGCCTGTTCTAACAAATTCTGACACGGAACCCCTATTCAATTTCTCATCTTCATAAGAAAGAGACTTTAAGTATTCAAGCTTTGCTGAAGCCAATTCCACCGACTTTATGCTGCATTCGCTTCTCTTTTTTACGAGAAGTGAATGGGACATCATTTGAGCTGTCCCTACGATAAGAAAAGTAATTATCGAAGAACAGATAAGAAATTCAATCAGAGTAAAACCATACTGGTTCTTTGTGGAAAAAATTGCCACTATTTCCTCCTTTCGCTTATTTAGTGCTTGCATTAGTTGTGCCATTATTGAACCTAAACAAATTCCAGATAAGAACAAAAAAATTACTAAAAGCGCTGTCAACATTCGTGGAATACTCATGGTTAAATCTTCCTTAACTGTCAACAACGGTTGACACCAAGACTCCTCCCAATTTCCCATCACCCAAAAAGCAAAATTGAAATTATTTATATATTTGGATATAGTAAAGCAGAGGATGAATAATTATGTTTTTCGGAGGATAAACCATGAAAAAAGCAGTTTTAGTTTTTACTATAACTTTAATTCTTCTCTCTAGACTGTTCCTCTTTTCGCAAGAACCTTATAAACTTCCTCCAAAAGAAGTTGTGGATATTGTGAATGCTACTCCACCTCCTCGCGCAAGCATAAGCCCAAAAAAAGACTACATTATCCTTATAGAATACGAGACTATGCCGTCTATTGCATATATGTCACAGCCTTTGCTCAGAATTGCAGGAACAAGAATTACTCCAAAAAATAACAGCCGCCAGGTTACAACTTTCTATACAGGACTCGTAATAAAGGATATTAAAACCGGCTCCGAAAGGCGCGTTTCTCTTCCTGAAGGAGCAAAGTTTGGTTTTCCTTATTGGTCCTATGACGGCAAGTGGGCGGCTTTTACACGTTATTTGGATAATGGAGTCGAACTTTGGGCATTAGAGCCTAAAACAGGGAAAGCAAAAGCCCTCACAAAAGCTGTTATAAATGCAACTTTGAGCCGGGGCTTCCAATGGCTTCCTGACAACCACCATATCTTAGTCCATACCATCCTGGAGAATCGGGGTTCCCCTCCGAAGAAGCCCGATGTACCTGTAGGGCCTAATATTCAGGAGACTTCTGGTAAATTCGCAAAAGTCTGGACATACCAAGATCTTTTGAAAGATCCATATGATGAAGCTTTATTTGACTATTATGCAACTTCTCAGTTCTTAAAAATTGATGTTCTTAGCGAACAATCCCAAAAAATCGGGTCTCCAGGCATTTTCCTTACTCCAGACCCCTCACCACGTGGGGACTATCTTCTTGTTTACAGGATAAAAAAGCCATTTTCCTATAGTATCCCATATTTTTATTTTACCCATTCGCTGGAAATCTGGGATACAAATGGAGAAATTGTTCGTCTCTTGGCTGACCTTCCTCTGGCAGATGCTGTCCCCATGAGAGGCGTTCCAACAGGACCGAGAGCACTTGAATGGAGAGCACTCCATCCTGCCACTCTTATCTGGGTTGAAGCTCTGGATAAAGGAGACCCTGAGTTAAAAGTCCCGTACAGGGATAAAATCATGAGCCTTTCTTCTCCTTTCGAGGAAAACCCAAGAGAAGTCATGAAAATTCAACATCGCTATTCAGGCATTTCCTGGTTCAAGTCCGCTGGCGAAGCTCTCCTTACTGAATATGACTGGAAAAGAAGATGGCGAACAACATATCTTGTTAATGTTGATAGACCAGGCCAGGCCCCTAAAAAAATCTTCGACCGCAGCATTCATGACAGATACAATGACCCCGGCTCTCCTGTCTTTACAACAACTCCCAGAGGAGAGATTATAATCCTACAAGACAAAGACTGGATCTATCTCGCCGGAAGCGGCGCTTCCCCCAAAGGAGACATGCCTTTTCTTGATAGATTAAATTTCAGGACAATGAAGACAAAACGCCTATTCCAATGCGGGGAATCAAGTTACGAGAGATTCATAGATTTCGCAGGCAATTCGAGAAAACAACTCATAACAAGCTATGAATCCAAGACAGAACCTCCCAATTATTATTTAATGACTCTGAAAAACAAAAAGAAGAAAGCCTTGACAACCTACAAAGACCCGGCTCCTCAGATGACAGGAATGAAAAAACAGCTTATTAAATACGTCAGGAAGGATGGCGTATCTCTCTCCGGAACGCTTTATCTCCCTCCCGACTACAAGGAAGGAGAGAGAATGCCTTTAGTCATCTGGGCTTATCCAATTGAATACAGCAATCCAAAATTAGCAGGCCAGGTCCGAGGATCTCCAAACAGGTTTACATTCTTTAGAGGAATTTCGCAGCTGTTCTTTGTCACGCAGGGGTATGCTGTACTAGACAGTGCCCAGATGCCAATCGTAGGAGATCCTAAAACTATGAACAACACATTTATAGAACAAATCGTTGCCAGCTCTAAAACAGCTATAGATAAACTGGATTCCATGGGCATCATTGATTCTAAACGTGTAGGAGTCGGCGGACACAGCTACGGCGCCTTCATGACGGCTAACCTGCTTGCTCACTGTGACCTATTTGCTGCAGGCATCGCTCGCAGCGGCGCTTACAATAGAACTCTGACACCGTTTGGATTCCAGAGCGAACGAAGGACCCTCTGGGAAGCACCAGAAATATACTTCAAAGTTTCTCCATTTATGCACGCAGACAAGATAAACGAACCCATTCTTCTTATCCATGGAGAAGCTGATAATAATTCCGGCACATTCCCAATCCAATCACAGAGGCTCTTTCATGCATTAAAAGGCCACGGGGCCACCGCCCGATTAGTCTTCCTCCCCAACGAAAGCCATGGCTACAGAGCAAAAGAATCTGTTCTTGATGTCCTTGCAGAAATGATAGAATGGTTTGATAAATATGTGAAGAAGAGCCAGAATGAAATCTAAAAAATACTGGCCTCGTCTGGCCAAGCTTTTTTTCCATTACCGCAAAAATTCCCCAATCCTTCCATATCTACCTGTGCGTCTATGGGTGGAGCTCACAAGCTTCTGCAATTATAACTGCATTATGTGCCCAAATAAAGACCTTAAAAAAGAACAGAAAGGATTCATGGAGTTCAAGGTGTTCAGGAAAATAATAGATGAAGCCCAACATTATATTTTCGATATAAACCTTGCTCACCGCGGAGAATCCCTGCTGCACCCTCAACTTATTGAGATGATTGAATATGCCAAACAGAGGCATCTGTTTACCAGGATTCATACAAACGGTTCTTTGCTGACAGAGGAATTATCTCAAAAAATCATCTCTTCCGGCCTGGACCGGCTTTCCTTCTCTTTTGACGGTTATGATAAGGAAACCTATGAGAGAATCCGCGTCGGTGGAAACTTTGAGAAAACTATTCGTAACATAGTCCGTTTCTTAGAGATAAAAAAAGCCGCAAACTCAAAAAAACCGCAAACAGCCATCGAAGTTATCAATTTCAATAATAAAGACAAAGCAGAGCCTTCTAAAGCAAAAGAAAAATTTCATGATTTGTTTAAACATCTACCGCTGGACAGTTTTGTCATGAAAGAACTCCATAACTGGGCAGGCGAAATAGAAAAAAAGGAGGATAAAGTAAGATACTCTGTTTGTCCTTTCCCCTGGAATGCTCTAATTATATTCTGGAACGGTGATGTTCTTCCATGCACCCAGGACTTTTTCGGCCATTATATTGTGGGAAATGTAAAAGAAGCTTCTTTGGAATCAATATGGAACAATGAAAAAATGGTCTGGCTTAGAAAAAAACTTTCTTGCCGTGAAATAGACGATATTGAAACCTGCTCAAAATGCGACAGGTTATGGAGAGCCGGGTTTTTAGGTGTGCCCAAAGAATACATCTGGAAATTTATCACAAAAAAAATGCCATAATCGAGATTATTTATCTATATATCCAAGACTTCTTAATCTTTCCCGCATTTCCTTAGATATTTTTTGCTTTTCGCCTCTGACTTCACTTTTTTTTGCCTCATCCATTTCTTTTATTAATATTTTTATATACTGAAACAAATAATCCTTTTCTTTACTCTCTTTTGAAAACAGATTTTCTCTCTCTCCGGGGTCTTTCTCTAAATCATATAATTCGAGCTTTGATATAATGCTTGGAGGCCTATGAACAAAATATTTATAACTTTCCATTGTGTATTTTTCATTATAGATAATTTTAAGATTATCTTTGATTACTGCGATTTTTCCAGGAAGCATTTCAAAGGGCTTAAATCTAAATATCGAGGACACAACAGGCCTGTTAAATCCTTTTCCGTCTTTAATAACAGGCATTAAAGATCGGCCGCTTACATCTTTAGGTGCTTTCATACCATAAAATTCCATTAAAGTAGGCAGAACATCCAATAGACTCACATTTTCTTTTGTTTTTTTTCCACTAAATTGACTATGCGGGAATTTTATTATCAACGGGATTCTAATCTGTTCATTGTATAAATCAGATCCATGTGCCCACCTTTTATGTTCAAAAAATTCTTCGCCATGATCTGCCAACAGAATGATCATTGACCTGTCGTACAAATTTTTTGTTTTTAAGAATTCTATGAATTTTCCAAAATAATGATCAAAATTTAAAATCTCTGCATCATACAGAGATTTAACATCCTCAACAAACCGATCATCACATTTCTTAAATATATATCTGTTTCCTCCCAGATCTCTCTCATAGTCAAAATCTTTTAATTTTGTGCTTTTAGAAATTTTATTTAAAAAACTTATCCTTGGATTATGCGGCGCATGTACCTGATAGGTATGTAAAAAATAAAATGTTTTCGGAAACTTGGACTTAACTAATTTGTCTTCTACCTCCTGGAACAACATCTCGGAGGCCTTCGGAGAAGTAAAGTCATCCCAATTACTAAAATACAAATCAAATCCTCTATAAAAGCCAAATACTGCATTTACCTTGAGGCCGCCATTATAACTTAAAGTTATAAAATCCTCTGATATTGATTCAACCAAAAAAGGGATAGAATAAGAAAGTGGAAATACAGAAAGTGGTTTTGATTGCATTACTTTTTCATTTTCAATAACGTAATTTTTCAGTTCCTCAACCTTATGTCCGTGTTCGAGAAGAGAAGTGAACAGACTCATATGAGATGATACGGTCCACGACGAGTTTGAAAAAGCATTCAAAAAAACAACAGCATCTTGAGCAATCCCTTTAATATTTGGAGTAGTCTTTCTTTGATACTCGTACATGCTCATATGTAAAGAACTTAGAGTGTCAACTGAAATCAAGAATATATTTGTTCTTTTATCGGGCGGCAACAACTTGTAAATAACAGGTTTCGAAAAGACTACACCAGAACCTTCCAGGCTTTTCACGACTAAATGTTCATTCTTATCCAGGTTAATGAAAAAAGACAAATCATTATAGCCCTCGTTTATTGAAAGCTCTTCTACTTGATGCAGCTGCCTGTCTTTTCCTTGTTCTTTCTTATAAATTTGCAGTATCCCGTCAGAATCAGCAATACAGCCAAAATTGATGCCAATTTCCCCAATAATTCCGCTTTGAATCTCCATCTTATTGGTATTGGCCTCAAATCTAAATGTCACATTTGTCTTCCCATAATAAAGATTTCCAAAATAGTCTTTTTTTAGCGACAGATCCCCCTCTTTTTCTGCATCAATACACGATCTTTCAAACAAGCGCTCTTTTTTTGAACAGTACGTTAATCCCATTATTAGCATACAAATCAAGTAGATACTATATTTTGCTTTCAAATTCACGATTAACTCCTATATAAGTTTCACAATTTTATCATATAAACTAAAACATTAAAATCATACAGTCTAGTACTCCGTATGTGACCAAAGAATTTTACTTGACAACGGAGAAAGAAAAATTGATACAATTGTTATGCAATTCGATGAATAGAGAAACTATAAGCGTCTTATCCTATTTAAAAAAATTTGGCTTTTCCCTGTTTTTACTGGCGTTTCTGACAATTATCACATACGCTGAGATTCATTTCACAAATGTCTCAGAGATGTTTGGAATCAAAGGATATGATTATTTTGGAGGACATGGTGTTTGCTGGATAGATGTTAACAGCGATGGGAAGCTGGACATTTACATAAAAAACGTCGGAGCACAGGGTGTTCTAGATGTTAGTAACATTTTATATGTCAATTACGGGAATTATTTCAAAGATGAAGCACTCGAACGCGGTGTGTCTGACAAGTATGCCATTGGAACCCACGGAGCCGTATTTTGTGACCTTGATAACGATAGAGATTTCGACCTGTTTTCAACCACAACGTATGATGGAATAAGTCCTGCTCACAACCATATTTATCAAAATGACGGAGATGGATATTTTAAGGATATTACAAACACCATTTCTCCTTCCCAAGAAATAGATGCTGCATCTAGGGGAGTAGCTGCTTCGGATTTTGACGGAGATGGAGATATCGATCTATACTTTTCCAACGCACTAACAAATCCCCAATTTTTTAATCCAGCCCCTTTTCCCCCGGAAAAATTAGAAAATTTCTATATCAACAATGGAGACGGAACTTTTACAGTGATGTACCTCGGAATTGACTGGACATCATTTGTTCAGGGAGTAACAGCAATCGATATAGACGGAGATGGAGATATAGATATAGCCGAGGCAAAATGGTCAGGGCCATCAACTATTTATCTCAATGATGGAACAGGTTATTTCTTCAACTATGGCCGGGACCTAGGGCTTCCTTCAACTCTAAATATTATAGATAACGGGATGACTTTTGCTGATATTGACAACGACGGAGATCTGGATTTGGCTATAATCAGAAAATATAGAGTAACCCTGTATAAAAACACAGGGGGCTTTTTCAGCCGATATCAAATCATAACAACTGCCGGAAGTTTCCATGTGTGTTTTGGAGATTTTGACCATGACACAGATCTGGATATGTTTGTTTCTGGAGGAAATGTTTATGAAAATAACGGCCAGGGTATTTTCTCACCAGTCTTAAGTGCCGACTCTGGATTGGAAGCTTCTCTCTACAGTAAAGACCCTCGCAGCAGTGCCCTGGGCGATTTTGACAATGACGGGGATTTAGATATCTATCTTGCTGACAAAGAAGGTTATAATTTACTTTTCAGGAACGACATTAATGATTCCAACTGGATTCAAATTGATGTATTAGATTACACGGGAGGCATCGGTGCATTGGGAACCAAACTGGATTTATACCTAGCAGGACATCTTGGCCAACCTAAATTTCTTAAAGGCCACCGTGAAATTCATGGAGAATATGGGTATCTCGGACAGGACATGCCTACAGTTCATTTCGGCGCTCCTGCTTCTTCAGAATACGATTTAAAAGTCACTTTTCTAAATGGAGAAGAAAGGACTTTTACCAGCATCACTCCAGGTCAAAAAATTCAAGTCTCTTATATTTTACCTCCTTTAAACTTTGCTGGGGTAAAAAAGGAAAACAGGTCTCTTTTCTACAGGGAAACTGTGATTCAATTAACATGGGCACAAAACCCAAACTCAAATAACATCCAAAAATACAGAATTTATACAATACAAAACAATGGAGACAAAATTATCCTGGAGGAAGTACCTGCAACTACATTTAATTATAGTGTAAGAAATGTGCAAAATTCTGAACTATATCGCTTTGCTTTGACAGCAGTAGACCAGAACAATATAGAAGGAGCGGCCGCATATACAACAGTTAAATAAACAAATCCTTATTAAACCGAGATTTCTTAAGACGGCCAATGTAGAAAACATAAAAAAACATCTAACTTTTCTCCTTCTGTTGCTTTCTGCGGTCTCGGATTTTTCTGGCCGGATTCCCTACTGCTACTGAATATTCAGGAAAAGACTTGATAACAACAGCTCCTGCACCGATAACACATCCTTTTTCTATTGACACACCATCAAGGACAGTCACAGAAGCTCCAAGCCAGCAATCTTCTTGTATTGTTATACCACCTTTCAACAGGGATGGCTGGAACATAATCGGGATGTCTGTCCTTGAAAAGCTGTGATTTCCACCAGCCACTAAATAACAATGTCCCGCCAAAAATGTGTATTTCCCAATATTGATTACTGTCTCTGAAAACAAGGAACAATTTGCAGAGATGTTGGAATAATCCTCAAGGATAATGGATCCCCCCTTACAACTAAGGATAGTACTGCGCCCTACAATAACATTCTTTCCTATTACGATTCCCTGATTGTCTTTTCCCTTTGCATCTAAAACAGCGTAATCATCTATGAAAGAATTGTCCCCAACTGATATTTTATGGGGATGCCTGATAGTAACGTGGTGCCCAAAAGCAACTCCCTTTCCCACTTTTATTAATATCCTGGGATAGAAAATTTTCCGCAAAAAAAGCCCGAGAGCTCCTGGTATCCTGGATAAAAACACAGCAATACATTCATATTTAATAAGCCGCCACAATCCTTTCTTTCCTACAAATAGCTCTTTGTATTTTTTAAAAGCTGATTTCTTTTCATCCAGCAGGGCTTTTTGAAGACTTGATTTTTGTTGTTCCTTCGATATTTTCATTTTAAAAATTTCACGCCAAAACTTCTTTTGGCGCAAACCTCCTTTTCTTAATCTAAAATGACCTCCCGGGAAGGAAATAATTCCGGTTCAATATTAAAAAACAATTTGATTAAACAAGTTAAACCCTATTACAAAACCAATTCCTAATTCCAGGCCCCCAACATCAATTTCAATTTTATCTTCTACGGCAATAGCTCTGGCCTTTTTTAGATAGACTATTAGTTTTAAAAATTTTAACTTCGGGATTTTTATATATGTACCGCATCCCATGCGCCAGGCAAAAGTAGAACCTGAAGTATCATGAATATTGCTTTCTTCTCTGTAGCTATAAAAACCAAGTCCTAATTCCACAAAAGGAATCACATATTTAGTATTAAATAGATATTTTCCGGAAATGGATGAGGGAACAAGATAGAATTTAGTTTCCTCTTCAAAGAATGTTGAAACTCCGGTTCTGGAGAAAAAACCTATTCCCAAAGAGAAAGCAACATTGTGGTTTTCCCTTCTAAATATGATTCTAGATATGTCTAAAGAGTAGATACCGCCGCCCGAACCATAGATTTGCTTGAAAATATCTGATGAAGAGAAATAATCTCCAAGGGATAATGTAACCATCGTGTTCTCTATCTGTTCTTGAGGATAAGCTTCTATATTACCAACAACCAACAGCACAAGCGCGAACACAACGAAAATATACTTTATTTTTTTTATCTTACTATCTCCTTTGAGTAAAATCACTTGCAATTTCAGAGCACGGTCCTTCTATCCCATCATCTCGAACTAAAGAAATCAAATATTTATAATTACACGAAAGATTGATTCCAACATCAAAATATTTCAACCCATAATCATTTATACCGGAAAAGCCAACATTCCATGCTTTTATGGGTATGCTTGTTACAAAATTGAATTCAGACTCATTCTCGGCTACCGTGCTTCTGTAAATCCTATAAGAAGAAAAATTGGTTTTGTCAAAAAGTTTCGGATTATCCAGCCATGTAATATAATTCCCTTTTCTAATATAAAAAAGTATTCTATCCGATATTCTTTCTACATGTATATAAATGGGCGGAAAAGGCAGCGATTTTATTTCTTCAAACCAGGTTTCCGCCATAATTTCATAACCCTTTTCACTTGGGTGAACATTATCCATGCAGAGAAGCGATTTCCACCCCCCATCATCTTCAGGGTAGCTATAAAAAACATCAAATTGGTCAACAAGCGGAACCGCTAAATCCACAGCTAATTCTCGAATTTTCTCGTTCAGATAAAAAATTCTATCTTTATAAAAATCATAATACCATCTGTAATCATTACGTGGAATTATCGTTGACAGTAACGGAAACACTCCGGAATCTTTACAGGCTAATACAATCTGTTCCAAGTTAAATGCAGTTGTATCCATAGAGATATGGTTAAAAACAACATCGTTAGTACCTTCCATCAAAAGAAGATATTGTGCAGAGTGATTTGAAAGAATATCATCAATTCTTCCCAATCCGTTTATTGTTATTTCACCCGGCCATCCTTCATTAATCACTGTAGAGTTCCCATAATTTTCATTCAAAACAGCCTCTAATCTTGGAATGTACCCCTCCTCTGGAGCCTCCTGGTAGTCAAGATAACCATAAGTAATGCTGTCGCCAAAACCTATGTATTCGTTTTCATTTAAAGAAGGATGAGGGATGATTTTAGTCTCGTCAATTTCTGTTGTATGAGGGCTCTCCCCAACAAGTTGGTTGAAATATAAGAATTCTGATTGGACAGCATCGTCTAACTGCCAGGTAATTCCCATAATATTATTCAATATGGCGATTTTTGGGCATGAAATTAATTTGTTCTTACTCCTTGAAATTTCTATTTCCCGACTCCATTTCACATCATTTCTATATCTGCAATAGATTCCGTTTCTATCTTTATATGACCTGCTCCAGACTATTATCGGGACATCTCCAAAAAGAAAAGAAATGGCAGGGTAAGAATCAGTAGCCGAATTATCAGTTATCCTCTCCTCTTCTGACCATTTTGACCCATTCCAGAATGAGTAGAAAATCTCATAATCATTACCATCAAAGGCACTCCAAACAATCCAGGGCAACCCAGAAAACCCACAGCCTGTATCAGGCAGGATATGCGGGAATTTGTTGTCTTTATTCAGTTTGTGTGGACTTATCCATTGAAAGCCATCATAAAAAGTGTAATAGATTTCATCTCTACGCCTGTTTCTTCCCACCCAGAAAACCCATATTATATTGTTGCCATCTATTGTAATTTTTGGCGAGTGAGCACCTGAAAAAAAAGGCACGTTTAATAGCCATGTTTCTTCCGATTTCAAGCTTTTGACCAAGACATAAAATTTTCTATCAGAATATTGTACCCATGTCACCCATGGATTGTTTTGCAAGTCAAAGTCAATATCAGGAGAAAAATTTGGAAGTATTCCCCGCGATATTTTTTCATATGTCAGTATTTTATTTTTTTCCATCCTGCTTAAATAAATCTCATTCCTTTCAAGTCCCCCTTGTTCCCAAAGAACCCAAATCCTCCCTTTTCTATCTTTTTTTATAACAGGGGAAGATGCATTCTGATCAATCAGGATTTCTTGATTATTATATTCGTTATCTCCCATCTTTTTGGTAGCCAGACTTAAGCCTCTATCATCATTTCTATATATAAAAATCAATTCTTCATTTTTATTAATTACAGGACAAGCAGAGTATCCTTTAATAACTGTTGTTGTTTCATTCCCTATCGAAAAAAACGAGGGAATTATTGAAAAAGACAGGAATAATAAAATTATTTTTAGAGTTTTCCTCATTTAAAAGTTTTATACCATAGCAAATTTTCAAAAGCAATCTCACAATCCCGAATCTTTCTTTAGAACCAGCTACCCTTATCCAGTAAGCAAGAATGGAAAAAATGAGTTAAATTTGGTGAACTACTGAAAGTAAAACGGTTGACACATTTGACAGAATAAAAAATAATCAATAAGAGATCTATTCATGAAAACGAAAATCTTTATCTCTATTTTTCTTCTGACCTTACTGTATATGCTATGTTCTGAAAAAAAAGGAAAACCTGATTCAGATACCATAATCGACACGCCTAATTTAAAAGCAAAATTTGCCTTCAAAGGCAGAATAGTTTTTCAATCGGACATGGATGGAGACCGCGAGATTTATCTTTTAACAGCAGGAGGGATAAAAAATTTAACTAACAACTCGTGGGACGATGAATATCCAAAGTGGTCACCAGACGGGGGGAAAATTTCCTATTCAGCAAACCCGACAGGAAACTATGACATCTTCATCATGGATGAGGACGGATCCAGCATTACACAAATTACAACTTCTAAAGAGAACGAGGT
This sequence comes from uncultured Eubacteriales bacterium, assembly GCA_964648465.1. Classification (GTDB taxonomy): domain Bacteria; phylum Acidobacteriota; class Aminicenantia; order Aminicenantales; family Aminicenantaceae; genus Aminicenans. The sequence goes on along the minus strand of CAZYMU010000012.1, from coordinate 50,995 downwards.
TTCACATGCCTGGTTTCCTGACGGGGAAAAAATTGCATATACAATAGAAGAAAAAAAAGGGTTCGTAAAAAGATCCTCTCTTTGGATGGTTGACCTTGAATTAAAGGAAAAAACAAAGATCATTCCTCAATTCAGGGGGCACTCAGCTCTTCCGGATTTCTCCCCGGCATCTCCCATAATGGGATTTACAGGAAAAAAAACATTCGGCTGGGATGTGTATATTTATGATATGCAGCTTAAAGAATATAAAGGCCTTACTAAAGGAGGAAAGTCTTGCCGCTCTAAATTTTCACCAGACGGGGGGAAAATTGCCTATGTTTCTTCTGAGGCAGACGGAAAGGGAGACATCTGGCTTATGAGCCAGGACGGAAGCCGTAAAGAAAGATTAACGGAAAGAAATGAGACTTCAGACTACTTCCCTTCCTGGTCTCCTGATGAAAAATATATTGTTTTCAGTTCATCCTTGAAGCACCGTATCGACAGAGGTAACTGGTCCCTTTATCTAGTAAAAGTAAAGACAAAAAGGATTATTCCTTTATTTGACAGCCCCGGCCGTGACGTGTTTCCCGACTGGAAATAATAATATCCTACTCCATATTTTCAAGCAAAAAATCATATAAATGAACAAACGTAGATATAGGCAATTGTTCTGCACGGATGTATTTCTGCAATTCAAGATTTCGAAATGCTTTTCTTAACATAAAATCACAATATCCAACCATTACCAAATTATTAAACAGTGTTTTTCTTCTGTGCAAAAAAGCACTCCTGAGGAATTTCCGGAACATGTCTTCGTCCCGAATGTAAAAAAGTGGGTGCTCCCTTTTCTTAAGGAAAACCAGTGCTGATTTGACCCTGGGAGGGGGTGAAAAGGACGCCGGGTTCACTACAAAGCAAAGCCTGACCATAAAGTGATTTTGAAAGATGATTGAAATAGGAGCAAATTTTTTAGTGCCTGGACCAGCACACAACCTTTCAGCAACTTCTTTCTGGAGAAGAAAAATACATTCATGAAACAGCTCCTTCTCTTTATACACTTTAAATAGCAGGGGTGAAGAGATAGAATAAGGCAGGTTTCCAACAAGTTTCACCCGTCCTTTAAAATTAAGTTCTTTTTTTATCAGTTCTCTAAAATCTGTTTTTAATATATCCTGCTCTAATACCTTCAAATTTGAGATGTTTTTCTCCATAAGGAAAGGGAGGAGGCTTTTATCCTTTTCCACAGCAATAACTTTCCCAGCTCTTTCGGCAATGGAAAAAGTTAAAGCACCTTTCCCTGCTCCAATTTCAATAATAAGGTCATCTTTTTTAGGTGAGATATTATCTAGAATTTTTTTTAAAACCCGTTGATTTTTTAAGAAATGCTGGCCAAGCCTCTTGACTCTATTTCTTTTCATATTCTGTGGTCGATATAAAAGCCGTTTTTTATCAGTCTTTTACTAAAAAGGCACATTTAGAATAACGGTTTTTTATAATTAATGCTATGATTTGATACGATTAATTTGAGGGCATGTCTGCGCTCCACTAAGATTTTTAACGCTGTTTACTATTGATAGCTTCTGATCTAGGGTAGGCTGGGTTGGGATGTCGCCCCCCAGAGCGTAAGAGGTCCCACTGGGGAATGGGTAGAGTGAGGACGGGGATATACCAACCCAGCCATACAGTAAGAATGAAACTAATCGGCATTCTTTATGAATAATCCAGGAAATATGATATACTTACATAAGTGAAAAAGAAGAAAAAAAGACAGACTTCAACCAACAAAAAAAATAAAAGAAGAAGGCGTATTAGTTCATCCGAGATACTCGGGATCTTACTTATTTTCTTATCTGTTTTTCTGTTGATAAGCCTAATCAGCTATGATTCTCATGATCCTTCCTGGGCTGCTGTTTCTTCTTCTAATACAGAAGTCCACAATTATGCCGGGAGAGTCGGAGCTTCCCTTTCAGAAACTCTTTTTCAGATATTCGGACTCGTCTCTTTAGTCTTCCCTTTCGCCATATTCTACATTGGAATTCAGATTTTTCTCCCAGAAGGAAATAAAAATATCGTCCTTAAAACCTTGGCAAGTAGCTTCCTTATACTTATCTTATGCTCTCTTACTTTTATTCTGTTCCATTTCATTACTTGGAGAGGAGCTGAAATTCCTTCGGGAGGATTCACAGGCGATTTGTTCTCATCAATATTAATCCGTTATTTCAACCACATTGGAACGATTATTGTTCTCATCGGCCTTTTGATCCTATTAATTACCTTCTCAACACGAATCTCTATCGGAAAAATCTTGCGCTTTTTTTGGAGATTTTTTGGTTTTGCTTTCAAAGAAGTCAAAATCAGAATTGTTCACTACCGGAAAGAAAAACACCGTGAAAAAATGCGCAGAAATGTCATTGAAAAATATTCTGCCCCAGAACATGAAGATAAAAAGAAACAAAGAAAAATAGGAAGAAAAATAGAAATCAAGAAAGAACCTGCATTACAAAAACCTGGCAAACTTCTTACAAGAGAAAAATATCTTTTCCCTGAAATGGAAAGAAAAGGAGATTACAATTTTCCCCCTCTCAATTTGCTCGACCCTGGGAAAGCCGCAGAAAAAATTGACAACAATGAACTCTACCAAAAAAAGAAGGCTATTGAGGAAAAACTGCTCGAATTCAAGGTTGAAGGAGAGGTTAAGGAATACCACCCGGGTCCTATCCTCACAACATATGAATTTTATCCACATCCAGGCGTAAAAGTTAGTCAGGTAGCCGGCCTTTCAGAAGATCTGTCTCTTCGTCTAGGGGCAGAATCCATAAGGATTCAAAGAATCCCCGGGAAGTCCTCGCTCGGATTAGAAGTCCCCAATAACAAAAGAGAAATTATTAAAATAAGGGATATAATTCAATCTGAAAAATTCCAAAATTCCCCTTCTAAATTGACTTTTGCCCTGGGGAAAACAATTCATGGCGAGGTCTACGTGACAGATCTATCTATCATGCCTCATCTTCTTATTGCAGGAGCTACAGGCTCAGGGAAGAGCGTAGCTTTAAACGCCCTGATTGCCAGCATTCTTTATAAAGCAACTCCAGATGAGGTTAAACTCATACTCATAGATCCCAAAAGGCTGGAGTTTTCTTTATATGACGGAATCCCGCATCTCTTCTGTCCTGTTGTCAAAGACCCTAAAAAAGCAGAGGCCGTTTTACTGAATTCTATTAGAAATATGGAAGAACGCTACCATAAACTCGGTTTTCTAAAAGTGAAGAATATCGAACAATACAATCAACAGGTTAAACGGATTAGAAACGAACGAAAAGGAAAACTAACCGAAGAGGAAGAAAAAAACTTAACACCACTTCCTTACATTGTTATCATCATCGATGAACTATCTGAATTAATGATGATCGGAGCAAGAGAAATAGAATACTCCATTGCAAGGATTGCCCAATTAGCCCGTGCAGTAGGAATCCACCTTGTGCTTGCAACTCAGCGCCCATCTACTGACGTAATAACCGGAACAATAAAAAACAATTTTGCAAGCCGCATCGCTTTTCATGTTCCCTCAAAGATCGATTCACGTGTCATTATAGACACTGGAGGTGCCGAGAAGCTTCTCGGCCAAGGCGACATGCTTTTCATGCCGCCTAATTATCCACGTATCCTACGGTTGCACTGTTCCTTTATTTCTCTTCCCGAAAGCACTAGGGTTATAAATTTTATCAAACAACAAAAAAAGCCCATTTACGATAAAAACATCCTAAAAGCACTCAAAAGCCCGGTTGGGCATTTTGAAGAAAGTGACGATGAAAAAGACCCCCTATTTTACAAGGCCGTAGAAATTATACTTCTAACCGGTCAAGCCTCGGCTTCCTATCTTCAAAGAAAGCTAAAATTAGGCTATGCCCGCGCTTCAAGGATAATTGACCAAATGGAACAAGAAGGAATCGTTGGCCCTTCTGAAGGAAGCAAAGCTAGAGAAATATTAGTCGACCCCAAAAGTTATCTTAGAAAGATAGAAACATAACCTATTGCATTCGCAAATCAATGTATTGTATTCACCCAGAAAGAACTTTCTATGTCTGCTTTTACTCCTTCCCATCTTTCTTCAGGTATAGAAAAGAAAGCATCCACCACTTGAGGGTCAAACTGGCTCCCACGTCCTTCCTCAATCTCTCTCAGTCCAACCATAAAACTCTGTCCCTTCTGGTATGCTCTGTCAGAAGTAATTGCATCCAAAGTATCTGCCACAGAAAATATCCTGGCTTCTAAAGGAATCTCATCTCGTGTTAATCCATAAACATACCCGGTCCCGTCGTATTTTTCATGATGAAACAAAACAACTCTGGCGGGTTTCTGTAAAAAATCAAATTCTTCGATTACCTCATAACCTAAAAGCGGATGTTCTTTGATAATTTCTTTCTCTGTAAGAGTCAATGCTCCTGGTTTTCGTAAAATGCGTTCAGGAATTCCGATTTTGCCAATATCATGAAGCAAAGCTCCCATTTCAATATTGAGCAAAAAATCTAAATCCTTGATACCGAGTGCTCTTGTCAACATTACAGAATATCTAGCAACAAGCTTAGAATGGCCAATACTATCTTTATTCCCATCTGTAGCTGCGATTAAATAAATAAGACTCGAATTGAAAAATGCTTGCTTATCAAAGTTGCCTTCTTCAAAAAAACTATTGTTTCTTCCGAAGAAAAACTCATTATTTCGACTTATATGTTCAAGCATCTTTTTTGCTGATATTATATTATTCACTTCCTTTGCTTCTGAATTTCCCTGTAAATCTTTTTGTCCTCTAATATGGTTACTTCTAAAGAAATTTAATGAGATATCCGGATCTACTCTCTTTTTTAAGCTCAGTTTCGCTTGACTGTTGAGGCAGTCATAAGGACTTGAATTTAAAATAAGATCCAGGCTGTTCTTCTTTTTCGATATTGAAGATACTTCTTTTTGAAAAATCACTTCTTTCCTTTAACTCTTGAATCTTTTCAAAAAACATAAATCTCTAATAAGCCCCTAAAAATGAGGCTCCACAGCTGCTTTCCTTAGAAATCAAGGGCAAAGTATTCAAAAGTTCGAAACCATGCTTTTTGAGGTTTTTTTCAATTAAACAATAGAAATCGTTCTCGTTATTAAACACTAAAACCTTGTTTTCATGTTTTTCCATATTCATGGACCTTCCTCCATTCTCTAGCAGCAAAATTATTAGTCGCTCTAAAATTAAAAAGATTGAAAATCACCTCTTGTCAATATCACAATCTGACTATATAATATGAAAAAAGTGGAAAAAACAGATAATAATCTCAACATTGAAGAAATCATAACTAAATTCAAACCTGTTGTAAGTTTTAGAGTCAAAAGATCTCTAGGTACACGCACTCCTGACTGGGAAGATGTAGTTGATGAAATCATGATCAACGTAATAGAAAAAATAGAAAAGGGGGAATTTCGAGGAGAATCATCTATTGGAACATTTATATTTACAATTACAAGCCGCAGGATAATCGACCATATCAGGAAAAAGAGCAAAGTACTGAAATATGCACCCGAGCCCAAGCCTTTACCACAACCTCATGAACAAATCGAAAACAAAGAAAGATCTGAATCCATAGCAAAAGCTATAGAAAAATTGAAACCTAAATACAAGGAGGTCCTATACCTTTATTATTATATGGAACTTTCGAGGCAGGAAACTGCCAAGAGACTAGGTATTTCACCCCGCCGCGTCAGCGAAAGAGTTAATTATGCTCATAAATTATTGAAAAAAATGATAAAAAAATGATTTTTCCGTATTTTTATGATTTGATCGACTAAACTATTGAGATTAAAAAAAAGGTAAGTGCAATGAGAAAACACAAACATGAAGACCTGATTGATAATTATTTACTGAACAAGCTCAGTGAAAACGAAAAAAAGAAATTTGAGGAACATTATTTTAATTGTCCTCAATGTTTCGAAAAAATGGTTGAAAAAGATGAACTCATTTCAGTCATTAAAAACAAAGGGAACGCAATTTTCCAGGATATATATGGACATGAAAAAGTAAAAAGAGTGCCCTTGTTTGAACATCTTATCGATTGCCTCACTCCAAAACAGTGGGCTATGGCTACAGCAACTGCCACATTAGCGCTTATTGTTGTCTTCGGTATTTTACCAATGCTTAAGACAACATCACCCCATTTTTTCATAAACGAAGATCTTGTTAGAGGCGGGTCTGTGACTCTAATTTCTCCGGTAATCAATATCAAAACCATCCCATCTCAGTTCAAATGGAAAAGCGAGGGAAAAAACATAGAATACAAAGTATATATTTATAATCATACACTATTATGGAACACCACTACTAAAAACAATTATATTTCTCTCCCTGAAGACATAAAAGAACTTATGGTGGCAGGTGAAAAATATTCCTGGCAGGTAAAAGCGTTTTCTCCTGAAGGAACTCTTATAGCTGTCTCAAGCAGGGTTCAATTTATGATTCATCCAAACCAATAATCTTAAATTCTCAGTAAAACCTAAGAATCCAGCCTACAATAACGTGCTTATAGTTTAATCTTCTTCTACTTTTTCTTCTTCTGTATACATACGGCCCCTGCTTTTATCTTCAAAAGCCAGGCAGCACATCAGTCGTCCGCAAAGGCCAGAAATTTTCGTCGGGTTTATAACGATTTGCTGTTTCTTAGCTTTCTGAATAGTTACAGGTTCAAAATTCTTTAAAAAACTTTCACAACAGAGAGTTCTTCCACAAACACCCAGCCCCCCGATCATTTTGGCTTCATCTCTGACTCCGATCTGCCGCATTTCAATCCGCATCTTAAACTCTTTAGCTAGATCTTTTACAAGCTGCCTGAAATCAATACGGCCCTCCGCAGTGTAATAGAATATCGCCTTCTTTGCATTAAAAAAGTATCGCACTATGACTAGCTTCATAGAGAGATGTCTTTCCTTGATCCTTTTTAGACAGAATTCAAAGGCTTTATGCTCCTTCTTTTCAATCCATCTGATTTTTTTTTCGTCCTCTTCAGTCGCCCTACGGAGAACCTTAACTGCATCCTTTCCAGACTTAGAAAAAGAGCATATTTCGCTTGATACATCGATAACTTCTGCCAGATCCCCTCCAAAGCCGGATTCAATTATGCATATTTCGCCTTTCTTAAGGTCTTTATCAGGATTCAAGGCACGAAAAACCTTTCTCGATCTCTTTGAAACTACACGTATAATCTTAGGCATTTTCACATTCCATTAAATTTAAAAATGTCGAACTTACGAGCAAATTAATATTTATATTTTTTTCCAAACCATAGAGCGCATGCTCAATCTTCGAAAGAAAATCCATGCATCTCTCAAACTTTATAAATTTCTCCACCCTCTGTATTTCTTCTTCGTAATCTGCATTTATCATGAAACTGACATCTCCTTTCTCCTTTACAAGAATAAGATCACGGCAAAACGATGAAACAATCTCTAAAATCTGTTCTAGGTCTTTTTCAATAAGCTCCCTTTGCTTATATGCGTAATTCTTTAAGAAAGAAGAAATTTTTTCCTTCTTAAGAAGAGACTGAAAAAGTTCCCATGCCTCTTTCCTTTTAGATTGCACATGTTCCCATTCTAAACTCACAGCCAGCTCTCTATTCCCCTGGACAATTAGGGAAATTATCCTTGCTTTTTTTCTTTCATATCCTTTTTCTACAACAAGCTCGTTTTCAATATCTTCTCTTGAAATAGGCAGGAAAGATAAAGTCTGACAGCGTGATTTAATTGTCGATGCAATCATAAATGGATTCTTTGTAATAAGTATGACATGAGAAAATAATGGAGGTTCTTCCAATATTTTAAGAAGAGAATTCGATGCCTCCTCATTCATCTTTTCAGCATTTTCAATAATAAAAATTCTTTTCTTTCCTCCCATGGGCTTGAAATAAGCTATATGCTTCAGATCTCTCATTTGGTCAATCTTAAGAACACCCTTAACTGGAGATATAACCAAGACATCTGGAAAATTCCCTCTGTTTATCGCCCTGCATGATGTGCATAATTCACAAGCATCACCCTTTTTCTCCCGGCAGTTCATAGCTTTAGCAACGACCAAAGCAACATCCTTCTTGCCAACACCATCGGGGCCGCAAAAAAGAAGAGAATTTGGTACTCTGTTTTTCAGCAAGGCCTTCTGCAGCACTTTTTTAACTCGGCCATTTCCCGGGATGTCTTTAAATGCCATATTTTGTTCCTCTCAATTGCTTCTTTATATATAGACTCTCTTGCAATTAACCTTAGTAAAACATTCTGTTACACGAAAGCTTTTCCATACTCTCCGGCTAAGACTTTCTTCAAGAATTTGGCTGTATACGAATTTTCCGCCTCAGCCACATCTTCTGGAGGCCCCTGGGTAACAATCCATCCACCTCTTTCTCCTCCCTCAGGCCCTAAATCAATAATATAGTCTGAATACTTGATAACTTCAAGGTTATGCTCAATAACAACAACAGAATTTCCCAATACTACAAGTTCTGAGAGAACTTCAAGAAGCTTATTCACATCATCAAAATGAAGTCCTGTTGTAGGTTCATCTAAAAGATATAACGTTTTCCCTGTATTTTTTCGACTCAATTCTTTGGTCAACTTTATCCGTTGAGCTTCTCCACCAGACAATGTAGGAGCGGGCTGACCCAACCTGATATATCCTAAGCCCACCCTTTTCAATATGGCCAGCTTCCTACCGATAATAGGGTGTACTTTAAGATATCCATAAGCCTCATTGACAGTCATGTCAAGATAATCCGCTATGTTCTTCCCTTTATAGCGAACCGAGAGTGTTTCCTTATTGTACCGCTTTCCCCCACACCGATCGCAAATCACAAAAACATCTGGTAAAAAATGCATCTCAATTTTTCTGGAACCTGCTCCATGACATTCCTCACAGCGCCCTCCAGGCAGGTTAAAGCTGAACCGGGCTGGTGAATAACCCCTTATTCTTGATTCCTGAGTCATTGCGAATAGCTGTCTTAAAGAACTAAAAAGCCCAATATATGTTGCCGGATTTGAGCGAGGTGTGCGGCCAATAGGTCTCTGGTCCACGGAAATAACCTTGTCGAGTTGGTCAAGTCCAAGTATCGACTCATGTTTCCCTGGTTTTTGCTTGGCCTTATAGAATACGTTCAAAAGTTTCTTATACAAAATATCATAGACAATCGTACTCTTTCCTGAACCAGACACTCCCGTGATGACAGTCATCACGGATAAAGGAATCCTGACATCAATATTCTTTAAGTTATGTTCCGCCGCCCTTAAAATAGTTAACCAGCCCTTCGGCTCTCTTCGTTTCTGTGGAACAGGAATACTCTTTTCGCCACGCAGATATTTAGATGTTAATGACTCCGAAGAAGAAAGAAGCTCTTTAATATTTCCTTCAGCAACCTTTATGCCTCCTTTTTCACCGGCACCAGGACCCAAATCCAAAATAAAATCAGCAGAACGAATTGTCTGTTCATCATGTTCAACGACAACAATCGAATTTCCTTCATCCCTGATTTCTTTCAATAACGAAATCAGTTTCTTGTTATCCCTCTGATGAAGACCAATAGTCGGTTCATCCAGCACATAAAGAACACCTCGCAAACGTGCACCTACCTGGGCTGCAAGCCTGACTCTTCTTGCTTCTCCACCTGAAAGGGAAGAACTTGTCCGGCTGAGCTGCAGGTATGGCATCCCAAGATCCTTCATGACCTGGAGGCGGGATAGAATTTCTTTCTGTATTCTTGAAGCTATAATTTCTTGAGATGAATAAAATATCAACGAAGAAAGTTTTTCGATCAATCTATTCACCGGAAGAGAACTTAATTCAAAAATATCTTTGCCGCCAACTTTCACTGCCAAGCTCTCTTTTCTTAACCGGCTTCCCCTACAAATCTGGCAAACTTCCTCGGTAAGCTCCGCTTCCCCCCATTTATTCAACCTTCTTTGGAAGCCGAGACCATTACAGCTAAGACAGGCTCCATAAGGACTATTAAATGAGAAAGAACGTGGCTCAAGCTCAGGCAAACTGATCTCGCAGTAAGGACAAAGCAGTTTTAAAGAATAATATTTTTCTTTTCCATTTAGTTTCATGACAAGGAGGTCACCATCCGACATATCCAATGCTATTCCAACAGCCTCTTTCAGTCTGTCCTGCATAAAGGAAGAAATCTTAATTTCATCCACCAAAACTTCGATATTGTGTTTCTTTGTCTTCTCTAAAATAATGTCCTCGTCCAACTCCCTGAACTCACCGTCAGCTCGAATACGCAGGAATCCTTTCTTTCTCAGCCTGTCGAAAAGTTTATTGTATTCGCCCTTGCGACCCTTAACAACCGGAGAAAGAACTTTAATCTTCTCTCCATGCGAAGTATCGAGAATTGTTTGTAAAATCTGCTGAGGAGTCTGCGAACTAACTTTTCGCCCACAAATCGGGCAGTGAGGAACTCCAACTCTGGCAAAAAGCAATCTCAAATAATCATAACTTTCTGTTATAGTTCCAACAGTGGACCGGGGATTTGACGAAATAGTCCTCTGATCGATAGAAATAGAAGGAGATATTCCTTCTATTGATTCAACTTCGGGCTTTTCCATCTGCTCGATATACTGGCGGGCATAGGCAGAAAGACATCCGATATAGCGCCTCTGACCTTCAGCAAACAGGGTATCAAATGCAAGAGAAGATTTCCCTGAACCGCTTGGCCCAGTGATTACAACAAGACTATTTCGAGGAAGATCAACATCGATCTGTTTCAGATTATGCTGTGCAGCTTTCCTTATACGTATCTCTCGGAGCATAATACAACATTTTAACACACCTGCCATACCATACAAGAAAGAAAATGAAATGCATTATTGTTTTTCATTGACCATTTCCCTATAAAAATAATAATATATTTACAGACCATTCAGCATATCAGGTGTCAAAAATGAAGCGAGATGAAAATTTACTCAAATCATTAGAATTACTGAAAGAGATCGGCCATAAAACATATTCTATTACGGCATTTAAATGTATCCCGGCTCAGGAAGGACATTATAGAGAATATCCTCCCGGGATTCATCCCGCCCTCATAAAAGCTCTGAAAGAGAAAGGATTTTTAAAACTCTACACACATCAGCATCTATCCTGGCAGTTACTACAGGAAGGGAAAAATATAGTTGTTGTCACTCCTACAGCTTCTGGTAAAACGCTCTGTTATAATCTACCTGTAATGGATTCAATCCTGAAAAATCCTTCATCCCGTTCAATTTACCTGTTTCCGACCAAGGCTCTTGCCCAGGACCAAAGAGCTGAACTGGATGAGACCAGCAAACTACTTCCTGAAGAGATCAGGATATTCACCTATGACGGCGACACTCCTCAGGATGCAAGAAAAGCTATAAGAGCACGGGGACATATAATTCTTACTAATCCCGACATGCTGCACACAGGGATCCTTCCCCATCATACAAAATGGATCAAACTCTTCGAGAACTTAAAATACATTGTAATTGACGAGCTGCACGGCTACGGGGGTATCTTTGGCAGCCACCTTGCGAATATCTTAAGAAGGCTTAAGAGAATCACAAAATTTTACGGATCTTCCCCACAGTTCATTCTCTGCTCAGCCACTATCGCCAATCCCAAGGAACTGGCACAAAAAATGACAGAAGAAGAGGTCTCTCTTGTTGATAATAACGGAGCTCCCTGCGGAGAAAAATATTTCATTTTTTACAATCCGCCTGTGGTTAATAAGCTTTTGGGCATTCGTCGTTCCTACGTTAATGAAACACGTCGCGTCGCCTCTGTCTTCCTTAAGAACGGCCTTCAGACAATTGTTTTTGCTCGTAGCCGTCTTATCACAGAAGTTCTTCTCACTTATCTTAAAGAGGATGTTGAACAAAATATTAATCAGGAAGGCCTGATCCGGGGCTATAGAGGAGGCTATCTTCCTTTAAAGAGAAGAGAAATAGAAAAAGGGCTGCGGGAAGGGAAAATACTGGGAGTCGTCTCTACAAATGCCCTAGAATTGGGGATTGATATCGGAAGTCTAGATGTCGCCACACTCGCAGGCTATCCAGGAAGTATTTCAAGCACCTGGCAGAGGGCCGGGCGGGCCGGCAGGAAATCAGGAAAATCCGCAGCGGTGCTGGTCGCAACGAGCTCTCCTCTCGACCAGTTCATCATCAACAATCCTGACTATTTTTTTTCAAAAAATCCTGAGAAAGCTCTTATAAACCCTGATAATTTATCTGTCCTTGTCAGTCACATCGAATGTGCCGCATTTGAACTTCCATTTGTAAAAGGAGAGAAATTCGGCCACCTTGAGATTGATGAAATCTTGAATTTCCTGGAGGATGAAAAACTCCTTCATCACTCAAACGACAAGTGGTTCTGGACATCTGACGCCTATCCTGCAGACGGAGTAAGCCTTAGAAGTATAAGCTCTGATAATTTTGTTGTTGTGGACACAACAGACAAGGCTAAAGCTATTGCTGAAGTGGACTTCAGCTCGTCTCTTACATCACTACACCCAAAAGCCATCTACATCTGTGAAGGTGAACAATACTATGTTGAAGACCTGAACTTTGAACAGAGAAAGGCATATGTCAAAAAAACAGACATCGATTACTACACAGACGCCATTGATTACACAAAAATTAAAATACTCGATGTCTTTGATAAAAAAAATCTTGAAAACTGCTCGATATCCCACGGAGAAGTGTATGTGGCCACACAGGTCGTAGGCTTTAAAAAAATCAAATTCCACACGATGGAAAACGTAGGAGCAGGTAACCTAAGTCTTCCCCAAAACGAAATGCACACAACAGCCTACTGGCTTACGGTCCCTTCTCATATCTTCCATTCCCTCATGTTCTCTCCAGAACAGAAAATAAACGGCCTCTTCGGCCTTGCATACTGCCTTCACAACGTCTCTCCTTTCTTCATGATGTGCGACCTTCATGATGTCGGAGTCTCAATTGGTGATAATACAACTGGAAAGTCTATTCCTCCAAAAAACATCCCATGTAAATTAGCCGCATATGAAGAAAGATCAATCTTTTCCGAAGGAATTGATTTCGAGCCAAATATCTTTATCTATGACAATTTCCCTGGAGGCATAGGCTTAAGCCCTTCACTATTTGACCTTGAAAAAGAACTTTTCAAACAGTGCATGAAAACAATAGAAGCCTGTCCGTGCCAGGAAGGATGCCCGTCATGCGTAGGTCCTACAAAAGAAAGCGGAAAACAGGCCAAGCAGGCCTCGCTCACAATACTTAAAAAGCTTATTGCTTAGAAGAATTCACCTTCCTTTAAACATTGTTACTGATGTCTTCCTAAGAGCATGACATTCCAGTCTTCTCCTGACTGGATTAGCGTGACTATTTTGAGTTGATTTTCGCGAGCTGCTTTTCTTCACCCATTATAACTAATATATCGCTGTCCTTAATGACAAAGTTCGCTTTGGGGATAAAAGTTGTTTCCTCAGGAATGAGCCCCTTAACTGCAATGACTTGGATGCCGTATTTATTCCTTAAATCCAAATCTTTTAAGCTTTTGCCTATGAATTTCTCAGGCGGAGCAATCTCTTGAATTCCAAACCCGGATATAAGAGGAAGATACTCCAGGACATTAGGGCTGCTTAACCTTAGAGCAGTCTTTATGGCCATGTCTTTTTCCGGATAAATAACTTCAGTTGCACCTACGGCCTCTAAAATCTTGACATGGTCCTCTGTTAAAGCTTTAGCCACAATCCGTTTCGCTCCTATCTCATGAAGATAAAGCACCGTAAGAATAGAAGGCTCCATCTCAGGCCCTAAGCTTACAACCACCACATTCATTTCCTTAAGACCTAAAGCCTGGAGGTTTTCTTTATCTGCAGAATCCATGCTCACAGCATGGGATACAAATGCCTTTACTTCTTCCACTTTTTGTTTATCCCTATCTACAGCTAAGACTTCTTGTCCTTTTTCTCCAAGTGTCTTTGCCACATTAAAACCAAAACTTCCAAGGCCGATAACTGCGAATTTCATATCAAAATCTCCTTTCATGATTCTAGCCAATCATTACGCTTTCTTCAACATATTCATATCTTCCGAATGCCTTTTTGCGGCTGAAAGCATATAAAAGCGTTAGAGGACCGATTCTGCCAACATACATAGTCATAATGATTACAATTTTCCCCAAAACACTCAATTTTTGGGTAAGGCCAAGAGAAAGGCCTACTGTCCCAAATGCAGAAAATATTTCAAAAAAAACTTCTTTCATCCCTGCCCCGGGCTGAGCAAGAAATAGAATAAAAGAAGAAACGAAAATGACAGATATACTCAGAGTGACAACAGTAAATGCCTTCGTAATTAGGTCAACAGGAAGAGTCCTGCAAAAAATACTTACAGAATCTCTTGCTTTTATCTTAGACCTAATAAACGCTAAGATGACTCCTATAGTGCTCGTCTTTATTCCTCCTCCAGTGGACCCTGGAGAGGCCCCAATGAACATCAGTGATATCAAAAGAAAAACAGCTCCATAACTCAACGTATTCAAATTCATGGTGTTAAATCCTGCCGTCCGCGGAGTTATAACCTGGAAAATAGAAGTAAGTATTTTTTCTTTTAATGTAAAATTCTGAAGCGAATTATTCCATTCAATTGCCATAAATAGTATACATGCAATTACAATCATACAAAATGTTAAACTAAGAACCAACTTTGTATGGAGAGAAATATGATTTTTTTTCTTCTTTATAAAGGCCGAAAAAATTTCCTTTACTTCTTGAAGAACCAGAAATCCAATTCCCCCCAGTACAATCATAAAAACAAACGTAAGGTTCACCCATGTATCGCTTCTAAAAGATTCAAAACTGTCGCTAAAGAGAGAAAAACCGGCATTACAAAAAGCGGAAATGGAGTGAAACACAGAATGAAAAACAGCTTTTAATCCCGAAAACTTCCCGTGCCAGTGGATAAAGAGAAAGATGCTTCCAGCAAGCTCAATCGTAAGGGCATATAAAAAAATATTAATTATCAAAGACTTTACATTTTTTTGAGAAGAATAATGAAATCCCTCCTTGATAATAATGCTGTCTTTTATCGATACCTTTTTCCCTGCAACCAGAAGAATCAGAGTGGAAAAAGTCATAATTCCCAGCCCCCCCAGTTGAAACAATCCCATTATAATGATTTTGCCTGCCGGAGAAAAATAAGTTGCCGTATCCTGTACAATTAAGCCTGTTACACAAACAGCAGAGGTCGCTGTAAAAAAGGCATCAATTAATGAAATATGTCCTGATTTTGTGCTTAATGGGAGAAGAAGCAGAATTGTCCCTATTGCAATAGCCACTACAAAACTCAATGCCAGAAACTGAGCAGGCTGAAATCTTCTTTCTCCTCTGGTGTTCATTTTTCTAGTTTCACTTTTTCCCTCTTCTGTAAAGACAAACTTTATTACTTCATCAATATTTTGTCAATCAGACAAAGTTGACATTTTCCCGAGCATATGCTAATTTCTTGAGAGAAAAAATGAATATTATTAGACTTATCCTAGATGCAAGCATTGTAGTTAAATTAGTACTCTTTATTCTTCTCTTTTTTTCTGTTTTCTCGTGGGCTATTATTTTCTTTAAAAGAAATACACTGAAATCCGCTTCTTCCCAATCCAAAAAATTTATGTCTATATTTAGAAGAAGCAGAAATCTGCAGGAAGTGAATGAAGCCTCCAAAAAATACAGGCTCAGCCCTCAAGCTACTCTCTTTCAAGCAGCATTCAAAGAGCTTGCTTATCATACAAAAACCAATTCGGAACCCCACCTCACATCCGAAAACCTGGAAAGCTTGAACCGAGCCCTTCTAAAGGCTTCAAATAAAGAGATCACCAGACTGGAAAAGATGATGAATATTCTGGCTACGACTGGGAGTGTTACACCCTTTATTGGATTATTCGGTACCGTCTGGGGAATAATGGACTCTTTTAATCAAATGGGAATAACCAAATCTGCAAGCCTAGTAACAGTTGCTCCTGGAATAGCCGAAGCACTTATTGCTACTGCAGCCGGCCTTTTCGCTGCGATTCCTGCAGTCATAGCATATAATTACTTTCTCCACCGGATAAAAGATTTAATAACCGAGATAGAAGATTTTTCAATCGAGTTTCTAAGTATAGCAGAAAGACTCTATGGCGTTTAAATTTCGATCCATAAGCAGAAAAGAGATAGGTACTTCTTTGTCCGAAATAAACGTTACTCCTCTAGTAGATGTCATGCTTGTCCTGTTAATTATTTTTATGGTCACCGCCCCAATGATGCAGTCAGGTATCGGAGTCAACCTGCCTCAAGCAGAAACAGAATCAGCTCCTGCGGAAGAAGGATTAACATTGACAATTACAAAGGACAGGTACATTCACATGGAAGATTCTGCCGTTAACCAGTTCCTTCTAGAACAAAAATTAAAAGAATACTTTTATGGAAAAGAGAAAAAAGTTGTGTTCCTCAGGGCCGATGAGAGCCTTAATTACGGATTTGTAATTCATGTCATGGATATAATTAAGAAGGCGGGAGTTGAAGTCCTAGGCCTCGTATCAGAACCAATTGAGCCAAAACGGAAAAGATAAGATGGCAACTTTGGACAGGGAATACACAGCTTTAAAAAAAGCAGTCATATTATCTATTACTGCCCATTTTCTGCTTATAATCCTTATTTTAGTCTCGCCTTATCTCCCCAGGTCATCTAAAAAGGGGATGATCCACTACGTAAACCTCATCTCTTTTCCGGGAGGAGGCGGTTCAGGCAGTGGACTCGGGAGCGGAGGCAGAATTCCAGGAGGAAGTAAAGGAACCGAAGAAAAAACCGTCGAAACAACTGTCCCACAAAAAGAATCCCTGAAAGATTTGACAACCTTACAAAATTTTAAGCAAGAAAGTTCATCATCCTTAAGGTTTCCCGTAGAAAAACCTAAAAGGGACAAAAAATCCAAAAACCAGAAAAAGACTGTCATCCAAAAATCTCCAGTAAAAACATCCAAATCCCAGGCTGCAAACAAAACATCAGGCTCAGGTTCAGGACTAAAACTAGGCATTGGCACCGGCATGGGCAGTGGAGGAGGATACTTTGGTTCTGAATACTCTTCCCAGATAGGACTATCCAATTTCCCCTTCACATATTACCTGCAAATAATACATAGTAAGATTTCAAGCAACTGGTTTATATCCCAAATCAGCCCTGGTATAACAGGAAGTTTTCATACAACCGTGTTTTTTAAAATTTACAAAGACGGACATATTTCCGGATTGGATATTAAAGAATCTAGCGGAATAAGATCTCTTGACCTTTCCGCACTGCGTGCTGTCCAATCATCCGGACCTTTTCCTCCTCTGCCGACTGACTACGAAGATGAATACTTGATAATCCGCCTGATATTCGAGCATAACAAATGATAAAAAAAACATTTCTTCTCTTCATGAACTTCTTTCTTCTAACCGCAATATTTCTTTATCCCCAACAGGAAGTAGTTATGAGCATAAAAGAGGGAATGCCAGCCATCCCTCTAGCAATCCCAAAATTCATCACTGATGATTCCTCCCAAAAAACTGTTTCAGCTGCTTTCATCCTCCATCAAGTGATTTCTGCTGATTTGAAATACAGCCGGGTTTTTAGCTCCCTCCCGAAAAGCTATTACAGTTGGATCCGACCTCTTAACCCAACAAAAATATTTTTTAAAGATTGGGAATCAATTCAGGCTAAAATCCTTTTTGTGGGAGAAGTATCCAACAGTGACGGAGACAATATCATCTTTGAAGGAAAGGTTTACGACGTTAAAGCCGGAAAATTTATATTTGGAAAACGTTATAAGGCAGAAGAGGAGTTGTTACGGCTTGTAGCACATAAAATGTCAGATGAAGTCATGAAAATTTTTGGCGAAAAACCCATTTTTACATCCAAAATCGTCTTCATATCCAATCGTACAGGAAATGATGAACTTTTCATGATGGACTACGACGGCCACAACCAGACCCGACTTACATTCAACAAGGTCAAAGACTATATGCCAGCCTGGTCAGTAGACGGGAAAAAAATTGCTTATACATCCTACAGGAACAATAAGGCAGGGTTATATATATTAAATCCATACGAAGGGACAATAACCGAGGTAAAAAACATAGGAACAAATTTCGCCCCGAGCTTTTCGCCTGACGGAAAAAAACTGGCTTTTTCTTCTACTCTTAAAGACGGTAATTCTGCAATATTCATTTCCACAAGTGACGGCAAAAGAGTAAAAAGATTAACTTTCAATAAGGTCATAGACACAGCACCTTCATGGTCTCCCACAAGCCGAGAAATTGCATTCACCTCCAACCGATTAGGAACACCTCAGATTTACATCATGGACGCAGAAGGTGCAAATGTCAGGAGAGTAAGCTTTGGAGGCAACTATCATGATGCACCTTCATGGTCTCCTACTGGATATGCTATAGCTTATGTATCCCGGGTATTTTCCATATTTGACATATATGTTCTCAACCTGCGAACACAGCAGATTATTAAACTCACAGAAAGCAATGCCAGAAATGAATCGCCGTGCTGGTCACCAGATGGAAGGCACATTATTTTTTCCTCAACCTTAACCGGTACAATACAGCTTTACTCTATTGACTACGACGGTGCCAACTTGCGGCGTCTTACATCCAAAGGAGAAAACAAACTTCCTGACTGGTCTCGATATTAATAGAGATTTTTAATATATTAATATATTACTTTGTATTAACATATGTTGACATTAAAAAAGTTTAGTTATATAAAACTTAAGCAGAATACAACAGCAATGCACAAAAATTTTTCAAAGGAGATCCAATGAAAAAATTAATCATTATTTTCCTTGCCTGCTTTTTGGCATTTAGTTTTCTTGTTTCCTGCAGGAAACAAGTAGAAGAAATCCCCCCGCCACCTCCTCAGGTCAAAGAACAGCCCAAAGTTGAAAAAGTAGAAAAAGTTGTCGTCAAGGAGCCTGAATTAACAGAAGAAGAAATTTTCATGCAAAAATCTCTTGAAGAGATCAATACAGAAGCGCCACTTGTAATGATTCATTTCGACTTTGACAAGTACTTCATTCGAGAGGATGCAAAACCCGGGTTAGAAAGCAATGCGGCATGGCTCAAAAAATTCACTACAGTAAAAATCTTAATCGAGGGCCACTGTGACGAAAGGGGAACAGAAGAGTACAACCTTGCCCTTGGAGAAAAAAGAGCTAAAAGTACTTTTGACTACCTTGTTTCTCTCGGAATTTCTCAAGACAGGATAAAAACCATTTCCTATGGGAAAAGCCAACCCCTGGACCTGGGGCATAATGAAATCTCATGGCAGGAAAACAGACGTGCTCAATTTACTATCATAGAAAAATAATCCATGGCAAGAAAAATTTTATCAGGAATAAGTCTTATTCTGCTTATTCCTCTCCTGCTTGCAGGGGCAGATAAAAGCAAGAAAACCTATGAGCTTATCTACAAAGATATTCAGCTTCTCAAACAACAAATCCTTCAACTTGAAAAAAAGATAGGAAAAAACAGAGAAGACATTCAGGCCGTTAACAGACAATTAGCAGAACTCATCACATCAAGTAAGCTTCTCCAATCCGAAATTGCAAGTTCTAAGGACAATCAAAATAAGCTTCCTGCCCAGTATCAGATCATTCTAGAAAAAATAGACGGGATCTATTCAATCCTTTCAAAATTATCTGTAGAGCTCATAGAAATAAAGAGAGCTTCCATTCCCCCTCCAAAACAGGAAGAAAAATCAGAGATCGAGCAGCCAAAAGACACAGCTGCCACGAAAGAAGATGAACAAAAGGAAGAAACATATCCCCAACCAACAATATCTCCCAATCTTTCCCCTAACGAAGTTTTTAATATGGCCCGTTCTGATTATCTGAAAGGAAATTTCCAGCTCGCCATCGAAGGTTTCACAATCTACAAATCCGAATTTTCTGACAGCCCTCTCGTCGATGACGCCCTATACTGGATTGGAGAATGTTATTTCAGCCAGGAAAAATTCAAAGAAGCAATCACACAATTTAATGAGCTTATTCTCAATTTCCCTAATGGTAATAAAAACCCGGCTGCTTATTTAAAAAAGGGAATCAGCTTAATATCACTTGGGAAAGATGAAGAAGCAATTTCTGCCTTAAAGCTCCTTATAAGCAAATATCCCCTGGAAGAAGAGACAAAAATCGCCCAGGAAAAAATCAAAGAATTGGAATCCAAGTATGAGAGATATTAACAGTCTAAACAAGGTCATTTTAATCGGGCGTCTTGGTGGGAATCCTGAATTGAGATATATTCCCCAAACAGAAAGAGCTGTGGCAAATTTCACATTAGCTACTAACGAACGCTATTTCAACCCCAACACAAACGAAAGCGATATCCGTGCTGAATGGCACAAAATAGTAGCTTGGGGAAAGCTTGCAGAATTCTGTGAAAAATATCTCATTCAGGGGAAACAGATTCTGGTAGAAGGAAAATTGCGAACCCGAAGCTGGCAGGATAGAGATGGAAACAAGAGATACACAACTGAAATTCACGCGCAAAATATCATCCTTCTCGGTAAAAAGGAAAACACAGAAACAAAACAACCTCGTGAAGAATCCAGTTATCCCTCTGACTTTCCAACAGAAGCTCCAAAAGTTCCTGAAGAAGAAAGCGATGACGACAGTGAAGTTCCTTTTTAATCCGTCAAGCCCGTTAGAGTGTATATCTTTACGTGAACATCTTTATCTTTATAAAATTTAATCTTAATCAAGATTGATTACCGGATTAGATTTGTGTGGTTTAATTGACCTGTTTTAAGAAATAAACAATGCAAAAGGATAAAATTATTCTTGAAGAAAAAAAATTTAAGGAAAAAATCATTGAGGATATCCGACCATGGGGAAAATTCCGCGCATTCCCCTATAAACTGGCAAAAAACATTAAAATCATTACAGTCAATCCTGGAGCTGTTTTGTCTCTTCAGTATCATAACCATCGCAGTGAATTCTGGGTTATACTTGACAATAATTTCGAAGTAACAGTAGGTAATAATATCTGGAAACCCAAAGAAAATGAAGAAATCTTCATTCCCAAAAAAACATCTCACAGACTTCGCTGCATCGGCACAAAGCCCGCACGCATCATGGAAATCTGGATAGGTGATTCCAGCGAGTCTGACATTGTCCGCCTTAAAGATGAGTACGGCCGGAAATAAACAAAGTGTTTCCCTTGATCTCGTTATTATTGATAGATTCTAATCTAGAGTAGGTTGGGTTGGGGCAAAGCGTGGCCTATGTAATTTTCCCCATTAAAAATGCCTCAGGATGTTTTACCAATATGCTCTCAATTATAAACTCTTCAATCTCCTGAGCTGTTTTTAACTTCATTGCTTTTTGAATGATT
This sequence comes from uncultured Eubacteriales bacterium, assembly GCA_964648465.1. Taxonomy (GTDB): domain Bacteria; phylum Acidobacteriota; class Aminicenantia; order Aminicenantales; family Aminicenantaceae; genus Aminicenans. The sequence goes on along the minus strand of CAZYMU010000012.1, from coordinate 29,594 downwards.
CTCATCACAGTTTTAGACTCTAGTGAACGCAAGGCCTTCTTTATTTTTGGAATAAATATAGGGTTCATACTGAATTTTCTTATTCCGAATCCAAACAACACAATAGCAGAAAGAGGATCTGCAGCCATTTCCCCACAAACAGTCACTTCTTTTCCTTCTTTATGAGCAGCTTCAATTATGAACTTTAGCAATCTCAGCACAGAAGGATGAAGGGGTTTAAACAAATAGGATACGAGCTCATTTGACCTGTCAACAGCTAAATAATATTGAATAAGATCATTAGTGCCTATGCTTAAATAATCCACCTCTTTTACAATGATATCGGTTATAGCGGCCGCTGCAGGCACTTCGATCATTACTCCCAAAGGAATATCCTTATCAAACTCTAACCGCCTCTCTCTCAGTTCTTCTTTAGCTTCATCAATAAGAAGTTTCACTTCACCGATTTCTTCAATCTCTGTTATCATGGGGATAAGAAGCCGGACATTTTTCTGGGCACTTGCTCGAAGAATAGCCCTTAGTTGAATTTTGAACTGTCCTCTCTCACGCAGAGAAAATCTTATAGCTCTCAATCCGAGCGCAGGATTTGGCTCTTTTTCTATTTTCAACTGCTTTAAACTTTTCTCGCCACCAACATCCACGGTTCTAATATATACAGGAAACGGATAGGTTTCTTTGGCAATTCTTGAATAAATTCGAAAATGATCCTCCTCTGAGGGAAGTGCAGAATTTTTAAAATAGATAAATTCTGACCTAAAAAGCCCTATCCCTTCCGCGCCCAAAGAAAAGGCAAGCTTAACTTCTTCTGGCAGTTCTATATTGGCTAATGGAGAAAACTTCACTCCATCTAAAGTTGAAGGACTTAATTTAGCTGTCTTTCTAAGTTCCTTACGGTAATCATCATATTTTTTCTTCTTGCCAATAAATTCCTTTTTTATAGTTAGTGGAGGATTGATAATAACTTCTCCATCAGTTCCATCAACGATCAAACAATCACCATTTTTTACTTTTTGAGTAATATTGCGAAGACCCATTACAGCAGGGATATTTAAGGAACGAGCAAGAATGGCAGTATGTGAGGTCTGCCCGCCCACATCGATGGCAACAGCCAGAACATTTCCACGGCTTAGCCTTAATGCGGCCTCTGAAGGTAGAAGATCGTGGCCAACTAGGATTCTGTCTTCACCGTCACTTTCCTTTTTCTGCCCAGTAAATTCTAAATTTCTGTATATTTTAGATAAAACATCAGAAACATCTGATTTTCTCTGTCTGAAATATTCATCTGTGATAGATTCAAAAATCTCAATAGCATCATCATGCACTCGGGAAATTGCCCATTCTGCCCTGGTTTTCTCTTCTTTTATTATCCTTTCTAGCCTCGACAATAAAGAATTGTCCGCAAGAATTAGTAAATGGGCATCAAAAATAAAAGAATGTTCTTCCCCAATTTTTTCTTTTATCTCCTCTTTTATAATAACAAGCTGTTCTTTTGTTCGCTCAATCGCGTTTTTCAAGTGTCTCAATTCCTTCTCAACCTGGCTTGAAGAAATCTCCTCCTTTCGTGATGTAAAAACAACTCTTTCAGTCATGAAGACTTCGCCTATACTAATACCAGGAGAAACTCCAATTCCTCTTAACCTGAAATATTCCATCTTAATCTACTTTTCCTCCTGGAATTTATTTTCAATGAGAATTTCCATCGCTTTCAGTGCTTGTTTTTCATCTTTTCCTGAAACTTTCAATGTAATCTGAGATCCCTGGACTGCTGCAAGTGTAAGTATCCCGAGGATGCTTTTGCCATCGACTTCACTTCCATCTTTCTCTATTTTGACTGAAGAGATAAACCGATTGGCCAAATTCATCAATTTAACCGCTGCCCTTGCATGCAGTCCTAGCCTGTTTCTTATTGTGATCGTTTTTACAACCATTGAATCAAGCTGATGTTAAGTTTTTGAGTTTAAGAGAGCGCTTGCAAGATGGATATTTTTTTTACCCTGTTCTACAACCTTTTTCGCCACTACTTTCAGATTGTTACTCCTCTGCAGGGATACAAATTTAATGAGCATTGGAAGATTCACTCCCGTTATAATCTCAATCTCGTTATCTTTTAGAAAACTAAAACTTAGATTGGAAGGGGTCCCGCCAAACATGTCAGTAAAAATCAGCACTCCATTTTTCTGATTAACTTTTTTCATAGATTTGTTAATCTTCTTTCTTGATTCTTCAACATCATCATACCAGCCAATAGAAATAGCTTCTATGTTTACTGCCTCACCAAGAATAATCGTAAGGGCATTTAAAAGCTCTTCAGCTAACTCTCCATGACAAACTATAATTCCACCTATCATTTTATAATTCTTTTCTGCCTCCTACTATATCGAGTCAGTTTTTATTCTTAATCAAGACAATTTCCACAAATACATTTCACATTTTACCATTTAATACTAATAAACTTAAGTATTTTTATGAATTCCAAATCAATCGTTGGAATTTTTCACAATTCACCAAGCTGGAATAGGATGGATTGGATCGTTAATCATCCAAGCTAAACAAAAATAGGCCTCATGGACAAGTTGACATCAAATCCAATATAGTTAAGAAACAATGATTTTTATGTTCCAGCTTTCAGTGGAGCACACTTTTATTTGTGAATATCCCGGTGATAAATTCTTGTTTTATATTTCTTACTTCTGAGGTGTTCTCTCAGTTTGTCAGCCAATACTACAGACCTGTGTTTTCCCCCTGTACATCCAATAGCTATGGTCAAGTAGCCTTTGCCTTCGTCCACGAAATTTGGCATTAGGTAATCAGCGAAGCGGTATAATTCATCAAGAAATATTCTCGTTTTTGCTGATCCCATAACGTATTCCCTGACACTATCATTCTTACCAGTTTTATTTCTTAACATGTCAATATAAAAGGGGTTCGGCAAAAACCTGGTATCCAAAACAATATCAGATTCCAGAGGAATTCCGTATTTGTATCCAAAACTCACAATCACAACCTGCATCATTTGAGAGCTGTTTGCAAGAAATTTCTTCGCAAATCTCTTTTTTAACTCAGAAATGCTTGTTGAACTAGTATCTATAACATCATCAGCCATCCTTTTTATGGTTGCTAGCCTTTTCCTTTCTAAAGACACATTCTCTATAATTGACTTCCCTATTGCCAGCGGATGGGGACGCCTGCTCTCGTTGAATCTTTTAACCAACACTTCATCAGACGCATCAATAAAAATCAAGCAAAGCGATATCTTTTTCCTGATTGTCTTTAAAATCTCCGGAAACTCTTTAATAAAACCTGCTTCCCTGATATCAACGACAAGAGCAACTCTTTCTATCTCAACCTCTTTTCTCATCCAGAGATCAACAAAACTTGGAATAAGTTTTGACGGCAAATTGTCCATACAATAATAGCCAAAATCCTCTAGAAAACGACTGACAGCTGTTTTCCCAGAACCCGACATACCTGTAATGATCAGAAATCTTTTGTGTCTCAAGTTTTTTTTCTCTCTCTAATCGTGCTACGAAATAGCACGGTCGAGTTTCTTAACTATCTCCAGGGACGTATCGCACCCCTTCTCTCTTAAAAGGTGGACTTTGCAGGCTACTTCAACCAGGGCAGCAATATTTCTTCCAAGAGCCACAGGAATAGTAATCTGTGGTATTTTCTTATCCAGAACTTCATAGCTCTGGGGCAATTTGAGTCCAAGCCGGTCATTTTCCTTTCCCTGTTCACATTTTTCAAGCTTAATTACTAAATTTATTTCTGCTTTCCTGCAGATGGACTTGGGATTAAAAATCCGCCTTATATTTATAATACCTAACCCTCTTATTTCCATAAAATCACGGCTGAGAGAAGGAGCTGACCCTATTAACTTATTATTCGCCGTCTTTACTATTTGGGTCACATCATCCGACACGAATCGATGCCTCCGGCAAATAAGTTCAAGAGCACACTCACTTTTGCCAATTCCACTATCACCTATAATAAGGACTCCTAAGCCATAAATTTTTAGAAGCCCCCCGGAAATTGTCACCTGGTTAGGTTGATGGGAAAAAACTTTCCTTCTACTCATTTATCTTTTCTTCTTCCTCTCTAATAACTTCCATAATTGAGCTGATATTTCCGGCTTTCAGTATTTTTTTTATCAATGAATTCGCCTTACGGACAAGGTGAGCAATCGCGGCAAGGATTTGGAGGTTTAAGCTTGGATTCTCCGGAGAAGAAACTACAAGAAAAAAGACATGCGATGGTTTTCCATCCTGGGAATAGAAATTAACTCCTTTCCTGGAAACAGCCAACATAATTATTGGATCTTTCACACCTTTCATCTTACAGTGCGGGATAGCCACACCCTCTCCAATCCCCGTACTTCCAAGTTTTTCTCTCTGGATGAGTTTGTTGTACAAATCCTTTTCTCTTGCAATCTTATTCTTCTCTTTGAGAAAACTCACCATTTCTTTTAGAACATTTTCCCTTTTTTGAGACTTCAACTCAGTAATCACCATATCCTGCATTAATAAATTATGTATTTTCAATTTAATCTCTCAGTTAATATGTTTTATTCCAGCTCTAACAAACCATAGTTCCCATCTTTTCTGCGAAAAAGAATAGTCCATTTATCAGAATCAAATCCTCTAAAAACAAATATTTCTTTCTTGCTTGATTCAAATTGAAAAAGAGCTTCCTCCATAGACATGGGCTTTAAGGAATAATCACTACTTTTTATTATTTTTCTTTGCCGTTTTTTCTCCTCCACAGGATGAGAAAAAAATCCTGTTTCTTTATTCTTTCTTCTTTTTCTCTCTCTTAATTTTTCTCTCTCTTTCTTGACTCTTTTTTCTATATTATCAAAAGCAACACCAATCGAGCTTAACATATCTTGAGTTTCTTCCACTGTGTTTAAGGTTGCTCCTTTAGTTTTAATATTTATCTCCACTTTGTGTCTATATTTCTCAATAGAGAGGATTAGATCTGCATCAAGTTCATATCCCAGCAACTTCTCTATAGATCTAAGTCTCCTCTCGCAGTATTTCTCTATATCGGAAGTTATTTTTGCATACCGGGCAGTGAAATTTATATTCATTAACTTCCCTCCATCCAATAGTTTCTTTTCCTTATGTGAGAAGGTTGTATATTGAGCTTTTTTCTGTACTTCGACACAGTCCTGCGTGCAATTTTAAAGTTTTCTCTAGCTAAAAGATCCATAATTTCAATATCACTTAACGGACTTTTTCTGTCCTCATTCTCTACGAGTTTTTTTATTTTTTCTTTCACCCTTAAAGAAGAAACTTCTTCGCCAAAGACACCTTGAAGAGACTTGTGAAAGAAGTACTTAAGAGGGAAAATCCCACGCGGCGTCATAATGTATTTGTTTGCAACCACTCTCCCTACAGTAGACTCATGTACTCCGATCTCCTGAGCAAGTTCTATCAAGGTCAGGGGTTTAATGTATTCAATTCCTTTCTCAATAAAATCTTTCTGCTTTTTTACTATATAATCGGCAACCTTATAAATTGTCCTGTTCCGTTGATCCAGGCTTCTTAAAAACCAAAAAGCTTTTTTCATCTTATCTTTTAAAAATTGGCGGGCTTCGATGTTATCCTTTTCACTCTGTGCTAAAAGTTTTTTATAATAGCTGTTAATTCTTAAACGAGGCAAGCTATCATCGTTTAATTTTATTTTAAGTTTATCTCCTTCCTTTTCAACAATTATATCCGGAACAACATAAAAAGTATTTGTCTGACTGAACTTCCTTCCTGGGATAGGCTCCAGATTTCTAATAATCTCAATATGAGATTTTAATTCCAAAAGAGAAATTTCAAGCTCTTTTGCCAGCTTTAAAAAGTTGCTTTTTTCCAAGAGATTTAAATAATCTTCAACAATCTTTCGAGTTTTCTCATCCCCTATCCCAAAATATTCCATCTGAGTAAGAAGAACTTCTTTAAGTGTCAAACTTCCTATGCCAACAGGATCAAATATTCTAATTTTATCCCTGATCTTATTGATCTTCTCAACAGATGTATTTATTGTTTTGGCTATTTCTTCAACAGATGAGCAAAGATACCCATCCTCATTAATATTTCCAATGATATACTCGGCAATCTCTCTATCTTTTTCATCAAAGAAAGTCAGGTTTGCCTGCCAGTTTAGATGATCCCAAAGGGAAGCACTTTTAGAGACAAAATTTTCTAAAGCAGGGGTTTCCTTCTTCTCTGTAACATAAGACCGCAAATCATTATCAAAATATTCTTGGAAGTATGCTTCGAATCCCCTTTCATCTCCTAATTGAGATTTGTTGATATCTTCTTTTATCCCTGAATCCTCTTTTAATTTTTCCTGCTCTTTATTCACTTCAGTTTTATCTTTCTGTCCTACTTCCTCTCCCTGTTTTTCTATTGATTCCTCATCAATCTCTAACATCGGATTTTGGGAGAGTTCATTATTGATAACCTCTATTAGATCCAAATTTGTCAAGGGAAGTAGCTTTATTGCCTGTTGCAGGGCAGGGGCAAGCATCAATTTTTGAACTTGTCTTTGACGAAGCTGTTGTTTCAATAACATTTTCTTGCCCGCAATATATATCAATCAATATGAAAATCTTTCCCTAAATAACTCTTCTTTACTTCTTCTGAAAAAATTAATTCCTCGGATGTGCCTTCTTCTAAAATTACTCCCTTATCTATTATATAAGCCCTGTCAGTTATTTTTAACGTTTCCCTTACGCTATGATCCGTAACTAGCAATCCCATCCCTTTTCTTTTCAATGACAGTATGATTTCCTGGAGTTCAATAATAGCTAGAGGGTCAATTCCTGTAAAAGGTTCATCCAAAAGCATATACTCTGGATTTGTTATTAATGCTCGTGCTATTTCAAGTCTCCTCCTTTCTCCTCCAGATAAAGTATAGGCCTTGGCATCAGCCAATTTATGCAGTCCAAATTCCCTGAGAATATCACTCAGACTTCCATTCCTCCCTGAACCAGCATCTCTCATTATCTCCTTTATGGATAAGAGATTGTCTTCTACACTTAAACCTCTAAATACTGAGGGTTCCTGTGGAAGAAGACACAGCCCTTTTCTTGCTCTTGTGTACATAGAAAGTTCTGTAATATTCTCACCATTTAGATAAATCTGGCCTGCATCTTGAGGAACGAGGCCGAGGACCAAAGAGAAAGTAGTTGTTTTCCCTGCCCCGTTGGGACCTAATAAACCGACAATTTCGCCTTTCTTTATATTAATTGAAACATTATTGACGACTTTTTTCCTGTGATAGCTTTTTTCCAAACCTATTGCATTCAAAGAATCTCTCATATTTCACTATTTAATAATTGTTACTGACCTTTCTCTATCTTTGTTTTCAACGGCGATTTTACCATCGGCTATATAAAAAGTCAATTTGTCCCCCTCTGTTTTCCCCCTATTTCTCTCCATGAAAACCGGCTTCCCAGTAAGGACCATCATTTCCCTGTTTGCGTCATATCTTACCTCTTCCCCTCTTCCTTCATTCTGATTTTGTGTGATAACAACTGCTCCCCGGCCAGTTATTTCTTTTAACTCTCCATCTTCTCTATTCAAATACACAAAAAGGGACTGAGCCCGGAGGTCTATATCTTTAACTTTCAAGGAGTTCTTACCTCTATAAACAATAAGGTTTTTATCTGGGTTATAATCCATTTTTTCGGCCGATATCTTCAAACTTTCAACCTCATTCCTATCCTTTGGCCTATATTGGAAAACTGACTCTATCTTCCCTGCACAAAATAATTTCCCAGTTTCTCTAAAAAGTGAAAGTTCGCTGCTAATAAACTTTCTGTTTTCCTGCCATACTTTAATATCCCCAGTAAAATAAAAACGTTTTTCAGCATCAAAATATCTCATTTCCTTAGAAATAATAAAAACTGGCGTGTCTTTAGAAAAAAGACTGGATGGTTTCTTCTCTTTCATCTGCTGGTTTAAAATGACTTTAACATCTTTGCTAGCATCCAAATCATTATTATCAAGATTAATTTTTATATCCCCGGCTGAAATTTCATAATCTTCATAAAGAATCCCTGCTTTTAACTTGTCTTTCGCCTTAGCAATAAGTACATTTTCCCCCTCTTTTACAAAAATGGAATATCCTTTAATCACTCTTCTGCTTTCCTCCTCCTCTTTTTGTTCTGTAATGCTGGCATTTCTAAGCGCATTAAATGTTCTCAATTTCCCATTTTTACTCATAACAAACTCAAGAGCTTCAGCCTGAATCCATGTAAAGCTTCCAGAGAAAGAAAAAAATTTAAAAGAACAATTTCCTCCGGCTCCTATCCTATGTATCTTTTGAATATCCTTAAACCATATTATTATTATTTTATCAGCTCTTATTTCGCGTTTTTCATTGTAAAGGACAAGAGGAGCCTGTTTCTGATAAGAACTGTTGTCTTTTCCTTCATTTATTAAAGAAGCCCTTACATTCCCTTCTAAATCTAACTTTTCGATATACTCTCCACTGGGAAACAAATTAAACTTCAACTCTTCCGCCACAGCTCTGCTTTCCCCATGAAAAAGCCGTACGTCCCCTTCCAATACTCCTTGCGTCCTTTTCCTTGCATAGTCTAATTTATTCCCCTGAAAGAGAAGAGGAAACGTGGTGTTTAAATCCAGTTTTAATTTAAGATTGATATTTTTTCTGAGTTCTATTTTTTCCCTTCTAAAAAAATACTTTATCTCCTGAGCAGAACCGGACATTTTATCAGAGAAAAATTCTACGTTTTTATCGCTTTCTATGATTTCCTTTTTTTTGTCATAAAACAAAGAAGATGCATTAATACGTAAATCTTTGAATTTTACCTTTGCCTTTCCCTGGAGAAAAAAATTATTCATGTCTTTATCATATATAATTTCATCTCCATAAAGAAAAATATCCTCTCCCTCTGCTTTTTTCAAAAAAACTAACTCAACATTTCCTTCCAGGTGAAAGTGGTTGTCTGTTCCTATATAATTTCTGTCTGCACTAAACTGAAAATTTCCTTCACCTCCCTTAACTTCAAAGTGCTCAATTTCTTCCTTCTTCTCAATTTTTTGTTTGAGCACTACATCTTGCGACTGTGGAATCTTCGTACGTTTCCTTGCTCGGTTTATAACACTTACAGTAGTAATAACTAGAGTGACCAGAAGAAGTATTGAAACAATAAATTTAGAAATTCCGACCAAATGAAATTTTACTTTTGGCATAACAGCTCTCGGTTCCTACTTTGTATTCACACAAACTGAAGAATTGGACTTCCTTATGTCTCTCAGAGAAAGATTTAACCTCTCCTGTCCGAGATATTCAGAAAACTGCAATGAATAGACAATATCAATTCTGTCGCCCTTTTGAATATCTTCAATCCATTCTCCTCTTCCCCAACCTAAAGCCTCAAAGAAAATATCTCCCTGTTTCACTAAAAATTTGCTGTGTCTTCTTTTAATCCTTTTCGGCTCATCTACAACCTGCACATATTTACTTAAAAAGACAGGCTTGGAATTTCCCACTCCAAAAGGAGAAAGAAAAGACATGTTCTCTAGAAAGGCAGAATTTATTTCATTAAAATTTATAATTGTATCAATGTATATTTTCTTCCTTAGATGCTCTTCTAAAATTTTTGAACTGACAAAATCATTTACAGCTTCTTTTAAAGAGCCGATATTTTTTTTATCAAGCTCACAACCTACGGCCATAGGATGTCCTCCAAAGCTTAGAAAAAACTCCCTGTTTTTATCAATGCACTCTATAAGTGAAAATTCACTGATACTTCTTCCTGAACCAAAAGCTTTCCCTTCTTCATAGGCAAATAGAATAACAGGCCTGTTAAAATATTCTTTAAGTTTTGACGCGACAATTCCAATCACACCACGATGCCATTCGTCACAACCTAAAATTAGAAGTTTATATTTTTTATCAAGAGATTTTTTCTTTATGTACTCTATTGCCTGAGAATATATTCTCTCTTCCACCTTTTGTCTCTGTAAATTCAGCCTATCAAGCTGGCAAGCTATTTCTGTGCTCTTTTGGAAATTATCCGAAAAGAAAAGCTCCACAGCAAGGTCTGCCTTTCCCATTCTTCCTGCAGCATTGATCCTTGGCCCAATCCTAAAACCAACATCTCCAACAGAAATATTTTTTCCCTCCAGTCCACAAATTTTCATTAAACATTTCAGGCCATTGTTCGAAATTCCTTCACGATTTTTCAGCCCGAATTTAACAAAAAGCCTGTTCTCTCCTCTCAATGCGGCCACATCAGCAATTGTTCCCATAGAAACAAACTCTAGATAATGTGCAATGGCAGAAGATTTTCCTGCCTCCTTAAAAAGAGCCTGAATTAATTTAAAGACGACTCCTATTCCAGCTAAGTCTTTGTCCGGATATCCAGAACTTCGAATCACGGGGTTTAAAACAGCAAGGCTCTCCGGAAGCATATCCCCTGGTTGATGATGGTCTGTTATAATAACATCTATACCGTACTTTTTTGCTCTTTTAACAAATCCTATTGCTTTAATTCCACAGTCCACGCTTATTGCCAGAGTTGATTTTCTATTTAAAGCAATATCAACATATTTCTCTTTAATCCCGTATCCATCTTTCATCCTGTCTGGAATATAGTAATCTACTTTTGCTCCTAGAGAACCCAATGCTTCGGAAAGGATAACTACAGATAGTATTCCATCCACATCATAATCTCCAAAAACTAATATATTTTCCCCAAAAGAAATCGCTTTCCTGATTCTTGTTACTGCTTTTTCCATCCCATCCAATAAATAAGGGTCGTGAAGGTCATTTAAAGTTCCGAAAAGAAACTTATGTGCAGTCTCCAAGTCAGAAATATTCCGTCTTGCCATAATTTGTGCTATCCCTAGAGGAATCCCAAGTCCTGCAGAAAGATCTCTCGCTTCCTCTTTCACAGGAGGTAATATCCAAGTTGTACTATTCATTCTATTCATAAAAACTGCTGATATTATGAAACAATATAAACCAATTTAGCTCATTCTCCATGAAATTCTCAAAACTACTTTGTACTATATCATATTAATAATATCAACCATTTAGCTTTTCCCCATTAATGGCTGGGTTGGCATTCCTGAAGACCAATTGACTTTGAATTATATGAAAAATATAATTATTATACTGTGATAGTTAATTTGAAAGCGAAACTGACCAGAACAAGAAAATCCTTCACTGGAAAATTTGATGAGCTCCTTCACAGTAAAAAAAACAGAGAGGAAATACTTGACGAACTTACTGAGTCACTGCTTCTCTCTGATGTCGGAATCAATACAACAGAAAATATCATTGAGTCCATCAGACAAAAAAGTAAAAAAACAGATTCATTCCTTACCATAAAAAAGATATTAGAATATGAGCTTATAAATAGGCTTTCTCAATTTCCAACTGGTTTCTATCCGGATTACTCCCGTTCTGTTATCATGTTTGTTGGAGTTAACGGTGGGGGGAAAACTACGTCTCTGGCAAAACTTGCATACTATTACAAAAACCAGGGAAAAAACATCCTTATGGCTGCAGCTGACACATTTAGAGCAGCTGCCCAGGAACAGCTTATTATCTGGGGAAAGAAATTGAACATTCCTGTAACCAGGGGGAAGTATGGAGCTGACCCTGCTTCTGTCACTTTCGATGCCATCCAATCATTTAAAGCGCGGAACTTTCATCTTCTCCTTATAGACACTGCAGGCAGAATTCATACAAATGTCAATTTAATGAATGAAATGGAAAAAATTAAAAGAATTATCTCAAGAGAAATCAAGGGTGCACCTCATGAAATTTTTCTTGTTTTAGATTCAAGTATTGGACAAAATGCCTTGATTCAAGCAAAAGAATTTCTGAAATTCTCAGGCTTAACAGGGATTTTCCTCACAAAGCTGGACGGAACAGCCAAAGGAGGAAGCGTTATCAGTATCATCGAGGAATTGCAGCTTCCGATCAAGTTTATAGGTGTCGGGGAAAAAGAAGAAGATATAATGCCTTTTTCTCCCAAGGAATTTGTTAAGGCTCTTCTTTCATGAATAAACTCAAGGATATTTTTTATCTTCATATGGCATATGGCTTAGCAGAAAAAGCAAAAGGATGGGCAAGTCCGAATCCTCATGTCGGTTCTGTCATAGTCAAGAAAAATATTATTTTAGGGTGCGGATATCACGAAAAGCCGGGCAAGCCTCACGCTGAAGCAATCGCCATCCAGAAAGCAGGCTCCTCAGCCAGTAACAGCACTGCTTACATTACACTTGAGCCATGTACTCATTGGGGAAGAACTCCTCCCTGCGTGGATAGTATCATTAAAGCACACATAAAACGGGTTGTGGTTTCCTCACTAGACCCTAATCCAGTCGTCTATAAAAAAGGCATAAAGAAAATGAAAAAAGCCGGCATAGATGTATCTGTAGGTCTTCTCAAGGAAAAAAATAGTCTATTGAACGAAACTTACATAAAATACATCATAAAAAAAATCCCTTTTGTCACAGTCAAGGCTGCAGTTAGCCTAGATGGAAAAATGGCTACAAAAACATTTGTATCTCAGTGGATATCTTCTCCTCAGACAAGAGAGTATTTTAATCTTCTGAGAGGAGAATATGATGCTATCATGACAGGCATCAACACGCTAATAAAGGACGATCCTCGATTGACTGTACGCCACCCGAACTGGAAGGATAAACGAATAACCCGAATAATACTGGATTCCAACCTCCGATTCCCTCCAAACTCCCGTATTCTCAATACCCTACCTCAAGGAAAAATCATTGTCTTTACAGGAAAACTGTCTTCTAAACAAAAAGCCGATAACTTGAGAAAAAAAGGGGTAGAAGTCATTTTCCAATCTAGCTTTTCTTCCAATATTAACCTAAAAGAAGTTCTTTCGTGGCTCGGCAAGCAAGAAATATCGAGTATTCTGGTAGAAGGAGGCAGCAGTTTGACGACCTCTTTTCTGGAGCAAAGATTGACGGATAAAATTTTTGTCACATTATCTCCAAAATTGATCGGGGGAAAGGATGCTCCTTCTTTACTTCAAGGAGAAGGTGTAAATCTCATCAAAGATTCACTTCATCTGAAAAAAATAGAGTTTTTTCAGATCGAAGATGATATCATAGCAGAAGGATATTTCTGATGTTTACAGGAATCATTAGCCATGTGGGCCGATTTAAAGCCTATTACTTTGGAAAACGGGAAATTGCTTTAGAATCTCCACCTTTAGCCTCCAAGTTAAAAGCAGGGGAAAGTTTGGCTGTTAACGGTGTTTGCCTAAGCCTTATTAAAAAAGAAAAAAACATTCTCTTTTTTAACCTCTCCGATGAAACTCTATCCCAGACCAATCTAGGCACACTGCATAATGGGGACAAGCTTAACCTCGAACTTCCTCTCAATCTTTCTTCTCCACTGAGCGGACATCTTGTCACTGGCCATGTTGACACAACAGAAAGAGTCCTTAAAATTATTAATAAAAGACAAGAAAAAAGACTTACAATTTCCATATCTCCCCATTTAAGGCCTTACATTATCAGCAAAGGTTCTGTAGCCCTGAACGGAGTTAGTCTTACTATAGCTGAAGCCAGCCGTTCTTCCTTTTCAGTAGATCTTATTCCAATTACTCTAGAGTCCACAAATCTCGGTGAATTAAGAAGAAGTGACAGGCCTAACCTCGAATGTGACATAATCGGAAAATACTTATATAATCTGATGCATACGAAAGAGAAAGAAATTATTAAGGGCTAAAAAATGCAAAATAAGTCTATTGCAGCTTCAGTTGAACAAGCCATAAAAACAGTAAAATCAGGCAAACTTATTATCATTGTTGATGATGAAGACAGGGAAAACGAAGGCGACCTTATGGTGGCCGCAGAAAAGATCAATCCCAACATCATAAATTTTATGGCAAAATACGGCCGCGGCCTTATCTGCCTTCCTTTGACCGAAAAAAGGATTAAACAGCTTGGCCTCCCCTTAATGGTTTCTGACAACACGGCTCGCTTCCAAACAGCTTTTACTGTTTCAATAGATGCCAAGAAAGGAATCACTACAGGAATCTCAGCCTATGACCGTGCTAAAACAGTCATGACTGCTATCAATCCAAAAACTAAAGCTCCTGAACTTGCCCGCCCAGGCCACATCTTTCCTCTCCAGGCAAATGCCGGGGGAGTACTAAAAAGGGCAGGACAAACAGAAGCATCCGTTGATATAGCTCGAATTGCAGGTCTATATCCTGCCGGAGTCATTTGCGAGATCATGAATGAAGACGGCACAATGGCTCGGATGCCTCAACTCGTTAAATTCAGCCAGGCTCACAGCATCCCTATTCTCACGATTGCCGATCTGATTAAATACCGGATGAAGCATGAAACACTAATACAAAAAATAGAAGAAGCAGACCTGCCAACAAAATTCGGACACTTCAAAATAGTCGTCTTTCAAGACACAATCCACATGGAACACCACATAGCCCTTATCAAGGGCAAAATTCAAAAGGACGAGCCAACTCTTGTCCGGGCACATTCACAATGCTTCACTGGAGATACACTAGGTTCATTACGCTGCGACTGCGGAGAACAGCTTCGTCAATCCATGAGACTCATCAACAAGAAAGGTAAAGGCGTTATCCTTTATATTCTTGATCAGGAAGGACGGGGCATCGGCCTAGTCAATAAAATTAAAGCGTATGCTCTTCAAGACAAAGGAGCCGACACTATAGAAGCCAACCGTAAACTCGGTTTTAAACCAGACCAGCGGGATTATGGCATAGGGGCCCAAATACTAGTCTCCTTAGGAATCACAAAGTTACGCCTTATAACAAATAATCCCCGTAAATTTGTCGGTCTTTCTGGATACGGCCTAGAAATTGCCGGTCGAATCCCTATCGAAATTGCACCAACCAAATCAAACTTCAAATATTTAAAGACAAAAAAAGAAAAAATGGGACATATTCTCGAGAAGGTATGAGTTGAAAATTAAAGGAAATAAAGATAAAGAACTTTACAGCTCTACGCTAAAAGAATTAAAAAGTACTAAGGAAAAACAGGAAAGACTAAAAATCATCCAGAAAATTATAAAAATAAAAGACCCATGGGCAAGTGAAGTTTTACTGGATGCATTAGATGAGCACTGTGAAGCTACCCGCGAACTTATCATTAACGAATTAGGAAATAGAGAAAATCTTGACTTGAGCAAAACTTTTCAAAAACTTTCATACTCCCCTTGGTTTGTAAAAAGTGCTTTTATAAAAATATTATCCCTCCAGAAAAATCCAAAATCTATAATTTATATTGAAACCCTCATCAATGAACCCAATGCTGATGTGCGGAGGACAGCAGCCCAGACATTGGGAAAAATTAAAGGGGAAGAAGCTCTCTCTCTTCTGCTGAAATTATCAAAGGACAAAAACTATTTTGTAAGGATGTCAGCTGAAAAATCCCTTAAAAAATCTGTAAATTTAAAATTTAGTTAAAAAAAACATGTCTGTCATCTTTTTTTATTTGTCTTTTTTATTAGCCTGAATCATTTATAAAAACTGCCTCTAATAGATTTGGATGAGATTAATTTGAGGGGATGGAGGAAGCGACATTAAAAGATTTAGCCTTTACGAGTCGATCTTCGAGGGAATCCGACAAAGTTGGGCCTGATGGATGTGTGAGCACTGTATAATCAAAAGGGCGGTATTAATGGTGGCTCGGGGACATTGTGGTGGTGCTTAAGATAAGCATGCGGAGTTCCAGCAGAGCCGAGAAGATCGGGGAGGAAATGGCGTTAAAAATCTTAGTGGAGCGCAAACATGCACTCAAATTCATCTTAACTAAATTCAGCAATTTTTATGAACAACCCAGGAGAACGTGGGTTATTCACGAGTCCAAGCTTGCTGCAGATGCAAGGCACAGCGCATGAAGTTGTGGTCCTTCACCACGAATGCGCTGTAACGCAGCAGATGCAGTAAAATCGGCTCGCCCATAGGGTAAAGAATGCCGATTATAATTAAATTAGATTCAATAAAGAAAGCGACTCTCTTAATATTGCGAAAAATCATGCTGATAAGCAGATTTCATTAAGGTTAAATAATGGTGTCGGCATTCTTTATGAATGATCCAGGCTAGATATAATGAAAGTCACAGGGCCATCATTTGTTAAGTTGACACTCATCCTTGCACCAAAGATACCTGTTGCGACTTTTATGCCTTTCTGCCTGAACAAGTCAACAAAATAATTAAACAGCCTTTCTGCTTTTTCCGGATGCTCGGCTTTATCAAAACTCGGCCTCCTCCCTTTCCTAACCGAACCAGCCAAAGTGAATTGAGATACAGCGAGTACTTCTCCTAGAACATCAGACAAAGAAAAATTCATCTTCCCATCTTCATCTGGAAAAATCCTTAATTCCGTGATTTTCTTGGCTAAATAATGAGCATCTTCCTTTGAATCTCCTTTTTCTATTCCAACAAGAAGACAAATGCCGCTGCCAATCTTACCTGCAACTTTTCTTCCAACAGTAACCGAAGCTTTCTTTACTCTTTGCAATACAATCTTCATTAAAATCCCTCAGTTTTTAGGCATTCACTTTCCTGAAAAAGCACTAATTAAGCTTTTTAAATCCTCATGGTTGAAAAGCAAATTCAACACAATATATATAAGAATTCCCAGCAAAATAGCTGACAACAAAACAAAAAGCTGTTTCATGAAGATAAAATTATTGAATTCAAACTGCTTCATAAAAAACCATATTGCACATCCCATTACAGCTGCTGAAAAAGCGGATTTTAATGCATATATTAAAACCCCTTTATTTTCAATTCTCCCAATTTTCTTTTCCAGCAGATAAAAAAGAAGGAAAAAATTGAAAATCGAAGACAGAGATAAAGCTAAAGCTATTCCACCAACACGCATCGGTTTCATTAAAATTAAAGACAAAGAAATATAGCCCAACATCACAAAAAAAGCCACGACAACAGGTGTCTTGGTATCTTTGAGAGCATAGAATGCAGGAGCAATAATCTTTACACCCGAAATAAACGGAAGTCCGAAAGAAAAAAACAGCAGACATGAAGCACTCATTGCAGTCGAATGGACATCGAAAACCCCTCTCTGATAAAGAACCTGAATTATAGGATAATTCAGCACAATAAGACCGGCCATTGCCGGGAATGTAATCCAGAATATCAGCTTAATAGAGAAATTGAGCGTTTTCTTCATTTTCTTTATATTATTACGTGCTGCCAGTTCAGAAAAAGTGGGAAGAAGTGCTATGGAAAGCGCAATAGAAAAAAGGCCGAGAGTAAGCTCCTGGATTCTGGAAGCATAGTAGAGAGATGAGACACTTCCTTCCTCCAGGAAGGATGCAATCATTCGGCTTATGGCAAAGTTTATTTGGGATATCCCGACTCCAAAAATCCCCGGGACCATAAGCACTGCCACTTTGCGTACGGCAGGGTGTCTGAAACTAAGGCCAATCTTGAAACGCATTCCTTTCTTCCATAGAAAAGGAAGCTGAAAGCATAATTGAAAAACTCCGCCGATAACAACTCCTGCAGCAAAAACAAATGCAGGCTCTTCAGCCCTGGGTGCAAAAAAAACAGCTGCAGCAATAATAGAAAGGTTAAAAAGAACAGGAGTAAATGCCGGGACAAAAAACTTTTTAAAAGAATTTAGAATTGCCATTGCCAGTGCAGCTAGGCTTATTAGAAAGATATATGGAAACATGATCCGTGTAAGCACTAGGGTCAGATCCCATTTTCCATGAACCTGCTTAAATCCAAAGGCAATGACCTTTACCAGAAAAGGAGAAAAAATTATACCTAGTACAGTAAGAAGTGCCATAATCAAAGTCAGATCAAAAAAGAATGCATTAGCAAATTTCCACAGTTCTTCTTTCTTCTTTTCTTTTTTTACTTGAGTAAACACAGGGATAAAAGCTGCCGTCATAGCCCCTTCGCCTGTCAAACGCCTCAATAAGTTTGGAATTACATAGGCCATAGTGAAAGCATCAGCATTCGTTCCGGTGCCAAGATAAAATGCCTGAATCATGTCTCTAAAATAGCCCAGTACCCTGCTGATAAGTGTAGGGGCGGTGACTGCAAATGTGGACCTCAGTAGCTTGCGATTCTCTGCTTTTTGTTCCATCATCCCTTTTTCCTGTGCCTTATCATTGTTATGTTGACTTTAAAAAGAAGATATCTTATTATAACAGTTCTTTACAGGAGAAAGAAATGGCTCATCACAAATCTGCTATACGACAGTGGAGGCGGGGCCTCCGAAGAAATGCAATAAATAGAAAAAACAAATCCACTCTTCGCTCACAGATAAAAAAATTGAGGAAAGCTATTAAAAATAAAGATAAAGAAGAAGCCTCAAATCTCCTCCCCCAGACCTTTTCCTTAATAGATAAATCAGTCAAAAAAAGAACCATCCACAAAAATAAAGGCAACCGTTACAAATCGAGATTAAGCCGGCAGGTAGAAATGGTTAATCCTTCGCCTTCCAAATAATCTTACAAGAATCCCTACCGCATTTTCCTACGCTTACTGATTCCTTATCAATATTAAGCACTTCTCTGCAACAGCTTTTTAACATTTTTCCTGCGGCAACAATAATCAAAAAGGAAACTCTCTAAAAGCGTCTGACGCGAATTGCTCTTAGTAGAAATGCTTGATGTCTTGTACTTTAAATCAATCTGCCGGAGGGCAAGTAAAAAATGATTCAGATCTTTCATAGAAATTGTGTCTACTAAAAAGAACAATTCTCTATATTTTCTAGCATATAAATCTTTAAATTTTTCTTTAATGTTTGGCCTCAACTCCTTGAAAATCATCCTTCTATCTTTAGCCTTCTCCTTCAGCCAGAGCTTAGCTTGCAAAATATCCCTGAAAAACCTGACAGTCCCAGCTAAAATGGCCACAGGCGGGACAGCTTTTTTCTTTAGTAAATAATCCAGCGTGAGCAGGCATTTCTCATAATCAGCCTCAACCAAATTGTCTAAAATCTCCCATTCATCAAATGATTTAATCCAGCCGGAGATCTGATTCACATCATCCAATTCAATTAGTTTTTTTTTGTCGATGAATGTGACAATTTTTTCTATCTCATTATTCATTCTGCCTAAATCGCTTCCAATGGACTCTACCATCCTTTTTTTGGCATCATTTGTCACAATCTTACCTGTCATTTTCAATTTTCTTTCAATCCATATAAATAAATCTTTCTCTTTTAAAGGCCTCAATTCCTTCCTAAAAACTGTGGAAGAAGAAAATGTTGAAAATATTCTGAAAAGCAGTGCATCCTGTTTCAATTTTCCCGAAAAAATAATTATGAGAACTGTTTGATAAGAAGGGGAAGAAAAATACTCCCTCAAGACACTCTCTTCCATTGAAGAAAGGTGCTTATCTCTAGGTTCCGAAACCTCAACCACAATCATAGACTTTGTAGAAAAAAGCAAATGTCCAGTTCGGGCTGCATCAATAACCTGCATCCAGGAATGATTCTCGAGGTCGAATTTTTCTATGCCGTAAGCTTGATTATCAGGAAAAGCCAATACTTTTTTCAGCTCGTTTATAAACTGATAAGCAAGGAAAACCTCTTTCCCATAAAAAAAATAACATGGTAAAATAGTCTCTTCGCTAATTTTCCTGTTCAGAACAAAACTATACACCACCATTAAAATCCTTCTAAAATTGTTATCACGAGAGTCTTGGCAAACTTTTCCGCTACCTTGTCGATAGCTTCTGTTTCTACAGTCTCAAAATCCATCCCTTCAGGAACTTCATATTCTTCCTGATAAACAAAATTGGGGTTGGAAAAGATGTTCTTATTCTTGAGAATATCCCTGAGTAAAATCTTTGCAACAATAGTAATGTTATAGCGGTCAGCAGTCGCTTCTCCAGAAAAAGCTATAGGATTTGCAGTGAAAGAAATGATTTCTCCTGACAAGACAGCTTCAGCAGAAGACCTGTCATCCGTAATTTCCACTCTTCCCCGTGCTACTAACTCATCAATAACTTTTTGAGTCAGTTTCAAATCAAGCTCAAAACGTGTTGTTGAGTTTTTAAACATGGGAATATTGATTTTCTTAATATGTTCAGGAAGTGCACTGCCTGTCCCCCGCAGGTGATACCCGCACTGAACAGACAAAAGGAAAACAAATAACAGAAAAATAAATTTTTTCATTTTATTCCAATAAACCTAAAGTACAATATTGACCAATTTATTCTTAATATATATCACTTTCTTGACTTTTTTCTCCCCGATTAAATTTTGAATTCTATCTAATTCTAAAGCTCTTTCCTTTATCCGCACCTCTTGCAAATCCCTCTCCACATTAAATTTATCCCTTAATTTTCCATTGATCTGAACCACAATAGTCACCGTCTCCTCTTTGGCTAGGTCAGGATCAAACGACGGCCATGCACTGCGGATAAGGAGTTTTTTATGTCCCATTCTCTCCCAAAGTTCTTCACAAACGTGAGGGGTAAAAGGATAAAGCAACAAGACCAGTTTTTCCAAAGCTTCCTTTAAAATATTTTTCCCTACATCGCTTTTCCTTAAGGTATCATTTTCTTTTTTGATCTGGTTAAAAAATTCCATGATGGAACTAACGGCCGTATTTAAATGGAATCTTTTTTCTATGTTTTCACTAACTTTCTTTACGGTCTGGTGCATTTTCCTCCTTAAGCTGCTTACTGCAATATCCGATCCACGCAAATCCTCTTCTTCTTTATTAAATATATCCATATTTTCCTGAAAAAATGACCAAATGCGATTCAAGAACCGGTATGATCCTTCTATTCCCTTCTCATTCCATGCAAATTCTTTTTCAGGAGGAGCCGCGAAAAGGACAAACAGTCTGAGAGTATCTGCCCCGTATTCTGATACCATTTCATCCGGATCCACCACATTGCCTCTTGATTTCGACATGGCAGATCCATCTTTAGTCACCATCCCCTGGGCAAGATATCGAGGAAAAGGTTCATCAATCTTTGTCAATCCTAAATCTCTCAAAACCTTGCAGAAAAAACGCGCATATATGAGATGAAGAATAGCATGTTCTATTCCTCCTATATAGAGATCAACAGGAAGCCAATAATCAACAGGCTGAGGATCAAATGGAAGTTTCTTTTCCTCTGGAGAGCAGTAGCGAAAATAATACCAGGATGAATCAAAAAAAGTGTCCATTGTATCGGTTTCCCGACGTGCTTCTCTATGGCATTTCGGACACGTTGTTTTCACAAAATCCTCTGATTTTTCGAGAGGAGATCCTTCTGTCCCTTTAAACTCTACATCATAAGGAAGAACGACCGGAAGAGAATCGTAAGGAACACCTACAATACCACACTTATCACAGTAAACTACAGGAATAGGTGTGCCCCAATAGCGTTGACGTGAAATACCCCAATCTTTAAGGCGGTACAATATCTCTTTTCTGGCAAATCCTTTTTCTTCTCCGTATCTAATCATCTCTTTGGCTGCTTCTATGGAATTTCTGTCAGAAAAATGCCCTGAATTGATAACTATTCCAAAATCTTCAAAAACCTCCTCTGTTTTTCCGGCTGGAGATTGACCATATGGCACTATTACTTCTTTAATTGGTAAAGAATACTTTTTTGCAAACTCGAAGTCTCTTTTATCATGTCCAGGAACAGCCATAATTGCACCTGTGCCGTATTCCATTAAAACATAATTGGTAATCCAGATAGGGATTTCTTCACCAGTGTAAGGATTAATAGCCTTTTTACCAGTATCAATTCCCTTCTTTTCGGTTTCTTCCAAACTTTCTTTCTGTCTTCGTTCAATAAGATTTCTTTCTATCCATTTCTCCAGCTCCTCTTTCCGCTCTGATTCCAAAATCAGAGTTCGAGACAAAGGATGCCCAGGAGAAAGCGCTATAAATGTAGCTCCGAAGATGGTATCAACTCTTGTAGTAAAAATCTCAATAGATCGAGATGAGTCTGCCATTGGGAAAATAATGTGTGCTCCAGTGCTCTTTCCTATCCAATTTTTCTGCATAGTCAGGGCATGTTCCGGCCACTTTTCAAGCAGGCTGTGACCAGAAAGTAACTCTTCCGCATAGTCAGTTATTTTCAGGAACCACTGTTCTATCTCTTTCTGTTTGACTGCCGTACCACATCGCCAGCAGCGCTCTCCAACAGCCTGCTCATTCGCAAGAACCGTCTGGCACTGTGGACACCAATTTACACGGCTTTTTTTCCTATATGCCAAACCTCTCTCATACATTTTTAGGAAAATCCACTGGTTCCATCTATAATACTCAGGTAGACATGTATTTACTTCACGGTCCCAATCATAGCTAAAACCCATCCTCTTCAACTGTCTCTTCATGTACAAAATATTATCGAGAGTCCATTTTTGAGGGTGAACGCCTTGGCTAATAGCAGCATTCTCAGCCGGCATTCCCATAGCATCCCAGCCAATAGGATGAATAACACTAAAACCATTCATCGCCTTATAGCGGGAAATAACATCTCCAATCGAATAATTTCGCACATGTCCCATATGGATACAGCCAGACGGATAAGGGTACATTTCCAGGCAGTAATACTTTTTTTTCGCCCGGTCTTTGCAAGACCTAAAAACTTTTTTGCTATCCCAAACCTTCTGCCACTTTTCTTCAATTTTTTTAAAATTATACTTTTCTCTCATCTTTTTGCTCTTGTGCTTTTCTTTCAAATGTTTTAATAAACCAGGCTCTTTGTTAACCAAGAACTTTCATGATTTTCAACCGTAAATATTAGATTCATCCCCATAAAAAGTCAAGAACAGAAGTCTAACTTGTATCATGGAGTGAAATTTTGTCCTGTAAACAATATTCATTCACTTCGAGTTTTGCTATTATCTTCATTCCATACCTATTACATTTAATATTAAAGGGAAAGATTTGTTTATAGCTAGGCTAAATGTTAGAATTAAACAAGATCATGCAGTTCTTTTTCGTACAAGATTACCGCCATAAATACAGATATTTCTCTTCAGAACCTGTACACCAAATTAAAGCTGACTTTCCCCGGCTGAAAAAAATCTGGGTGGTCGCTAAAGAAAAACTCATGCTTTTGCCTCAAAAAATTCTTGTACAAGAACAGACTTTTGAAAAAATCATAAAAATAGAACAAGATGAAATCATAATTAACCATTCAGGTCATCTTGGAAAAAAGAGAATAAATGTCAAATTTTATTTCTTTCTCCAAAAGCAGAGAACCAAACACATTATCCTCCTCATCGGGGAGACTTTACTCCTCCCTATCAGTGGTTTTATGGCAATTCTCCCAGGTCCCAACGTTTTTTTTGGTGTGCTGGCCTTGATAATGATCACACACTGGCAGTCACTCCGCGGGATCAATAAGCTGCTAAAAAAGGAATATCTTTTTATCCCATCCCCAATACTGAAAGAATGGGAACAGGCTATCAAAGAAAAGAAAGAGGGTGATTTTATTCGCATCTTAGAAAAAATCGAAAAAGATCACAACATCCCTAACATTCAAAAAATATTATTGAAATAATCCAAAGAAATAGACAAAAATTAATAACAATTTCAAGAATTCAGGTTATTTATAAATTGACAAAATATATTTTTTATTCTATCTATTAATTACAATGCCGCTAACCTTAAACCAGTTCTTGTTTTTAGTTATAACCATTTCAATAGTTGTAGCCGTTACTTTTCTCATTACTCTCATTGCTCAACTACGAAAAACAGCCAGAGGAGGAGAAGAAACTCTTAATCAAATAAGAACCCTTGTCAGCAACCTGAACGAGACCAGTCAAAAAGTTAATACTAAAATCGATGATTTAGACGACATCCTGGAAGCCACAAAAAAAACAGCTGTCAGCTTATCTGAAATAACCTGGTTCGTAACCACGAAAATTATAAAGCCATCATCTAATTTCTGGCCACTTCTTTACCCGTTTATTCGTCTTGGCTGGCGGCAAATGAAAAAACGAAAGGAGAAAAAAAATGGCAAATAAAGACACGAGCGTAATCGAAATCACTTTGTCCTTTTTATTAGGAACAGCTACAGGCTTCATCCTAGGTGTTCTTTTTGCCCCGGCAAGCGGAGAAGAAACACGAAAGAAAATTCAAGAATCTGCCGCGAAAACAGGAGAAAAGGCTAAGGAAAGCTATGAAAAAATCGCAAAAGAAGCTGAGAAGGGAATCAAGGTCGTCAAGGAAAAGGCAAGTGAAGGAGTTGATTCAATAAAAGAATTTATTGAGCAAAAAAAAGCAGAAATTACCAAAAAGGATACTGAGCCTCCTAAAGAAGAAGCAAAAAAGTAAAACCATTCTCCAGAGAGGTTAAGCATTATTCTTTAAAGAATTATTCTTTTCAGTCCAAACCAAGGAATGATTTAATGAAGCCAGATACAACAATAGTTAAAATAAAGACAAGAGAAATCCTTGATTCTCGGGGAAATCCCACAATCAGCACGAAAGTATTTCTTGGTTCAGGAGCACAAGGAAAGGCCTCTGTTCCCTCAGGAGCTTCAACAGGTACTCACGAAGCCCTGGAATTAAGAGATGGAGACCCTTCCCGTTTTATAGGAAAAGGAGTTTTAAAAGCTGTCTCAAATGTAAAGAATATTATTGCCCCAGAAGTTGTAGGATTAGATGTTCTCAACCAGGAAGATATTGACAGGCGGCTTATCCAGCTCGATGGAACACCATCTAAAAGCAAATTAGGTGCTAATGCTATTCTATCTGTCTCCATGGCAACTGCCCAAGCTGCCGCACAAGCTTTAAATTTACCACTATATAAATACCTTGGGAAAAAAGAAGATTATATTCTTCCCGTTCCCCAGATTAATATATTAAACGGCGGATCTCATGCTGATAACAATGTAGATATTCAGGAATTTATGATTGTCCCTGCTGGAATGCCTAATTATTCAGAAGCACTACGAGCCGCTGTTGAAGTTTTCCACAACCTCAAGAAAAATCTTAAGAAAAAAGGATACAACACTGCAGTAGGGGATGAAGGCGGTTTTGCTCCCAACTTAAAATCCAACGAGGAAGCACTCGAATTAATTATTAAAAGCATCGAGACAGCAGGCTATAGGCCAGGCAAAGATATCTTTCTTGCTCTTGATGTTGCTGCTTCAGAATTTTTCACTGACAACATATATTTCTTTAAGAAATCGGACGGGGAAAAAAGAACAGTTGATCAGATGATAGCATTCTATAGGGATTTAATTGAAAAATATCCTATTATTTCTATTGAAGATGGCTTTGCCGAAGACGACTGGGAAGGATGGAAAATTCAGACCGATATTTTTGGAGAAAAGATCCAGATTGTTGGAGACGATATATTTGTCACAAACATGGAAAGATTCAAAAAAGGGGTTGAACAGGGAATAGGAAATTCAATCCTTATCAAGCTAAACCAGATTGGAACGCTGACAGAAACAATTGAGACGGTAAAATATGCCCACAAAAAGGGGTACTCCACAGTAATCTCCCACCGTTCAGGAGAAACAGAAGACACTTTTATTGCCGACTTAAGTGTGGCTCTTTGTACAGGCCAGCTTAAGGCAGGGTCTGTAAGCCGAAGTGAAAGAGTATCCAAGTATAACAGGCTTTTAGAAATAGAAGAAGAGTTAGAAAAAAAGGGTCACTTTGCTGGAACTAAAGCTTTTTCAAAATATATTTCCTGATTTCGCAGAATAAAAAGAGCTTATGCACAAAAAGCGTGCTTTTATAATATCTATTCTATATTTTAGTTCATTTTGTTTCTCTGCTGCCGGTATACATGTTGATAAAAAGACTGCACTGCAGATTGACAGAGAAATCGAAAAACACCTATATGAAATCATACGAACCCGCCGTTACATCCATATTAATCCAGAGCTCGGCAACCACGAATATGAAACAGCTAAACTTGTTGCTTCCAAGCTCATGTCCCTTGGTCTTGAAGTTAAAACAGGAATAGCAAGAACTGGAGTAGTGGCACTGCTTCAAGGCAGTCAACAAGGATTCACAGTAGGGATTAGGGCCGATATGGATGCTCTTCCCATTCAGGAATTAACAGATGTACATTATAAATCTTTAAACCCGGGAGTCATGCATGCATGCGGACATGACATTCATACCTCCATAGCACTCGGAACTGCTATGGTCCTGAGTACGCTTAAAGACAAGATAAAAGGCAACATTAAATTCATCTTCCAGCCTGCTGAAGAAGGTCCTCCTCCTGGCGAAGAAGGTGGAGCTTACTTGATGATTAAGGAAGGAGCTCTTGAAAATCCTCCGGTTGGCGCAATTTTCGGTCTTCACGTTTGGCCTGAGGGAAATGTTGGGGAAATTCATTTTTCTCCCGGCCCCATTATGGCAAGTTCAGACTGGTTTGAGATTATTATCAAGGGAAAAAGTTCCCAAGCAGCCAGGCCGCAAGAAGGAATAGATGCAATCGCTCTGGCTTCCCAAATTGTATTAAGCATCCAATCTATCATCAGCAGGGCAATCGACACTAGTGATCCTGCTGTTATCACTATCGGAAAGATAGAAGGGGGGACAAAATCAAATATTATCGCGGAAAATGTTCGACTCGAGGGAACAGTAAGAGCTCTTAGCGAATCGAACAGAGCTAAAATAAAAAATTTAATGGAAAATATTGTCAAAGGAATTACTCATTCTTTCGGAGCCGACTATATATTTAACTATAAAAAGGGCAGCCCTTCTGTCTATAACCACCCTGAATTGGCAAAAATCATGTACCCAACTCTCATATCTTTGTTGGGTGAAAACAATGTTAAAAAACTAAAACCTCAGATGGTTCCCGAAGATTTCTCCTTATATTGCCAGGAAATTCCCGGTTTCTTTTTCTTCCTGGGCGTAAAACCCCCATATAAAAAAAGTATCGCTCCTCTTCACAGCCCATATTTTAATCCTGACGAAAGAAGCATTCCTATCGGTATCAAAATCATGTGCCACCTCCTTCTGGATTGCCTCGAGTCCCAGAACAATCTGGAAGACAAGTCTCCATAACTCCTGAACCATGCAATTTCCTTTATTCTTCCTGGTCATATCATTGGCTGCGGGAATATTGCTCTCTTCTCTTTTCTTCATCTCTATTCCTGCCGCAATTTCAGCACTACTCATAAGCCTTGCCTCTACTTGGCTATTTTTCCTTTTCAGAAAAAACAAATCAGCTTTTGCTTTCCTTCTACTGACTGTGCTATTTCTCGGGACAACTCTCCATACTTCCAGAAACAGAGCCTTTAAAGATAATCCCCTTCACAAATTTAAAAGCACTGCTTACTCAGATTTCATAGGATCTTTATACAAATCTCCCTCCCGAGGCAATAATAGAGATTTTCTTTTCCTGAAGGTCGAAAAAGTTGTTTTCAATAATAAAGAAGAAAAAATTAAAGGAAATTTAAGAATATCTATTCCACTATCATCTGGAACCTCTTCACTAAGATCTCTTCTTGTACACGACAAAATCAAAGTCTCAGCAAAGATAACTCCTCTTAAGGATTTCCAAAATTTTAATCCTTCTTCCTTGAAAGAATATCTTAAAAATCAAAATATCCACAACAGAGCCTATTCCAAAAGTCCCCTTCTAGTGGAAAAAATTAAATCTGGTAATAAATATTCTATTCTTCGCATAATCTCTTTCCTTCGCTCAAAATTTCTGCAAAAAATCGAAGAACATTTTACTTATAAAACAGAAAAAGCTTTTTCCTCTCAAGGAGCCATCCTCGAAGCCCTTCTTCTAGGGGAAAGAGGTAGGATCCCGGATTCAATCTCACGTACCTTCCAAAATTCCGGCCTTTATCATCTTTTTGCTATCTCCGGAGCACATATAGCAATCATTTCTTTCCTTTTCTTTTCCATGTTTAAAATTATTAAAATTCCGACCAGAATATCATATATTCTCCTTATTGTATTTCTTATCATTTATGCCTTACTTGTGGAAGGAAGACCTTCTGTTATAAGAGCAACTATTATGACATTAGCTTTTCTCTTCGGAAAGCTCATCTGGAAAGATGTTAACCTTATCAATACGATCTCAATGAGTGCCTTTTTCCTTCTTATTATTAATCCATTTAATTTGTTCGCCTTAGGATTCCAGCTTACGTTTGCCGCGACTTTCTCCATCATTCTCTTTCTCCCAAAAATAATCAAATATTTGCCGCGGTTTCCACTAAAGATCAGTGAACTCTTTGCCATTTCCCTTACAGCCCAACTCGGGGTTTTGCCTTTTATAGCAAGGGCATTTAACAGGGTTGCTTTTTCCTCCTTGATTCTCAATTTTGCAGCTTTACCCCTAATTGGCGTGATTATGGCATGCGGTTATATCTTTCTTCCTCTTTCTTTCATAAGCACTTCTCTAGCCCGCATAATCGTAAAAGTAATAATCTGCCTCATTGACCTCCTGATAACTACTTCTCACCTCTTTGACAGCTTGACATTTATTTCCTATAGAATACCAACACCCAAGCTGCTTACAATAATCGGTTATTTCCTCTTTCTATTTCTTCTTCTCCTTCCCTCAAGGATAAAAAAACAAAAATTAATTTTTTCGCTGTGTTTCATTGCTGCATTCGTGATAATAATCACATATCCTTTTAAATCAAATTCAAAAACCCTTAAATTCACCTTTATCGATGTAGGACAGGGGGATTCCATACTTATTGAATTTCCGGGGCGGAAAAAAATGCTAATTGATGGTGGCGGATTTCCAGTTGGCACATTTGATGTCGGTGAAAGAGTCGTATCTCCTTTCCTGTGGAGAAAGGGAATAAAAAAGATCCATTATCTTATCTTGACACACTCGCATCCTGATCATCTGAATGGCTTAAAAGCAGTCGCCAGAAATTTTAAAATCGGAGAGTACTGGGAAACCTTTAGTCCATTACAGGATAAAACCTACACATCATTTAAAAAATCACTATCTCCATTGGTTACACTAAGGAGAATGTTCAGAAATCAAATTCTCACTGAAAATAATGTAAGGATAGAAGTTCTTCACCCGCAAGAAGCAAAATCCGATGTTCTCTTTGCTAATAATGATCAATCTTTAGTTCTAAGATTTATTTATGGGAAAACATCTTTTCTACTGACAGGCGATATTGAGATCAAATCAGAAAATGAGATTTTACAAACAGAACAAGAAATTTCAAGCCAGGTTATGAAATCACCTCATCATGGCAGCAATTCTTCAAGTTCAATGGCTTTTCTTAAAAAAGTTTCTCCCGCAATCGTAGTCATTTCTGTAGGAGAAGGAAACTGGTACAGATTTCCCAGCAGTGAGGTTCTAAAAAGATATGACGAGATCGGCTCAAAAGTCTTCAGAACTGACATCCATGGAGCTGTCGAAATCTCTTCTGATGGCAATCACATTTCAATACGAACTGCCTTATCAAAATAACCTCCCCTCATTTAACCTGAGTTATTCATAAAGAATGCCGATGCCTTTATTTAAACTTGATGGAATCTGCTTATCAGCGTGATTTTTCGCAATATTAAGAGAGTCGCTTTCTTTATTGAATCTAATATTAATTATAATCGGCATTCTTTACCCTATGGGCAAGCCGATCTTACCGCATCTCAGGCTGTGTCATAACTGGCATTAAAATAAGCATTT
>CAZYMU010000011.1:0-70555 GCA_964648465.1 uncultured Eubacteriales bacterium | reverse complement strand
CTAGTGCGTAAAACTATGCGCCGATCCGTGCGTAAATTATCACGCCTCTTAACACCTGGGGAATGGAAGCTGCGGCCCTGGAGTGATAAAAAAATATTCTATCTATCCCAAAACATTTGACTTCAGCTTCAGTTTGCGCCCTTATACCAGGCCAAAAAACTAAATAAAATATAAAAGGAGGGAGTGTGTTATGAAGTCTCAATTTAATAATCTCAAAGGGCTGGCTATTGCCTTTGTAATTATCTTTATTCTTGCATTTATATCCGGTTCCGCTGCACAAAAGGTTCCTATCAGCTTTGATGACTACCATGGTTATACAGGCACTGTAAAATACATCAAGGATGTTGCAAGAATATATCCAGATATCACAAGGCTTATCGAAATCGGGAAAAGCAACATGGGAAGGCCGATTTATGTCCTGGCTATTTCAAATATGAAAACAGGAACCACAATCGATGCACACGTGAAGTTACGAAATATGCGTAAGGAAAGGGTAAAAAATGTCACACCTATGAAAACTTATCAGGGAAAGCCCGGACAATGGATCTGCGGCAGTATGCATGGAAACGAGCATACCGGAACCGAAGTCTGCTTATACATCATCGACAAACTGGTTTCAGGCTATACTTCGGACGCCTGGATCAAAAAGCTTATAGATGACAAGACCTTTTATATCTGTCCTGTTGTTAATCCTGACGGCGTATATAACAGCGTCGAACAAGGTATTTCCCAGAGATACAACAGCATGAAGAAAGACGACGACAAAGACGGAAAGGTCAATGAAGACGGACCTGACGACCTCAACGGCGACGGGTATATCACACGATTCCGTTATAAGGACTCCAAAGGCCGGTATGTGATTGATGATGTTGATCCACGATTGATGGTCCGGCTCGGTCAGAACGAGAAAACAGTGAAGCCGCGTTATTCAGTTGTTAGAGAAGATAAAGACAATGACGGTGACGGAAAACGGGAAGAAGATCCGGAAGGAGGGATCGACATAAACCGAAATTTTCCTGAAGAATGGTTCAAAGAAGACGGCATGCAAGGCGGACAAGGGGATTATCCTACTTCTTCTCCGGAAGCCCGTGCAATCGCCGAGTTTTTTACAAACCATACGAATGTTCTTATGGCACAGTTTTATCACACATCCGGCGGATTCACGTACAGACCGCTGGGAACGGCTCCGCATACCAAACTGGCCCCAAAAGATATTGCTGTATTCGATTTTATCATGGGGAAAAAATACCTTGAGTTAATCGGTGAAGAGATTCCGGAAGCATGGAATAAACCAGAGTTAATCGATAAATTCAAAGAAGAACTAAAAAAATCTTCCAAAAACAAATACGCTATCGCACGCGGATATGAACTCCCCCGCGGCTGGAAAGTCAGCTACAACGAAACAAGGGACCGCCGCTACGGTTACGGCTTGGCGACCGACTGGTTATATATGCAGTATGGGGTATACTCCATAACAACCGAACTCTGGAACCCCAGAAAAGACATAAAAGGCGTCTCTGAATTCACCGGAAAAAATGCCAGATTAGAACTGGCTCGCGCACTGCTGAAATATCAGGATGAAAAATTCGCCGGCAAGTTGTTCATACCTTGGAAAAAATTTAAGCATCCTGAACTTGGAGAAGGCGAAATTGGAGGCTGGATCCCAAAATACAGAGGAAATGCATTTCCAGGAGAACCACTTCTTGGCGTATGTGAGACACACTGGCAGTTTGAACTTTTCAGGGCAGGGCTTCTGCCAGAAGTAGTAATTACAAATGCAAAGGCCCGCGTATTGTTTAATACAGACAATGCACATGATGCATACGTATTACAGAAGGGGAATCTTGCGACCGTTAAGAAAGGAAAATCAAAAGGCAGGTATAAGATCGTCGAGGTAACTGCCACAATAGAAAATACAGGAAAACTCGCAACTCATATCGCACGCGGAGCCCAGCTTGCTGGCAACAGAGAGGATGTTATCTGGCTTATCGGTGACTGTGATAAAGTCACTTATCTCCAGGGAACACCGTTTCAAAAAATCGGAGTTCTTGAAGGAGTAATGAAAATTCCCGGCTTTTCAGCAAAAAGTACTCCTCCCCCATCGCCGCAGCAGAGTATGCAGCAGAGGTACCGTTACATGCCGCAGTATTATCCTCGGCAAATGCCACAGCGTCAGCAGCCAAGGCAGCAGAAGGACAGGCAAACAGGCCCTAAACGTAAAGTCAAATGGCTCCTCGCAGTAGAAGGGAAAACACCGCTTAAAATAGTCGTTACTTCACAGAAAGGCGGCACTAAAGTAAAAGAAATTTTAATCAAATGAGAAAGGAGTCTACGATGAAATCAAGAACTAATTTAAAATATATGATGGTTTTTGGTCTGGCTTTCACAATGCTTATATCCTTTGGAGGGACGCTGCATGCTCAGAAAAAACTTCAAAAAAGTCCTGGTGGCTATCACGGGGAGCTTGATTTCCCAATAAGCTGGGGCAGGTACTATTCGTACGCTGAATGGACAAAAATAATGCATGACATACAGAAAAAGTACTCTCACCTGTCAGATATCGAGAGCATCGGGAAGAGCCGCATGGGACGCGATCAGTACCTTATTACTATTACAGCAAAATCAACCGGAAAACACGAGGACAAACCCGCAATGTGGGTGGATGGAGCAATACACGGAAATGAGGTCAACGGAATTTCATGTTCTCTGTATCTTATGTGGTATCTGCTTACAAGGTATGACTATGATCAGTATGTTTACGACCTTGTGAATAACTGCACGTTTTATATTCTTCCGGGCTTGAATGTCGATGCGAATGCATCGTTTGTTGAATTTCCAAATACCCCTAACAACCCGAGAGAACCGTTCAGGCCCGAAGACAACGACGGTGACGGCCTTTACGATGAAGACAGAACCGAAGACGTAGACGGTGATGGAGAACTTTCCACAATGTATATCGAAGACCCAAACGGAGAATACAAACTCTCAGCCGATAAACGCCGCTTTGTTCGGCTCACTAACATGGAGGAAGATGTTTTGAGATTCCGCCGTATAGGCCAGGAAGGATATGACAACGACGGTGACGGCATGATCAATGAAGACGATATCGGAGGCCCTGACCCTAACAGGAACTATCCTTCAGGTTGGAATCTTCGGGCAGGAAATCCATATCCAATGTCAGAGCCATGTACACGTAATACATATGAATTCATGCTGAAACATCCGAACATCTTTGCCGGTTTTCATTACCATAATATGGGCAGGCTAATAATGTTTGTTACTCCACCCAGGGCAACTAGCACTCAAAGACAAACTGCTGAACAAAGGCTGCAGGCACAGGAAAGATTTAACCGGTATCTACAAGAACTGCGAAAAACCAACAAGTATGCTCAGGCTTTCGATATCCAGGTCCGTCCGGGATATGAAGAAGACATGAATGTCCAGGCAAAGATTGTCACAATGGGTGCCCGTATCTTAAAGAATTACCGCCCGGTCACATCAGGAGGAATGGGGCAAGCACAAGCCTCTACATACGACATGCTGGGAGCCTATGCCTACCTGATAGAACTATGGGGATCGCCCGTATTCGATGCCGATGAGAATGATGACGGAAGAGTCTCTGATGAAGAACTCCTTAAATGGCTAGATATCGAATTGACAGGAGAAGGCTGGATAATACCTCATAAATGTTCGCATCCAGACCTCGGGGAAATATGGATTGGTGGCACACGAAAAAAGCACGTATACCGAACGCCCCCGGCCCGATATATCAAAATGGAGGCAGAAAAGAATGCAATGTTTGTTATGTACTGCGCCAGCCAGTTCCCTAAAGTGGAGATAGATGAAGTGAACATGACCCCTGCAGCGGACAATCTCTACTGGATCGATGTTGCAGTTAAGAATGACAGGATTTATCCTACTATATCTGACAGAGCATTAAAGCTTAAAAGAACGGTTAAGAACAAAATCACTGCAAGATTCTCAAATAATATTTCTATGGTCGAGATACCAAAGAGCCTGACAAATATCAACCCTCAAAAATACAGCACTCAGAGTGAAACAATCGGCAAAAAAGGAACAGAATTCAGATTGAAAGGAAAGCAGACTCTGCATTTCTGCATCCTTGTACAAATGGATGGTTCTCAAGGCTGGGTGGAATTTAATGTAAAGTCCCAGCATGGAGGCAAAGACAAGAAAAGAGTCAATATCAAGCTAAGCGATTAAAATTCATTTATCATGGGAAGAACAGGATAAATGTATTCGATTGATCTTGGAAAAATTGGAAGATAAAAAATTCATTCATACAAAAAACAAAAAGCATATGACACAAATAGTTTATGATTTGTTTGGACGGCTTTCGATGACATCCAGGGATCGGAACTTATTACTGGCCATATTTTCTAAAGGGCCTGACAATTTATTTTAAAATGAGATTACTCCTTATTTTTCCAGAAATATAGCCTTAATTGAGAATTTTGGGCCGCTAAAACGTCTAATTAAGAGAGAAGAAATATGGTCCGGGCAGGGATTATCAAGCATCCATCAGAATGGGAATGCAGCGGTTACCATAAACTCTAGAATATTCCGGAAAGAAAAAGGAAGAAACATATACTAAACGGGACGATTTTGACCCTAAAATTAGCCGATTAAGGCATAAAAATGTAGGGAAATAATAATTAATTTAAAATATATCAGTGATTTGCATAGGTCTGACCCTATTCAAAATTCAAGTTACATTCTAAATTGAAGATAGAATCTTTTTCAGCACCATCTGAAAGATATAAAGTATCCACGAGATTAAATTTCTATAGATAATTTTTATATAATGTAAAAATTAATTTCTTATTCATCAAGCTGAAGTGACGCCTTAAAAAGATCTTTAGGAAACAGCTGATTTTTTAAAATTGACATGTTACTAAAAAGGTGATAATAAAAACTTAACAAAATAATTTTCAATCCCGCAATCCATTATAGGGGGAGAAAAGGACAATGTCTAAGAACATAAAATCATGGGTTTTAATTTTTCCTCTAGTTTTCCTTTTTTTCTTATGCCTTTTACTTTTACAACTTCCAGCCAAGAATATCAGAGGAACTTCAAACCATAAAATACATTCTAATCTGTCTAATATAGGGAAAAATATTATAGAAAAGGATTCAAACAAAGCTGCTTCAATTAAAATAGTAAAAAGTATCTTTAAACCCGAAGTATCTGATTTTACCGCTCCGCAGAGCTGGACTTTCCTCATCCTGGAAACAGAATGGGAAAACATCCACCCCAAGCAAAAAGTGTCTAAGGACAAACTTGAAGGGAAGACAGATCGAACCATGGGAGTAAACACCTTTGCAGGAGGTAAAAAGAAAAAGAAAACTGAATATGTTGATGTCGATGTGGCCTATATGATCGAAGAATTCTTTAATCACGCCTACCTTATCGCTGACGGCCTGGCTTATCCACTAAATAAGCTAACCGCGGAGATTCCAGGAGGGGCAGACCTTCAAAATCCTTTTACTATTGCCAAAAAAGGCGAGGTACGTAAAGCAAATTTTGTTTATTTAATCCCAAAAAATGCCCAGAATCTTGGTTTCCAATTCTTTGACTATGAATATGGTCATATTCTGCTTTCCATCCAAGGAGATCTGGCTAAAGCTCGAGGAAGTGGAGGACCGCCGCCTAAAGTTCTAGGCACAATAAAAAGTGACTCTGTTGAAATAGCTGCCCATTCCTTTAATTTTCAGAGCAATTATGCTGAAGAAGAAGCTCCACAAGGCTGGCACTTTACTGTAGTTAGGTTGAGTGGCAAGAGTCTTCTGGGAAAGGAAATTAAAGATATTGTTCAGGTAGAGCCAAAAAAATATACCTGGATTTTTACAGAGAGCAACTATCTGTATTATT
Source organism: uncultured Eubacteriales bacterium (assembly GCA_964648465.1). Classification (GTDB taxonomy): domain Bacteria; phylum Acidobacteriota; class Aminicenantia; order Aminicenantales; family Aminicenantaceae; genus Aminicenans. Next base: position 64,662 of record CAZYMU010000011.1, on the reverse strand, counting down.
GTGTGGGTGGCTCAACCACAGACGAGGGTTTTATCCGCTTTACTCCAGAGATCTATCAGTATCAGGAGCTGGCTTTTCTTGTGCCTGTATCTGTTAAAGTCTATCGTCTGGGAATACGCCTTAGAAATGATGTTTTTTATCTTGATTTGACTAAAATGAAACCTGAACCAAGGCCAAAAGCGATAGCCAGCCATCGCGATGGAGAGACCATGGAAGTGATGGTTTTTGGAATGCGCCAGGAAGGTAGCCAAGTTATATTAGATTTAGGTATTCAGTCGCTGGTTAAGAGTGGGCTTGAGATTCAAATGGATGCTCAATTCATCCTGAATGCAGGTGGAGAGAAACTTTATGTAGATGGAGATGCCACTGCCACACTGGCTTACCAACCTCCAGATCCCTTTATCATTCCACCCGGAATGTTTGTTCGCTTTGAGATCGCTTATGATACGGATGCCTCTCCATCTTCCCTATACTTCCGCGGTTATGAGAGTGAAAATTATTTTAAACTCAAATAAATTAAATTTAACAATTCTATAAATCGTAAGGAGGAGAAATGTCGGGTTTTCATACACCTTTGAAAAGACAGAAAAGAATAATAATAGTGATTATTTTTACCTTTTTATTTGTTTTCTGTTCAGGCTCAAACAAAATTGAAAAAAAAGCCAACTCTTCAAAAAAAAATCCCTGTGATTGTCCATCAGCAAAAAAAATCGAATCCAATAATTTACAAAAACGACAAGTACCAAATGATATAAAAGATATCTCCAAGAGCCAGGATGAATTATCTTCCAGCCAGGAAGATCTAAATCAGATTGCTTATAATATAGAACAAATGTTTGATGATCTTGAGCAATTTATAGAACAGATTCCCCGCGATACTTTTGATCCACAGAGTGTAATTGACAAGATTGGAACTGATCCACAAACTATTTTCAAATGGCTTAAAGATAATACTTACCTTGTTCCTTATCGTGGTTACCTTCGGGGTCCTATAGGTGTCCTAATGGACCGACGAGGAAATAGCCTTGACCGAGCCATATTACTTCATGAGTTATTGTCCTTGGCAGGCAATGAAGTCCGCTTAGCCCATGGGAATCTTTCAGATGAACGAGCAAATAGTCTATTCCAGGAGATTTATCCTATGACTCGCAGTGAAGCAAACATGTCTAAAAATTTTCAGCCACAAAGTATAAACCCCCTTATTGAGAAGTACTCAAAAAAATACAAAATAGACAGAGCTGAACTCCAGAATACAATTCGCCAATTAATCCAAGAAAAAAAACAAATGACAGAAGGTCTTACTAAAAGAGTGGCAGAACAATCTTTGCATATTTCAGAAGCAGTAAAAAAATATCGAGAGAAACAAACTATCGAAAACAAGGATATAAATTACAAAAGTTTACAAGATCATTGGTGGGTACAGTTGAAAAAAGAGGATGAGTGGCTTGATTTAGACCCAACTTTACCCAATTCCCTACCTGGACAAACTATAGCTGATATCGAAAACACCTATGAACCTGATGAGTTTGATGATCAGATCTTCCACTCAATACAAATCAGGGTTGTAGCCGAACAATGGAAAAAGGGCGATTTTCATCAACACACTGTGTTGGAATACACTCTGCGACCCTCAGAGTTATTTGGGAAAAGTATAGTACTACGTCATTTACCATTAAATTGGCCTCCAGATAGGAAATTATTTAATGCTGAGAACCCTATCCAATTTCTCAAGACAACAATTACAAATTTAAATCAATGGCACATAATATTAGAGATTGACGGTGAGGAAACCTCAGAATCATATCTGACTGCGGCTGGTTCTATCAGTGAAGATCCGATAAGAGAATCAAAAAAAGGAACCAAAGGAATAGGAGGAGGCTTAGGCGGCTTATTTGGATCATTAGCAGGAACTAGTGGAGAAAAGGAAGCTTTACCCGAAAATAAATCATATCTGACTGCCGAATGGGTAGAGTATAAAATCTATTCTCCCGATAGTGCTCCCCATACTATCCGCCGTGAAATTTTTGATTTGATTGGGCCATCGCGACGCAAGAAAAATGATATAAACAAACTTGAAATCAGTAAAAAACAAAAGATTTCACGCAACTTAATGATCTTAGGACAGATAGAAATCTTACCTCAAGTATGCCAGTTATCTCAAAATTTTATAGAGGAACTATCGGCAAGAGAAATGTTATCTTACAGAGAAACATTCCTCAATCTTATAAAAGAACACAACACCTTACAACCCAAAGACATTATTGATCAACTGGCCCAAATTAATCCTTTCCCTGTCCTATTGTACAACTTGATATTGAATCGTTTCAATCTTTGCAGATTTAATAACGAAATTTACTTAGATAGTCCTAATATCTTCACCTCCCATACATTCCTCCAGGAAGATAAGAATGGGGAATTAGTCGAGTGTCAAAGGCTTGACATCGTGGCCAATGAAATAGCCGTATGTCCAGAAGCCAGCGAAAATCCTTTCCAGGTTCGCTTAGAACAGGGCATTCTAGATACAAATACCGAAGCTCAGGATATGATGATTGAAAAAGGGGTGGAAAATACGGCAATTCTTTTTACAAAATCAAAACAGCAGAATATTAATTGGCTTCTTATCCAAGACGCCGAAGAATCAGCATGGAAGAAGATTCAAATACCCTCGGATGTTCGGGTTCGTATTGAACAGCAACTTGCTCAAGGATTTTGGGTTCTTGTCCCTATCAAAGCAATTTCTCTTGACGGAAAAAAGATAATAGGATGGTGGCGACTAAATCCCCAAACTGGCAATATTCTTGGCATAGGTGAAAACGGTTTGGGACAGGCATTAACTCAATATGCAGAAAAGACTAATATAGTTTTGCAATTGAAATCAGCTATACAGATACATGCTCAAATATTGCGCTGCCTTGCGGCTGCAATAACAAGTCCACTTAGGGGAGTAAGACCACAGCATGACCCATTAGTCATAAAATGTATCTGGGAGACTGTATGTTCGAATACTCACAAGGCTGCCAAGGCATTCTTTAAAATAGAAGTAAATTGGACAAATATTATTATAAGTCAAACTATCAGTTGGGCCATGAAAAGCCTCTGCAAAAATTTGTTGTAAAAAGTAATAAATATGCACTAAAACTTAGCAAACGAGGAGAAATAATATGGAAAGAAGAAATTCCTTATTTATGTTATTCGTTAGAAAATTCGCACCTGCAGTCATAATCGCTTCCATTTTAGTGCTCGGAGTTGGGTTTCAAGCATTTTCGGCTGAAAAAGTTTTATTCAAAAGCAATTTTTCTGACTTGAAAGCGAATTGGGATGTTTGGGATGATCCTACAGCAGAAAACAAACCCAGCCAGTGGCGAGTCGGGCTGGCTGAACTTTCCGGCATTAAAATTAAAAACAGCCAGGAAAAAATGGCCACTGCTCTCTTGGCAGGGGAAAAATCTTGGCAGAATTATACTGTTGAGATTTCTCTTTACACGGTCGGCGGGTATGGCTATCTGACTGGCATTATCTGCGGCTATCAGGATCAGGAGCATTTTTATATTGCCGGCTATAATTTTGATAAAGGCCGCTTTGAATTAGAAGCACGAACTCCTGACGGATATGAAATATTGAGCTATTGTGAAATTGACTTCCCTTACAATATGGAAATCCCCATTCGACTCGATTTTGCTGGGAATCGCATTAGATTCAGCGCCAATGCCCGAGTCATTTTTGACATTGAAGACGGACGCTACCAAAGCGGGCAGTTTGGTCTTGGGACTTCAGCCCTCTATGGGGCAAAAGTTCATATTGTCCAGGTTACGGTGAAATCTTTAGAACCTGATACTCTCCCGTCCAGAAATTTACAAGACCTTCTTGCCAAGCGATGTGGAGCCAAAGTTGTTTCAAAACCTAATCAGGAAGAATTCGAAGCTCTTATCGATCATAAACCCTGGCTGACCAAGAAAGATAAAGACTATGGCTATGCATTTGAACTTAACCTTCAGAAAAAGCCGCCCCCACTTGAAACCGTGTTTGCTTTTCCTCAGGAAAAAGAAGTCGAAATACAGAGCATCGGTTTTCAGCTGGCAAGAGACTCTTTCCCGGGAAAAGTCGAATTTCTGGTTTCAGAACAAAACTTAGCAAATGCTTTTCATTCCCTGGGAACCTTTGATGTAAAGCCTGAGAAAGAGAGTTATCAGGAGTTTACAATCAAGCCCGTTAAAGCCAAATATTTAAAGATCCGCATTCTTTCTTCTACTTCTGAAAAATATGTCCTAATTCATGAGATGTTTGTCTATGGTTATCCTAAAGGCTTAAATATCACAACAGTTTCCAAAGAGAGATCAAAGCCCGGTGGAAACGGGAATCTTCTTTTTAAAGAAGATTTTACATCGGGAAATATGAGCAAGTGGCAAATCTGGGATGATCCTCAAGCATCTCCTAAAAAAAGTCAATGGAAAATTATCCTTTCCGAATTTTCTGGAATTTCAAATGACCTTAATAATCCCGCAACTATACTTATGGCAGTAGATAAGAACTGGAAAAACTACTCGCTTCAAACGAATCTCTATGCAGCCCAGGGTTATGGCAATCTGACTGGGCTCATATTTGGCTATCAAGATCCTGAGCATTATTACATCGCAGGATTCAACTTTTCTAAAGATCGCTTTGAGCTTGCTGCTTGCACTCCAAACGGTTTGGAAATTCTTGCTTTTGCTGAAATGGATTACCCCCGGGGCATATGGTTCCCTCTGGAGGCAGATTTTACAGGAAAGCGCCTTCTCTTCCGTTATAATGGTCGTCTTATCTTTGATATTGATGATGGCCGTTATCTAAAGGGACGCTTTGGTTTAGGGACATCTGATCTGGGCAGGGGAAATATACTTCTTGATAAAATAAAAGTCGTATCACTCGATCAGAGCCCAATTCCTTCCCGAAAACTGCAGGATCTTCTCTCTTCAAGAAAAGGTGCAGCTGTCATTTATAGAAAAGCTCCTCCTAAGGATGACCAATTTATAGAGATCCTTGATCATTCCTTGGATAAAGAAGAGAACATGGGAAACATTTATGAAATTGACCTCCCCAAGGTAAAAATTCCAGAAGAAGCTGTTTTTTGTTTTCCTCAGGGGAGATTTGCTGAGATTAACCGCATTGGCTTTAAACTTCATGATAGATACTTTCCAAAAGAAATTAAATTCTTAGTGTCCGACCAGACGCCAAAATCGGGCTTCAAACCTTTAACAACAATTACTCTTCAAGCAAAACCTGACAGCTATCAAGAGTCCTCAGTTACAACCACGAAAGCAAAATACCTAAAAATACAAATTACGAAAGGGCATAACCCGAAAGAAATTGATATTAATGAAATGTTCATCAAAGGATATTTCAAAGAAATTGGAATTAAGCAAGGAGGAGAGGAAAATTTAGGTAAAATTCAGCTTCAAGAAAAGGAGCCCAATAATTTGATTACTGAAGCACAGCTATTGCCTTTAGATACTTATTTAGGAGGCGAAGCCGGACAAAAGGATGTCGATTATTATAAACTATCACTGAAAGGGGAGTCAACCAAGACACTTATTGTTCATCTCAATAGCACAGGAATCTTGAGGCCAGGCTACACACTCTTTACCAAGGACCAAAGTGAAATCAAGCCTTCTAGGGTTGTCTCGGTTGGCAGCACCATGGAAATTAGTTATTCCGTGAGCCCTGGTGATTATTATATAAAAATTGTGCGTCCTGAAACCTATTTAGCCATAGTCTATGACGACAGTGGAAGCATGGGGGAAAGTGTGCCCATAGTGAAACGGATTCTCAAAGGGTATCTTGATAATTTAGGGCAAGGGCTCAATATAAAACTGATGAAATATACTGGTGAGGTTACTTCACTCTCTGATTTTACTCATGAGCCAGCCCAATTAAAGCAGGCTATTGAAAAGGAAGTTGAGGGTGGTGGAGGCACAAATACTTTTCTAGGACTGATGAGTGCTATAAAAAGTGTAAAAGACAAGCAGGGCAACCGAGCAGTCCTGGCCATCTTTGATGAAATCGACGGAGAGTCAGATGAGTATCTAAAACAATACATTGAACTCTGGGATTCAATTTTAGATGCGGGGATAAGTTTCTCAACCGTCGGTGTCCAATCAGGATGGGATGATAAGACAGAGTATTTTGGCAATACACGCCATCAAATATTTAGTGAAATTGCTTACGCCAGCGGAGGACAGTTCTATCATTCTCCTTCTGATCAACAGGTCGAGGAAAGTTCCAACACAATTTTTAAACAGCTCACTTCGCCTGTAAAATACAAGCTTAAAGCGGAATGCAAAGAAAGAACCAAAAAACCAGGCTTTATACAAGTTGCCTTTGAGGAAGGGGCAGAGAAGCAGGCTGCAAAGAATGTGGAATTGATCCTGGATGCATCCAATTCCATGTGGGGTCAGATTAAAGGTGAAAGTAAAATCTCCATAGCTAAAAAGGTTTTAGCCCAAATTATCAATGGACTTCCGGATAAAATGAATGTTGGCCTGCGCATCTACGGTCACCGCTATCCTATGAGAGATAAACGTGCCTGTAAGGACACAGAATTAGTAGTTCCTATTGGACCCCTTGCCAAAAGTCAATTGATCACAACTATCAACAATATCAAGCTTAGAGGCAAAACACCGTTGGTTTTTTCTGTTCTTGAGGCAGGCAAAGATTTTGAAAAGGTTAACAAGGGGAGCATTATCCTTATTACCGATGGCATTGAGAGCTGTCATGGGGATATAAATTCTATTGCTCCAGCCCTCAAAAAATTAGGAATCGGTCTTAAAGTTCATATAGTGGGGTTTGACATAAAAGAGGCAGAAGCCAAGCAACAGTTGGAGGCTATCGCCAAATCTACGGGTGGAGTTTATCTTGATGCTAAAGATTCTCAGCAATTACTTTCTTCGCTCCAGCAGACGTTACAGATTGAATATGCTATTCTGGATGAAAAGGGAGTAATAAAAACCAAGGGTTTTGTGGGTGGAGAGCCGCTCAGAATCATGGAAGGAACATATAGACTGCGTTTAATGTTAGATCCACAACCTTTAGAGGTGAGCATAACCGTTAAGCCTGGCCAGAAATCTCTGCTTCTCCTCAAAAAAGAAAACGAGAAGTGGACAATTAACGAAAAGTAAAGGAGAGAGTAAATTTGAGGGCATGGAGGCAAAGACAAGAAAAGAGTCAATATCAGGCTAAGCGATTAAAATTCATTTTTATCATTATTATGATACAAAATGCGGTGGGCATATGTCTGCCTTTGCGCTGCACCTGTAAAACTATCATATATGGATGACTATGTGGGTAATTAATGTTTCACGTAGCCTAAGGCGCATTGACTTCATACTGGAAGGTTAGAATGACCTTTATACATATAAAATAGGAGTTGAGCCATGTTCAAGTCACAGGACTACTTTGGAATACTCATCGTCTTTATGATTTTTTTTGTTAGCTGTGTCCAAAGGCAAGATCACGTCGCTGTTTCGTTAAATGGAGTTCTGATCCATTTTGACATGAAGGGTGCGGGTGAACCTGCCCTGGTCTTCGTACACGGATGGAGTCGGAACCGAATGGATTGGGATAAGCAAATGAACTACTTTTCAGAAAATCACCGCGTTGTAAGCGTCGACTTGGCAGGCCACGGGGAGTCAGGAGACGAACGGGATGATTGGTCAATCCCTGCTTTCAGTCAAGATGTCATCGCTGTTATTGAAAAGTTGAATCTTAAACAGATTGTTCTTATTGGTCACTCGCTCGGAGCACCCGTGGTCCTCGAAACCGCGAGACGTTTGCCCGATCGTATCGTCGGCATCGTACCCGTGGACGCATTCCACGATGTTGAAGAGAAGTTCACGCAAAATCAAATCGATGAAATCCTCGCTCCTTACAAGTCCGACTTTGTGGGAACCTATGCCCGAGGAGCCAGGATGATTCTGAAAGATTCCACCCAAATCCAAAAATCCATCGAACAAATCTCCTCGTTCTCACCGGATATAGGCATTGCTTCTTTAGAAAGTTGCTACCATTACTTGAGCAATGACTTGATTCCAGCTCTAAAAGAAGTGAAGGCGCCCATACGGTGCATTAACTCGGATGCGATTCCCACAAATGTAGAAGCAGCGCGCCGATACGCTTCATCTTTTGATGTCATCATCATGGAAGGTGTCGGACACGAAATGCAATCGGGCGATCCGGACCAATTCAATCAATTAATCGAGGGAGTTTTATCCGAATTTGAACGGTGAATTTGAATCATTCCGTCATCATTGACGCGCATAACGCAGGAAGAACGTTACATGATCCAATACATTAAGACGTCGGTAAAATGGAGGTATCAAGATTATTCTAAGTCTGACGTTGCTTATTGATTATAATAGGGTTATCTTTTATATGCGCCATTTTTAAGCCTTATTTCAACAATTTCAGGGAGTGAAAAATAGCTTACCGCATTTATTAATATAGACATTTTTGTGGTATCAAAATGCTCAAATAGGCCTTTATTTGAGTGTATAATATGTATGATATTGAATGGGGAAATTTATATCCTTTTTAGCTTTTTTCAGAACTTAATCTGTGATTTTTCTCCTTTCAATAATTATTCTTTAATTAGCTACAAATCTTCGCTATAATGTGAAAATCGTGAATGTCACCAGGTGAAAATTTGCTTCAACGTTACTAGGGATAGGACAAAGTATTTAAAATCCCGGCAGGAGTTACAGCCAAATATCCCAGTGGGAGCTTACAGCACCTGGAGGAGGAACGGGATGATCAATCATAAAAGGCATACGATTTCAATATTTCTCTTTCTAACATTGCTCCTTGTTTTGTTTTCTTCGTTTGGACATGGTGCCATCAGATTGGGCTTGTTTCCGGTTCAACCGTCTTACAGTATAGAAAGCAAATTGGCCACCTATACATTTATGAACAGCTTGACAGAAACAATAGTGCAGGATTTGGAAGAAGCAAATGTCGGTCAAATAATCCTTTTGCCCTGGCCGAAAGCGACATCAGACGAAAACAGGCCCAACTTCGAAACACTGATTGCCAAGGGGATTGAAGCCGGTTGTAACGGGATTCTGGTTATGAAACTGGAGGCATTAAAATTTTCGGTGACAGAGAAAAAGCTGCCAGCAGTAGGATGGATAAAACTGGCGAATGCAGATGTCTGGCTGAAAGGCGGTTTGCTGGATGTGCAGACAGGGGCTGCAGTATCTCCCGTAGACGCGAGGGGCAAAGACAGCAGCAAATATTATAAAGGTCCAAACCCTGGTGATGTGCAGGATGAACCGATAAATTCTCAATATTTTGAAAAATCCCTGCTCGGAAAAGCTGTCAGTCAGTTGAGACAGAATCTTATGAAATCAGTCAAGAACGGATTGGGACGGCTGACCCCGGGCCAGGTCAAGATGCCGGTCCGGGAGAGTGCTCCCGAGGGAGTTGGTTTTGCCCGGGATAGTTACACATTGGAAGTACCGCCAGGTTTTGACAGACGCGGCATAATATCAGTTGTTAATCGCGGGCAAACTCCCGAGAATTTCATAATAAAACCGCTGGAATCCCCAAGAGATGTCATGATCGGTTTGAAAGGGCAGGGTTCTATAGATTCTCCCTGTCTGCTTGGTCCCGAGGAATGGAAATATGTGCGCTTGATCGTCAATTCCGATAAACATCATCCCCCGCAAACAGTAAAGTTGGGACTGTTCACTGCAGCCGGGGAAAATGAACCTGACCTAAATGGAGAACCATGGGACACGGCTTCCATCCATCTGAAGTTTCAGCCCACTCCGGCACAGGTTAAACTTTCCATCCTTTCCCAGGACCCTGTTACCCTGGCCTACTCCTGTTCTCTAATAAACCAGGGGGAAACGATTGACAATTTGCGGCTTGAACCGCTTGCAAGTCAGGAGGAATTTGTACGCTTGTTTCCTGACCTGAAAGATGCTCGCATTCCAGCCGGCGGGTCTCTGAATTTTAAGGTGATCCCAAATATGATCCCAGGCATCAAATCTATGGATGTAACTCTTGAAGGCAACATAGGGGCTTCCCAACAGTCATGGAAATTTCATTTCGAAGTGCCGGAGGGCAAACGAATCTATTACGGCCTCGGACATTCAATCAAAATTATTTCTTCAAATAAGTCGGATTGTACAAACAGGGGTTTCATCATAACCGGAATAAAGGACTATCATAACAAAAAATATTACACTTGCGAAGGCGATGATGACCCACTGGCACCGGATACGGATATAGCTCCCTTTAAAAGATTTAGGGGCTACATTTATTCTTGGATTTCCAGGATAGTGGGAAACCCTAGTGAATTTAACAACACGGCGGGAAATGCCGCAGATGTAAGAGGCGCAACCATAAGAGAAAATTTGAGGGCCTGGCTTCCTGATTTGGACAAGGATAGCCGGACCCATCCGATGGTGTCTGCAGGAGACAAATGGATCGGCCTTGTAAATTATGCCCCGGGTAAAGATGGTATCTCAGTACATTTTGTGGCTTTTGGGCAAGACGGGAACGGATATCGTTCACCCTTGCGCTTGAATGAAAAAGGGCATGTGGCCAGATGGCCTTACTTGAGAGCTCAATATAACGGGTCCCGGGCTTTTGTGATCTGGGAGGATTCCGTCCGGGGAAGGACCGATGTTGCCTTCAGAGCCAGCGGAGAGTGGATGAACAACTGGGGCCCGGTGCTCTATTTAACGAGACATGGAGAAGGTGTGAGCGACCCTGTTGTCAAGATTGCCGGGGATGGTATCCTTGTCACAGCCTGGCAGGATTTGCGTTCAGGCAGAGGAAGGATATATTTAAGGCTTAGCCGTAATGGAGGAAGGACTTTTGAGCCGGAGATCACAATCCCCAAGGCCGAAGGAGAAATTCAATCCTGGCCCCAGGTCGCACCCACCGCAGATGGAGAATATGCATTAATCTATAGTTCCTGGAAGGGCGAAAATACAAATATTGTGATGCGCATGCTTGATGGATCCGGTGCCCCACAGGGAACCTTCCGGGTTCTTTCTCAAAGCCATGCATCATGCGGGGAACCACAAATCACCTGCAGCCCAAAAAACCATCTCTATGCCGTCTGGCGCGAAGGAGAAGGACAGCAGAGCGAAATCTTATTTGTCAAAAGCATGGATAAAGGGATGACTTGGACTCCTCCAAAACAACTGACCAATGATGAGGCGTATTCCGAATACCCATTGGTTGGAGCTGATGAGTCAACTCTCTGGGTAAGTTATCATAGTAACATATCGGGCGCGGCTGACTTGAAGTATGTGATAGCCAGTCAAGATGATGGCGAAACCTGGGGAGAGTCAGTGACTATGCCCTCAATAGGCGGTAAAGTGTTGAACGCCTGGCTGGAGGTAAATTTCTCCCTGAAGTGGCCGCGGAGCAATTACCTCCCTCACAATACCTATATATCCTTTAACGGCGTCAAAGTGGGAGCGATCGAGAATAATATCCCCGAAGGGACCTTTGTGTTTAAAGTTCCAGCGGAACTGGTGGTCTGCAGCCCGACTGAAATCGGGTTCAACCAAGTCAAGGTCGCAGTTGAAGGGTTGAACCATGCGGATTACATCATGATGACGGATATCCGCCTGGTGGTCGAGCAAAGCTTTTCCCAAGTGCCGATTGTGGCAGTCAGCCAGGCCGAAGCTGACAGGTTGGCCGGAATTTCGGAGACAGATCTGAATCATTCGAAACCCGATATTGTTCTGGCTGCCAATCGCATTCAGCATTTACCTGACAGACTCGTATCAGGCCAGAAAGTAAACTTGAATTTACAGGTGTACAACTTGGGAGAGGTCTCGGCCACAAAGGTTAAGGTCGTTGCTTATAAGGCCGACCCCAGGGATCCGACCCTCAAAAAGGAGAAAATAAAACTGGCTGAACAAAATGCGGCAGACATTGCTCCGGGTGCCTATCAGGACATAAATCTGTCTTTCCGATCCGGCTTGAAAGTTTTGCCACGCATATATGTTGCGGTTCAATGCCAAGAAAAGGATTTTTACTATGACAACAATGTATGGCGGCTGAGTTTTACCGAGGGAGACGGGGGGACCCTCACGCCGCTTCTGGGAACAGACATCCCCAATGTTTTCTATGCCCCTGAGCTGATGGATTTTGTCAATATCCCCGATGTTCCAGCCTTGGAGGATTTAGTCACATTACCTGATTTCCCGAACCTGGTTTCACTCCCGGGTTGGGGGCCTCCCAACATCTCGAATATTGGAAGATCGCTTTTAACCCATCTCGAGAGATTAGGGATCAAAAAACCTCACTGGCTGAAGTAGCCTCCCTCACTTCGTACTTTCCCAGTTCAGCATTTTTTGCCAGAAATGGCGGCTGTGATCCAGAGCCGTGGCCAAACCCGCAGCGAGGATTCCCGCAGAGTGACAGTACATGCTATGACAAATTCCATAATCTTATTTTTCATTGTACCCTCCTATTATCCTGGATTATTCACGAGTCGAGCCGACCCACCTCACCCTAACATTAATGTGGTGACGAAGCACTGGGCACATACTTTTAAAGATAAATTCTCATTTATCTTTAATTAGTTACAAATCTTCGCTATAATATTTATATAATATTAGTAATTGTGAATGTTACAGCTTGTAACGGGGATTGATTTTAGATAAAAAGGATCAAATTCTTATTGTTGACTATAAATGTTTAAATTCATTTTCATCATTATTGTGATGCAAAAAACCTTTTTATGAGTTTTTTCGTAATAAACATTAAAGGTGTAATTTATTTATAAATTTAAGAAGGAGGTGTTAAATTGAGAGGAAGACTGCTTGTATTTTTAGCGATGGGTTTAATGGTCGTTTCGCTGGCTTTCAGCCAAGCTCCCACTAAAGAGAAACCAAAAGCTCAGACTGTGACAGTATCTCCCGTATCCATGCTTCTCAAGGCTATGACTTCTCGCCTACCCAATAACCTTCATGTGAAACATGTTGTCGGTGATCCTATAAAAGTAGGCAAAGTAACAATCATCCCCATCATGATGATCGATGTTGGCTATGGAGGAGGCGGCGGAGGCCCAAGTCAAGGTGAACATAAGCAGATGGGAGGCTACGGATTCGGTATGGGTGGAGAAGCCAAACCCCTGGGATTTGTTGTCATCAGCAAGGCAGGGACAAAATTCATACCTGTGGGAAAGGTCCCGAGGAAATAAGGAGGATGCCATGAAGACAAAATACTTTTTTACAATTTCATTGGCAGTGCTTTTACTCTCATCAAGTTTAGTCTGGTCTAAATCCAAATCCCCGCTTGAAGAATCCTTTTCACATCTTGATAAGATGCTCTCGACCCTGAAAGTAAACTCAATAATCGGCAAACCAATTCGCTCAGAAGATACTTACGTTGTCCCTTTTGCCAAAATTTCTTTCGGGTTTGGAGCCGGAGGAATGATGATGGGATACGGCGGAGGCATGGGAGCCAAGACAATTCCTTTGGGTATTTTGATTATCGAGGGAGAAAATGTAAGAGTTGAACTTTTCCCTTTAGAAGAGAAGAAAACTTCCTTCCTCCAGGACATGCTTCCAGTTCTTTTTAAGATGCTCCCCCAGATAATGGGAGATAAGTTTCCCTCATTCACCAACATGCCATCGCCTCCAGTAAAACCTGAGGGAAAGTCTAATAATCTTACCGAAGATGATTCATTAGAACAAATTAAAAAGTTGTTTGATGAAGAGAAATATTCAGAGGCCCTGGAAATGGCGGACTCCGTGCTTGCCAAAAACCCCAATAATGCCGATCTTTATGCTTGGAAGGGCAACATCATGGGCAGCATGGCTCAAGGAAATCCGATGAACATGATGAAGTACGGGATGGGCGCCATGCAGGCTTACGAGAAAGCCTTAAAACTTGACCCTGATAATGCTATGGCTCATTTCGGCCGCGGTATGGGACGTTTAATGGCTCCTCCGGGATTTGGAGGAGACCTTGATGGTGCCATTAAAGACCTTGAATTTGCTTGTAATAAGGAGCCTTTTCCTGAGTCCTATTATCAGCTTGGAGCAGCTTACCAGAAAAAAGGCTTAAATGACAAAGCAAAGGAAGCTTTCAAGAAAGCCCTGGAACTGAAACCTGATTATCCGGATGCTGCAAAAGCTCTGGCAGAACTCAAGTAGTTTGAGCTAATCGAATATCCACCTAGAAAGAATATTTTTTAGTTACCCGACTCGATTTCGGGACTGAACTACGCGTGCTGTTTTCATGCCATGAGTCAGCAGCTTAGGAAATAATAAACCCATGACAAGATGCTTTAGTATACTCCTGACAATTTTGGCTTATACCGTGCTTTCCACCGGTTTTGTCCTTATGAAAAAAGGGATTGCCTGGATCGGGCATAAAGGAGAAAAAGACAAAACATATTATAGGAATCTTTTTTCGTGGATCTCGGGATTTTTACTGATAAATATTTACATCGTGCCAAACACAATTGCACTCAGCTATTTGGGCCCTCATATTGTATCATCCATGGCCGGATGGGGAGTTGTCTTCATGGTATTTCTTTCTCATGCAGTACTTAAAGAAAAACTCTACAGTTCGGATTTCATCTATTCGACTTTGATTTTCATCTCCATAATTTTCCTAAACCTTTATGAAAATCAAGAAAGTGGAATGACTGCCAATATTTCATTATTAACAATTATGGCGTTACTCCCGTTTTTTCTTTTTGCCGCCGTTTTTATTAATTCAATCTCAAAAAGAATAAAAACTATTATTTATGCCGCTGTTTCAGGGATTTCCACAGGCATGATAATCGTGACAATGAAAGTTCTTATTTCCTTAAGAGGATTTCATGTTGCATCTTACTTTTATTCACCGTATCTGTATTTATATTTGCTTTTTTCACTCACTGCCTTCATAAGCCTTCAAGTGGCCTACAAAAAGGGAGTGATGATGCTGGTGGGGCCTGTTCAATATTCTGCTGCAATCATTTATCCTGTTCTATGCTCTTATCTTATATTCAACAACCGGATACATTTCGTTCAACTGGCTGCAATTTTAGCCATCGTTTATTCTGTAATTGCAATATTAAAGAAACACTAATTAACCATGTGCTGCGCCTTGCATCTGCGGCAAGCTTGGCTCGTGAATAACCCACGTCCACCTGGATTATTCATAAATAATGTTGGGAGCAAGAGCTTATCTTCCTTCAAGCTCATTAACTATAGTATCTGCATCGTAGAGTTTGCGTAATGCCTCTGTGATATAACCAGTATGAACGGCAACCGCACGATTTTTTGTCTCATCATACACGAACCGTCCCGGAAGGCTTTCTATATTGCCGTCAAAAATCAAGCCTATCACTTCAGCTTTTTTATTGATGACCGGTGACCCTGAATTTCCACCTATAATATCGCAGGTAGAAAC
The DNA here is from genome assembly GCA_964648465.1 of uncultured Eubacteriales bacterium. Taxonomy (GTDB): domain Bacteria; phylum Acidobacteriota; class Aminicenantia; order Aminicenantales; family Aminicenantaceae; genus Aminicenans. The sequence continues at coordinate 49,254 of CAZYMU010000011.1, read as the reverse complement.
AAAATTTACAGGAGTTGAGAGATCCAATTTGTCTTTTCGTTCCCAGAAACGGTCGGGTAAATCGTAGTCCCTTTCCCTATTAAAACTCAAGGCACGATCAAATAAACCGTACAATGTCGTTTTACAGGGAGCTTTTGTCCCGTTCATCGAGTATTCTTTGACAGCTCCGTAAGATAACCGCAAGGTAAAAGTTGCGTCAGGGTAAACATCTTTTCCGTAAACAGCAAAGCGTGCCTTGGCAATTTTCTCGGCAGCAGGGGTAAAAACGCTCTCGATGTTCTTCTTACTCCATTCTATATCTTTTCTTATCATGGGTTCGAGTTTATTAGCTAAAACAATGAAAGGATCGCTGCATTCTTTCACTGCTTTTTTGCCGCCCTTTATCAAAGATTTACGAAAACTTACATCTGTGAGTTTAGTCCCTTGAATTAATTCTTTAGCTACATCTTCTGGAGAACGACCGTTCAACACCATTTTAATGAAAGGATTATCCGAACCCAATTCTTCCAACGACAACTGTAATGTGCCTGCCAGGTTAGCCTCCTCCATATCAAGATAAATGGGCGCTGGAGAAAACAGACGAAATCTCAAACCATCAAGGCCAGAGTCGTGATACCCGTCAAGCCGCTCTGAATCCGGTTTTTCGATCTCTATAACGTAAAAGACGATTGTCGAAGCAATTCCTGCCAGACGTGAACCGCTGATACGACCGTAAAAACGTTCTTTAGCCACTTGTTCCTGTTTCTGAATTACCTTAGCAATTGTGTCCCATCCATCTCCATACTCCTTTTCTAAGTCTGGATTGCTAGCCACAAGTTTGCGGAAGGCTTCTTCATCTTTCTTCTGTTTTTCCATCAATTTCTTATCAAGCAGCCCCTGGTATTCCCCGGACATCGCTTTCTTGGCATTCTCTAAACCGAATATGGATATCAAAGCTCTTCTCTGCTGTTCCGGCCCTTTTTTTTCATACTCGTGTAGAATTTCAATTCGTTTTTTGATGTATTTCAATATGAGTGGATACTGAAAATCACGCAGATATTCCAATTGAGAGTAAGGAAAAAGACGATCAGATGAACCGGGATTCCCAGAAACAAATACAAGTTCATCTTTTTTTGCTCCTTCTGCATTCCACTTGAGATAGTGATTGGAATTAACGGGCTTGCCATTCTCATAAACCCTGAAGAAAGTTACATCAAGGTCGTAGCGTGGGTAAGTAAAATTGTCGAAGTCACCACCAAAATAAGCTGCCTGTCTTTCAGGAGCAAAAACCATACGCAAATCGGTGTATTTCTTGTAACAATACAGCCAGTACTCACCGCCATGGTATAGATTAATTACATTAGATCGGAGTCCTGTTTTTTCTAAACTTTCTTTCTCGATCTTTGCTATAGCGGCCTTCCGGGCTTTCAAAGCCTTTTCTTCATTCATGCCCTTTTTGACTGCTGCTTTTACCTGCACTGTTACATCTTCTACAGAAATGAGAACGTTTACTTCTAGATCCGGGCATTTTAGTTCTTCTATTTGAGTTTTTGCGTAAAAGCCTGTCGTAACATAGTCTCTCTCAGAAGTGGAAATCTTCTGCAATTGCCCAACTCCAACATGATGATTGGTCATCACCAGCCCATTGGGACTGACAAAAGAACCAGAACCCCCATCCATGAAACGGACACTGGACAGACGTACGTGATCCAGCCATTCCTTTGTAGGCGTGAAGCCGTAGCGCTCATGAAGCTGTTTGATGGGTGGATTATCAAATGTCCACATACCTTCATCTGCCAAGGAAGGAAAAACTCCAACACACAGGTTAAGAATAAATAAACTAACTACGGTTACTAATCCCTTACGTAGATAATCTCTCCCTTTCATATCTCACCTCACTTTTAATTTAAAAGTTTATAGTCAAATGCTCACAAATATTGTAACAGAATTTCATATACAAATACACTCCTCTATTTCTTAAGTAAATCCTCTATGAATTCTCTGAAACGCAGATTCGCTCTATCTGATTTTGACTCAAATTTATCTACTTTTTTTCTTCTTTTTTCCTACTTAGCTATCAATTCTTGCGATGACCTATACTCGAATTACTGCATCCAATCGTTGACAAATATATGCTGCTTAAAGTAAATTGTTTATTAATAAAAATTATAAATTAGTTGCACCGATGAGTAAATTTATTGTTATAGCAGGCGGCGTTATTTCCGGAGTGGGGAAAGGTGTTACAACAGCTTCTATCGGGAAGATTCTAAAGGAATACGGCTATAAAGTAACCTTTATCAAGATCGATCCTTACATCAATTATGATGCAGGAACGTTAAGACCTACAGAACATGGTGAAGTATGGGTAACTGATGATGGAGGAGAGATTGACCAAGATTTAGGAACCTATGAAAGATTTCTTAATATTGACATCCAGAGAAAGAATAACTTAACAACAGGTCAGATCTATAAAACTGTTATTGACAGAGAAAGAAAAGGTGAATATTTAGGTAAAACAGTTCAGCTTATTCCTCATATAACCGATGAGATTAAGCACAGAATAGTTACAGTTTCTCAAGGTTTTGATTTTTGTTTGGTTGAAATTGGCGGAACTATCGGGGACTTTGAGAATATTCCTTTTCTCTTTGCTGTAAAAAGCCTTGAAAGAGAGATTGGAGAGAGAAACATAATCTATGTTTTAGTAACATATTTACCTGTCCCCTCACATATAGAAGAAATGAAAACCAAACCAACACAGCAAGCTATAAGGATGCTATCTGAAAATGGAATCTTTCCTGATTTTATTATCTGTAGGTCAAAGGCTGCACTTGATGATGTTAGAAAAAAAAAGATAGAAACATATGCAAATATTGGCCTAGATCATGTTATTTCAGAACCCGATATTGATACTGTATACAGAATCCCCCTTGATCTGGAGAAAGAGCAGTTTGGTCTGAAAATTTTAAAAGAATTTCATATAGAGCCAAAACAAGATAGCGACCTCACAGAATGGAGCAATTATGTTGAAAGGACTGTAAATCCTAATAAAAAAATTAGAGTCGCCATGGTTGGAAAATATGTTGATATTGGAGATTTCCAGCTTACAGATTCTTATCTTTCTGTGAATGAAGCATTAAAGCACGCAGGTGTTATATTTAATTTAGGTGTTGAAATCGAATGGATTGATGCGAAGAAATTTGAGAAAGATTCTAAAGAACTTGAAACATTAAAAGACTATTCTGGTATTATTGTTCCAGGCGGATTTGGGACTTCTGGTGTCGAAGGAAAAATTAAAGCAATTGAGTTTGCCAGAGAAAATAATATTCCATTTCTCGGCTTGTGTTTCGGTTTGCAGCTGGCAGTGGTTGAATTTGCAAGAAACGTTTGTGGAATGAAAAAGGCCCATACAACAGAAGTCAATAAGGGCACTGAGTTTCCGGTCATTGATATTCTTCCTTCACAGAAAAAGTTTATTGAGGAAAGTAAATATGGGGGCACCATGCGCCTTGGGGCTTATGCAGCAATGTTAGAAAAAAATTCAAGAGTTCTGAAGTTATACAGAGAGACTGGCAGAGTAAAAGAAGATTCAGAGAGATTAGATAAATTAAAGAAGAATAAAGAACAATCATTTAGACTGGGCAGGCTCGAAGATGATAAGACAATTATATTAGAGAGGCACAGGCATAGATATGAAGTCAATCCAGAATTTATTGATAAAATTAAGGAAAAAGGGATTGTATTTTCAGGTTATCATATCAGAGAAGACGGAGAGAAATTAATGGAATTTATCGAGCTGCCTGAGCATAAATATTTTATTGCCACACAGAGTCATCCTGAATTTAAATCAAGACTTGGAAATCCCGCCCCATTATTTTATGGATTTATAAAGGCTTGTTATAAGTGAAAAAGAATTATTCATGTTATGAATAATTCATCCTAACATATTCTTCGAGAATTTTTTAGGAAGTTTTGTTGGGTACTGCCCAGAAAAACATGCCGTGCAGAACTCTTTTTCAGGCAAAAACATTGCCTTAAGCATACCTTTAAGGCTCAGATACTCCAGGCTGTCCAATCCGATAAAATCTCTAATCCATTTTACTGAATGATTCGATGCAATCAGTTCCTTCTTAGTCGAAAAATCAATACCATAGAAACACGGGAAGATAAGAGGCGGGCAACTTACCCTCAAGGGCATAAGAACCTTCTAATCGAGATAGTGATTTCAAGACCTTAGCCTCATAATCATCGCCATCAGAATGGGCAAGCAGATGTGCAATAATCTCGGAATCTGTTGTAGCCTGAAATATAGCACCCTCCTCTTCCATAGCATTGCGAAGTTGCGCCACATTGGTCAAATTCCTGTTGTGGGCTATTGCTATGTATGTTCCTTTATACTTCACCAGGAAGATCTGGATATTATCTAACGTACTTAAACCTGATGTAGAGTAACGTACATGTCCTACAGCAATATCTCCATGTAGTGAACGAATCAAGCTCTCATCAAACACATCGCTGACTAAACCCATGCCAAGATGCCTTCGTATCCTTTTACCGTCGTATGCGACTATACCGGCACTCTCTTCACCTCTGTGCTGGAGCGCATAAAGTCCCAGGTATGTTATTGAGGCAGCTTCTTTATATCCAAATACACCGAAGATTCCACACATATTCTTATCCCTCTTTTAAACTCTTTTCCAGTGCCCTTCCCCATGCATCATGAAGATTTGAAAGTGGCAGCCTTATTATCAATGAGGGGAATTTTGAGATCATCTTCTGGGAACTCAAAAAGTTAGTCCAGCCAAGCTTCAAATTTACAATTTGATTAATTGTTTTACAAAATGTATATCATTTCGTTCAATCATTTGACAAAATGCATATATTAATCGTGCTTTTTAAAGGGATATCTCATTCGAATAAAATTGAAGGAATTAAACGACCATTATTCTTATTAGGATATATGTAAAAACGCGTAAGGCCTGATACTTCTATTGATGACATATTCTACTTCTATCTCTTGATTCCACAACTTTGAATCCTCATTATACTGCCTTAATCTAAATATTTCTTAAAAGATTTTTATATTAAGCAAATTTCAAGCAACTGGTTTGTTTTGATTTATATATCTGATTTTACGACTATTTTATCTATACAGTAAAAAAAGTCTTGACTTTTTTATTTATTGAGTTAAAATAGTCACATGATCAACAGACATTTACAGACAATTTGCTTTAATGAAATATTTGGAAGGCAAATGCGCTTTATTTCAGGACCAAGACAGGTTGGAAAAACAACAATTGCCAGAAATTTTCTTGATAGTCAAAATTTGGGGAAGTTATACTTCAACTGGGATTTACGGGAAATCAAGGACAAGTATAAAAAGGAACCTTATTTTTTTGAGACAGCTCTGTATGATTCGAAAATAGGAGAGAATTTGCCATGGATCTGTTTGGATGAAATCCACAAAATGCCCAAATGGAAAAACATTTTAAAGGATTATTTTGACAAATTTGAAAATTACTGCCGCTTTATAATCACAGGAAGTGCCAGATTGGATTGGTTCAGAAAATCCGGAGATTCCCTGGCTGGGCGTTACTTTTTATTTAAATTATTCCCGCTAGCTCTATCTGAAGCCGCAAATAAATCAATAACACTGATAACCAAAGAAGAAAAAGCTGTAGAATTCATTGAAAAAAAAATAAGCACAGTAAATTACGAACAGGATACAATGGACCAACTATTAAACTACAGCGGTTTTCCAGAGCCTTTTATAAAAGCGAGTGATAATTTTCATCTGCGCTGGCAGCGTGATATGGTCGATCAGTTAATCAGAGAAGATGTACGAGACTTAACGAGAATAATAGAATTAGAAAATATTGCGACATTGATTCAGCTAATGCCTGAAAGAGTAGGCTCCCCTCTCTCAATAAATGCACTAAAAGAGGACATTGGTGTAAGTTACACAGCAATAAAAAATGCTATTTCAGCCATGCAGCTCACATATGTCATTTTTCTTGTTCCTCCATACAGCCAGAAAATCGCAAGATCGATAAAAAAAGAAAAAAAATGCTATTTTTATGACTGGTCACGTTGTAAGGATTACGCAAAACGTTTTGAGAACTATGTTGCGTTAGAACTTAAAATAATGCTTGAACTCTGGAATGATAATGGAATAGCTGATTTTGAGCTTTTCTATGTTAGGACAAAAGATGGAAAAGAAACTGATTTTTTAATAACAAAAAACAACTCTCCCTGGTGTTTTTTCGAAGCCAAACTGAAAGATGATCCTATCGCCAGACATCATTATAAACACTCAAGTATCTTGAACAACATTCCAGTTGTCCAAATCACTCATGAAAATAACATACTGAAAAAAAGAGATAATCTATTTTATCGTATTTCAGCAAGCCGCTTTTTCTGTTAGCTTTGAGGGCTAATTTTTTCTATTAACTTCAAATTTTTCTGCGCTTGTTATGCTGATCGTATGAATTTATAGTTAACATCGGAATTCTTATTCTTAGGGGGGAATTTTGAGATCATCTTCTGGGAATTCAAAAAGTTAGTGCAGCCAAGCTTCAAATTTACATTTTCTGCTTTATGAAAATAAGTTTTTCACCCGCTATTTCACCGGGGCGATGTGATATTTTACGGCCCGAGCACGGCCATCTTCATCCCATACAAGAATCCAGAGACATCTTTTTTCTATAATAACTCTATGAGGAAAAGATTTTATTCCTTCCATCTTTACAGTTCCAATGAATGTACCTTCCAGGTCAAAGGCATCACACTCAGGAGTTGAGCCCGGCGTATCTTTTCTGACTGCGTGTACCAGGATGTTGCCTTCGTAATCCACAAACAACCCATCAAATGCAGGCTTAGTCCTGGGAAATTCCGTCATCTTTTTGATCTCTTCCGGAACTCCGGTTGTCCCTCCTCCGGAAGTGGAATAGGTAAGGCCGGAGAAAAATTTTTCCTTGTCCTGATCCGTTACTTTAACAGGCTTGTAAGAATGCTTGAACGAAGAAAGAAGCCCTTTCCCAGCATCATGAACCGCAATCGTATAATCTTCAGCAATGCCGATGATGATCTTTCCATCCGGAGCCACAGACCAATATACATCAGGCGAGAAAGGCTGAATGATGTTGGAAAAAATTCCTTTGATCGTCCGGAACTTGTTTCTTAGTACCTTATGCGTGAAGAGCGTTTTTTTTAGCTCAAGTTCCTGGGAAAAGATCTGTATGACGCAGTCTTGAGGTTTGTCCGGTTCACGGTAATGATTGATCTCCCCCTCTATGAATACATCACCCATGGGATGAGCCCGCATATTCCTTGGCACGCCCTCGCTTGATCGAATCCCGATACTTTTAACATATTCCCCGTCAGTCGTCAGAGAACACAGACGCCGGTTTCCTATATCGTAAATAATGAGGCATTTTCTGGTAATGACTATTCCTGAAGGCAAGCTAAATTCGCCCGGCCCTTGGCCTTTTCTCCCGATGACTTTTACAAATTTTCCTTCCTCGGAAAATTTCTTGATGTTGCAAGCTCTAATATCGCACAGATAAATGTTTCCATCCTCATCGATGGCGATGTCAACGATACTTTCGAATAATTCACCCTTAGGAAGGCTGGATTCGTCGATGGTCATCTCCGCAGCAAACAGAGCGCTGCCGGTAGCATAGATGTCTTTCAAAGATTGAGCGGAGACCGGAGCTGTCAGAACGATCGCTGTAATAAAAATAATAAAAAGTGTTCTTAATTTTTGGTTCGTGTTTTTACTCCTCTTTAGAACCGAGGTGTGATCCATTCCTCAGCAAACTTCTGATAACGTTTTATAAGCGTATCCGCCTCTTTGGCATTCTTGCCGGCATAATCCTCTACGGCAGACCCTAAGGCATCCCAATATTCCAGCTTACCCAGAAATGCCGGAATGCCTTTCTCCTTCAGTCCTGGGTGCTTTAGTAGATAGTCCATCAGCTCATAAGAAATATAAGATAAATTCTTTAAGAATTCAATGTTTTAAATTCGGGGGACACATTACTTATTTTACTCCTTTGACAAACTCCATTATAAACACTCAAGTATCTTGAATAAGATTCCTGTTGTCCAAATCACTGAGGAATTTATTAATATTAAAAATAAGGCCTGATACTTCCATTGATGACATATGCTGCTTCTATTTTTTGATTCCACAACTTTGAATCCTTATTATACTGCCTTAACCTAAATATTTCTTAAATATATATTGACATTATGCAGTATGTGTATTATATTAGCACTAACTTTAGATATTATTTGAAATAAAATAGCATAAATATATGTATGTGTATCTAACAAAGGAGGAGGGATGTTTCCGAGAAAAATTATTGATTATCTGATCGAATGGAAAGATAAAAAAGGGAGAAAACCTTTAGTATTAAGAGGAGCACGTCAAGTAGGAAAAACTTCAGCAGTTTTAATGTTCGGGAAGAAATATTTTAAAAATTTAATACATTTGAACCTGGATAATATCGAACACTTACGATTATTCAGAGAGGAAATTTCCCTCTATGACTTTGAAAAGATTATCCAAATTAAATTTCATCAGAAGATTGCACCCGGTAAAACTTTAGTTTTTATTGATGAAATTCAGAACTCTCCATCTTTAATGAAGCTTTTAAGATATTTTTATGAGGAGAAGCCAAATCTTCACGTCATCGCTGCCGGCTCATTATTCCAGGCAAAGATTGAAAGAGAAGGATTTGCGCTTCCCGTTGGAAGGATAGAATATGCCTATGTTTATCCTCTTGATTTTTTTGAGTATTTAGAAGCACAAAAAGAGACCGAGCTTTTAAATTTTTTAAAGTCCATTTCTTTAAAGGAAAAAATTCCTGACGCCATTCATCATGAAGGGTTGAGGCATTTTTATGAATACACAATGATTGGGGGGATGCCTGAGGTCGTAAAAGTATATATTGAAAATCAGAGTATAGACAGCCTTAAATCCGTTTATTCTTCGCTTTTCACAAGTTATTCGGAAGACGTTTATAAATACTCATCCCTGGCCAACTCGAAGTATCTGAACTATGTAATTGAGCATGCTCCTCTGTTTGCAGGGATGACCGTCACCTATGAAAAATTTGGCGAATCGAATTTCAGAAGCAGAGAAATGAGCGCAGCATTTGATATTCTGGAGAAGGTCATGTTGGTTTATCAGGTTCAAGCAACAAAATCAGAAGAAGTCCCTTTAATTGGGCAGAGAAAAAGACCTAAGAAACTTCTCTTCCTTGATGTTGGACTTGTGAATCATCGAATGGGTGTCCAAGAGGAATTTATTAATCTTAAAGATCTTGATGATTTTTACCAGGGAAGAATCGCAGAACAGGTTGTAGGACAAAATATTCTTGCGCAGTTTACAAATCATATTCCTGTCCTTTTGTATTGGGCAAAGGGAAAGCAAGAAGGTACCGCAGAAGTTGATTTCTGTTTTCAAGTAAGTGGAAGAATTTTAGGGATAGAAGTAAAATCTGGCAGAGCAGGAAGATTAAGATCTCTTTATAGTTTTGCCGACAGAGTAAAAAATCACCGGCTTGTACGGATATACAGTGGCCAACTAAAAACAGAGAAAGTCAAAATATGGGGAAATATATATAAATTAACCTCCATTCCTTTCTATCTGGTTCCTCGGATTTTAGATGTATGCTGATCGTACGAATTTATAGTTAACATCGGAATTCATATTCTTAGAGCGGCGTTTTTGGCTGTAAAATTGATGATTTAAGCCAAGAATGAGGGTAATTTTGAGATCATCTTTTGTATATTCAAAAAGTTAGTGCAGCCAAACTTCAAATTTACTCTTAGACTAAATCCTCCGAATAACGATATCCTCCATAAAGAAGATGAATGCTCGTTCCGCCTTGAAAACAGACGGATTGGCTGCCCGTCATAGCAAAAAGAACATCCAGCACAACTAGGTGAAGGACTTCCTCAACAACTGTACTAAGAGGCAACCCTTGTTCTTTCGCCTTCTCTTTTAAGATCGGCCAAATCATTTTATTTCCAAAAATGGACAATTTTGTCTTTTGTTGGAAATATAATGTAAATAGAAAAAAATTTCAACTCAAGTGGACTGCAATCGCAAGACTTTTTAAGAACGATTAGGTGTTCCCTTCTCAAGGATTTGATATGTCTTTCAAGAATCAAGATAGATACTGAGTGACTTCAGTAAATGGATAGATTTCCAACCCGCCTGGAAGAATCGGGTGATCGACTTTCCTGCATGATCGGCAGTTAGGATTTATGGAAGATGGAGTGCGGTTCTATCTGGTTCCTCGGATTTTAGATTTATGCTGATCGTATGAATTTATAGTTAACATCGGAATTCTTATTCTTAGAGCGGCCTTTTTTGGCTGTAAAATTGCTGATCTGAAGCCAAGAATGAGGGGAATTTTGAGATCATCTTCTGGGAATTCAAAAAGTTAGTTCAGCCAAACCTCAAATTTCTTCAATATTTTGTAAATCGTCTCTTAAAATATTAATTTGATCCTCCGATGTTCTCATTATTTCAACTAATACTTCATAAAACTCAATTTGTTCCTTGGGACTTAATTGAGAAAGATATTGACTATATACACTTCCAATATAAGGGATACCTGCTGGAAGTGAGGTTGCGACTCTTTTTAAGACTTCTTTTACTTTATTTATATCTATATTCCTATCACCATAATAACTTGGGGATTTCGCCTAACGTTCAGAGCATAAAAGAAGTTTTTGCTAAGCAAAAATTTGGGTGAGTGCCGTAAGGCACAAACCTTTTATGCTGTGTTAGGCGATCGTTTTGTCCAGAGATGTTGATTTTGTTTTTCATTTGCGGCGCTTCGTAAGTTTTCTTAACTTTTTAATTTTGTTGCGCAATGGGATGCCTGACAAATTATTATATGTACACTCAGACAAAACTTGTACCAAAAAATTCTCGTATTTGTAGATATCTTTGAATTTTAATATTTCATACCATTGATCCCAACTCACCTTGCTTAAATACTTTTTATCCACTTTTGCTAAGAGATACATAAATTCAGGATACCGTTTTGCCTCAGTAGAATTCTTCTTTTTCTCACCAAAAATTTCTGGTTCAAGATCATAAGCAAGACGTTGCCATATTTTTCCTCTTTCATTAGTAAATTTCTTTTTGTCTACGAATTGGAGCACTTTTCCAACTTCGTAGTAATATAAAGTGTTCTTGTGCATATTGGGGTGTCTTTCAGATATCTTTTTAATTTTCTCTACCACATTTTTAATTTCGTTTTCTATTTCTTCTTCTTTCAAAAGGTATTCTATTGCTTTTTCCTCTTTCCCACTGCCCGGAATTAGTGATGTATCGAAAGCGTCAACTTCTATCTCTTTACCATCGACTTTTATTTTTTTCTTCCTTACGACCATATTCCACCTATGATGTTCTTAAAGATGCCTCATACAACATTTCATCACATAAATTTTTAACTTCTTTAATTTTATCAGGATCTAGTGTATTATCTACGTATCGTAATTCAAGTAATTTCCGAAGAACTTCATCAAAGCCACAACGAGCGCAGTAGAGAAGAATTTCTCTGTTTTTTGCTTTTTTTGTTCCAGCAAGTTCTCTTAATCTAACAAATTCAGAATAATCCCATACTACCCATACAGTTCCTTTTTCATTTATCGGAAGATTTTTCCATTTTGCAAAATATTGCAAAGTGCCATCAGGTTTTTTGCCAAAAAGAAAATCAAATTTTGCCACAAACGCCTTACCTTTCTTAGGCGGTTCTTCATGTAGGTAAAATTCAAATTTTCTCTTTTGAAGTTGTTCATTCGTATCCTTGTCAAAAAGAATTCCTTCTGAAATATATTTACCAGGATTATCCTTTTCTTCATCAAAGTCAATTAGTTGAATATCTATCTTTTTTCTACTCTCTGGAGGTATGCGCAGAGTATATCTGGATTTATGCTTTTCAGTACCATTAGCGTGTGTGATATTGAGTTTAAAAAGCAAATTCTTCTCACTGCTTGTATCGTTTGCAATTTCACAGTCTATAAGAAGGGTCTCATTATATTCAAATTTACGTTGGTTAGGCCTGAATAGGTCGATACGTACGGGAGTTACCTCTCTTGATTCAACTGGTTCCATAGGTTTTCTTCTTTTTCCACCTTCTGCCGGTGGTCCGGTAAGTAATTCTGGAGCATATTCTCTCACTAAGTCATTTACAAGTCTTACTGCTTGATCAAGAATATTTTGTGCAATTTCTACTTTCTTTCCTTTTTTTGGCGTTATCTCAAGTAGAAAATCATCTATTTTTCTTCTAACATACTCTCTGGCGTGGTTCCACGCTTTTCTATTGAAAAAACCAAAGTGATTTGGCATTTCACACTTTTTGAGTTCCCCTTCTAAATCATCGTCAAAATTGCAATAACCATAAATTCTGTTTTTTATAGACTCCTCTGCACTGATCGGAAGCCTTAGAATAGTCATACCACCTCTTTGTATGGCAATTCCTCTAAATTCTTCGGGAACGTCTTCTTTACAATATCGCAAAACTAAATTGCGGATTTTCCCAAGATTTTTTATTCTTTCATTCTGAAAATGTTTCTTTTTTTGAACCCCAGGTAAGTCAAGTGAATTTACCTGTCTTTCTACCCCATCAAAATTAACAATAAAGGGAACTCCATAGTTTCGTATAATTTCCCACCATGTGGAGACTATGTATTTCATAAATAGTCTGTAATCAAGTAGTTGATCTTTAAATTCTGGCTTGATGTTCATTATCCATATACGCGTTCCCTGATGGCCCAGTGAAGATGCTCCTGGAATAAAATCTTGAAGTTTTTTGGTTTCATCATCCCATTCCTCAGCTGTTCCATAAGAGAATTTGTAAGTCCCATACCCATCAATTGTTTCTGTCAAAACAGTCTTATCTTTAGAAAAATAATGAAACAAAAACTTTCCTTGTCCTCTTGCACCAAGAGTTTCTTCATCAATTTTTGAAGTATCCCACAAACTCTGATAAGCAAGCCACTTTTCTGAATCCATTCCTGTTGTGCCGAAATCTTCAATAACCAAAATCTCCCGTTCATGAATATATTTGAAAAGCAACATCCAATCCTTACCTTTTTTAGTGGTACGTGCATCCCACGAATTCTGAGCAGCATCTTTTTGTAGTCCTTCATAAATATTGGAATATTGTTCAGCAATGTTAGCATCGCTTCTTTCAAGATTCACTGGCCTTTTTTTCATAGCACTGACCTCCTAACTTTTGTTGTTTAAACATCTATCTTTTAAAATGTTGCCTAACTTGTTTATATCCGACAGTATTGCATATGCATCCTTATCATAGAATAAATTTTTTCTTCATAAATTCCCCTTAACTACTTTTATATTGTCTAATGGACTTTTTATCTTCTTTAAATCCCTATTACTCACATGTATATGGATTTCTGTGGTTTTACTGCTCTTGTGTCCTAATAGCTCCTGTATATATCTGAGATCGGTTCCCTTCGAGTAAGATTAATAAAATCTTTATTGTAATGAATGTAGGTTTTGATTGTCTTTGGGCTGTATTTCCTTGATAGCATTTCCCTCCTTAAATCCTCAAATAGTTTTTCACTATTTCTATTAACGGAAGGATTCATAGGGACCATAATATTTAATTTTCTTCTTATAAGAAATATAAGATAAATGCTTTAAGAATTCAATCTTTTAAATTCGGGGGACACATTACTTATTTTTTCCCTTTGACAAACACCATCATAAAGACTCAAGTATCTTGAATAATATTCCCGTTGTCCAAATCAGTGAGGAATTTATTAATCTTAAAGATCTGGATGATTTTTACCGGGGGAATATATATAAATTAACCTCCGTTCCTTTCTATCTGGTTCCTCGGATTTTAGATGTATGCTGATCGTATGAATTTATAGTTAACATAGGAATTCTTATTCTTAGAGCGGCGTTTTTGGCTGTAAAATTGCTGATCTAAGACCAAGAATGAGGGGAATTTTGAGATCATCTTTTGTGAATTCAAAAAGTTAGTGCAGCCAAGCTTCAAATTTACACAGATTTGATATGGAAACTTCAAACCTCTAACAAATTCCACCCTGATGCGTATGGTCTTTGTTTCATCATCGCACTCCATTGATGTCACTTTCCAGGAATCTCCTAAATGAAGAATCCTCTGGAAAAAAGAAGTATCTTTCATATCTACCTCCAGAAATGAATTTTTTTGGTTGCTTCTAGAGGTAATTTTATATATCATTTGCTCTTAAATCAATTTGTTCTACCCACACAAATGGGAGAAGAGCCAAAAAGAGTAATATTAAATTCATAAGATGGATAAAAATAGTTTTTGTGATATTGAGAATTTAAAAAATGAAAGTGATGTGGAACAATTTTTTATTATTCAGCTTCTAAATTTATTAGGAATAAAAAAGGAATTTATTAGAACTAAGGATGAGATAAAATCCTATTATATTAGAAAAGGGAAGAAAAGAAAGAAATACAAGCCTGACTATATAATTGTAGTTCATGGGATTCCAATATTAATAATAGAGGCAAAGAGCCCAAAAGAAAAAATAACAGCCGAATTTATTAATGAAACCCAACTTTATGCGCATGTGTTGAATAAACAATATCCTACAGGTATTAATCCTGTCGCTTATTGTTTGACTAGTAATGGGAAGGAGACTTATTTACATAATTGGGATCAGGAAGAGAAGATATTAAGTTTGAAATTGCGCGAAATATATATAGGAAGTAAAAAATTTTCCTCATTAAAAAAATACTTGTCGTTTCAAGTACTCAAGAAAAAAGTTTTAAAATATTTTAAAAAAACTCATAAAGATTTATATCTTAAATACTTTGGATCATATTTAGAAAAAATCGTAGAAGAAATTAAGCCATTAGAAGAAATATTTATTCCTCAAAAAGGAAAAATCCAAACTCCGGAAAAGCCAAGTTACAAAAGGGGATGGAGAGATATTACAAAAAAAGAATATCATAAGGATCCGATTTCAGAACAAAAGAATCTTTTAGATTTCTTTAAAGAGCATAATCGATTAGTTGTTCTAGGTGATTCAGGTGCTGGAAAGACCACTTCACTTGAGAGATTTGCATACGATAATGCAATAAAAATTTTAACAGATGGAGAAAGAGCTAGACTTCCTGTTCTTGTAGCAGTTAATATTTTTTCTAAGAATAGAGATATAGAAGATCTTGAAAGCTATATTTGTGATCTTCTATCAATAAGTCCTGATAAATATTATCAACTTCTTATTTCAGGAAAATTATTGATTATGATCGATGGATTAAACGAGACATCTAAAATAGAGAGAGAAAATATTATAGGCGATATTCAAGATTTAATAAAAGAAGAGAGGTTTAGAGAAAGTCAAATCATTGTAAGTGCACGAAGCGACGAATATTATTCTTACTCAGATATATTCGATCTCCCAGTAGTTGAAATAATGAAGTTAGATGATGTGAGTATTAAGGATTATCTAAATAAGATCCTTAAAAAAAATGGTGAAAAATGTTTTGAAGATTTAAAGTTTTATGAATTGCTTGATTTGGTGAGAAATCCTTTACTTTTATCCATAACAGCTGCTGTTTACAAAAGGGGAGATAGTAAGAATATTTCAAATATTGGCATGCTCTTGAAAGAATTTGTCTCTGGAATGCTTGAATGGGAGCTTCAAAAAGTTGATAGAAAAGAACTTAAAAATATTATTTTTAAGATTTTTTCATTTATAGCATATTTAGCCATAGAAAATGATGATTTTGGAAAAATCAATTCTAATGTTGCAGAAGAATTATTAGAGCAAAGCTATAAAACTTTTAGTGTACTTGAAAAAACAAAATTATCAGAATTTCAGAAAATACTATTGACTACGGGTATATTACGAGAAAAAAATGAATTTTGGGAATTCTATCATCAACTTTTGCAAGAGTATTTAGCATCAGAAGAACTCTGTAGGAGAGATCGCTCAAATATTATGGAATTTGAGGATCATTTACTAAATACAAAGTGGCTTCAAGTTGTTTATAACGCAATTGGAATATTGGAGGTAAGTAAAGCAAGGAATATCATAAAAAAATTAATTGATGAAAATATTTTTATGGCTGCCGATTTATGGAAATACGCTTCTAACTCTCAATTAGACGATTTAGAACCAATTCTTATATTAAAATTAAAAAATATCTGCGATAACTGGAAAAATGATGAGATTTCATGCATGCAGGCAGTACGAGCGCTTGGAAGGATCGGAACTCCTAAAGCTATTCAAATTATTGTTAAAATTCTTAATGAGCTCAATGATAGAGATTTTGATCAAAGGGGAATCTTAATGGTGGCAGCAAAAACAGCTGCAACATTCCAAATCAATGAAGCTATAGATCCATTGATTGCTTTAAGTAAGAAGGAAAGTCCGCAACTAGTTCGTAAAATCTATACTTCTTGTGTAGCATCGATGAAAACTTCTGTTGTAGAGGACAAACTTATAAAAGATCTTAAAAATTCTTTAGAAAAAGGAGAGTTTCCACCTTGGAGTATTCTTTATCTTATTGGTTACTTAAAAATTGATAAATCTCTTCCTGATCTTCTTGAGCTTCTCCATAAGTCTTATGAAAAGAGAAATGATTATATATTCACTTATGCTTCTTATAGTATTTATTCGATAGATAAAAAAGTTATTGAAAATGAAATTAAGATAATACTAGAGTCCAATTCTACAGAAGATGAGTGGCTTGAAAATATAGTCTCTATCATTGGTGAGCTGAAATTACGTCTGTTTATCCCTCTTCTAATTAAATATCTCAATCATAATTGTGATGATGAGAATTACCGTCTGTCATATTTGGCTCAACATGCTCTTGAAAAAATGAAAAACTTAGATGACTACTTAAATCAATTATTGGAAATGTTACAATCTAATAAAAAAAATCTTCAATGGAGATCATTGTTGTTACTAGATAGAACTACATCCTATGATGCATTGCCAGAGGCAATTGATCTAATAAGTAGCGAAGATGAAGGTATAATGTGGGCAGCATATAGTGTAATAATGAAATCGAACATAAATGACTTGGAAAAAGATGTAGTTGAATTAATACTTGACGATTTGTCAACTGGTTCTTTCCGCAGAAGAGAAATGGCTGCAATCACATGCGGAAAATTGGGAATAGACGGAGCCAGAAAGCCAATTTTAGATTTTCTAAAAGAATCATACAGCAACTTATGGGATTTAAGGGACAAAAATGAGGAAAAATCAAAGATTCATAAACTAGAACATACAATAAATCAATTGATTTTTGCTTTAGGAGAATTGAAAGCGGAGGAATCTATTGAATATTTAATAAAAATATTAAAAGAATTTCCTAAAAGGAGGTTTGAAACTATTATTGGAGAGACCATAAAAAAAATTGGAAGTCTTAAATATATAGAGGAAATAGAGGGATTATTGAAAATAGATGAAAATAGATGGTGGATAGCTTTCACCGCAGGGGATATTTTGTCAGAATTATTTCTTTCTAAGAAATTGGAAGATTTAATTTTAAATTTATTAGAATCTAAAGAATATCATTTTATACGTCATGCATGTAAACTCGCAAAGAAATTGTATAATAAAGAAAAAATAATAAGTAAAATGTTTGAAATATTAGAACCGCTTTACGATGATTACAACTTCAATCCATTGATTCAGGTTGTAGATACTCTAACTGAAATAGCGAATATTTCTTATTTGGAAAAAGCTGAGGAGATAAGAAACTCATCAAAAAAATATTTATCATCTATAGGAAAACATCTTATTTATAATTTCCATGTTACAGCTGGATTAATGCCTCTTCCTCAATATGAAATAAGATAAAATTAGAATCGCGGAAAATAATAGAAAAATCACAGTTTAAATAAGCTGGAATGACCAACATTAAAGTTGACATGGATTGTCAAGTTAAGGAAATTCAGGTTCATGGTGAAAGGCGAAGCCTATTAGACGATAAATTAAAATAACACGGAGATAATAAGATGAACAAACTTAAAAAGTACTCAAAAATAACATTATTTCTTTCATCTTTTTGGATATGACCCCCATTTTTCGAACCAGTTTTGAGGCTAATTTTCGCTAACAACTCAGAGGGATAATTTGCCCTTCTCTTTTAAATATTTTATCGGCGATTTGTTTCCAAGCGTCGAATGTCTGCGAACAAAATTATAATACCGTATCCTCTTATCTACAACCTTTTTCAATTCTGTAATATCATCCAGTTCCCAGAAAATCAAACGGTTTTCAACTTTAAACCTGCCATTAAAAGATTCCATATGAACATTTCCTTTGGCTCCATCCTCAGAATAAGAAATACGGGCTTTACAGTTCACTACAACTTCACGAAGCCATCTGTAACTTTTATAGACTCCATCTTGATCATGGTGAATGATAATATCTTCGATTCTCCGGCCTAGTCTTTTCAGTGTTGTTTTCGTTTGTTTCCAGGCTTGTAAGGCCAGATCCGTATCTGCACTTTCACCTAAAGCATGTCCGGTAACCAGTTTGCTGCTATGATCGATTATCGGCATCAGCTGGGCTTTAGCCAGGTGTAAAAGGCAAGGACTTTTACAATGCTATGATAGGGAAGTGGAGATTAGGTTATCAGGGCACAGTGCATATCGTACGGAGTATCATATTGTATGGATACCGAAATATCGCCGCCGTATCCTAAATCCTGGGGTGCAGGGATATTTGAGAAGACTTTTTCCGAAAGTTACGGAGAGCATGCCTGGGTGTGAGATAGTGGAGTACAGCATAGAGAGAGATCATATTGATATGGTTATGATAATTCCGCCAAAATATGCAGTAAGTGATGTGATAGGCAGGCTAAAGGGGATGACTGCAAGCCGATTAAGGAAAAAGTTTTCTTGGATATCGAAAGTTTATTGGAAGGAAAACATAGTGTGGTCGCCTGGATATTTTGTTTCGATAGTTGGGATAGATGAGAAGAAGATACTAAAATAGGTAAAATGGCAAGAGCACCAGGATTTATGTCAAGCTAAGCTTGAGTTTTGATAAGTACCACGGCTCTAGCCGTGGGTATCTATATAGATTTTTATTTTTTCGTATTTCATTTAGTTAAAAGAGAAATGTATATATTAAAATTTAGTTGTTGCTTCCTTCAATAATCTTCTTCTCCTCCTCTGTTATCCCATACAGTTCATAAACCAATTCATCAATTTTATCATCGGTCATCTGGATTTCTCGTTCGATTTTGTCTCTTTTTGAACTTGGGGGAAGAGCGGCTTTCTTTTTATTTAGCTCTAACATATTGTCCACTAAATTGACCATTTTGTCATGCATTGCTTTTTCTTTTGGGTTGTCAAAGTCTATAATACGGATAGGAAGTTGTTTTAGATTTACAATTTTTACTTCAGCAAAAACTTTGCCTTTTTCTGGTACAATCTTACGATAGTAATAACTCATAAATTTTGAATTAAGAATAGCAAGAATAAATCTTAAATCAAAGTTACTCTTATAAATCATATGAATTGTATCCATACAGAGAAACTGTTTATCATCTAAAGTTGCGATAAGACGATCCCCTGTCTGTCTAATTAATATTTTTTCGGGAACAAAATATTTCTTTTCATCATAATTACTCCATAACTGCTCAGGGTCAAAAAGAACATATATGTTAGAAAAAGATAAGGAATATCTATCTATGTCTCTACCTCTGAGGACTTTTTTATGTTTACTATTAAGAGGTTCTCTACTTAAAAATTTTTTATTATCACCAGTTTTTATACCGTTATAAAATAGAGCAACCTCTCCTAAAGATTTAGATTTATCTTTCAGCTTGAGGATTAATTCAAGATCTTTTTTCTCTAAGTACAATTTGAGATTCGGAATTTTTGTGAAAAGAAATTGATCTATTTTTTCCTTTTCTTTAAAAATATTGGGTTGAATAGAATAACTAATTTTGACCTTTGTTTTTTTAGTCGGAAATGCTCGTTTTATAATTAAAATAGACGTTCCTCCAATCTCTGCATCTTCAAAGACTTTAAAAGGCAATGATACTACATTTTTTATGCTATATGAGAACAGAAGATATTTTCGCAGAAGCGAGAAATATTGATTTGAGAGAATTGTCCTAGGCACAATAAATCCAAATAATCCTTTTTGCTTTACTAATCGAGATGCCAATTCATAAAATAAAGCAAACGTATTGCCTTTATATTCTAAAGATGAAGAAAAATATCGTTTAAGATATTCTAATTCTAACTTCTCCATAGATTTTTGTTGTTTTCCTAAAGCTAATGTGTAGTAAGGCGGGTTACCAATCACAACATCAAATCCGCCCTTCTCCATGATTTCTCCAAAGCCGGTGGATTTGGAACTCCAGTCAAAGGGATTGATGCGCTCTTTTTCTTCTTCATCGAATAAAGTAAGTTGGTCAAAAATATCATAAGATATCAGGGAATTTCCGCATCTTATGTTTTTAGCTAAAGAAGGCAAAAGCTCCTTCTTTCGAGGCAGGTCTTTTTCCCCCTCGAGGCACTTGAGATAAAGGCTCATCATGGCAATTTCTACAGCTTGAGGATCGATATCCACTCCGTAAATATTGTTTCTTAAGATTTGTGCTTTTTTCTCGATTGAGAGTCTTTTTGTCCCATCATAATCGACTATTACATCAGGAAACAAAGTGCCCTGCCCTGATTCTTCAGGATGTTTTTCGTAGTAGTCCAGATGATAATCGATTAATGTTTGAAATGCTGTTAGAAGGAAGGAACCTGAACCGCAGGCAGGATCTAAGATTTTAATTTTTTTAATTCTTTTTGGTGTTTTCCCTTTGATGATTTTGCCTACAGTATTTTTAACGATATAATCAACAATATACTGCGGAGTATAATAAACCCCGCCAGCCTTTCTTACCTCTGGTCTTTCTTCTATTTTAACTCTCTTAGGAGTGACTCTTATGGTTTTTCCTAAATATCTCTCATAAATCGAACCCAGGAGTTCAACGCCTATGACATCAAAAAGGTAAGGACATTTAGGAAAGTACAAGCTATCAATTATCTTAGCCAGCAGTTGAGAATCTATCTCCAGGACATCACAGGGACCTGGTTTTAAGATTTCACCGTCAAAATCCTGATTCCATCCCATAAAGCAGTTTGTAAGCCTTCTATGCAAGTCCCGCCTTTTGCCTCCTGCTTTCCACCATTCAACTTGATCCAATAAAGACTTTGGCTCGATTATTTTTCTGTCTTCGGTTATCCGGATAAAAATTAGCCTATTCAAAATTTTCTGGACCGCTTCGTTTAATATTTTTACCTGGATTTTCACTCTATTTTCATCCGATCTATCTTCCAGTTCTTTTATATTTCGTTTATAAATATCCTTGGCAAGTTCCTCTCTCCATTGAGAAAGGTCTGCAAGAAATGCCTTGTCGACAGGAATTCTCAGCTTTTTGCTTTTTGGGTCTTTGAGGATTAATTTATCCAGCGAGCCTTTTTCCACCTCTTCTTTAGAGAGAAGCATCAATTTATCAACATTATCCAGATACTGGTCATAGGTAAGTTCAAAGATAAGTCCCTGATCAGGATTTTTGGTGTCTGGCTTTATTGTGGCATCGAAGAGCCGGAATTCTTCGAAGTCAGTCAGAAGGACTATGAAAACACTCTTGGTGTTCCATGCATAGGATTTGGCTTGAAGAACATGATTGATTTTGTGTAAGGGCTCATGTGGAGCCTTGGCTTCAACAAAGAATTTGGTTTGGCCGTCTATTCTAAAGTTGTAATCCGGTCTCCCGATCGTCTCCCCTTTTTCGACTACTACTTCCCTATCATATGGAGAAAGTCCTTTAGTATTTCGTACATCCCAGCCTAGAACTTCAAAGAAAGGATTAATGAAGTCGATTTTTACTTCTTCTTCCAAATATTTTCTTGAAAGATAGTGGTATTTGTTTGCTTCAAATTTCTGCACCAGGGATTTTAATTTTGAATGAATTTGTTCTTTGGGCATATAACTGCTTTTTATTATCTATAATTTAATCCAAATCTTCTCGTTTTTCAAATTTTTATCAAAAAATAAGATGAATTTTTTAAACTTTTGACTTCATATTCTTCCCATGCTATAAGTTTTCTGTATAAAATCGGAGTAACTCGACAGAAAATCTCGACAAATAACAAAAAGGAGAAATCATATGGCTAAACGTTTGTATTTCAGTATATTTATTGGGCTAATTCTAGTGCTAGGTAGTTTTGGACAAGATGAATTGGAACATTCTAAAAAACATTTCTGGAAGGGCACCACTTTTCATCAACAAACCGTAGATACAAGCAAGTATGATCAGGGCATAATAAGGGCAAAAACTCTCGGTAAATGGCACAAGTGGCAGGAATACAAGCTGAGGCAACTTCCTGATGAATTTCTTGATTGGAATATTAAACGTAGAACTGAAAATCTAATGAAAATAAGGAATAATGAGTTTCCTTCCTTTGCTGGCCCACACAATGCTATGGTTGCTACTCAAGGAATAAGGCGGTTCGATACTCAATTTACTATTAATAATGCAGTAAAAGGAATGGGATTTGTACCCAAAAAGGATAAGCTAAAGGAAATAATCGAATTACTCCAATCCACAATTAATAAAGATATAAACGACAAGCTTGATATTCTTTCAAGTCTTTACAAAAGAGCCGATGAGGTCTTTGATAGAACAAAACAGATATCTTTAGAACTTTATTCAACCCAAGAATTTGAAACACATTCATTCTTAAACCAAATGTTTAATCCAAGGGCTGCTATTGTATTTCTGGACATTCCCTGCTTTGAACTCAAAGTAATAGCTCAATTACTTCATCCAGAAGACCCAGAGCTTACGCAGTATGAAAAGGACATGATCGAATATGTAAATCTCATCCACAGCTATTTTCATGGCAAATTTAACAAGAAGTTTATTGCCGTTATCTACCACATAATAGAAGTATATAATAATTCTCCTGGAAAGAAAGACCGAGGAAGAAGAATAATCCCTCTGAAGCAATAATGAAACAAAAGTTTTATCCTGCGAAGGAGCAAAAAAAATGAAGGGAGTTAAGGCTGCATTTTTAATCACTTTTTATCTGATTTACAAAGAAAGAAAAAGAACAAAGCAGCCAGGTTGAATAGAAATCAAAAAGACGTGAGGAAAAGCTGAATTCTGAGGGGATGTCTGCGCTCCCTTGATATTTTTTTACTTTATATTTTTCCTCATAATCGCACCAATAATTCCTGGCAAAATAATTACAGTCGTCAAAAAGCAAGCACCGACACCAAGGAAAAGCGCTGCTCCAAGTTGACCAAACCCACGCCAGATGGAAAATATCATTGATCCGAATGCTAACATGGTTGTTAAGGATGTAAGTAAAATTGCCTTACCAGTACTGGAAAAGACAGTGAATATTTTCCCTTTTCCTTCAGTTAACCAGCGATGAATAATATGTACTCCATCGTCTATGCCAATACCCAGTATCATCGGCAGACCCATAATATTCACTACGGTTAGCTGCTGTCCTGTCAGGTGCATTAGCCCAATCATCCAGAGCATACCGACTGCCAGGGGAATCATTGCTATCATTGCGTAACGTGGATTACGAAAATCCAGCAATAATAGTAAAAAGACAATCACAATTGTCAATAGAGCTGAATTACGGCCATCGCGCCCAATAATATCTATCAGGGCACGAAACACCGGCGGGAAGCCCGTAGCTCTATCACTAACCTTTTCAAGATCGTCTGTTAAACGATTGAAAAGATCTGCATCCTGCCAGATATTACCAGCCGGAAATACGGTAACCAAAAATTGATCCCGCCTATCATTGCTGTATCGGTCTAAAATAGAAACAGGAAGCTCTTCGAAGTGGATCTTTTTTGTCGAACATATTTTCATGATCGATTTCTTAAAGTAATGTGCAAAACTTTTCTGAAATTTCGACAATTCTACTACGGCTGATGGAGTATTCGAACTTAACAATTGTTGTAATTCCTGAATCATATTTATGGAGGCTGGCTTGTCCGGATCACCTACAATCTGTTTACATTTATTATCCACTTTATCCTGTCCACCAATGAATGCCATATCCTGCATTTCCATGATATTCATTTGAAGGCGGTCAATCTCTTTCCTCAATTTGGGCAATTCTTCAGAGCGAACAACTTGTTTGATTGGAACTGATTCGATTGCTTCACGAATTTCTGCCAGGTGAGGAGTTCTTTTTTCCTGCTGTGTTTTGGAAGGAAGATACAACGAAATATCTTCAGTAGCAGCCACAGAACTTAGATCACGATATTTCCGGGCAAATTCGCGGGACTGATTTACATTATCGGATATGATAAGTGAATAAGCCATACTTAAATCAAACTTATCCAATACAGTATCCTGGAGAGCAATTGACGTTAAACCTTTTGCTTCGATATTCATATAATTCCGATCAAAAGTAATGTTTAGCCCCGACCAGATTAACAAGGCAGTTATAATGGCAGAAGCAACAAGAGTAAAAATGTAGTGTTTACTTATCCATTCACTTGCATGCCCCATAAAACGGAATGAAATATCACGCTGGACAGCTTTTTTTAGGCCTTTGCCTCTTTCACGTCTTTTATCTGTATGACGTTCTCTCAAGACTAACATAACTGGCAAAAACAAAAAGGTGGCTGCGAGAATTGCCAGCAGGCCTGTTCCGGTTACCAATCCCATCTCTTTCATCCCACGTGAACTGCTTATCATCATTGTTAAGAAGGCAAAAGCGGTAGTCAACCCTCCTGTTAAAATGCCTTTCCCACTTTTTAGAAAAGTCGTTTCCATAGCTTCGGCAATATTCTCTCCTGCAGCACGCCACTCCGTGAAACCGGAAATAATATGGATAGAGAAATCAATTCCCAATCCCAGCAAGATCACGGCCATCATCTGAGTCATGATGTTTAACTGACCCACCACAAGAGCTGCTGTACCTACTGCCCATAACACTCCGATAAGTAAGTTGAACATGGCTAAAACAGGAGCCAACCACATTCTGAATGAAATTATGAGAAGCACTAAGATAGCTATAGCAGCAATCACAGAGGTGTATCCAAGACTTTTCTCGGAATAAACCATTTCATCACGACCTATCGGTATCATCCCGGTCAGCCCT
The DNA here is from genome assembly GCA_964648465.1 of uncultured Eubacteriales bacterium. GTDB lineage: Bacteria > Acidobacteriota > Aminicenantia > Aminicenantales > Aminicenantaceae > Aminicenans. The sequence goes on along the minus strand of CAZYMU010000011.1, from coordinate 24,112 downwards.
GCATTTACATCAGGGTAGTCACTTAATAATTCATCCACAACTGATTGAATAATATCCGTTCCTCTCACGATAAGATCCATATTAAACATGGTGAAATTAGGTATGGCGTTCATAACAAGAGCTTTCTTATCGTAAGATAAAAAATAAGGCTCACCTAAAAGGAGTTTATCCACAACAGCGTGTGCTTCTTTTTCAGTAACATCTTCTCGTCTGGCATAGCTTTGCATTATTTGAATTAGATTTTGAATACCATCCAGAAATGCTACTGCCTGGTCCTCTTTCTCGCGTGTAGAAATAGATTCTTCTTGACCTATATACTCCTTTTCCATCGAGTTATTAATATTAAAGAGCAACCCTGTTAAATTAGGATTGGTAAAAACATCTTTCATGCTTTTTAAATCCTTTTCCTTAATAAGCATTAGACCGTGGTTGCGGAGAAAATCAACTTCGCTTTTATAGTCGACACGGCGAATCAATTTTTTATTTATTCCTGTTCGAATCTCTTCTATTCCGGATTGAAGGTCAGTTATTTCAGTTTCTTTGCCTTTCTTTTTCTTCAAATCAGTTATCTTCTTGTTAAGTTTATCTATTTTCTCCTGCAAAGGGACATTTTTACCGGTATCAATGGCGGCTAATAGTCGCGGAGCCAGCTCGTCAGCAAACTGTTTAATCCGTTTTTCATCACCTTGAACAACAACAATGATGCTGGTAGCCGATACAAATTCATCAATAACCTTGTTAAATTGAACCGTTCTTCTATCTCCAGTTGGCAGCAAATCCGACCAGCGCATGGTAAGGCTTAATCGTTGTGAAAGCATTGCGAAAATAACTGTTAACAATAGAACTACAAACAGCATCCTCCATGGATAGGCAGCATGCCAGTAAGCCAATTTTTTAAGCATACTTTCTCTCATTTTTCTATCCTTTGTAGAGAATCTCGATGTCCTTGTTATTAATCTTTCACACTCCCTCTACGGAGGCAGCAATAATAACATGCTAATGCATATTTCCAACCAATTCAATAAACTCCGCCAGAACCATCGCTGTCGCCCCCCAGATTTTGTAATTTTTGAATAAATAAAAGGGAACCATCACTTCGATACCATTTATGATCCAGGTCTCCCTGCGAACATTCCTCAAATCCAGCAAATGATCCAAAGGAACTTCGATGACTCCAGCTACTTCTTTATACGAAGGGCAAAAGGCAGGACGCTCATCCATGCCTGCTACTACCGGAAAAATGCAGTAATTGCTGGGAGGAACAAAGAGAGGGGTAAGCTCTCCCAGTATCCGGATTGGCTCAGTAGAAACACCTAACTCTTCATAAGTTTCTCTTAGTGCTGTCTGCTTGACAGTTTCCCCATATTCCTGGCACCCACCAGGAAATGATATCTGCGCCTGGTGGTGAACCATATGATCACTCCTGCGTGTCAGCACCAGATACTGTCTGCCCTTCCAGTGATAAAGGAGAACAAGCACCGCTGCTTTCAGGCATGAAACTTTGACCTCATCGAATGTTTTATGACCCAGCCTTGGGTCAGGCACCATTGTCAACTGGGCATTCATTCCGGGCTTTAAACCCGTAAGCTTTTTCTCGATATTATGGAACATAGCTCTCATGTTTTAGCTATCTGATTTCCCTCTTACTCATTGAATATGGAGTATTGGAATACAACGGGTCAAAAGGCTGCTTCCATGAACCATCCGATAATTTAGCTCTCATAAATTTTGTAACAGGGTCAAAAACATTTTTATAAAATCCTGCCCGTTTGTAGAAATTCTTGAAATCATTCTGCTTATTCATAGCCTCTGCCATCCTGGCAATCATCCAATCATCATAAGCATATTCCAATGTCTTAGAAACACCTTCAGGCTCTTTATCAGCAAGCACATATCCATTTTCCATATAATATTTAAGCCCACCGTATATCCAATCATACACCACGTTTCATTTGCATGAAACGACCATATTGGCAAAATTTTATGTACACTCTGTTCGCGGTGCGCCAGCATCGATTTGATCATGTCGGAAACCCGGTCTTCTTGAATAATTGTAAACAAAGGATGGGCAGCACGAAACGTATCCCAAAGAGAATAGAGTGTGTAATATGAATAATTCAAGATGGAGTTAAAATGAGAAAGTACATCCCATGCCAAGGATTGAAGCATTCAGATTAAATCTTTCAGTGAGCGGAATCCCAAAACTGGTCATCTTCCTTTCCCGTTCTTTTCCCTGAGCATGTACATAAACAAAATCAAGCTGAACGTTTCCTGTTCTATACCCAATACCGCCCAGAATTGTAAACTTGTCAACATCAATGTTTGATATGCTTAAAGTCTCAGCAGGCGAAGCCGAACGGTCTACTCCAACCCCAGCCCGCAAGAATATTCCACCGGGGATAATGTATTCAGTTCCTACTCTCAGGGTAAAGATATTCTTAAAATCAAGCGGTTCCTCTGTTTGTAAATCGCCGACACCGGGCAGGCCCTTAATCCTCTTTTCAACATTTTCCAGCACAGACCACAAAGTATACTGGGCACTAGTAGATATAAGTAAATTATCAGCAATTCTAAATGCCACGCCAAACTCCAGATCCCAGGGTAAATTGAAATTCGTTTCTGATTCAAATTTTAAGTCCATTACACCAAAACCGGGAACTGTTACAGGAATTGAAGTTTTTCCTGACAACTTCATCTTAACAGGACACCTAATATTTAAACCAAAGCTCACCCTAGGATTCGGCTTAAACATCAATCCGAAACCCGCAGTAACAGCTGAGCCTTTCTCTTCTGACTGCATATTCCCGTAAGGCCCACTATCTGTGTTTACTTCCAGTACTCCTTGGTAAAAATTGAGATCAAATCCAAGTGAAAATTTTTCGTTAACCTTATATGCCAGAGAAGGAGTCAGAGAAATAATTCCTAAACTGGACTTAAAGGGAAAGCCGAGCTCTTCTTTCTTCCAATCCATACCCCCTCCTGCATAAGGGATATAAGCTCCAAACCCAACAGTCAATTTTTCACTGCTCTTATATGTTAAAAAGACCTGAGGAAACGAAACATTGTATTTGCTATGAGCAACCATACCTGTCGGCATCATATATTCATGAGTAGGGCTGACGTAGAATCCATCAAAAGAAACATTCATTCGTTTTTCCTGGAATACCATGCCTGCAGGGTTATAATAAATGGCACTCGGGTCATCGGCAATAGCTGCAAATGCCGCTCCTAGAGCCACTGCCCGGCAGCCCATCAGAGTATTGTTCCATCCTCCTGCAAAAAGACAGCCAGAAATAAAAATCAATACTAGTACAAAAGAAAAAATTCTTTTTAACATTTGATTCTCCTTTAAGCTGATAATTTATATATCAATTCTTTTCATTAAATGCAAGAGTTATAGATAAAAATTAAATACCCAAGTTTTAAGTTCTGGCTCAAGATGAGGCAGCAATTCCAAAATTTCTATTAAATCCTAAATAATTATCACGTGAAGTTTGTAGATACAGAAACAATCTGATAATATTTAAATGTTGAAAAACAAATGAAACAGCAAGAAATCTAGGATGCTTTAATTTTTGCATCAAATATAAAATGATTTCAGAAGAACAAATCAGGCGTCAGATAAAAAACACACTGAAAGAAACTAATTTTAATCTGGGCAAAAAACACAAAGGCAAGGTCAGAGACGTATATGTATCCGGTGATAGGGTTTTTCTAATCACCACTGACAGACAGTCTGCATTTGACAGACATCTTACAAATATTCCTTTTAAAGGCCAGGTTCTGACGCAGACATCGTCATTCTGGTTTGAAAAAACAAAGCACATAATACAGAATCATGTTATAGATGTACCTGACCCAAATGTTATCGTATGTAAAAAGCTGAAAGTCTTTCCTGTTGAATTCGTCATAAGAGGTTATATAACTGGAGTTACCAATACCTCAGCATGGACAGCATATAAAGATGGCAAGCGTATCTTCTGCGGCAATGTCCTTCCGGAAGGCCTCAAAAAGAATCAGAAATTCGAAAAACCAATAATCACTCCAACTACTAAATCAGACATACACGACGAACAAATCTTTGCGGAAGAAATTATCAGACAGAAATTGATGACTCAGAAACAATGGGACTTTGTTTCTGAGAAAACACGCGCGCTATTTCAACAGGGACAGGAAACAGCGTCAAAAAACGGCCTAATTTTAGTAGATACGAAATACGAATTCGGATACGATAAAAAAGGGGAAATATATTTGATAGATGAAATACATACTCCCGACTCTTCCAGATTCTGGATAAAAGAGACATATAACGAGAGATTTGCCAAAGGAAAAGAGCCAGATAATATCGACAAGGAATTCTTAAGGCTCTGGTTTATAGAAAACTGCGACCCTTATAAGGACGAGGTCCTGCCTGAAGCCCCGCAGGATTTAGTAATAGAATTAAGCAGGCGATATATTAAGCTTTTTGAGATGATAACAGGAAAGAGTTTTGAAACCGAAACAGGGGATGTTTCTTGCAGGATTGAGAAAAATCTTAAAGAAAAAGGTTATTTATAAATTTTTATTTTTCCGGAAAATCCCATCCGCTGTATAAATCAAAAGTGCAATCCAGATAATAATAAAGCCGATCAGTCGCTCCGTTGAGAAATCTTCCTTGTAAATAAATACACCCAGAATAAAATGGAACGTTGGACCGATGTATTGCAGAATTCCGATAGTTGAAAGAGGGATTCTCCTTGCTGCAGCAGTAAACAACAGCAGCGGGAATGCTGTAACTACTCCGCTGAATGCCAACAGCAAATTTTCCGGAAGTGTGGAATGCCCAAAAGCTGCAATCCCCTTAAATTCCATGGACAGCAGCAAAAAAAATGCTGGAAGAAAAAGCATCCCTGTTTCAAATGTAAGACCTTCGATGGAGTTTAATGAACCCGTCTTGCGTAAAAGTCCGTAAAAACCGAAGGAACCGGCTAACGCCAGTGCAATCCAGGGAAATGACCCGTAGCTTATCGTCATATGGAGGACGCCAACAACCGCAACAACGACCGCCACTCCCTGCCATACTCGGATCTTTTCGCGAAGAATGACGACTCCTAGAAGAACACTAATTAGCGGATTGATAAAATATCCCAGGCTGGCTTCAACAAGGTACCCAGAATTAACTGCCCATATATATGTCATCCAGTTGAACCCGATCAGGCAGGAAGTTCCAAGAAATGTGACAATTGTTCTGCGATTTTTTAATTTTGTTCTTATCCACTTCCAGTGACTTTTCGAGAACAATATCAGAATCAGAAGCAGAAATGACCAAGCAATTCTGTGACATAAAATTTCATAAGCCGGGATACTACTGAGAGCTTTCCAGTAGACAGGGAGCAAACCCCAGAGAGAATAACAGCATACTGCATAAAGTATTCCTTTTCCCTCAAAAGTTTTCATCACTGCGGAATATCCTTATACAGTCTGTAGTGTTCATTATTTCTAATTGATTCCATTTTATACAAAAGAGACTGCCTGTTCCATAGTTAATATAAGACTAAGCCGTTTGACCACTAAATTTCTCTATGATATATGTAACTAAGAAATTTAAAAAATTCCATCGATCTCACCTTGCAATATGAAATTGGAATGGAAAGGAAAGGAGAAAAAAATGAAAAAAAATTCCTGGATTGTAATCATTCTATTCTTTGCTGCATTTTCCACAAGTTTCTCGTTTTCTAGTGAGACAAACGACAGCTCTCCAGGGCTGAAATTTGCCGTATCTTTTCTGGAAGAAGTTCATTCCGGGCCTATAACAGGCCGTGTATACGTAATGATTTCAAGAAATAACAAAAGGGACCCGCGTTTCCAGGTGCGCAGAGCATCCGGCATTCCATTCTGGGGAGAAAATGTTGAAAGATTAAAGCCGGGTGAATCGGGTATTATAAATGAAAATTCTTTTGGATTCCCTTTAAGAAGCATCCGGCAAATTCCTCCAGGCGAATATTATCTCCAAGCATTTATCAATATCTATACCGAATTTAAAAGATCAGACGGCCACACCCTGTGGATGCACCAAGACCAGTGGGAAGGACAAAAGTGGCTCCGGTCTCCCGGGAACCTCTACAGCGACGTAGAAAAGGTCAGGATCGATCCTCAGAATAACGAAACAATCTCATTAAGATGTAAAAATATAATCCCCCCTGTGAAAATACCTCCAGATACAAAGTGGGTTAAGCGAATCAAATTCCAAAGCAAATTACTCTCCGATTTTTGGGGACAGCCTATGTACATAGGCGCAACAATTCTCCTTCCCAAAGGATACGAAGAAAATCCAGACAAATATTATCCTGTAAATTATTTTCAAGGACATTTTTCCCTAAGGGCGCCGTATGGATTTACAGACAAAGATCCCGGAAAAGATAATCCCTGGCGCAGACGTGGATACGAGTTTTACAAGTTCTGGATATCAGACGAATGTCCCCGAATGATTGGGGTTACATTTCAGCATCCCTGTCCCTTTTATGATGACTCTCATGCGATGAACTCTCCCAATCTTGGACCTTATGGAGATGCCATAATGCAGGAGCTTATTCCTCTGATAGAAAAAAAGTTCCGAATCATACGCAGACCTTATGCCCGTGTGCTGGCAGGAGGCTCCACAGGAGGCTGGATATCGTTTGCCCTTCAGGTTTTCCATCCTGACTTTTTCGGGGGGACATACTCCCTATGCCCTGATCCAGTTGATTTCCGTGCCAATCAAATTGTAAACATCTATAAGGATAAAAATGCTTTCTTTAAGGATTATGAATGGCTGCGCGTAGAACGGCCCGACGTTCGCCGCCCAAACGGTAATATCCTTGAAATGATGAAAGATGAAAACTATTACGAATTGGCCGTAGGTGACAAGTGCCGTTCAGGAGGACAATGGGAAATCTATATGGCCTGTTACGGTCCTATCGGCAAAAACGGTTATCCGAAAGAGCTGTGGAACAAACGCACAGGTGAAATTGATCATGAAGTGGCAGAGTACTGGAAAGAACATTTCGACTTACGATATTACCTGGAGAAAAATTGGCCGCAGATCGGGCCTAAGATTAAAGGGAAACTTCATATTTATGTCGGAGGTATGGATTCATACTATCTGAACAATGCTGTGCGCTTCATGGAGCAATTTCTGGAAAAGACCAAAGATCCTTATTACTCTGGTGTTATCAAATACGGAGAAGGCAAACCCCATTGTTGGGGACCAGAAAACAAAGAACTTATCAAGCTGATGTACAAACATATCATGAAAAGAAAAAACCAAGAAGTTAAAATTAAAAACTGACAGTCAATTTCAAAATCCCAAACAGCCAGGACACATTATTTTTACTTCTCCCCTACTCATATTTCAATGCTTCAGCAGGATTGGCAGTCGCCGCCCTAAGCGCCTGGAAGCCCACGGAAATAATAGCAACCACCAGCGCTGCTGCCATTGCTGCTACGAATATCATCGCTCCCAGGCTTGTCCTGTATGCATAGCCTTGAAGCCAGTTCTTCATGACAAAATAAGCTGTGGGCCATGCTATTACGTTTGCCAGCAGCACAAGAAGAAAAAATTCACGGCAGAGGAGAATAATGATTTTAGAAACAGGTGCACCGAGAACTTTGCGGATACCAATCTCCTTGGTCCGCTGTTCTGCTGTATATGAAGCAAGCCCGAACAGTCCGAGGCAGGCAATAAATACTGCAAGAGCTGCAAAATATTTTAGCAGGGTTCCCACTTTTTCTTCTTCCCTATACATAATGTCGAAATTTTCATCCATAAATCTATAATCAAAGGGGTAATCAGGAACAACCCGTTTCCATGTCTTTTCAATAAACTTGAGTGAAGCAGAAATACTGCCAGGCGGAATCCGTATAAGCATATACTGTATATAATCAGGAGCCACAATAATGGCAAGAGGTTCTATATTGTTCCGCAGAGGTTGATAATGGAAATTTTTCATGACTCCGACTATCGATCCTTTGACCCCAACAAAAGAAAAACGCTCTCCTACTACAGATTTTTTTTCCATGATCTTAACTACCTCTTCATTGACGATAAATGTATGAGAGAGGTCAGAAGGAAACTCACGAGAAAATCTCCGCCCTTCAAGCATCTCAATTTTCAGTGTCTCAATAAAATCATAATCAACCGAATTAAAGCCGATTAATATTTTCTGCTCCGGGTTTTTTCCATCCCAATCCGCCCCGCTGGAATTGCTTGATATATGGGATGGCAGTTGGGAGGTGCCGGAAACACCCAAGATCCTGGAGTCTTTGATAAGCTCATTCTTGAGGACTCTATACGATTTTTTAATATCAGCCCTTAAAGGGATATAAACCAGATGTTCCTTATCCCATCCCAATTTCTCATTCTTCATATAATTTAGCTGCTTGTAAACAACAGTTGTTCCAATGATTAATAGAATCGAAAGAGAAAACTGAACAACAACCAGGACCTTTCTGAACCTTGAATTTGCCTCGCCGGATTTCAGGCTGCCTTTGAGGACTTTTACAGGTTGAAAGGCAGACAAAAATAGTGCGGGATAGGTCCCTGCAAGAATGCCTGTAAATAATGTGATTCCTGTCTTTAAAAATATCTGCGCTGTCTTCTTTTATCCTTCTCGTTTATGGGATTCGCATCTATTGCCCACATACCGCGACCGTGTGTTGCAATTACTATGATATTATCTCTGGGATGAATGATCAGATCGTGCACATATGTTGATGGAAGATTTCCCCCAAGCACATCCCAATTCTTGCCTCCGTCTTTAGACACATACACCGAAAGGTCTGTTCCAACGTACAAAACGTTTCTGTCAACCAGATCTTCCCTTATCACATTAACCGGACCAAATGGAATATTGCCGGAAATATCTACCCATGTTTTGCCGTAATCTGTCGATTTCCATACATATGCAGCAAAATCATCATCCCGTTTCCCATTTTGAGTCATATACACTGTTCCAAGGTCAAAAGCAGAAGCAACAATTCTCGACACCCATTTCTTATAGGGCAGTCCTGTCATTATTTCTTTCCAGTTTTTTCCTCCGTCTTTGGTCACGTGAACTTTACCGTCGTCTGTTCCTACATATATCAGAGCGAACTTCAAAGGAGACTCGGAGATTGAAAAAATCGTCTGAAAAGGAATATCACCAAGTTCATCCTTGTTGTTATAGGTCAGATCCGGGCTGATTTTTTCCCAGGTATCTCCCCTGTCCCTTGAACGGAAAAGATACTGCATCCCATGATATATTATTTTGTGATTGTGAGGAGAGATGATGGTGGGCGCTACCCACTGTCCTCTCAATCGTGGTTCGTTTTCATACTGTCTCGGAAGGATGCTTTTTCTTCCTTCCCTTCCCGGAATGCTGAGATCTGTCCTGGAAAGTGTGCCGTAAAAACCTGATGAATATATAATATTTGAGTTAGTAGGATCAATCGCATGGCTGGAGCCTTCGCCGCCAGGAGCTCCTTCAAAATTCACTGCCGGTATTTTGTCACGCCCTCTGCTCAAATCAACAGTTCCCTTGAAGCTGCCGTGATCCTGCATGGACCCATAAACACGAAACGGAGTATCCATATCGTAGCTTATATTGAAAAATTGACACAAAGGAAGATTATGCGTAAATGTCTTCCATGCCTTTCCCTTATCATAGGATATCGCTATCCCGCCATCATTGACGTTTACAATATAATTGGAATTACCCGGATCAATCCACAGCCCATGATGATCCCCGTGCATTCCCCTTAACCTTCGGAATGTCTTTCCACCATCATTTGAAACATTAAGAGCTAATCCCATAGTATAGACAGTGTTTTCGTCGTTGGGATCAACACGAATCTGCCCAAAGACCCAACCGTATGTGCCAGAATGGTATTCCATGTAGCGTTTCATCTCCTCTGTCAATCCACTTACTCGAGTCCAAGATTCTCCCTTATCATCAGAACGGTACACAGTTGCACCTTTAATAAACCCGCAAGAAGGAATTCCATACGTATCATTCAATTCCTCTTCGGTCGGTTCACGGGCTATCTCGTAATTATCGACAAAAGCATAAAGAACGCTTGGATTTGATCGACAGATGTCAATACCGATTCTGCCTCTATGGTTTGCATCGGGAAGCCCATTATTAATAGGTTTCCAGGTATTTCCGCCATCTATGGTCTTATATATCCCGGATCCGCTGAAACTCGTCTCAGTCCTGGGGTCATTCCACTTATTACGGACCCTTTCCCATGTCGCGGTATAGAGAGTATTACAGTCTTTCGAGTCCATTACAAGATCAATGGCTCCTGTTTTTGCGTTAATATAAAGAATTTTCTTCCAACTTATTCCACCGTCAGTTGTTTTATAGACAGCCCGCTCCTCATTGTCTGTCCACTCATGGCCTGAAGCAGCAGCATAGACAATATCCGGGTTTTCGGGATGAATGACAATCCTAGCAATTGTGAGTGTATCAGCGAGGCCCATATGCATCCAAGTCTTACCTCCATCTGTTGACTTATATATTCCGCTTCCGACCTGAGAGCTTCTGAATATATTCGCCTCACCTGTTCCTACCCATATAATTTCAGGATTGGAAGGGGCAACAGCCAAATCGCCTATAGAAGTCGAATGCCCTTGATCAAAAATAGGCTTCCATGTTGTGCCCTCATTTTCTGTTTTCCAAACACCTCCTGAGGCAGCTCCAACATATATCGTATAATTCTCCCCTTTAGGAGTAATAACAGCGATATCAGTACATCTGCCGCTTACATTAGTAGGGCCAATAAACTGCCACTTTAAGTCTTTGAACTTAGAGCTTTTTTTCATTTCCACATGCTGGTCAAACCATTCCATCCTCAGGGTCGGGTCGGTCGATTGGATCCTTTTTTGAGGTTTGACCTTTTTTGCCTGAAGTGGCGAAACAATCATCGCTATCAATAGTACACAAATGCATAAAATCAGCAATTGATGTAAATAAAATTTGCGATTAGAAAACATTGCTTTACCTCCTTTAATTTAAAAATAACATCAATCTATTTCTTCTTTTTGCTTCCGCTCATCTCTTTTTCCCGGTTGAGTTCTACTACATCAACACTTTGAGAATAATCTCCAATCAAGTACCTACAGAAATAATCCGATCTTAACCAGAAGAAATAGTCATCCATATTTCCATAGCCATGTCGCTGACCAGGGAAGACAAAGAAATCGAATCTCTTGTTTGCACGGATCAGTGCATTTGCCATACTTATTGTACATCCCGGGTGGACATTATTATCAATATCGCCTGTAGTAAGCAGCAAGTGTCCCTTAAGATTCTTTGCAAGTTCAGAATTTTTCTCAATATCATATTCGAATTTGATATTTCCTTTATCGTCTTTGACTTCTTTTACTCCATGATGTTTTTCACTCCACCATCTATTATAGATATTATTTTCATGGTTTCCTGAAGAGGATACCGCAACCTTGAAAAAATCGGGATAGACCAGCATGGCAGCCGTTGACATGAAGCCTCCTCCGGAATGTCCGAATATACCGACTTTGTCGATATCGATAGAAGGATATCTCTCAGCCAGCTGCTCGATTGCAGCCTTTTTATCAGCCAATCCATAATCACGAATATTGCCGTATCCGTAATTATGATACCATTTGGAACGGCTGGGATGCCCTCCACGATTCCCCACAGTGATAACAACAAATCCAAACTGAGCCAGCCTGAAATTTCGGTCTCCACTCGTGGAAAAGGATTTAGACACTGATTCAGTCTGAGGCCCGGGATACACATAAGCGATAATCGGATATTTTTTGTCTTTATCGAAATCAAATGGTTTATACATGACTCCGTACAGGTCAGTAATGCCGTCATTTGCTTTTACTTTGAACGGCTCGGGGAATTTAAAACCCGCCGCCATAAGAGCCGAAAGGTCAGTAGTCTCTAAATCGAAGATTTTGTTTCCCAGATTATTACAGAGTTTCGCTTTCGGAATTGTATTGACCCTGGAATAATTATCGATAAAAAATCTGTTTGAATCGCATATACTAATATAATGGTTGAAATTGTCTTTATTGAGGATCTTAAAGCCAGTACCATCCAAATTTATGCTGTAAAGATGCAGATAGTAAGGATCTTCATCCTTTTCGCGGCCGTTAGCTGTAAAATACAGAACCCTATTTTCCTCATCGATACCAACGATATTATCGCAGTGAAAAGGGCCTGACGTGAGCTGTTTTTTCAGATTTCCTTTTCCATCATAGAGATAGAAATGAGCCCATCCGTCTCTTTCCGACCAGTGGATAAGTTCCTTTCCATTATTAACAAGTCCAAGATGCCGGGTTTCAACATAAGTATTAAGACGTTCTTCGATTAGCACTTTTACTTCACCTGTCGCAACATCGGCTACACAGATATCGATACGGTGAAGGTCACGGCTTGTACGGGAAAAATAGAGCTTGTCCGGCGTCTCTGCAAGCCACAGGCTGGGACGGTTCTCATCGTCACGGTTCTTTGCCAATGAAGGTGCTCTAAGGATGGAAAGAGACTGGTCCTTAAAACATTCAGCTTTAACCTTTACCTTTTCTTCTTTTACCTTTTCTTCTCTTTTTAAGTCAAAAACCAGCATTTCTTCTTGGGGGGACTCTGCCTCACCAGGCATAGTGTATTTATATGTCTCAAGCGTAGGCCTGGGATCAGCTATAGAATTTATAACCCAGAGATCTTTGACTTTTCGTGAATCCCACCTGATCATGGCGATTTTCTTTGAATCTCTTGACCATACGACTCTTACTGATTTACGTTTATCCTTATTCTTCTCTTTATCTACGTTGGTTTCACCTCTTCCTCCTGATCCATAGCTGTAATACTCTTCACCGTCCTCTGTCAACTGTTGCTCTACAATATCAGGGTCTTTCTTGTTTTTCAGGTATTTTTCATAATTGACTTTGTCCATCCAGTAGAGGTTATGATAACGGGCAAACAAAATTGTTTCTCCATCAGGAGAGATAGATGCCCACTTCGGTTTTTCCTCAGGTTTCTTATAATCTTTCAGCATAGTAAGTTTTCCGGTTGCAATATTGTATTCAAAACCAAAGATTTTTTTCTTTGGTTTTTCTTTTTCAGCCTTCTCTTCCTCTTTTTCTTTTTTTTCTTCCTCTTCTACTACCTTCTCTTCTTTTTTGATTTTTTCTTCATACTGAGAGCTTTCGACTTCAAATTGTATCGCAGTGTCTTTCTTTACGAATTTTACTTTCTTTATCGGGAGATGCTCGGCATCATATGGGTCCTTTGTAATCATAGTAAGCATAGCTGCCATCTTGACATTATCAAAAAGAAGCCTTTTTGACTTTTTTACAGGATCAACAATGTAATATGATTTTCCCTTAGGGGTTTCAAAAGTGTACCAGAAGCGGTCGCTGTGTTTAAGCCAGTGAGGACTGACTGATGTACTGAATACCATTTTCTTCATCTTAGCCTGGGAAAATCTGGCTGCAAGCTTGTAGTTTGCTTTCTTAATTGGCACATTTTCAGCAAGCAAGCTGCCAGCCGATAGAAATACTGCTAATACAATTAAGATTAAAATGCGGCTTTTTTTCATTGAATATTCCTCCTTGTTAAACTTATATTAAAAAAAATAATGAATGGATGTGAGATAATGAATGGATGCGAGTCAGGTAATAATGTTGGGCAAGAAACAGTAATTATCATTTAGAAGTTCAAAATTATACTTCTGATTTGGATGGAATACAACTAAAAACTCAATATGGCCATTCGGATTTTTCTTGACATTTTTGAAAGTAGATTTGCCTTTACCTGAGGGCAGTGGTAGCATAATTCTAAACCCAGCAGGAACTTAGTAATGCAAATAGAAATAATCGGAGCCGAATCTTTAGGAGTCCGGAGCTTGTGCACTGTAATTAAGACAAAAGATCGAAATATCGTAATTGACCCTGGCATCGCGCTTGGATTCAAGCGACATGGGTTGCTACCCCATCCTGTTCAGGTAACAGTCTGTGAAAAAATAAGAAGGCTAATAATAGAATCATTGAAAAATGCCACAGATATAGTGATCAGCCACTATCATGGAGACCATCATCCACTGGTTAATGCCAATCCTTACCAGCTATCCGCAAAAAAAATAATCAGCACCTGTCCTCATGCAAGATTCTGGACTAAAGGGACAAATGACCTTTCAATCAATCAGGCTAACCGGGCCAAGGCACTTTCTAAAAATCTTGGAAGAACTCTCCCTGTTGCTGAAGGAAAAAGCAATGGAGCTTTATGTTTTTCTCTTCCTGTTCCACATGGGCAGCAAAATGGACCCGGAGGCAACGTTATGATGACAAGAATCGAAGAAAATGGAGAGATTTTTGTTCACGCATCAGATATTCAGATGCTTAATGATGATGCAATCGATCAAATTATTGCCTGGAAACCCAATATAATAATAGCTTCTGGCCCACCTCTCTATTTACATAATCTTACACTTGAAAAGCAAGAAAGTGTGCTGCAAAGAACTTTGCACCTTGCCAAAAAAGTTGAAACACTTATCCTTGATCACCATCTTCTGCGTTCTAAGGAAGGAGAACAATGGCTGGATCATGTATCATCACTGGTTGCCCCAAAGCATAAAGTAATCTGTGCTGCTGACTTCATGGGAATTCCCCGCAATCTGCTCGAGGCTGAGAGGGTTCTCTGGTATAAGAAACTGCCAGTTCCAGAAGGCTGGCATGAAGCCTATGCTCGCGGTGAAATTTATTTAGCTAGTGAATAACCCACGTGGTTTACTCATAAAAATTGCTGATATATCATATAAATTAAGCCTAGCTTTGATCGTTCCCCATGAACCTTTCAGAACTAGTTTATCCTATGCTTTCTCGATAATATAATTTAAATCTATTGTCAGCAATTTTTGCCTTTCAGACAAGGAGCCAAAAGACGGGAAACAATATCTCTAAGAGACAGGCTTCTTTAATACATCAAGCAGGGTTCCATCCCGCCATTCAACGATATGGACTATTTCATCCGTAGTCTCTCTTCTAGGAAGAATTTTCCCTATCTCTTTCGCCTTCTTTACTGACAATTCATGAAGTTCTTCGATAGGAACAATTTTCAATCCGAATTTTCCTGCGTTTTCTATAACTGCATCCCGGTAACAGCTTTTACTTTTTGGATTGACGGATGCATATTCTTCTGTCACTACAACATCCACAACTTCTCCGGGAGTTGAACGCGTATAGACCTTTTCAACAACCTTTGGATGTCCTATTCCATTTTTCCCTGTCGCAATAGGCAGGAAAATTACTGTAAGCTCGGCACCCGCAGCCACATCCTGCCCTCCACCGATTCCCCCAATAATCCGGCCGTTGGCACAAACAGTATTCACATTGAAATCCAAGTCTACTTCAAGAGCTGACAGTACGGCAAAATCAAGCATGTTAACAGCACTTTCCTTGTTGGCAACCGATGCATAACATCCCGCAGTCATTTCCACGTGTCCGGAATGCCAAAGTAAAGAATGGACAACCTTTGTACTTGGCTCAAAAAGCTGACCGTGCAGCAAGTATCTGACCGTTCCCTCTTCAAGCATTTCAACATGCATGGAAGTAATCCCCCCAATGGAAAAGTTAGCCCTTATCCCTGCTTTCTTGAGAATATTTCTTATATTATCAAGCACAATGAGACCTGCACCTGCGCCGACCTGGAAATTGAAATTATCCTTCACAACGCCAGACGCTTCCATCACTCTTGTTACGTTCTCAGCTATTCTTGCATTGAAGGGATGGCTCCTGGCCTTCCCAATGTCGAGTGTCCCTCCTCCTATCCCAGCAGCCAATCCAGGTGTTTCAACCGGAACAACAAAATCCACATTTTCCATTGAAATCGAGGCCGGAACGATAAAGTCATGACTCACGGTACCTGCCAGTAAACAGATATAGTCGGCAAACTCACAATCAGCAGCGAATAAGCCTAAAGGACCGCAAAGTTGACTTTCCTTTCCCATTAAGCCATTGGCATTTCCATAGACATCAGCAATCGGCACTGGGCCAAAACCCACTTTAACCTTAACTTCGCCTGTCTGCAGCTTCCTGACCCTGTTTCCATGCGAAAACCCAACAGAAATCCATGGAAGCAGATCTCCAGCCATCACATGAGTGCCAAATTTCCTGTAGACATTCCCGTACAGCCCCCCGAGTGTCCCATCCTGGAAGGCCTCGTAAAGCCATGGGTCTGTATGGTCAAAAATCGCATTGGCATAGAGTATTATCCCTTTCTTGCCCTGCTCTCTCAATTTATCGACTATAAGTTTAAGGCCTTTATCCCCCATCCGGTAATAATGAGGGTAGGAGATAGTATCCCCATCCTGGATTATTTCGATGATACTCTCAAGCGTTACAACTTTACTTTTCCCGCAAGGGATGGGTGAAGCCCCTCTCCTTGCAACTATGGTACTTGAGTAGGTTTCGTCATTAAATGCCGAAACAAAAGGTTTGTAATCTTTACCATGTATCTTCATTTTATGACACCTCCCCGTAAAATCTTTATCACTCCATTAATAAATCTTAATATATCAATGTATTTTATTATATCAACTGCCAGTCCTTATTCCTTATCTTCAAGCTCTAAGGCCTGCGGCCTTCAGCCTTTTCAGGAAAGAACTTCGCAAGCACTTCCTTTGAAGGAGGCTTTGTAAAACATGAAACAACAATCAAGATGAGAAGGACAACAGCCAACGCGGAGTAAAGAATCGGGATCCCAAAAGGATCGCCATTAGGATCACCGACAGGAACCATAATAGACGGCCAGATGTAACCTGACACTTTCAAGAACAAAATAATAATAGTGCCTGATATGATGGAAACAAGCCCTGCAGCTTTGGTGACTCTCTTTGAGACCAGAGCAGCTAATAGAGGAGGCGTGATGACAACACCATATAATGTATATGCAAAATAAGCGCTCTCAAGTACTGATACCATTTTCCATGCCATGAAAAAGGCAATTAATCCAACAATAATGATTAAGCCTTTCTGCAGCCATATTAGCATTTTCTCTGATTCCTCTTTTTGCGCAGACTTTTTTGTTAAAAACCTCTGGTATATATCATGAATTAAAGTTGTTGTCGGAGATAACAGATAATTCATCCCTGTTGAAATGACCACTGCGGTTGCCGCACCTAACAACATAACTCCAACCGGCAGAGGTATCATTCTTTTTGCAGCCTGGACAATAACTTCAGCATGATCCATTGCTCCGGACTGCAATTCAGGCCAGAAATAAGAGGCAGCGAAGACCGCCATCACAACAGCAACACCTTCAATAATAATAGTACCGACTACCCAGATTCCTGCAGCCTTCCTAGCTTCACTCGGATTTCTTGCACTGTAAAATTTTTGATACATACTCTGTACACCTAACAACAGCAGCATTCCAGAAATCCCAATTGCAGGAATCTTTAAATAAGGGTTTCCTCCGAATTGGGAACTGAATACCTGAAAATGAGATTGAGGCAAAACTGCCTTTATTTTATCCCCCCCTCCAGCTGCAATCATAACAAACGGTGTAGAAAGAATTGTTGCAGTCAAAATAACGATACCATTGGGAAGGTCGGTGTTGGCAATAGCGATCATTCCACCTATAAATGTGAACAAAATTACAAAAGCCGCTGCCATAAACATCCCCTGGTCTGTAGAAATTTTACCATCTGAGATGGCATTTAAAACATAACCTCCAGCCTTGAACTGGTAACTTACGATTACAGTAAAACTAATGAAGATAGCAATTGCACCAAAAATTCTCGCCACAGGGCCGAATCTTTCTTCTAAAATATCTCCAACCGTATATTGACCGAATGTCCTTATTTTCGCCGCTAGAAAATAAATAATTATGATGCCAACCCACGCTCCAGCAGGCTGCCACATGGCACTCCATCCTGCTTTTGCAGCAAACTCTGCACCCGCTATAAAGGTTCCTGACCCGATCCATGTACAAATAAGAGTGAAGACCATCTTGTATACAGGTATTGACCTTCCTGCAAGCATCATGTCGTCCTGAGTCTTTACCTTCCTCGACTTCCAGAAATTCATGATTGTTAATGCTGCAAGATAAAGTAAAATAATAATGATATAAACGTTCATTCCTCACTCCCTTTAATTTTTTCCTATCTTAACCTGAATTATTCATAAATTATGCCGAGCCCAATATTTATTTTTCATTACAGGTTTTATTTTATCCTGACTCTACTGACCATATTTTTGAATCGGAGACACATTATTAATTACATACATTCCCCGCCCGTTTGTAGCAATTACCAAAGTGTTATCACGGGGATGAATGATGAGGTCCCAAACAAAACAATTCGGGAGGCCGTTTGCCAGCACCTGCCATTCTTTCCCGCCATTCACTGTTACATATACACCTAAATCTGTGCCAACATAGAGCACATCTTTGTTTTTTGGGTCTTCTCTAATGACATTAACAGGTCCACCCGGGATATTCCCGGAAATATCCATCCAAGTTTGGCCATAATCTGTAGATTTATAGATATAATCTGTAAAATTATCATCTCTTCGACCATTAAGTGTCAGATAGACCGTGCCTTTATCATATTTTGAAGCGACAACCCTTGAAACATGTTTATTATATGGAAGTCCATTGACAATCTCTGTCCAGGTCTTGCCACCATTTTTTGTTATATGGACTCTACCGTCGTCCGTTCCAACATAAATAAGGCCGAATTGAAAAGGCGATTCAGAAATATCTGTCAAACATTGATGAGGAATGGCAAACGGAAGTTTCCCAATTCGATCGGGATTATTATATGACAGATCAGGACTGATTCTTTCCCATGTCTCTCCCATATCTTTTGAACGGAATAGATACTGCATACCGTGGTAGATGACTTTATGATTGTGAGGAGAAATTATTGTCGGCGCGAGCCATTGGCCGCGAAGAGAAGGTTCATTTTGGTCAACCTTTGGAACAATACTCCTAGTTATCCATTTTCCAGTCAGTCCTGGTTTGTATTCAGACCTCTGCAACCTTCCATAAAAAGATGATGAATACATAATATTTGGATTTGTTGTGTCGACCGCAATTGTTGTTCCTTCGCCGCCAGGCGCACTTTCCCACCGTGTCATAAGGCCTTGCGGTCTTTGTCTCCATGGAAGATTATGAGCCACATTTCCCCTGTAAGTACCGTGATCCTGAACAGAACCGTAAACATTGAACGGTTTTTCCATGTCATAGGCAACATTATAAAACTGAACAACCGGATGGATAGTATGAAAATCCCTCCATTTCTCGCCACCATCATAGGAGACATTAACTCCTCCATCATTGACATTGATAAGATAATTTGAATCCTTAGGGTCTATCCAAAGGCCGTGGTGGTCACCGTGCAGCCCGGTAAAGTACAGTCTCTTGAACGACTTGCCTCCATCCGTGGATTTCGCCAGTGCAAGACCCATTATATAAATTGTATTTTCATCGTTAGGGTCAACCCGTATCTGTCCAAAAACCCAGCCGTAGGTACCCCCAAATCCTTCCATCATCTCATTAGAGGGACTCACTTTTGTCCAGTTTTCTCCCCTGTCATCGGAACGGTAAACTTCTGCGCCAACGATTTTTCTTCCTTTTTTCAACCTTCCGTAGGCATCCCTCTCACCCTTTTTGGACATCTGGCCAGGATTATGGTTATCGACAAAAGTATAGAGCACTTTTGGATTGTTTCTGGCGATATCAATACCGATTCTCCCTGTATATGCTAGATCAGGAAGCCCGTTTGTTATCTGCTTCCAGGTCTTTCCTCCATCAGTCGTCTTAAAAATCCCGTCTCCAGGACCGGGTTGAGGATCACTCCAACGCCTGCGGATTCTATTCCACATAGAAACGTAGAGCGTATTGTGCTTTTTAGGATCCATCACAAGGTCGCATGCACCGATTCTTTCATTGATATAGAAGGAACATCATCCATGATGGGTTCCCATGTTATTCCCGAATTTACGGTCTTCCATATTCCCCCTGTAGCTGCACCAACATAAATCGTTTGTCTGCTGCCCCTGGGAACAGCGACATCTGTGCATCTTCCACTGATAACGTCAGGCCCGATAAAACGCCATTTCAAGCCTTTAAAAACCGAATTCAATATAAAAAATTTAAACATACTTTTTATCATCCGTGTTTTCCCTTTTTCAATACCTGAAGAACAGGAATAACCAAATAACTGTTTGCCAAAAAACGCCCAATAATTAGAGACAAGGCTGCTGCAACAGCACCTACAATTCCAAAAAAATCAATCGCGAACAGAAGAATTGTAATGATGGCAACTACTTCAATGACAGTGGCAACAGTTATCGGCTTTGTTTTTCTATTATTCACAAGAAATGCCCTCTGAAAAGAGAGCAAAACAACCAGGCCGGGCATTATTGACACTATTTTAGTTGGAAGATTAGCAAACACTGTCAATTCCAAAGAAAGGCCGCTGACTTTATTGAACCAAAGAAAAGACATCGGCGTAAAAGCTACGAAAAAAAGGCCTGCTGTTACAATTAGCCCGAGAAGAACTGCAAAATTTCTCAGTGGTTTATAAAATTCATTATTCTCACCAAATAAAGCTATAGCAACTTCTTGAAAGGAAAATCCAGTGCATCTGAAAATAAAGACAAGAGAATTTATAACAGGCAGTACTGCTAGAGATTCTAGTGCCATCCGGCTGTGCCCAATAAAAAAAGTCACCATTGGCTGGATAGATAAACTCAGAATAGAAGTCAGTGCCAGAGGAAAATAAAAGGCCGAAATAAATCTGTAGCTTAATGATTCTTCCTTCGATTTTTTTAACAAGAGACGATTGACAGATTTTTGGGCCATAAGCTTGCTAGCTACTGCTTCGGCCACAACTCCTAACGAAAGCGCCATTGCACCCACCACAGCACCAGTCAGGTTAAAAAACCAGTAACAAATTAAAGCTGTTATTGCCATTGAGGACAAACGAACCACTGTCCCGTAAGCAACCCGCTTTGGAAGATGGCTGCTGACTAGAATTCCCTGATAAAATCTCCTATAGCCAATAGCAGCTGGCCAGGGGAGTAAAACAATACATGCATAATGTGTTAACCGAGATACATTTTCAGGCAATCCGATCAGCTTGATTGTAATGAAGTTAAAGACTAAAGGCAGTAAAAAAATAATCATAACAACGGTTATGACTCCATTTAATACATAAGTAAAATTCCTTAATTTGAGAAAAGAATCTCTGTCTTTTACCAGTGCATTCGATGCACTCATGATCATAATAATCGGCGACTCTATTAATATGGCAAAAGAGAAGGCGACTCCATAAGCAGCCAGATTGTATTTTGGATCTGTTAGGCGGGCAATGACCGCTGCTAAAAACGGCCCCTCTGCAGCCATCATAAACCATGTAGCTGCAAGGGGTATCCAAAAGTGGAATATTCTTTTTAAAGTCAGCGTTTCCTCAGGCATAGTGCTCAAGTTTATCTGTTCCTTTTAAAAGAAGCAAACAGTAAAAAGATAATCTAAATTAACGATTTAAGCTTACTTCCAAAAATGGTATTATATACACACGAAAAGGAGGCAAACAATGAAAATATTATGTATCCTGCCAGCTTTAATTTTTTTGGTGGGTTTTAATATTCAATCAGCAAATGCTACAATAATAAAAGGAGATAATCCTATGGAAATGGTAAAAAATATCCAATGGTTTGGCCAGTCCGCCGTAAAAATTACTGCTGGAGGGAAAATCATCTATATTGACCCTTTTCACATTAAAAAAGCAGACAGGGCTGATATTATTCTCATCACACACAGCCACAGTGACCATTTTTCTCCTTCAGACATCAAAAAAATAGCAACTAAAGATACTGTGATTGTTGCTACAAAAGACTGTTCTTCCAAACTTGCAGGGATCGAGAATGCCAGGATATTGGAATCTGAGCCAGGTTTTAAAACCTCTGTCAATGATATAAAAATTGAAGCAGTACCTGCTTATAATGTAGTAAAAACTAATTTTCACCCGAAAGCAAATAAATGGGTAGGTTACATTATCACAGTCGACGGTGTGAGAATCTATCATGCAGGAGATACAGAGCGCATCCCGGAAATGAAAACATTTGAATGCGATATTGCCATGCTGCCGCTCGGCCAGACTTACACAATGAACAGTGTCAGAGAGGCTGCTGATGCAGCATGTGATGTTAAGGCTAAAATCGCGATCCCAATTCATTACGGCCTGTATGAAGGAACCCCAGCAGATGCTGAAAAATTCAAAGAACTGTTGAAAGACAAAGTAAATGTTGTAATCAAGCAGTAGTACAAATCTATCTAAACTGTTTTATATATAATTCTAGGAAAAAGAGAAATCCCAATGAAAAAAGATTTTCTTCAGTGGGTTGAAATTGATTCGTTTGCTTTAAAGCATAACATCCAGCAATTCAGAAACCTTATAGGCCCGGAAAGAAAGATGACTGTCGTTGTAAAATCTAACAGTTACGGACACGGTCTCATAGAGATTTCAAAATTAGCCGCCATATATGGTGCTGACTGGCTGGGAGTAAATTCTCTCGATGAGGCTTTGATTCTTAAAAAAAATGGGATTAATTTGACAATCATTCTGCTCGGTTATGTCCCTCTCTCAAAACTCAGTATGGCAGTGGAAAATAATTTCCGCTTGACTGTATACAATGAGGAAACAATAAAAAAACTAGGAGAAATCACTTCAGCAATCAAGAAAAAGGCTTATCTCCATATAAAAACCGAGACCGGTGTTTATCGTCAGGGAATAGATAGGGATAAATTGTTATCCCTCATTAGAAAAATACAGGAATATCCTTATCTCAAGATCGAGGGATTATCTACCCATTTCGCCAATATTGAGGACACTATTGATCACAGCTATGCTCAGAGTCAACTCGAAAAATACAATCAATACATCAATATTTTGAAAAAAAATAATATTGAAATCCCAATAAAACATACAGCTTGTTCAGCAGCAGCTATTCTTTTTCCTGAGACATATTTTGACATGGTCCGGGCTGGAATCGGAATATATGGCCTGTGGCCTTCCAGAGAAACCTACCTCTCCTGCATTCAGGCCCGGAGGAAGCCTATTGAGTTAAAACCCGTCCTTTCATGGAAAGCCAGAATCGTCCAAATAAAAGAAATCCCGGAGGATGCTTTCATAGGATACGGCTGTACATTCAAGACAACACGTCCGACAAAATTAGCTGTAATTCCTGTTGGATATAATGACGGTTATGACCGGGGTCTTTCAAACTCTTCCTATGTTCTAGTCAACGGGAAAAGAGCTCCTCTTCGCGGCAGAGTTGCAATGAACTTCATCACCGCTGATATTACAGACATTCCGGTTGTAAGAGTCGAAGATGAAGTGGTCCTCCTTGGTCGGCAGGGCAGGGAAAAAATTACAGCTGATTACCTGGCTTCTCTATGCGGCACCATTAACTATGAGATTGTTACACGAATAAACCCTCTTATTCCTCGGATTGTGAAATAGAATAAATGCACCTGGGTCTTTTTGTCAGCTAAGCTTTAAAAAGCTGGATGGTCTCATCCTTCAGCAGAATCACAAAAGAATATATCCCCAGGGCCGTCCCTAACGGGAAATTCAGCAGGGATATAAATGCCAAAATCAGGGTAAGGATTCTTGCCCATTCCTTCTTTTTGGTCAGTCCAATACCGCAGATGATGTTGGGAATAGAAAGAATCACCAAAAACAGACCAATACCTAACCCTACGCTTCTCAGAATAATAGGTGCTTCATATCCCATATGAGGGATAAAAGACACCCCGAATAGAATGATAAAAACCATAAAGCCAGCCATAAAACTCATGGCACCTAAAGCTATCCACAAAATAGCAATCAGGTTAATATTCTTTTCCAATTTTTCTCCTCTCATTCGTCACCTTAGAAAGACTATTCTTAGACTAAACTTCTCACTAAATATTATATTTCTTATAACCTTAATAATCAATCCAGTTTAGCTGAAAAACGTTCTACCTATAGAGAAAGTGTGTTATCTGAAAAATTTAAGTTGCGGAACAGCGATTCCGCAACTTAAATATTTTAACTAAGACATTTCCTCTATAGGCAGAGA
>CAZYMU010000010.1:0-79808 GCA_964648465.1 uncultured Eubacteriales bacterium | reverse complement strand
GAGATGTTAGCGAAAATTAGCCTCAAAACTGGTTCGAAAAATGGGGGTCATATCCACTGAACGAGTACACTTTTTGGCAAATTTCGAAAATCGCCGGATTATATATAGTGAAAGCATAATTCAACAGTGAGGAGAAATTGATGCGAAGAGATCCTAAAGAGTCCAGAGAACATGAAGACTTAATTAATATGATGGCCCAATACTTCACTAACCAAGGCTTCCGGAACATTAAAGCAGACGTTCCGGGAATGAAAACTCCAGATACCATCGTCGGAACAAAAAGTAACCATGTACCAGATCTGACCGCAAATAAAAACAACATGAGAATCATCCTTGAGGCAGAGACATCCAGCTCAATCTTTGATGACCATACTGCTAGCCAGTGGTCTCTTTTTTCAGACATTGCGCAAAAAATCGGTGGTGAATTCCATATAGTGATTCCGAAGGGGGACAGGAGCGCTGCAGAACGAAGGGCAGCCAATCTCGGATTCAGAATAGACATGATCTGGACTCCTAAATGATTATTTATAGATTTTGCACATTTGGGTTAAATTATCAATCAATATTTCTTTATTTACATCAATTTAGAATTTGTTAGGAGGAAGAAATGGCAAGAAAAACACATCATGTGGTACCAAATTCAGAAGGCGGCTGGGACATTAAGAGAGGAGGAGCGAATCAAGCCTCGGGTCATTTCAGCCATAAAACAAATGCAATCGAGAGGGCACGGGAAATAAGCCGGAACAAAAAAACAGAGCTTATAATTCATAACCGAGATGGGAAGATATCTGGAACCGACAGCCATGGCGGTGATCCCTGCCCTCCAAGGGACAAGAAATGATATGACGAGAAGGAGATGCTAGGATGAAGTTTACGGGCGCAGTAATTAAAGAACAAGGCGTTACGTTTGCCGTAGTCGTGGTCAAGAAGCCAGTCATCGATAACAGAATTCAAGCCAACAAAGCAATACAGAGTTTCCAACCGCTGTTTTTAGGTATTCCCCTCGTCTTAATGGCACTAGATTATAGAGGAAAACCAAAGTATTACGGTCGCCGAGATATTGTCCGTTTTCTTGCAGGCGTCCCCTTCAACACTATCCCATGGAAGGAGTATAGAACTGGCTAAAAATGTAGCGCGACTTTCTAAGATACAAAAATGAAAAATAGTTGTTAGAAATTTTTATATTAAAATGCTTTTCGATAGTATAACCAGACAAGATAAAGATCCTCGTGGCCATGCTGAACCTTTGTTTAGCTTTTTAAATCGTTCTTCAAGACAGTCTTCACATGAAATAAGAAAGCTATTAGAGGCTTGGTTCTTATGTTATCCATCTGAACATCAAGGTGATCTCAAAGCTAGATTTCGTTCATATAATGATTTAACTCACCAAAGCGCTTTTTTTGAGCTCTATATGCATGAGCTACTGCTGAAAATAGATTATGAAGTTGATATCCATCCTGAAATTAAAGGAATATCCACACATCCTGAATTTCTTATTAAATTGAAGGGAAAAAGGCGTTTTTTTGTGGAATGTACACTTGCCAAAGGATCGCATGATGATGTTGCCACTGAGAATGTTGAGAACAGGGTTTATGAGGCTCTTGATAGAATGAATTCTCCTAATTTCTTCATTATGATCAATGTAGACGGTTTTCCTAAATCCTCTCCGCCTGCACGAAAATGGAGAACATACCTTGAAAAAAAATTATCAAAATTAGATCCGGATAAATTAGGAGAAATCCTGAAAAAGGGCGGTTTAGAAGCTTTTCCCTCATGGTCAACAGAGTTCGATGGATGGAAAGTTACATTTAAACCTATCCCTAAATCTCCCAAAAAACGTGGTAAGCCAGGTATTCGGCCTATAGGGGTAAGGTTTTCAGCGGTAGAATGGAGTAAAACTCATATAAATATTAAAAATTCAATTAATGAAAAGGCAACAAAATATGGGAATTTAGATCTTCCTTACATAATTGCTATCAATGTCCAAGATTTTTGTTGTGATGATCTTGATGTTATGGACGGCTTATTTGGTAATGAAATCACCTCTGTTACTATTAATCAAAATGGATTATATGAATTTACTCCAGGAAGAAAACCTAAGGGAGCTTGGATCGGACCCCAAGGCCCTCAAAACACTCGGAATAGTGCTGCTTTAATTTTTAGAAATCTCTCATGGGGGAATATTGCAAAAGAAGCACCTATCTTATGGCACAATCCCTGGGCTCAGAAACCATTAGTTATAAAAACTTTACCTCTTTTCCAGAAAATCGTAAACAAAGAAAACGAACGCATTGAATTGATTAAAGGGAAATTATCAAGAGAGATATTCAATCTACCGGAAAACTGGCCACTTCTTGAAAAAAAGGACAAAGACTAAATTAGCCATAATAGAATTCATTCTTATCTTGAGATAATATTTTTGAAAACTTTCTTAATAAGGTTAAAATTTCAGGTCTTCTTCTTTTTAATTTGCTAGATTCAAATTACAAGCCTATAAAGAACTCTAATTCTGTATCTGTCAACTTAAATATTGCATTCGGATTAACATAAAAAGCACTTTCGTCTTTTACAGTGAACCAACTATAGACCTTAACTCCGCAAATAATATTATTTTTTACCCTGAGTTTCTTTTCGTTTTCTTCGAAATATTCCGGAATGTACCATCATGCAGTTGTCATATCGGTTAAACGATATAAAGAAAGAAAAATTAAAGTTGGATAATTTCTAAATTTATTGAGTTGCCTGTTTTTTTCTTTTAATGCTCTGTATATTTGATGTTTATCAGCCTCAGTTGATCTAACTCCGATCCCTCTCAGATCACGAGTTGTTTTTTGAAGAGATTTTATTTCAAAATATATAAATCGCTTCTCGATAAAATTTCTACCATCGATATTTTCATAATAAAGATCAATGTTATTATTAGAAGCAAGCTTTCCTAATAGTAGAATTTCAAAAAGAGTGGAATATATTTGATTTACTTGACTTGAAAAGATCTGTGATTTTGAATGGTTTCATTCTAGCAATTGTTTTTCATTTTTGACGTCAATTTTATCTTCAATAATAAGAAATGAATTTATAAACTCATTTAAAATTGAATCTTCTGTTAAATAACGAAATAATTCATATTCAGTCACAGTTATTGCTCTACTTTCTATATAACCTTCTGGATCATTTCTCCAAATATCAATTTGGCTCTTAACTTTATTAAACCAATTATTTTGAATGAATAGACTAATTAATGTGGGATATTTTTTTATCTCATTTTCTAACTGAGTAAGGGCTTTCTCTTTAAGATTTAAATATTCAAAAAGGTCCTTATATCTTTCTGACATAATATCTCCCTTTTGTTTTCCGTTTTATTAAGGGATTCGTCCAAAGCCGTAAAAAATCGCCCCTTAAGCATCATAATCTAAGAATATTTGAATCGTATGGTTCTGTCAATCAGTGGGCTAGTTAACTCTATATGTTGTTGTAATGAAGTCTTAAACCTGTGATATAATTATTATGGCTTTATTTGGCCGGCTGGAGAGAGTTCCTTTCACTTGGTTTCCATCATCAACCCCCCTTTTGCTGACAAACAGCCGGCATTCTGCGTGCCCAAAATTTGTGCAATCTGTCATAAACTAAAATAAATAAATTCATTCGGAAAATCCGTCAGTCATTTTTCAACAAATTTATTCACAGAAATAGAGGAAAAACGATGAAGGGAAATTATTTTAATTTAAATTGTATTTCACTTTAAGTCGCTTGACAAAAAAAATTCGTTCACCTATCTTTTTCATCCCTTTAAAGATTATAATTATTATCAGTCTTCTTCTTTTAGTTCGCAATAATCTTTAATTAATTCTCCAATTAAATCCTCTAAAATTGCGCAGAATAACCCTGACAACCTAAGCAATTCTTTAACCATAGTTTTGAATTTTTCACTGGCAGATTCTTTTTTATCATTTACAAATTTCAAAATATAATTTATATCTATGTTATCAGCCAAGTCAAAAGTCATATCTTTTACTAAATCAGTTTTTCCTGAAGCAAAAATGACATCTTTTTGTTGCTTTGTACACTCATAAATAATTTCTTCAAAGATTTCCTTTGTAACACTTCTATCGAAATGAAATACAATTTTGTTACGAACTCTGCATAATACATTTTTTAAAAAGCTCCTATCATCCTCTAATTCATGAAAAATTTTTTCTATTTTATCAATATTTTCTTGAAAAGATTTTAATTCTTTAAGCGTTGCTTCTAATTCGTTTAATTTTCTAACACCCTCACATAGTAAAGCTGCCTGATTTAAAAAATTGTTGAGTTTAACATTTAAACTAACGTTAGCTTCTTTATCTATTCTTGCATAAATTATTAGATTATATCGAAGTGAACTTAAAACCCGGCTTAGTTGGATTGCATTTATAAACTTTTCATCATTTCTAATAGATGGTAATAACTCCTTTTTTACTATGCAATGAATCATAATGCACCCCCTTTCTCATGTCGATCCTATCAATCGTTTCTAACATGAATGGACGCTTTGAGAATTTCCCTTCCCTCCATTCGTCTTCCACCCTTATAAGACGCTAGTTCGCTCAGCTATCTTTTTCACTCTCGGGAAGTCAAGACTTCAGGGTCGGTGGCTTCCACTCGGCTCAATCTTACCAATTCTTATTTATAACAGTTACATAAGGCCTTAGCTTTTCCAATGTCTTCGGGCCGATACCCTTAATCTTTATCAGCTCGTCAACTGATCTGAAATAGCCATGCATTTTGCGGTACTGGATGATTCTTTCTACAAGCACCGGTCCTATACCTTTCAGCTTCATCAGTTCTTCTTTGCTTGCATAGTTAATGTTTACGATTCCTATGGGCTGCTCGCTCTTTGGATACTGTTTATAACTAGTCTTTGTCCTGCTAAAATTCCACTTGCTCAAATTAATTTTCAATTCAATCTCTTCTTCAATCTCATCGGGTAGCGCATAGAAAAAGTCAATCCCCGTCATACTCTCTACCTTATCGATTGTTACCGCATAATTCTGAAGAGGCTCTTTTGAGCCCTTATTTGGCAGAATAAATCCAACCCCTTTGAGTTCAGGCTCCTGGTAATCCAGAATGACTTTATAAAACTTTTCTGGTACTGATACTCTATTTGGTCCGATCTTGCCTAATCCAGGGATTAACATCCCCCCGGTGGCTATATAAACAGATTTATTATCAACCGCCCATTTTCTAACCTGTTCTTCCAGCATTTTCCAGATGCCCCTGTTGAAGCTCGGCCTTTGCGGACTCATGTTGCTCATGTAAAAAGATTCGCTCATTGCGATGGCTGACCACTGCAATGCTGGACAGGTTATTACATCACGCCAGAGTTTTCACCCTGGATGGTGACTCTTATAGAATTAAAAATAAAAACAAGGAGGTTTAAATCATTTCCAGCTTACTGAAAATGTGTATTTCTGTTTACCGAAGCCTATGCACTTCTACTTACCGAGACATATGCATTCATCCTTACCGTAAGGTATGTAAAAGTCCTTGTCTTTTACAAATCTACCGTTAACCTCTTCCAAAGTCAGTTCATAAGCCACCCAGTTAGCCTGTTCGTGGGTTTCGTTATAAGATAAGGTATAGCCGACATGTCGGATGATAACATCTTCAGGTTTCGACCCAGGAAGCTCAATTTGAGCAAATACCAGTGTAGCAAAAAAAAGAATGCTTAATATTCTTATTATCCGCTTCATCGGATACGACCTTTATTTTTTAATTTGCTCTTTCAAATATAATTCAAGAAACATTTGATGTCAAAGCCGAAAATTTATCAAAAATGAGAAAAGCCCATAATGTTGAACGTTATTCTAATGAGGTGTTAGATTCCGCGCAAGCGTCTTCTTTCCTAATCGGGAGGCCAGGGTTACCTGGTCTCCATTCATCTCAATAAACAATAAGATCAATATTAAATGTTTTGCTTAATCTAACCCTTAGTATACTGTTCAAGAAAGAGAACTGAAAATCTGGCAATAAACTCCAGTTAATCCATCATCTCTCTCTTCGGGCTTTCCTTTCTATACTGGTATCTCGTTTTGCCATCTTTCCATCTAATTCTAGAATTAAGTATTGTGTCTCTGAATTTAAGTGATATGACTCGGCCCTAGTATTGTAAAGATTTCACTTAATTTCTTTTTCCCATAATCTTTAACTTTTTGGGTATCTCTATTCCATTTAACTAATTTAATCCAATCATCGGCTATCTCTATACCGGTAATTCCCTTTCTGTAAAGCGAACATCCTGTATTAAAATAGCAGGGCAAAGGTTTGCCTTCTGGATCAATAGAGGCAATCTTCCTTTTTTTGCATTTTTCTGCTTTAATTTTCTTTCGTAACTCTTTAATCTTTTGATGTTTCTCCTCTACTAGCTTCTTATTCTTACGATTCTTACGAATTTCCTCTTTTAGTTTAGTTATCCCTTCTTTCCACCGATTTAGGGGTGATATAGCAGAAAAGATTGCACGGTGAGAGTGACCGCAAATAAGTAAGACTTTTTTGCGTTTTGCCCATGAGTATAAAATCCTTTCATAATTCTTCTTGATCTTTATTTTTGTGGCCGATGGATTACGGTAAACTCCAAGCTTTCTACCAATTTTTTCAAAAGGCTTTAAAAAACGAACCAAAAATCGGCTGGACCATTTGGCCTTATCAGACTCTATGCTCCCTTGATGACCGTGCACAAGCAGAATTATTGTATTACTCTGTCCAACCTTCATTTTCAAGGCTTCTATAGCAATATCACATTTTAGGGGATTGTTTTTAGCAGGATCTAGGAGCGTGCACCAATCTATATCATGATTCCCGAATACACGGTAGATACAAGCATCTCCAAAGTTCTTAATTTTCTTATAAATGCTGCCTCTATATCGATTCTCAACTTTTTCTTGATCAAACTGCCATAACTCTTCAATATCCCCGAGCAATATGAGCTTATAACCCTCTTTTTTATAAAATTCCAGCGCGGTCTCAAGCGTTTTCTCATTCTTGTGAAAATCATCTGCGTCTCCTCCATCCCCTAAGTGTGAATCACTAAATATGAAATATTTGTTCCCCTTGGTATCAAGCACCGGAATCGCATCGTTCTGCCATATCGCATCCAGTTTTTTCTCAGTTAATTCTTTGTCTTGAGGCATGACTATACCCTCCTTTTTTAAATTTTTTAAAACCAAAAATAAGACCGAATATGGCAATTATTGTTCCCACAATCCATTGCCAATTATTTTTGATAAAATTAAAAAAGCTATAGCGGATATTAACTTTCAAATAGATTTCCTTATCCATTACGGGAATGCTCTTTGTTTTTTCCCCACATTCATCGAGGTATACTGAAACAGCTACAGAAAGATGAATTAATCTAAGTCCAGATTTCAATGGTGTTACATCCCACTCCCATTGTGTATTCCTGAGGAGCCAACAAATTGTAGCTCATCACTAAAAGATTCAATTTTAAAAGTATCCCCTGAAAATTTTACCTTCATCACAGAACCCACAATTATTTTTTCAACCTGTGGAAGTCCTCTGTCTTTCAATCTTTTAGTCAAATCCTCTTTTATATTTTGGGAAATTCGTACTTATATTCTCTCTTTGATGCCATATATAAGTTCAATTTCTTGTGGTTTTTCTTTTAAGGGAAACAGCAAGTTCTTATAAGAGATTTAGGTGGGTTTACCCTCTTTTATTAATTCTATAAGTTCTTGTTTTAATTCCTCATCTAGTTTCATTTTCATCCCTATTAGATCTCTTTTTAAAATGCTTCATATTGTAATTTTAATGTATTTTTTAATAAAACTTTATCAGAAAGAATGAGATTTTTCCAATATTTTAAACGTCTACCTTAATTATGCGCTAAAATCCGCAGGTTTTATTCCGCGGTCATTTCTAAAATCGGGAGGATAGGTAAATCCCGGCCTCCGCCCGCCTTAACTATTATTTTTTCTTTTTATAGTATTCGTCATATATTTCTTGAATTAGCCCATTCAAAGAAGCCATATTAGGTGGACCCCATTGGTTGGACAGAATCTATAGCATTCTAAGGTGATATTTTTAACCCAATGGCAATGATAATTCAAGTTTTTATCTACATCAAGCGATTTATGCACCTGGCCTCCAAAAACGAGGCTATCACAGGCCCTGTAAGCACCGATCTCAGTTCGAGTCATGTCTTTGCCTTGTCCTTTAAGTAATTAATGGCATTTCCGATGAGCCGCCTTTATATATCTGCGCGGGTGTCTCGTAATCCAGAGCTTGATGCAACCGCTCTTCATTATAGAATTTAAAATAACAGCTTATTCCATCTACAGCTTCAAAGACCGTCTCATAATCTTTAAGATAAACCTCTTCGTATTTTAATGTCCGCCACAGCCGTTCTACAAATATATTGTCCATCACCCGACCTCGTCCATCCATGCTGATTCTGATCTCATTGCTTTTAAGCTCACTTATAAAATCATTGCTTGTGAATTGGGCGCCCTGGTCTGTGTTAAAAATCTCAGGCCGTCCTCTCTCAAGCGCTCTTCTTAGAGCCGCAACACAGAAATCCGTCTCCAGGGTGATAGATACTTCCCAGGAGAGTACATATCGGCTGTACCAGTCTATAATCGCTACAAGATAGATAAATCCTTTCAAAAGCCGGATATAAGTTATATCACAGGACCAAACCTGATCAGGTCGGATGATTTTTACACCCCTGAGCAAATAAGGATAGATGAGATGACCTTTCCCTGGCTTACTTAACTTCGGTTTTGGATAGATCGCCTGCAGCCCCATCTTTTGCGTCAACCGAAGAACTCTCTTCTTGTTGACATGGTATCCCTGAAGCCAGAGCCATCGCGTCATCTTCCGGTATCCGTAAAAAGGAGTTTTCGTGTACTGCTCATCTATCAACCGCATAAACTCCAGATCCTCCTCGCTTAATCCTTTTGGACGGTAATAGAATGTGGAACGCGCCACATCCAAAAGCTCACATAGGCGAGTCACTGGTGCCGTCTCTAATCCAAATTCGATCATCTGCCTCTTCCGCTCAATAGTTAAATCCAGAGTTTTTTTTTAGCCAGTCAAGCTCGACTTTGAGCTGGCCTATTTGCTTATAGAGTTCCTCCTCGAGCGCTTCTCTGTCCTTATTCTCCCGTTCACGCTTTTTTGAAAACACACCCGGTAAGGATTCCAGAGCTTGTTTCTTCCATTTTGAGATCTGATTGGGATGTACCCCATAGAAACTGGAGAGCTCTGCGACTGTCTTCTCACCCCTAATGGCCTCAATGGCAATTTTTGCCTTAAACTGAGCAGAATGTTTCCGCCGTTTGCCTTGCATCCTAGACTCCTTTCTCTTATTAAATCATCCACCTTAACACTCTGTCCAGATTTCCTAAGGTATGTCAAGTAGTTTTGAGTTCGAATAAACTCTCCAAAATCCGCTTATTAACTTGATTAACCTAATCAATTTTAATACTATTTCCTATGAGGGATACTGCGCAGATCCTGAGGATTGCATTTTGGCAATGCCTCTATTTTGATCGCGTTTGTATCCCTTATTTGTGCGTCTGGAGCGAGTCCGCTTTCTTACATCTTCTGGCACAGTGAATTCCCTCGCTATTAAAGTTTTAGCTTCTTTTTTTGTTATAAGCGTTCCTTCAAGATTTCTGAGTTCATATGGTCTTTTGTCTTTGAGTACTCTGATAATTCTTCCAATCAGATGGGTAGACACAGCACAAACCGCCTGGTTATGACAATTACCCTTGTGAACCATCTGGTCATAATATACCTTTGCCAGATGCGGATCCCATTGCCTCCCTGTATCAGATGCTAGGTATAAAGCACGGCGATATCTTGAGGGGCCATCTTTAGTGATGTTTAATCCCTTCTTAGAACTCTCACCAGAGTCTTTCTGTCTCGGTATCATTCCTGAATAGCCCCTTGCTTTTGATTGGGAAGAGAACCTTTCCGAGTTCCCAATGATTCCTAAAAACACAGGACCAAGAGTTTCTCCAATCCCTGGTATCGTTTCTATGCTCTTAGTTGGGTGTGCCTCCTTATAGAGTCGGTTTATGGATTCATCAACTTTTTTCTGGACCCTTTCATGACTATCCAGCAGCTCTAATTCACAATCAACCTCTTTTTGCAGTTCATCAAAATCTATATATTCGCCTAAATGACCATATAACTCACATCCCCTGATTGCTGCTTTATACACCCGTTCGGCTAATCCTTCTGAGGATTGCTGCCTACCTGCTTTTTCTAAGACCCTGTGCAGCCTGGAAATCCCTAAATGCTTAACCTTAAAAGGATTGCTATATTTTTTATAAAACGCTTTTGCTCGTTTTCCATATGGATCTTCAAAACAATCTGTAAGCCCGGGCATTACCCAATGATACAAAGATTTTATGCGGGTCTTTATTGAGGCGATCTCCTTTGCAATCTTTTCCCTCTGCCGACATCGCCTGTCTAAAGCATTAGTGATTTTATCTGGCAGATAGACTTCTTCAATTGCCTCCCTGTCTACAATGGGCATCATGGAAAGTGCCGTGGCATCTAACTTATCGCTTTTAGTATGCCTGGAATAATACTTTCGTAAATCATGGGACTTTTGTGCTTTAACTCTCATTATCTCATGTCCATTCCTTTTTGCATACACGGCCAGCGGAAACCAGGACATAGACGTAGGCTCACATATAAACCTTAGCTTTGTTTCTTTAGCTACATGTTCAAGTGCATGTTTGCTCACCATATCAAATCCTTCTTTTGTCCCAGGAAATGTGACCGATGAGCAAATTTTTATTCCCTCGCTATTGATGACCTCGGCATGATGTTTTGCTGTCACCCCAAGATCAACCCCAATGTTTAGTACTTCCATAGAGAACCTCCTTTTTTTTGTAGGGAGATTTTGGAGTGATGTTTTTTACACGAGATGCCATACTTACTATTCATGAGAGGCTCCCGATTTTCGGGACCTTCAATTTCCTTAACAGGCGCTTTCCTCGTGTAGTTTGGGCTAACATTCTGGACAAATAGACAGTCATATTTGACTTCTCACTTTTTGTTGGTAGATACACTCCAAACCACCCAAAGAAAATTGTATGGCTTTTGTACAAAACATCAACTTTCTTCTTCTAACTCTGACACCTAATAATCTCCATGAGTTAACATATAAATTTTTGGGGTCCACCTCAGAGGAGTAAAACTCCTTAAAGAGCCACCTGGCCGGCTGAGGTATCTAAATCCAGAAGAAATTGAGAAACTCATTGATGCCTGCGCTGACCATATTAAACCGATCGTTATTACTGCTTTAAATACTGGGATGAGGAAATCTGAAATTCTCAATTTGAAATGGAGGGAAGTGGATCTTAAAAACCGGAAGATTATAGTAATTAATGCGAAAAATAATGAATCAAGAGTTATCCCTATCAATCAAACACTCTATCGTGAGCTTTTAACTCTTTCTCAAAAGCCTAATGGAGAATATGTCTTCTCTGATCGAAATGGCCGGGCTTATAGGGATATAAAAAAAGGATTTTCTGTGGCTCTTAATAGGACAGGAATTAAGGATTTTCGGTTCCACGACCTTCGCCATACCTTTGGCTCTCATCTTGTTATGCAGGGTGTAGACCTTAGGACAGTCCAACAGGTAATGGGACATAAAGACATCAAAATGACCATGCGTTACTCCCATCTTTCACCTGAACATGTTCAGGAAGCAATGGAAAGATTGGATAAGTTATGGACACTATATGGACACCAAAACAAAAGTGAGAGATCAGATGATTCTGTAAATCATTGATAATAAAATTGATAATAAAGAGGTGCGCCCGTAGCTCAGTGGACAGAGCGGTGGACTTCGAATCCAAAGGTCGCAGGTTCGAATCCTGTCGGGCGTACCAGACTATTTTCTCATTTTCCCCTGGTATTTAGTATTTTTCTTTGTTTTGAGTTTTCAATTTTAATACCATAGTTTCAGCTATTTTCAGTCAATTTTGTGACATATTTGTGACATAGGGAGAATTTTATTTAATTATAAGAAGGATTCACTTTTTTATTATTATTCGGTATCTTTATAGACTGTGAATATGAACAGGTAAAAATGGGAATCTAAAATGAGAAGAATTGTTAGTAATTATTAGAATCATTTTAATGAGGGTATCATGACATTTTGGAGTGTATTTTTTGGTGTTTTAGCAGGGATATTAGCTGGGATAGGAATTAATATTGGAATTGACTTTGTAAGGAAATGTATTGTAAAGAAAAAAATTATAAAAAACCTTAAATTTGAAATTGATTTTAACATCGAGAAAATTAATTCATTTTTATAAGAACTTGATAGATATCGAGATAAAGTTACTGGAGATTCTCTATCTTCTTATTTCGGCTATTTTAACTTATCAAAAGTAATAGTAACAACTTTGGTTCAGATGTTTTTTACTGGTGCAATCTATAATAATCTAGATAATGAAGATATAGGAAAATTGCAAAATTTCAGTTCAGATTTTTCATTAGGCACTGAGCAATACATGAATAATCAAATAAATTGGAACAGGACTAATATCCAAACAAGTCCAAGTGTGAAACAATTAGCAATGAGTGACATAGAATATTGGAGAAGCAAATTTAATGGGAATAAAAAGAATTTACAATCCATAAGAGCAAAGTTGTAATAATTCAGGAGCTTTGGATTAAGATAGAACTTAAGGATGATAAGTTAAGAATTTCTAAAAATATGGATTTTTGAACAATGAGAGCTAATAATCAGCTTACTAAAAATCTTAGCGAGGCTATTGACCCAGGTGCTAAATAGGTTGATTGAGGGGGGATCAATGAAATTAAAAAAATTTTAATTTTTTGTATTTTAATCTTTTCTATTATTTTTATTTCAGAAGCCTCTGAAGTGGTCCGGTTGTCAAGATACCTCTCTAACCTTTCAACTCTTTATGCCAAGTTTGTTTTAATCAAGAATTCTTTAACTTATATTATTTGTTAGATTTTTTTATTAAACGTTGTTTAATTTTCTTTATCACATAATTTAAATTAAATCCTATACCAAAAAGATTTGGTTTCAATTCAATAGCATCAAAGTCCTCAGTAGATAGCCCCTTTTTTCTCCTATCAAGACCAGTCCCTATATAAGTACGTAATCTTGGGATAACATTACTAAGATCAGAATAATCAATAATCTCATCTCTTGTATCAGCGTAGATGGCATCTAATAATGGACGCATTGACTCATCAAGTAAGCTTTCTTCAATATGATCATATTTGAACTGAACACAAGATTTTTCGTGAAACTCACTTCTTCTCAATATTTGACTTATAATTTCTATATGAGCATTTGTGACTTGATCTGGTATCTCTGCTATTAGCCGATCAAAATCAGAAAGGAAGCGACTAAATAAATCAATTGAACCATTAATGAAGCTTATAATAACGTTTGCTCGGTAGATCTTTTCTTTATGTTGAATCACATTGGATTTGTGTTCATTAAGATTATGGAGTAATGCATTTGTTGATTCTCTCCAATCTTTTAAGTGTTCATAAATATCCTTGAGAGGCACACCTGTATAATCTGTTCCCCCTCGCATGATTGATCGACGCCTCGTCATTGTTATTAATAATTTTAACACAATTGATATTTATAAGTATAATATTTTTCGTTTCTTGTATACAATAAAAATGGTTATTTTGAGTTAAAACCTGTGTACTAATATCACCTAGCGACACACAAAAATATTCAGCATTCTTTATCTATAATAAAAGCCTTTAACCCTAATATGCCCCTTGTTTTTACTCCGATTATACTCCATTTCTATTAAATACACCTTTAGTTGATAATTCCTTTACAGGTAATATGCGGTATTATCGGCATTCTTTTACTTGCCTTTGCTTTATCCATTCCAATAGCTGGAGTATACTTTATTCAAGCTTATCGCCAGAGAAATAAAGAATGAAACAAAAGGCACATGAGATAGATAAGGATTTTGAAAGCCGTAACTGGCTCGGACTAACTCGTCTCGCTCGAATGGGCTACTCTCCCGAAGAGGCTAAGTGCATAATGCAAAACATTGAAACTGGGAAGATAAACTTTAGACATCTGGATGAAAATATCCAGGAGAAGTAAGCTTTTGACTTCAATTTTCTTGAACTGGAGTGTGCATACTTAATCGTTGAATTCCTAGGATAA
Organism: uncultured Eubacteriales bacterium; assembly: GCA_964648465.1. Lineage (GTDB taxonomy): Bacteria > Acidobacteriota > Aminicenantia > Aminicenantales > Aminicenantaceae > Aminicenans. Next base: position 65,611 of record CAZYMU010000010.1, on the reverse strand, counting down.
AAAGAAGGATCTAACACTGGCATAAGGGTTGGATTGCAGATCTAACCGACTTTGATTTGAAAATATTTCTGGTGCATGATAAAATTTTTATCATAAACTAATAAATAAAAAATATCTTAAAGTTAATTCTGGAGAAGGCCAAACTAAGGGAGTTTAGCACGAATTTTACCTTTGTCTTTTGACCTTACAATCAATCCATATCCAACTGGATCGCCATTATTGCTCTTTCGGAGAGCCCCATAAACATTGGAAAAATATTCGATCGCACTCTGATCCTCGTTATTAGTAAAACAGCAAGTTAGAAGTGGCACACCCGGAGGGATTAGAAGTCCACCGCTCTATCCATTGAGCTACCGGGATGATTGAGTTTCCCAGAGTGAAGCAATATTTTAAGATTTAGCAACCATACGCAAAACTAGGTCCTTTTAAGGAAAATACGTGAAGACCTTACTCTGCCCTCTGAAATTGTATCAGGCAGGATAAAATTTAACACACGCAAATTGGTGACAAGGGAGAGGGCTCCGCTTTCTGTTCAATTGACATCAATATACGCTTAAGCTAATATTCTAAGAGATATTAGCAAATGAAATAGCTGCATGAAAACTTAAGATGGAAGATTTGAGTGATTAAAATGCATTTATAATAAATGTCATGATAACGGAAGCCGATACCTGTAGACAGTTTATACTCCCCAAGCTCTATCATGCAGGGTGGAATGACGATCAGATAAACGAACAACGCACATTCACTGATGGACGTGTTATTGTTACGGGACAGAAATACTTTCGATGGCCCCAGAAAAGAGCTGATTATATTCTCCGTTACCGACCAGACTTTATGATCGCGGTAGTAGAGGCAAAAGCTGCTTTCAAGAAAGCTGGCGATGGATTGCAGCAGGCTAAAGAATACGCTCAAATCCTCGATCTAAAGTTTGCATATTCTTCCAATGGTTATGAAATAGTTGAACATGATTTTCTAACTGGTAAAGAGTCTGATCTAGTTGAGTTTCCAACACCAAAGGAACTTTGGCAAAGACGCCATGAACAGTTAGGAATTACTCAGCCAGAAGCAAAGAATCGTTATCTTTCTCCCTGCTTGCGTATACATGGCCCGAATCTTCGTTATTACCAAGAAATCGCTGTTAATCGCATCATGCAAGCAATTCTTCAGGGAAAGCAACGGGTGCTAATTAATATGGCAACTGGAACCGGAAAGACGGACGTTGCCTTGCAAGTATGTTGGAAACTCTGGAACTCAAAATGGAACCGCTTTGGTGAGCCTCGTCGGCCTCGTATGCTTTTTCTGGCAGACCGTTCCGTTCTAGTTGATGATCCCAAGGACAAACGATTTATTCAGTTCGGCGATGCTCGATGGAAAATTCAGGGGGAAGCCATTAAAAGTCGAGAAATGTACTTTGCCACATATCAAGCAATCGCGAGGGATGAACATCGGCCAGGGCTCTATCATGAATATGATCCTGGCTTCTTTGATCTCATTATTGTAGATGAGTGCCATAGGGGAAGTGCTCGAGATGAAAGTAATTGGCGTGAAATTCTTGAATACTTCAAAACTGCTTATCAACTAGGTATGACAGCAACTCCTTTGAGACAAGATAACCGCGACACTTACCGCTACTTTGGATCTCCAGTTTATACTTACACCCTTCGACAGGGCATTGATGATGGTTTCCTTGCACCGTATCGAGTACATCGAATCATAACAGATGTAGATGCTTCGGGTTGGCGTCCATCAGAAGGTGAGGTAGATCGGTATGGTCATCCTATCCCAGATGAAGATTATAAGACGGAGGATTTTGAAAGAATTATCGCACTTAAGGCACGCACTGAAGCTATCGCTAAAAGCATCACAGATTTCCTAAGGAGGACAGATCCATACAACAAAACAATAGTTTTCTGCGTCGACCAAGAACATGCCGATGAGATGAGAAAAGCTATCAATAATTTATGTCTTGATATCGTACGGGAGAGACCTGATTATGTTGTCCGTATTGTTTCAGATGAAGGAGATATTGGACGTGGATATTTAAGCCAATTTCAAGAACTAGAAACCATAACTCCTGCTATTGTTACTACCTCTAAGCTTCTTACAACTGGTGTAGATATACCCACATGTAAGAACATCGTCATCGCTCGCGTTGTTAACTCAATGACTGAGTTCAAACAGATTATTGGTCGTGGCACTCGAATTCGAGATGATTACGGAAAGCTTTGGTTTTCAATTTTAGACTATACCGGAAGCTCAACAAAAAAGTTTGCTGATCCAGATTTCGATGGAGATCCAATTGAACCTGAAACAGAAGGTAGAATTGACGAGCCTATCCCTCCACCCAAGCCTCCAGAGAAGGCTATGGAGCCTCCTATACCTCCAGATCAACCTCCCGAAACAATTAAACGAAAATACTACGTTGATGATGGAATATTTGGAATTGCCACACATATTGTCTACGAACTGGATTCTAGTGGTAAGCAGCTTCGGGTCATCAAGTATATTGATTATGCCTCAGAAAAGATCCGCAGTATGTATACATCCGCAGCTGAATTGCGTTCAAAATGGAGTGATGCGGAACAAAGAGCGGCAATAATTTCTGTCCTTGAAGATAGAGGTATTACCTTTGAACAGCTAGCAGAAACAACCAGGCAACCCGATGCTGATCCTTTTGATCTTCTATGTTATGTTGCATTCAATTCTCCTATACGAACTCGCCGCGAACGTGCAGAACAGTTGCGGAATGAAAAGATGGATTTCTGGGGACAATTCAAACCAGAAGCCCATGAAATTCTTAATGAAATTCTTGATAAGTACATTGCGCACGGCATTGCCCAGTTTAAGATGCCGGATATCCTGAAGGTTCCTCCAATTTCAAAACACGGCAATGTGATAGAAATTGCTCAAAGATTTAGTGGTGCAGAGAAGCTTCGGACTGCCTTAGAAAAGATGCAAAACCTACTATATGCTTACTAGGGAGATTTAGATGGCAATAAGAAATTATAAGAATCCTCAGCAGACTACTGCACAATCTCTTGCAAAAATTATTAAATCATGCCGCGATATCATGCGTAAGGATAAGGGGCTTAGTGGAGATCTTGATCGATTGCCAATGCTCACATGGATCATGTTCCTAAAATTCATAGATGATATGGAGCAAATAAGAGAGACTGAAGCCAAACTCGCTGGAAAACCCTTCTGTCCAGCAATCGAACCACCTTATCGTTGGCGCGATTGGGCTGTCAAGCCAGAAGGCATAACTGGTGATGCCCTCATCTCTTTCATCAACAATGATGAATCTGTACGGCCTGATGGAACAAGGGGTCCTGGCCTCTTTGCATATCTTCGTTCCCTTCAAAGTTCCAATGGAAGAGATCGTCGAGACGTTATACAAACAATATTCCAAGGCACAATTAACCGTATGATCAGTGGATATCTCCTACGTGATGTGATTAACAAGGTGAATGGCATACATTTTACTTCATCTGATGAAATTCACACTCTCAGTCATCTATATGAAACGATGCTTAAGGAAATGCGCGATGTTGCGGGTGATTCTGGCGAGTTTTATACTCCACGACCGCTTATAAAGTTCATCGTTTCCGTAATTAAACCAAATATAGGTGAGATTATACTTGATCCTGCAGCTGGCACCGGTGGTTTTCTTGTCGAGGCCTTAGATTACCTGAATCAACAATGCACAACTGCGGAAGATTACAATCGTCTTCAGAAGGAGACTTTCTTTGGAATTGAGGCAAAGCCCTTGCCATATTTGCTTGGTCAGATGAATCTTCTCCTTCACGGTCTCGAGTATCCAAATATCGATCCACTTAACGCTCTTCGTTTCCCGCTTCATGAAATAGGCGATAAAGATCGCATAGACATCATCATGACCAACCCTCCTTTTGGTGGTGAAGAGGAACGTGGCATTCTTGGCAACTTTCCAAAAGATAGACAGACTGCTGAAACTACATTACTATTCCTTCAACTAATCATGCGTAGACTCCGGCGTCCTATTGGCGGAAAACTTGGAGGTAGGTGTGGCATGGTAGTACCAAACGGAACACTATTCGGAGACAGTGTTTGCGCACGCATCAAATCCGAACTATTGAGAGCCTTCAATCTTCACACGATCGTACGACTTCCCAATGGTGTCTTTGCTCCTTATACTGACATCCCTACCAACCTCCTTTTCTTTGATCGTTCAGGTCCAACAAAGGAAATATGGTACTATGAGATCTCTCCACCTCAAGGTCACAAGAAGTACACTAAAACAATGCCGTTACGTTATGATGAATTTTCTGATTGTTTATTATGGTGGGAAGACCGTATAGAAAATAACCAAGCTTGGCTTGTTTCTGCTGAGCAAATTGTTAAGAATAACTACAACCTTGATCTGAAGAATCCAAATGTTAAAGAATACTTTGAGCTCATACCGCCTGATAAATTAACAGAGGAAATTATTAAGAAAGAACAACGCATCGCTGAAATCTTGGGAGAAATTAGACAAGAGTTGATAGAGATTAAAAAATGAAAGACAGCTGGCAGAGTGTTAAACTTAGAAAAATTCTTCAAAGGTCTGAAGAAAAAATCGAAATCCAGCCAGAACAAACTTATCGTGAAATCACAATTCGCCTTTGGGGTAAAGGTATCGTGCTACGACGTGAGGTAATTGGGGCAGAAATATCAGCTGCAATAAAGTTTGTCGTTTGCTCTCAGCAATTCGCCCTTTCTAGAATTGATGCCCGCAACGGAGCATTTGGGATTGTGCCCGATTCTCTCGATAAAGCTATTGTTAGCAGAGATTTCCCCAGTTACATCATGAATGAATCACTTGTTGTGCCGAAATTCTTAGAATGGATGAGCAAAACAGCTGCCTTCATCAATTTATGCAAGAGGGCAAGTGAGGGCACAACAAACCGTGTTCGTCTTCAAGAAAAGCGTTTTCTAGCCTCTGAAATTCTACTACCTTCATTACAGGAACAACGTATAATTGTGTCTCAGGTAGAAACACTTGCCGCTAAAATCGCAGAAGCTAGTCATCTACGCAAAAAAGCTGCAGTTGAAGCTGAAAGGCTCATTGAGGCAAAATTCAGAGAACTTTGCGCTGAATATAATAAAGAAACTCAAATTCTCCCATTAACTCAAATTGTAACACAGCAGCGTCGCCTGGTAGTTGTTGAACCAGAAAAACAGTACTCTGAGATTGGAATCTACAGTTATGGGCGAGGCATCTTTCATAAACCACCTCGCTTAGGCTTTGAAGTCGGCAACAAAGATCTTTATTTAATCAAGCAAGGTGACCTAATATTGCAAGTTACTTTCGCGTGGGAAGGAGCAATCGCTTTGGCAGGATCCAATGAAGAAGGGATGTTCGGATCTGTTCGATATCTTACCTTTAGAGTGAACGAAAACATTTGTGACCCGCGATACTTGCTTATGTTCCTCAAGACTCCTGAAGGAATCGAGCAACTAGGAAAAATTTCACCTGGATCTGCAGGTAGAAATAGAGTACTAAGCAAAAGTAGACTAAATGAGGTCAAGGTTCCCGTGCTACCTCTTAGACTCCAACAGCTGCTTATGGACAAACTATCTGATAAGATGGAGGAGATAAAGCGATTACAAGACGAGACGGCCGCAAGCCTCGACATCCTTCCGAATATTATCCTCAACAAAATATATAGGAGAGGATCCTAAGTACTTAGCAAATTAATCCTTTAAGGTAATTTATCGAAAAGCATTTTGTGGCGATAGAAAGCCGTAAGCTCGTGACTCTGGCTTCCCAATGATGAAACGACGGCTGAGCCGGAAAATCGCCTCATTGATATAGACGCTTAAGGAGAGGTGAAATTCTCAGATATAAAGATTTTAATTAATCTTTGGGTATTGAAAGATTCGATATGAGTGATTATTATGAGATATAAATTTGATATTTTGGGATGATTATATTAATATCTATAAATAAGGAGGAAATTTAGATAATGACAATAGGGATTGTTTGTAATTTATCTGATGGCGTTATAATTGGAACTGATAGCGCTATAACTCTTCAAGGAGAATCAAAATCTCCAAATGGAAGAAAAACCTACGGAGTTTTGAAAGTATATAACGAAGCAGAAAAAATATTTCATTTAAACAATACCTCAGTTGGAATTTTAACATATGGAACTGCAATATTAGGTAAAAGAACCATTGAGAGTTACGTAAGGCAATTTGAATTAAATGAATCTGTTGTATTTTCTAGTAAAGCCCTATTTGATATATGTGAAAGTATTAGAGACTTTTTCTTTTTAAAATATGATGAAATTATTAGGCCTGTTTTAGAAGAAACGTTAGGAAAAAAATTCAATGAGATACCTGACAATAAAAAACCTTTTATAGGATTAGTTTTAGCTGGTTTTTCTCCAGGGAAGCCTTTATCGGAAGTGTATAATATAATAATTCCATTTCATAAAGAAAAAAAACAAATAGAGAAACTAAGAGAGCCTGGACAATTTGGAACCAATTGGTTTGGTTCTGTAGACCCCATCCGAAGATTAATAAAGGGATTTGATATAAATCTAATTAACAATATAGTTGGTTATTTTGTAAAGAAGCATAACATTAAATTTGATAATCAATCAAAAAATGATGTAAATAAGTTGTTAAAGTCATTCGAATATAAAATTCCATATGATGCAATGCCTTTACAACAAGGAATAGACCATGTTAAATTTCTTCTTGATGTGGTCATAAACCATTACAAATTTGTAATAGGTGCCCCAGTATGTGGGGGCAATGTAAGAATTGCGGCAATAACCAAAGACGGATATAAAAATTTGTCTAATAATGAATTAAAAATAAATTATTGAGTGAGGAAAAAAATGGCAATTATATTTGAAATTAAAGATTGCTTGAATTCTCCTGAGATAAATTTTACCAAAGCCATTATTCTATCTCAATTTGATTATGATACGGGCATACCTAGTATTATTGTACCTTATGAAGAAACTGAAGAAGATTCAGAAAAAGAATTTATCCCTTTTACAGAGAAAGTTCCAGAAATAAAGAAAATTTACAGAGAATAAAATCAGTTTACTTTGAATGACAGAAGACCAGGCAGGTTCAGAGAAAATCTATCAAGGGGATGTATTTAAAGACCAAATAGTTATTACTATCCCTCCAAATATACAAATATTAAGAGAAATAGAAAACAGAGAATTCAAATCTTTCAATCTTGAAGAATTAAGTGATGCATTTGAACATAAGGAAGGGGAACTTACTGTAGTTCATGCTGTCAAAACTAACATTATAATACTTTCACAGACTTGCGATATTGAACGCAGAGAATTCATTTCAATTGCTCCTGTATTTCCTTTAATAAAAATAGAGAGCGAAAAGAAAAAAGAATCAATAAGGAATCATAAATTTAATTATAGATTTTATATAGCTGAATCAGATGTATTATCAGAATCTTATGCAGAATTGAGCCTGATAAACTCCATAAAAAAAGAAATATTAATATTGGATAAGAGAATTTGTTCGCTTAGTGATTATTCAAGACAATGGTTACAATATACTTTAAATAGATATTTCTGCAGACCATTTATTTCAAAAGAAAAAGAATATATAAAACCTGATGATAAAATCAGTTGATTAATCAAACAACAAAAAAATTTTTGCTATTGAATAATGTTTTCTATACAAGAGAAAAGTTTGTATTACAAATGAAGGAGAGATGAAGGAAGAGATAAAAGAAAACATCAAAGCTCTATATTGGTTTATAAAATGGGGTATTTTCTTGATTTTTTTTCTTCTGCTGTTTGGAGTCCCATTCTTTTAAAATGTAAGGAAATGTAAGGAATTTTGGGGATAAAATGACATTGTTCCCCAGATTAAGAATGAAAAATGTAAGGGAAAAGGAAACGAATTCAGGACATACTGGAGTAAAAGAGGGATTGAATTCGTGCAACTATGAGGCTCTCATAGCCTCCTTTTTCAGGGATAGAGTGAAAAATTCCTGAAATGAGGAATTTTGAGGAAAAGAGGAAATATCCAGTATGAGAAGAGTATCCAGGATAAGCTTATCAGGAGTTTGAAACAAGGATTAAAGTAAGAAAAGAAACCAGAAAGAGGAGAGCAGTCTATTCTTATGGATATTGTAAAATCCAGGAATATAGGTTGAAATATTCAGGAATATCAGAGTAAAATCATCAAATTCTCTAAGGGTAGGATAATTTAAGTTAAGATACAAGGAAGAAAATCGAAAGTAAAATGTCAGAAAAAATGAAGAAAAATCAAAGAAGGAAATTAGTAAGAAATGTAAATGAAAAATTTGGATAAGAGAAAATAAATTTAATAATCAAAACGGTAGTTTTGATTATTAATTTCAAAGCGTGTGTCGTTGTCTAAGTTTTATTATGCAAACTTACAAACATTAAACCTTAAAACCAATCTCCATTTTACTAAACTCTCCTCCTCAAAAAAAATCCCAAATTTCCCCTTTCCTTTTCACAAAGATTGAGCTATAATGTAGTCAATTTTTGCTTTGCTGGCTGGGCAAGATCGAACTAACCTATAATCCCCTTTTATTTATTTCCCCCCACAGCCAGCAGTTTTCTATCTGGAGGAGAACAATGCTGTTGATTTTTTGGGGAGTATTAACTAATATCATAATCTTACAATCCCTAAGGAGAAGCGGACATGAGACGTATTGTCATTTTGTCATTCATCTTTTTGTTCCTATGCCATGGCTTCCTGCTGCCTGAAGAAAGGCCCCGCATAAGGAAGTTCGGCATTAAAACAGGAGTGTTAAACCCCGGGAAATGGAACGCAATCACCGATGTCGATGGGGTCAAAGTCGGGCATGTAACCCTCATCGAGGGCAATAATATCCGCACCGGTGTGACTGCAGTACTCCCCCACGGGGGCAACATATACCAAGAGAAAGTGCCCGCAGGAGTGTGTGTGGCAAACGGCTACGGAAAGCTCATGGGATACACACAGATCGAGGAGATGGGCAGCATCGAGACTCCCATAATCCTGACCAACACACTGAGCGTGCCGACTGCCGCTAATGCGGTCATCACTTACATTCTCTCTCTTGAAGGGAATGAAAAAGCGGGCTCTGTAAATGCTGTTGTAGGTGAGACAAATGACGGCTATCTGAATGACATAAGAGGAAGGCATGTGAAAGAAGCAGACGTCATCAGGGCGATAAAGAACGCATCATCAGGCCCTGTGGAGGAAGGTGCGGTTGGTGCCGGCACAGGAACAATCTGCTTCGGCTTCAAGGGTGGAATAGGAACTGCATCGAGGAAGCTTCCCCAATCGAGAGGCGGTTATACTGTGGGTGTGCTTGTCCAGACAAACCACGGAGGCGTGTTCCAAATTAAAGGCTTTGCTGTAGGAGTCCGCCTGGGACGCTACCCCATGAAGAAGGAGATAGAAAGCGAGTCGGAGGGTTCATGCATGATAGTGGTTGCAACCGATGCGCCTCTTGACAGCAGAAACCTGAAGAGGCTTGCGAAGAGGGCACTGCTAGGGATAGCAAGGACAGGCGGCTATTACTCAAACGCAAGCGGCGACTATGCAATTGCTTTCTCAACAGCCGATGGGATGAGAATACCTCACAGGCCGCAGTCAAGGACCATCAAGACCGAGACACTGCGGAACAGCCAGATGTCCCCGCTGTTTCTTGCGGCTGCCGAGGCTTCGGAAGAAGCCATACTGAACTCGATGTTCAAGGCGCATACAATGACCGGCAAGGACGGACATAAGATAGAAGCACTGCCGCTGGATAAGGTCAAAGAAATCATGAAAGAGGGTCCGGGGAAATGAAAAAGACCATAGGGATTTTAGGAGGCATGGGGCCTGAAGCCACGGCCTATATGTATGAGCTAATCATAGAAAATACCAGAGCTGAAAAAGACCAGGACCATGTCCGTGTAATTGTTTACAGCAACCCTCAAATCCCACCGAGGACAGAGGCTCTGCTCAACAAGGGGCCGAGCCCCACTCCCCTGCTAGTCGAGGGTGTCAAAATCCTGAAAAAGGCGGGGGCAGATCTAATCATCATGCCGTGTTTGACCGCGCACTTTTTTTATCCTGAAGTGGCGTCGCAGGTCAAGTTCCGCTTCCTCAGCCTTATTGAGGAATCCCTGAAGTGGACAAAGAAAAACATGCCGGACCTGAAAAAAGTTGGGCTCATATCGAGTACAGGCACGCTTAAATCAGGAATCTTTCACCTTACATTTTCAGAGGCAGGAATCGAAGTCATCGGCCCCTCAGATAAGCAGCAGCAGCAGGTGATGGAGACCATTGAGGGGAAACAGGGAATCAAGGCGGGTTTCTATTCGGGCATGTCCAAAGAAATCATTGTCCATACGGCAATGAGCCTCATCCGGAGTGGAGCAGGGGCTGTTATCGCCGGATGCACCGAGATTCCTCTTGTACTTAAGCCCGAAGATATCCCGAGGCCGCTGATCGAGCCTATGAAAATAACCGCGATCGCAGGGATTAAAGAAGCCGGATATGAAATAAAGGTACAGCAGGGATGAGGAAACGGAACTGCCTGTTCTTCGGGTTTAACAAAGCCGGCTTAAAAGGAGAGATTAAAAAATCCCAAACGACAGGGAGGTAAACCTTGAAATTAAGAAAGCTACTGACGCTTATTATAATACTGCTTGTTTGTATCGGCGTGCTCATCGCCCTTACATATGTTGCAGGGGGAAAAGAGCCGGCCGAACCGGAATATCTGCCTGAGGGCTGCACTTCGATACTCGTCGGGAAACAAGCCTCTGCAGACGGCTCAGTGATGGCCACCCATGCTGCTGACTGCGGTGTCTGCGATTTCACATGGCACCATGTTCCTGCGGCAGACCACAAGGAGGGTGCAGTGCGCAAGATCTACCACATACACCAGATCCGAACATGGCATCCGGATGAGGGTGCGAAATGGGAAAACCTGGAGAGGGGCGATACAGGAGTCAACATTCCCCAGGCTGCGCACACTTACGGCTACAGATACTCGGTCTTCGGATACATGAACGACCAGCAGGTGGCAATGGGGGAAGCGAGTATAGGCTGCCAGCGCAAGATGAGAAACTCAACACCCACGCCTGTCATGGACATCACAATGCTGACGCTGCTTGCCATGGAGCGGAGCAAGACGGCGAGAGAAGCCATCGAGCTCATGGGGTCGCTGGGTGAAAAGTACGGATACGGATTCCATGACAGCGGAGAGATGCTTGCCGTGATTGACGCGGAAGAGGCATGGATATTCGAGATCATGCCTGTCGGGCCGCTGTGGACTCCAAAGAGCGGAAAACCGGGAGCTGTGTGGTGCGCACAGAGAGTGCCGGATGACCATGTCAGCGTATGTCCGAACGAGTCAAGGATTGGCGAGATAGACATTAAAGACACAGACCATTTTCTTGCTTCTCCGAATGTCATTTCCTATGCAGTAGAGAACGGTTTCTACGACACTGAGAGCGGAAAGCCTTTCAACTGGAAGAGGGCCTACTGCCCTGCTGAGGGCAGCGCTGCAAGCACTCACGGAAGGAGGGGGCGGCTGTGGCGGTTCTTTGACCTTGTGGCGCCGTCTCGCAAATTCAGCCCGGAACTTCCGAACATGGACTTTCCTTTTTCAGTAAAGCCTGACAAAAAGCTCTCGGTGCAGGACGTAATGAGACTCACGAGGGATAAGTACCAGGGATGCATGTACGACCCGTCAAAGGGGCTGAAGGCTGGACCGTTCGCAAACCCGAACTATTTCCGTGGGTTCAGGGTTGACAACAAAAGATATGCAGGCGCCCGGTGCATCAGTGTAAACAACTCGGAGTACACAACCCTTGCTCAGTGCAGGAACTGGCTGCCGAACCCGATAGGTGGCATCCTGTGGGTGGCATTGGGAGCCCAGGACACATCCTGCTATATCCCCATCTACGCCGGGGTGACGGAGATACCCGAATCTTACCGTGTAGGCGACCACTGGATATTTAACAGAGACTCTGCAAGATGGGCCTTTGACTATGTCGATTTCCATACTCAGGTCGTTTATTCACAGGCCATTAAAGATGTAATAAAAGCCAGGGAAAATTGGGAAGGGGGAGCATTAAATAAGATATTGATTATTGATAAAGCGGCTGTAGAGCTTTACAGGAAGGATCCAGCGGCGGGTGTAGAGTTTATAACCGACTTTAGCGTGAACAACGCGGAACGAACCATAGATGCCTGGTGGAAGCTTGGAGACGACCTTCTCGTCAAATACAATCACCTGGGAAACTATAATGCAGAAAATAGAAAGGCAGGCCGTGTGAAATTCCCGCAGTGGTGGAACAGGGCAGTAGTGGAGCACGATAAACTCGTACCGCTGCAGCCTCCTCCGGCACAAAAAAAGGAAAAATAATATAAAATCTTAAAATCATAAATCAGGAGGCAAATTTGAATTTTAAAAAGTCATTAACAGTAACTGCTATTTTGTTTGCCGCGCTGGTTGTATTAAGCGCATTTGTTTTCACATCACAGAATGCTGCGCCTTGGGGAGAGGAATGCCGGCCCGAGGGCTGCACCTCGATACTCGTAGGAAAAGACGCATCGACCGACGGCTCCACGATGACCACGCACACATGCGACTGCGGCATATGCGACTGGACATGGAGGCCTGTGCCTGCGGCAGACCATAAAGAGGGTGCAGTGCGCAAGATCTACCACGTCTCGCAGTACAGGACATGGCCGCCGGAAAAGGGCCTTAAATGGGAAAAATACAAGGATGACTACACAGGAACCGATATCCCCGAAGTCCCCCATACTTATGCATACAAGCACGGGATGTTCGGTTATATGAATGAGAACCAGGTTGCCATTGGAGAATCAACGATTGGATGTCAGCGCAAGATGAGAAATACTACTCCATCCGCACTGCTTGACCTGACCATGCTGACGATGCTCGGTATGGAGAGAAGCAAAACGGCGAGGGAGATAATCCAGGTCATGGGGTCTCTGGCCGAGAAGTATGGATACGGGTTTAATGACGGCGGTGAGATGCTGGCAGTCGCTGATCCAAACGAGGTATGGATATTCGAGATCATGCCTGTCGGGCCGCTGTGGACTCCGGAGAGCGGAAAACCGGGCGCTGTATGGTGTGCGCAGAGGGTCCCGGATGATCATGTAAGCATCTGCCCGAACGAGTCAAGAATCGGTGAGATAGATCTTGAAAATCCGGACTATTTCATGGTCTCGCCCAATGCTGTCTCATACGCAGTTGAAAACAAGTTTTACGATCCGGAAAGCGGCAAACCTTTCAGTTGGAAGAGGGCGTATTCGCCTCCCAGGGGCAAAGCAAGCCGGCTGTGGCGTTTTTACGACCTTGCGGCGCCTTCCAAGCATTTCAGTCCGGAAACGCTGGACATGGATTTTCCTTTTTCGGTAAAACCCGACAAAAAACTTTCAGTGCAGGACGTCATGAACATTACGCGCGACAAGTACCAGGAAAGCAAATACGACCTGGCAAAGGGCATTAAAGGCGGGCCTTTCAGCAATCCGAATTATTTCCGCGGTTTTAAACTGGATGACAATAGGTACAGAGGCTCAAGATGCATCTGTGTCAACAATGTCGAATACACAAGTATCACCCAGTGCAGGGACTGGCTCCCTGACCCGATCGGAGGAATAGTGTGGCTTTCATTCGGCGCCCAGGATACAGCCTGCTACATGCCTGTCTATACCGGAAGCACGGATGTGCCGGAATCGTTTAAAGTCGGGGACCATTTCGTGTTCAACAGGCATTCTGCCAGATGGGCATCCGACTATGTGGATTATCATACGCAGGTGGTTTATTCATATGCTATAAAAGACGTCAAAGCAGCGCAGGAAAAGTGGGAAGGAGGAGCAGTCAAAAGGACAGCGATCATCGATAAAGCCGCCGAAGAGCTCTATAAGAAGGACCCTGCACTGGCAGTTGAGTTCCTCACAGACTATACTATCAACAACGGCAATTCCGTGGTAAATGCATGGTGGGAATTGGGTGATAATCTGCTCGTAAAGTACAACCACTTCCGCATTTATGATGCGGCCAAAAGAAAAACCGGCAGAATTCAGGCTCCGGAGTGGTGGAACAGAGCTGTTGTTGAGCAGGACAAATTAGTTCCTGTGAAGCCTCCAACTCCGCCGGCAAAGAAAGAAAAGAAATAGAAGCGGCGGCTATTCATTAACTGAAAACTTAACCTTAAAAGCCGTTCCGCCAGTGCGGTCAAGCTCAAATGTTCCGTTAATCTGACTGGTTAAGTCATTCACCATCTGCAGCCCTAATGAGGAAGCCTTTCGAAAATCTATGTCTTCTGGGAAACCAATGCCGTTATCGCTGACGATAAGAGTAACCATGCCCTTTTTACCAGAACGAAGCTTTATGCAAATTTCGCCTTTTTTCCCTTGCGGAAAAGCATGCTTTACTGAATTCGATAAAAGCTCGTTTGCAATCAATGCGCATGGAATCGCCCGATTGAGGTCAAGAAAAACTTCCTCCAAATCAGTCTTAAGTGCGATAATATTTGAATCGACACCGTAAGAATGATAAGTATGAACTGCCAACCCGTCTATGTATTGAGCAAAGTTAATTTTTGCGAAGTCCTTAGACTGATAAAGCTTCTCATGTATGAGGGACATGGTGCGGATACGGTTCTGGCACTCTCTGAATATTTCCTTCGTCTTTTTATCCTCGGCCTTCGCAGATTGAAGGCGGAGCAGGCTCGATATGATCTGCATGTTGTTTTTCACCCGGTGATGAATCTCCTGCAGCAGTACTTCTTTTTCCTTAAGTGATGCCTTTATTTTCTCCTCCGCCTTTTTTCGCTTGGTGATATCCCGGGCAATCCCTAAAACCACAATTTTGTCTTCAATCTTTACAGGATATGTGCTGATCTCCACCGGAACCTGCATTCCGTCCTTACGGTTTAGAATAAATTCATCCGGCCCTGTAGTCTTCCCCCTTATGTTTCTGGTTAAAAGCTTTGCTGCTTTGGGGATCATTTTCGGTGGGAGCAGTTTCAATTCTAAAAAATTCTTCCCTATTAATTCTTCCCTTTTATACCCCATAACCTTTTCCGCTGCTATATTCCCGTCAATGAAAGTCCCTCTCGTGTCGCTTAAATAATATGCATCCGGCGCATATTCAAACATAATCTTTAGCCGCTCTTCAGAACTTTTCAATTCATCTTCAGCGCGCCTACGTTCTGTGATGTCCGTCATAATCACAATAATACCTTTTACACCATCTTTGTCTCTTAAAATGGAATTGCAAATTTCAACTATCTTTTTTTCCCCGGTTTTAACACGTAGTTCTATTTCATATGGAGGCACATCATGGCCTTTTTTGATTTTGTTAAAGATCAATATCATCTTTATAATGCTTTTGGGGGAAAACACTTTCAAAACTTGAAATCTTTTCCCAACAAACTCTTCTTTAGAATATCCCCCAACATCCAGTATGTACTTATTAACTCTGATGATTTTTCCTGTTTTATCGAGATAGACTATGCCGTCTCTTGCACTTTCAAAAATTGTATTTAATTCTTCTTTGCTTTCCTGCAGTGCCTCCTCTGATTCTTCCAATTCAACAATTCTGCTGCGTAATTTCTTTATCTCCTCAAGAAACTGCTCTTTTGTCTTATCTTTATCTCTCATAATGAATCCTCCGAAGCGAGTCTCATTAAAAATGCTTTAGTAAACAGTCGGCTTGATCCAATTTAAAAAAGGAGGTGGCTATTTATTAACTGAAAACTTAACCTTAAAAGCCGTTCCGCCAGTGCGGTCAAGTTCAATTGTTCCGTCAATCTGACTTGTTAAGTCATTCACCATCTGCAGCCCTAATGAGGAAGCCTTTCGAAAATCTATGTCTTCTGGGAAACCAATGCCGTTATCGCTGACGATAAGAGTAACCATGCCCTTTTTACCAGAACGAAGCTTTATGCAAATTTCGCCTTTTTTCCCTTGCGGAAAAGCATGCTTTACTGAATTCGATAAAAGCTCGTTTGCAATCAATGCGCATGGAATCGCCCGATTGAGGTCAAGAAAAACTTCCTCCAAATCAGTCTTAAGTGCGATAATATTTGAATCGACACCGTAAGAATGATAAGTATGAACTGCCAACCCGTCTATGTATTGAGCAAAGTTAATTTTTGCGAAGTCCTTAGACTGATAAAGCTTCTCATGTATGAGGGACATGGTGCGGATACGGTTCTGGCACTCTCTGAATATTTCCTTCGTCTTTTTATCCTCGGTCTTCGCAGATTGAAGGCGGAGCAGGCTCGATACGATCTGCATGTTGTTTTTCACCCGGTGATGAATCTCCTTCAGCAGTACTTCTTTTTCCTTGAGTGATGCCTTTATTTTCTCCTCATCACGTTTGTGTTTCTCTTCTAGTTCAATATCGTGAATGGCGAAGGCGATGTCAGAGGCAATGTCTTTGAACAGAACATGCTCTTCTTTGTCTGCAGTGAGGTTAGCAGGAATAGAAACGTAAGCGAGTCCATAAATCTTGCCCTCATGTTCTAGCCGGATAGTCATGGCTCCCCGTCCGCCGTACATTCCGGACAACGGGCAGTCGGAGCATACCGAAGGGGGATCCATGGTTACTACCACATCCGGCTGCTTCAATGCCTTCATGCCGCATGCGGGAAGCCCGCCTTTCTTAAGCTGTTTGAGCAAGGGTATGAATTCTTTGCCCAAACCTGATTCTACGGCTGTTATGAGCTCTCCGGAGTCATCCAGGAGGGTAATCCAGATGTTATGATAGCCGCGTTCCTTAACCATGAGGTTGCAGGCACCCTTAAGCAGTTTGTCGCGGTCTTTTTCCCTTGCAATGAGCTGGTTAACATGGCGTATAGCATGAAGCACGAGGTTTAAGTGCTTAGCCCTATTTTCCGCCTTCTTGCGTTCTGTGACGTCCAGGAGAGATGCTACACTCGTTTTTGTCCCTGGAATTACATCAATTGACAGTAATATATCTCTGATGCTTCCCCTTTTGTCAATAAACCGGAACTCATACCTCTTTGGAGCACTAGTCGAATCAATCCTGCGCTGTTCATGATAACCCTTCATTTTTTCCAAATCTTCTTCCACAACGAATTCTGCCCACTTCCTTTTTCCCTCTATTTCCTTCCTGGAATAGCCATATAACTTCTCAGCCTTCCTATTAATCAGAGATATTGTCCTATCTTCTTCAATAATAATCGTAGCGGTTCCAGTGTTTTCAAAAATTGTTCGGTATCTATCCTCCGACTCCCGCAGCATTTTCTTTATCTGCCTGGACTCTGTGATGTCGCGGGCAACACCAAGTCTGCCGATGATATTTCCATCTTTGTCAAATAGTGAGGTCATATTAAATTCTACCGGGATTCTCCGCCCATCCTTATGCATGATCTCGACTTCAGCAATTGGAAATTTCTCTCCTGAAAGGGCCTGCTCGAAGCGTTTATTCATGGCATCTATGTACTCAGGAGCAAGTACCTCAGTAAAATCATGCCCCCGAAACTCCTGGTTAGAATAACCAACAATATTTTCACCTGCTGTGCTAATATAGGTAAATCTGCCTTTTTTATCCAATGTAAAAATAATATCAGGTACAGTTTCAGTCAGCGTGCGGTACTTCTCCTCACTCTTTCTCAGCGAATCCTCCACACGCTTGCGCTCAGATATTTCCTTTTTTAAATAAGCCGTACGCTTTTCTACTATTTCCTCAAGGTGATCTTGATATTTTTTCTCGTTTTCGGTCATTTTTTGTCCTCACATTAACAATCTTTTAAGCTAATAGGGTAAATACAAAAACAATAAATATAAGTCCGAGAATGGAAGATTTGAAGTCTGAGAACAAGAAAACATGTTCATCAACAATTCCTTTGTAACCAAGCTATTCATTGCCCTTAAGCTAATGCTCTTGCTGATAAATGTAATCCCATTAAACTTTTTTTGCAAGTAAAAGATTTGCCGCAAAACGGGGCTATTATTCTGCTTCAGACATAATTTCAGGCATAAACATAAATATAAATCTATTTTCCCTTGGTTAAAAAGCATGCATAAAATAATTTACTTGAAAATCTTCGCAAGGGAAGTAAAATAAACTCTCCGCAGTGAAAAATATTATCATAATGCAAAAACGGATCAAGCAATTTGAAGCAAAAGGAGGTATTTAAATGTTAAATCTTTTCAAAAAGCACGGGGCGACAGCCGTATTATGTGCGGCTGCTGCATTGTTTTTTTTAGTTTCCGCAGCGTATTCGCCCGCAGCCTACTCCGGGCAGGTCACTCCTGAAATCTACAGCCAGCTCAGGTACCGATATATCGGTCCCCCTGGGAACAGGACATCCGCCGTTGTTGGAGTGCCGGGTAATCCTATGGTTTACTACATAGGAGCGTCTTCCGGGGGAATCTGGAAATCGACTGACGCGGGCGTTCACTGGAAACCTATCTTCGACAATCAGCCGGCTCAGTCAATCGGGGCCCTCGCTGTTGCAGCATCAGACCCGAATGTAGTTTGGGTGGGTACAGGAGAGGCCTTTGTCCGCAGCAATATCTCTATCGGAAACGGTGTCTATAAATCTACTGATGCAGGAAAGACCTGGAAGCACATGGGCCTCGACATGACAGGGAGAATCGGAAGAGTTGCGATCGACCCACGGGATCCCGACATTGTTTTTGTGGCTGCAGTGGGGCACTGCTACGGCCCGCAGCAGGAGCGGGGGGTATTCCGCACAACCGATGGAGGGAAAACATGGCAGAGAGTGCTTTTTGTGGACGAAAACACAGGATGCTTTGAAATCGCAATGGATGCCAACAACCCGCGTATTCTATTTGCAGGAATGTGGCCTCTGGTGATAAGGACATGGGGAAGAGATAGCGGCGGACCCAACGGCGGTCTCTACATGTCCAGGGACGGGGGCAGCACCTGGAAGCATCTCACGGGCCATGGACTGCCCGAGCCCCCGATAGGGAAAGTCGGCGTCGCAGTTGCACCAAGCAATTCAAATGTCGTATATGCGTTGATGGAAACAGGCACCCCGAACCGCGGTGTGCTCTGGAGGTCAAACGACGGCGGAGAGAACTGGAAGATTGTGAGCTACAACCGCCTGCTTAACGAGCGGCCTCACTATGCCTCGCGGATAATGGTATCGCCGGCCGATGAAAATGAAGTCTATTTTGCTGCCAACAGCCCGAGCATCACATATGACGGCGGCATAACCTCGGAAACAGTTCGCTGGAGCGGCGACTGCCACGACATGTGGGCCGACCCCCTCATTCCGGACAGGATGATGATAAGCGACGACGGGGGCGTCATAATAAGCCTCAACCGGGGGAAAACATGGAAAAGAATCGCTCTTCCTATCGCACAGATGTACCATGTGGCAGTAGACAACCAGATTCCGTACTATGTCTACGGCGGCATGCAGGACGGAAACGGCTATAAAGGGCCGAGCACCGCATCAAGCCGCAGGTCCTGGGAGACGCCTCCTAATGAATGGCAGGCAACCGCAGGAGAAGAGTGCGGTTTTATTGTTCCTGATCCTGTTGACCATAACATCGTGTGGGGAGGAGGCTACAATGCACATTTCACACGCGTTGACTACAGGACAGGACACATGCACTCAGTCCAGGTGTGGCCGGAATCGGCATACGGCTCACCCGCAGGCCTCCTGAAGTACCGCTTCAACTGGACATTTCCTATCACCATCTCACCGCACAACCACAATAAAGTCTACGCCGGAAGCCAGTGCGTACATCAGACAACAGACGGAGGACGAAGCTGGAAAGTGATCAGCCCGGACCTCAGCACCAATGACCAGAGCAGGATGGGCCTTTCAGGCGGCCTTACAAAAGACAACCTTGGTGTTGAATATGGGTGCATCGTGTTCGCCATAGCCGAGTCGCCCATCGAGGAAGGATGCATCTGGGCCGGCACCAATGACGGACTCGTGCACATAACCAGGGACGGCGGCGCTAACTGGACCAATGCCACAAAAAATATCCCGGACCTTCCTCCATGGGGTACTGTAAGCAACCTGGAACCTTCCAGATACGATGCCGGAAACTGTTACATGACAGTGGATTTTCACCAGATGAACAACCGGGACCCTTTTGTGTATAAGACTGCCGATTACGGAAAGAGTTGGAAATCTATCAGCTCCGATATCCCTAGGAGCGTATTCAGCTATGCCCACTGGATACATGAAGATCCGAAGAGAAAAGGAATGCTCTATCTGGGAACAGAGAATGCCATCTACATTTCCTTTAATGACGGCAAAAACTGGCTTCCTCTGCAAAACAACCTGCCTCACGCACCGGTTCATCATATGGTCATACAGGAATATTTTAATGACCTTGTCGTGGCAACCTACGGCCGCGGATTCTGGATCATGAACGACATCACACCTCTCCAGCAGCTTACTAAGGAAGTCCTTAAATCGGACATTCATCTCTTTGTGCCGCGGCAGGCTTACCGGCTGCACAGCGTAACCGGAGGCGCAAGGGTCAATCCACAGGCTTTCATTAACTATTATCTGAATACGGCTCCAAAAGGAAATGTTAAAATCACGATACTGGACGAAGAGGGACGAACAGTGAATACACTCCGCGGAAGCCGTAAAGCGGGGATAAACCGGGTCTCATGGAACCTGAGATACGAGGCAGCAAGAAGGGCAAAGCTGAGAACCAAACCTCCAGGAAATCCTCATGTCGTTGAGGAAAAAAGATTCAGAACCACATGGGAGCAGGAAGGATGGTATCCCATACTGAGCTGGGGGACAGGCGGAGGTTTTTACGGAGCGCTCGCAGCACCTGGGAACTTCACTGTGAAGCTTATTGTTGATGGAACAGAAATCAGCCGGAAGCTAGTTGTTAAGAAAGATCCCAGGTCGGCCGGAAGCGAAGCAGGTATCCGGGCTCAACTCAATATGCTGCTTGAACTCCGCGGCAATATCAATACCGTATCTGATATGATCAGCCAGATCGAATGGTTGAGAAAGCAGATTTACGACCTTAAAGATGTCCTGAAAGGCGGCAGCCATGCCTCTGTAATTACTTCTGCGGACGAACTCGACAAAAAGCTGAGGGCTGTGGAGGACAAAATATTCCAGCCTATGACAGCAGAAGGCGACTCAAAGTCTTTTAGATATCCGAATATGCTGTACTGCAAGCTTTCGGTACTTGCAGGAGATGTGGCCTCTATGGTCGATTTTGCCCCGAACAAACAGCAGATTGAAGTGCACGAACTGCTTAAAAAACGCATGATAATATATAAGGGAAAGCTGGACGAATTGATTAAAACCGATGTGCCGGCTTTCAATGACATGCTCAAGGAGAAAAATCTCTCGGTCATCATTGCTGATAAAAAAGAATAAAAGGGGACGGTTCTATTTTTTCCTTTTTTCATCTAATTTGAGGACAAGATACTTAATTAGTAATCCCATAATCCTCTTAACGAATGGACTGGTCACCGAATGGATGTCTTGCACATTTTTTTCCAAAGTCCTATAATGATATTTGGAAGGAAAACCATTGAAAAGACATATTTTTACATGTTTGTTTCTCTGCATGATTTTTTTGTTTCCTGCCCTCGGGAATCCCAAGAAAAAATCTCCCAAAGACCTTCCGGAAAACCACAGGGTCTGGTTGCAGGAAGAGGTCGTCTATATCATCACTCCCAAGGAAAAAGATGTCTTCCTCCAGCTTGAAAGCGATAGAGAACGAGAGATGTTCATCAAGGCCTTCTGGAAACAGCGAGACCCTAATCCCAATACACCTGAAAATGAATATAAAGAAGAGCACTACCGCCGTATCAGCTATGTCAATAAAACATTCGGCCGGGCATCACCGGGGCCGGGCTGGCGGACAGCAAGAGGACGGATCTTCATCACCCTGGGTGAGCCCAATACGATCGAAAGGTATGAAAATGAATCTGAGATCTATCCCACCATTATCTGGTTTTACAACGGCATGGCCGAGTACGGACTCCCCAATAGCTTTAATGTTGTCTTCTTCAAAAGGAGTGGAATCGGTGAGTACGAGATGTACTCGCCTATAAAATTCGGGCCCCAACACCTGCTCAATAATTATAAGGGAGACCCCATGGATTATCTGTCCGCTTACCGGAAACTTCTGGGAATAGAACCTACTGTCGCCAGTATCTCCTTGACTCTGCTCCCCAGCGAAGCCCAACACATACCCTCTCCGTCTTTAGCCTCGGAGATTCTCATTTCCCAGATGATTCCCACCGCCCCTCATGAGAAAGTCAAAGATGCTTACGCGGAAAAGCTCCTCAAGTACAAAGACTTCATCGAGGTCGATTACTCCGCCAATTACATCGACAATGATGCCCTGGTGAGGGTAATCCAAGATAAATCAGGCATGTTCTTTGTCCACTATCTCATCGAACCCAGCAAATTTTCTATAGAAAATGTAGGAGACCAATACTACAGCAATTTTGAAGTCAATGGCAAAGTCTCTGACTTGGAAGGAAAAACTGTTTATCAGTACGACCGGAGAGTCCCCATCAAACTCAATCAAAACCAGCTCGACAACATCCGCGAAAAACTGTTCAGCTTTCAGGATTTGTTTCCTTTGGTTGAAGGAAATTATAAATTTGATGTACTGATGAAAAACACCATATCCAAAGAATTCACTTCCTTTGAAGTTTCCTTCACCATCCCTGAGGCTTCTTCTCTTATCATGAGCGACCTGACCTTTGCCAACAGGATTGTCGAGGATTCCAAATACAAAGGAAAGAATAAGCCTCTGCTGATCGGAAGCACGCAACTTGTACCATCTCCCCGAAACGATTTTTCAAAAAACGAGACTCTCTACCTCTTCTTCCAGATCTTCGGCCTTACCAAAGAATTGTCAGACCAGGGAATCCTGGAATATTCGCTGTTCAAAGAAGAGGAGAAAATTCATTCTTTTTCTAAAAAGATTGCTGACTATCCTGACAAAACCCATTTTCTGGAAGAATTCCCGCTCTCAGATTATCCACCTACCAACTACAAGATCAAAGTTGCTTTACTCGATGATAATAACAAAGAGGTTCTCTTTTCCCAGAGTCACTTCTACATCTCTCTGCAGCCGACCGTTCCAAGACCTTGGGTGCTTTCCTTTCCCATGCCTTCCTCGGATGATCCCCTTTATGCCAACATCCTGGGTCTCCAATACCAAAACAAAGGAGCTCTGCAAAAAGCGCATTCCCTGCTGGAAGAAGCATTCAGAAAACAACCGCAATCCGCCAAATATGGCCTGGATTTAGCCCGGATTCTCTCTGCTGAGAAGGAATACCAGAAGGTCAAAGAAATCGCCCTTCCTTTCTTGAAGGAACGGGAAAAATACGAATTCCTATCTGTATTGGGTAAATCATGCCAGGCACTGGGGGAATACGCGGAAGCCATAGCCTATTACAAAGACTATCTTACCCGTTTCGGCACCAATATTCAGATTCTCAACTCCACAGGGGAATGCTATTACCGATTGGGCAACATGGAAGAGGCTTTGATTGCCTGGGAGAAATCATTGGAAATCAAACCGAATCAGGAGGATCTGAAAAAGACGGTTGAATCAATAAAGAGGCAGAAATGAGAAAAACAATCTCATATTTCTCCCTTATTTTGTTTTTCCTGGGATTTCTGGGGTTTTGTGCACTGCATAAACTGGAGAAAAACCTCGATCCAGACAGCAAAGAATTCTACTCCAAGGTGAGATATCTCATCACAAGGCAAGAGCGAAAGATATTCCTTAATCTTCCCCCCTCAGAAAAAGAGGCTTTTATCAAAGAATTCTGGGGAAAAAGAGACCCGGACCCGAATACAGAAGAGAACGAGTTCAAGAAAGAATATTTCGAGCGGATCGAAATGGCGAACCTGCTTTTTAAGAGCGGCGGTCCAGGATGGCTTCAGGATAGAGGAAGAGTCTATATCCTGCTCGGCCCCCCTATGGAGCGTTATACCTATCCGAGGGGACGCGAACTCTATGATTTCCCGGAAGAGGTCTGGTACTACGGTTTTTTCCCTATAGTGTTTGTCGATACCAACTGGAACGGAGACTACAAGCTCACTCCACTTGGTGCCCAACATATCGCAGAAATAAACCGCGCCCAGATGGTCTATAAACCCAAGATCGCCAAAAAAGATATTGTCTTTGACTTTGACTATAAGATTAAAAAAACCGATGAAGGGGAAGTCATCTTCGAGATTCTCATTCCCTACGAAGGCATATGGTTCGAGGAAAAAGAGGGTATTTGGGAAACCACCTTAGCCGTATCACTTCAAATCTTCGATTCCTCAGGAAATCGCGTCTGGGAAAAGAAAGACGACTACCCGATATCCTTTGCCGAAGAAAATCTGGAGGAGGTTCTGGGAGAAGATTATGTGATGCAATTTTCCACCAGCCTCGAATCAGGAGAGTATTCGATTACCATCGAACTCGAAAACAAAGAAGATCAGAACCGGATAAGCCGAACAATCAAATTTACAGTTTAAAAGAAACGGTTTCTATCTATTAAGGAGGACAATATGTTCAGGAAATCATACCAACGAACCTTCATATGGATCATCATTTCTTTCTTTTTGGCCGGCTGTGCATGGGCCCAGGCTGGAAGGGGAAAAGGCCGGTTATCCGGCTCGGTCGTGGATGAGAGCCAAAACGGCATCCCATCAGCGAAAATTGTCTGTGAATTCATAGAAAATATAGAACTTAAAAAAGAGGCCACCTCCAATAAAAAAGGGGAATGGGCTGTTCTGGGCTTGGGCACCGGGATGTGGAAGGTGACCGCATCAAAAGACGGTTATATCCCAGCCTTCTCCGAAGTATACGTGCGGCAGCTCGAACGAAATCCCAGGGTGACCCTGAGCTTGAAAAAAATTGAAGGAGAAAGTTCATCACTCATAATTCAAGGCTCTTTGAATATGCTGGAACAAGCCAACGTCCTGTTCAAGGAGCAAAAATACGATGAGGCCATATCGCTCATGCAGCAGTTTCTGGAACAAAATCCCGAAGCCTACCAAGCTTATGCCAGCATCGGTGACTGCTACCGGGAAAAAGGGGATACTGACCAGGCCCTGGAAAATTACCAGAAAGTCCTCGAACTGGCAAAGGAAGATGAATCGATGGGAAAAGAGATGACAGCCAGGGCTCTAGCTGGAATCGGCGAAAGCTATCTCAAGATTGAGGACTTTGAAAAGGCCCAGAGCTACTTCAAGCAGTCCATCGAGGCTTACCCGGAAAATGAAATCCTGGCTTACAACGTGGGGGAGATCTATTTTTCCAATCAGAAAATTGACGAGGCAATCCACTATTTCACCATATCCACCCAGATCAAGCCCGACTGGCCTCTTCCCTACTTAAAGCTGGGCTATGTCTATCTCAACAAAGCTGATTACAGCAATGCAGAAGCGAAATTTAAAAAATTCCTTGAGATGGATCCGAATTCGCCAGAAGCGCCAACAGTGCAAAACATCCTGGAGTATATTGCTAAGATAAAATAGACAACACGGTCAGTCCTTAGAATCAATCAAGAGAATACCTGCATTCTTTATAAGGGGATTGCTTTACTTCATCAGCAATAACAAAGAAAGTCACTTACAATGACATGGAGGAGTTTGCAATGATAAAAAAAAGCCCCCCTCCCGGTTTCCCGGAAGGAGGGCTTTGTGTTTTCTTAAGCTGCAGAATAATTAGAAGATGAACTTGATTCCGATTCGAGCTGAGAGGGGAGGATAAAAAGCCGTTTCCATTAAGAACCGGGGATCAGCAACGTAGGTCAAAGTTCTGGCATTGGTGGTGACGGTGCGGGAGGCATGGTCGTATGACCATCCAGCCAGTCTTTCATCGTCGGTCATCACAGTGGATGTCTGATTCATCATGGCGCGAACACGTCGAGCAGTAGCTATATTAAATACATTGTCCACATTGACGTTCAACTGGATTCTGTATTGATCCGTGACCTTCAGGTTGTACTCGGCATACAGATCGGCAAACCAGAGGAAAGGAGCACGTCCGTCGGTCAAGCGGCCATCCGGATAATATCCTTCCAATCCGGTGTGGAGCTCCCTGGTGACAGGAATTCCGCTCATGGCATTGACAACCGTTCCCAGGGTCAGGCCGAACGGAAAAACATAGGAGCCGTATAGCTTGAACTGGTGGGGCCGGTCGGTGTTGAGCAGGCCCACGATCTCGTCCATATTCCTATCCCACATGTGCCACCAAAGATCCCAGTACCTCTCGACATTAGGATCGTTTCTTCCCCATTCGTCAGAGCTGGCCAAACCAGCATAGTTACCCCACAGTCGGCTCCAGGTGTAAGAGAATCCGCCCATCCAGTTGTCGCTGAACCGCTTATCCAGGGCAATATTGACGCCCCAGTAATTGCGTTTAGCTGTTGGGCATGCTGGATAGATATCGGCAAACTCTCCACCTTGACTTACAGGCCTGGTGTAGCCGTACCCAGGATTGGATGTGTAGTAAGACTCACCCTCTGGGGTAAGAACACCCACGTCTTCAATGGTCCGCACGAGATGTTTGTACACTACTCGCACAGAAGCTGAGAGGTTCTCCATCAGCTTTCTCTCTGCTCCAAAAGTGAGCTCTGACTGAAGAGTGGGCAAAAGATCCGGGTCAGTGGAATCGAAAGAAGGTTTACGCCAGTTATAGGTGGTCAGATATGTCCCGCAGGCTCCAGGATTATCTTTTGTGATTTTTGTAAAGTCATAGTCATCCAGTGTGTAGTAGTCGCTGGTCCACTTTAATCCACCGTAAGAACCCACAGCCATGTCGAGTTTCATGACGTCGTAGTACCAGCCGTAGCTTCCGAAAATCTTTGTGCTGGAATCGCCGTACACGTCATAGACAAACCCGAATCTGGGCGCAACCTTATTACCGAAGTTGAACTGAATAGGTGGATAATCGTATTCGGGCAGTTCGGAGAAACTGGGGATGTCCTCTTTTTCGGCTCTTATGCCAAAGTTCACGGTTAACTTGTTGTTGGCAAAGCTGGGTGTCCAACTGTCCTGCAGGTACAGGGCCCAGCGTGTGCTGTTGGGATTGGCAAAAGTGCCGTAAGGTCCGGAGTCTCCACCTCGGACACCATAGTAGCCGTACGTACCTCTTTCAGTTTCTCCAGTACCCAACCAGGTGAAACTTCTATCCCAGCCGAGATAGGCGTAGACATTTTGAACCGTACTATCGATATCTTCCTCGATACGAACCGCCTGCACACCCATTTTCCAGGCATGCTCACCAGCCAGGTTCAAATACAGGGTGGTGTCAAAGTTGATTGCCATCCTATTCCGGATATTCTTAATTGTCTGATTCAACTCATTGAAGGAGATATTGGACCAGTTGTTTCCATGCTGGAGATCAGCAGGGATATCAGGAAACATCAGGTTGTTTGTATAGGCATAACCCGGGGCCTCCTTAATGAATCTCCATCTGGGAATTCCCAGAGCAGGAGGCAATTGGTTGTTTTGGTCATTGAAGAAATAACCACCACGCAGGCTTAAGAACAGGTTTGATCCCACAGTATAATCCGCAGTTAATGTGCCGCTGTAATTCGGATAATTAAAACCTGTTTCACCATAATTTCGAGTCGAGCTTCCTGTTCCTTCTCGCGCTGGCAGATCGCCTCTGTATTTGTAGAAGTTGTTGACAAACGCGGCAGCCAGCCTCAGGTCCTTCATGGGCTGTGCGGTCAGCTTGACCTGGCCGTTCCAATAAGTCTGCTTCTGTGTATGATCACTTGCTGGAGCTGTTCCTGCAGGTACCCAATCAACGGACCGTGTGGTATCCCTAAAGACAGGTAAAAAGGAGCCGAAGAACCACAGGCGGTCTTTGATGATATAACCGCCAAGGCTGAAGCCGACTTCATATCTGTTGACCTCGTCTTTTCCAAGAGCTGCGTCCAATCCTTCTCCGGTCTGGTAGTTCACATACTCAGCTTTGCTCGTATCTAACGGATTCAGCCGGAGGGTGTCTCTCTCTGTACCGTTTAGGCGGCTTCCCGAATAGTAGCCGATCAGTTCTCCATGGAATTCGTTTCCACCGGCACGGGTGATGACGTTAACAACACCGCCCATGGACCCACCAAACTCGGCCTGGTATCCGCTGGCAACAATCTGGACCTCATCCACAAACTCAAAGGCTGCTGATTGGTCACTGTCGCCCTGGTCCATGTTGGTGATGTCCATTCCGTCGATGTAGTACATGTTCTCAGCACCGCTGGCGCCGTCGACGGAAAGACCTCCCAGATAGGGCTCTTGGTTAACACCAGGAACCGCTGTGACCAGTGTGTCGAAGTTTCTGCCCCTGGGCAGCATCTGGAACATCTCTCTGGTCAGAGTCATGCCCTTTGTGGTGCTCTTGACATCTACCAGAGGAGACTTTCCGATAACCGTGATTTCTTCTTCTAAAGCACCAGGAGTCATCTCGATATCCACTCTGATGGTCTGCTCAACACGGACAACGATGTCTTGACGGATAACGGTGTTAAAACCTTGCAGGCTAAAATTTAGGGTATACCTTCCAGAGGCCAAACCGAACAGACGGAAGACTCCGTTAACGTCGGTTGTTGCCGAAGCTAAACCAATTAGAGTCGGGCTGTCAGCTTCAACTGTCACGCCGGGAAGAGGAACACCCTGGTCATCGCTGACTGTTCCGGTGATCTTACCAGTCGGTACCTGAGCAGCTAGTGATCCAACGAGAAGAAGTATTGCGAGCAGTGAGAAGAAGTAAGTTCTGAATTTACTCATTATTTTCTCCTTTTGTCCCTCTTTTTCCTTTAAAAGAGAGGACCTTAGTTTTTCCCGTCGGGAGATTCGACCTCATTGCCGACCTCCCAACGGATAACTTTGAATCCCTGAATTGTGAAAGGGCTCTTATCTCAAAACCAAGAAGTCCTATCACAGTCCAACTTGAATGCATCCTATTTAGGTTTTCTGATTGATTACCACCTCCTATCTTAGCGTTACTTATTTTTATTATTTCGCTTGTACACATAATTGTGACCAAAATGCTACTCTACTATACGCTAAACATATAATGAATACTAGCAATATTCATGCCAATCTACTTTTTAGAGAGGACTCATTCTAATCTGTTTATTATCAATTATTTAAATTTTTATAGGAATTCTCATGTATAGACAAATAATCCATTATTTTGGATTCAATGCATTTTTATGGATTATTACTCGCTTTGACCTGTTACCGAATTAAAGTCACTAAATTGAAATTATTTTTTTAGTTTGTTGATAGCTTCTCTGATTGCACTCTGGTTTGGGTTGATCTCCAGCGACTTATCCCAGGTCCGCAGAGCCTCCTCCGCATCCCCCAGCTCGAGATAACAGCTCCCGATGGAATTGAGAATTTCCACCACATTTCCTTTTTGGGTGAGGGCCTTTTGGTAGTAGCCGATAGCCGCCTCCGCTTCTCCGATGCGCTTTGCGGCCTCTCCCAGATAGTAGAACAGCTCGAACTCTTCCTTTCCGGCCGCCTCATAAGGAGTGAGGGTTTTAATAACTTCTTTAAAATTTTCAGCGATTAGCAGGGCCCTTCCATAACTCAAGGCGTACTCCACCGACTCGGGACTCCCCTCATGCGCCTTTCTCAACTCATCCACCGCCTTTCCCATCTCCCTTTTGTTCAGAAGTTGATTTCCTCTGGCAAAATGATAAAAGGGATTTCCAACGGGAGGGTTTGTCTGGGCGACATACCACGCTCCGGGCTGAGGCTGGCGGGTAACAGAAAAGTCCCTTTTTGCCTGTAGAAGCTCATTGCCTTCCTTATCGAGCAGGGCAACTTTCAATGTATACTGTCCTTCAGAGAAATCCCCAAGGGAAAATTCCTCCATATAATCTCTAGCATTTTCATACTCGCTGATCTTTTTGCGCATGGTTCGGAAAGGTCGATTTCTCCTGAAAAATACAAACTCCAATTCTCCTTCTTCTTTCTGTTGGAAACTCATCCCGAATATTTGGAAAAAGACATACAGGGTATCTTTAACATTAAAGGTATTCTCCAGGGATGGGTAGATCTGAACATCGCCGATCTGATAGGCCCGCACGGCCTGTCCCTGAGGCAAATCTTTATACACCAGGCGGGAAAAAATGGGCAAACTCATGTTCAAATAGTCTGGATCAGGCACATAAATGTCCTTCTCAAAAGAGGTGAACTCCTTGGTCACTGTGTTTTCAAGCAAAAGGTTCAGCTTGTACTGGCCCGAAATCAAGGGGAAGGAGTCACACAAATGAAAGGACTTCTCTCCGATAATCTTAAGTTCTTTTTCCCTGAGCTCTACCGGCACATTTCGCTCTCTCTGAAAAATGGTCTGTCCCCCCGGATCTGTCACGCGCAGGGACAACCTGAGGCTGGTAAAATATTTATCCTGGAAGAAGTCAACTGAAAGAGAATCCGGCACAATGGTGTAGTTCACGAAAAACAAACCTGTTGGGTCCTGGACAACATTTACCAGGTTTTTATTCCCCATGAAGTGCACAGAATAGCTCACTTCAACAACTGCTTTGTGCTCCAAAAATTCATAGGCGTAATCATCCTGGACTTTCCTGTGTGGTAGAGTCTCCATTTGCTGAACCATAATTTCAGAAGGCAGTCTGTTCTGAGGCCCGTCTCTTCCGGGGAAGTTGGAAAAAGCGGCCTCGGCCAATTCAAAGGAGACCTTATTTTTCAGAATCTTGTAGGCCTCCCGGTCCAAAGCATCAACAGTACTGTCAAAACGCTCTTGTGTTGTTCCCATCAGGACATCTTGGGTCAACATGGTCTTCTGATCGGGATCATTCAAAACAAAGTGGACCAAATCTTTCGGCCCATCACTCATCGGGCTGAACAGCTCGTACTCTCCTGCCCCTCCTCTTCTGAAGAAAAGAAGGCGGAACACTGGAGGCTGGCCGAGCTTGGGATCTCCGTGGTAATACCAAAGTTCTATTGGATAGGTATCGATGGTATGGAATTTTTCCACATGATTCGGGGAACCCAGGACAATATATATTTTCCCTCTATCGGTTTGCCACCCTTCTAGAGGGGAAAATTTTCCGAACCTTTCACTGGTAAATCGGATCCTGTTGTAGTGCTCTTCTTTAAACTCGTTTCCGGGTGCTCCTGGAGTCGGATCCCTCTGCCGCCAGAACTCATCGATAAAGAGATCCCGCTCCTTGTTGCTTTCCAGCTTTAGGAAAACCTCTTTCTCGGCCGGAGTGATGATGTAGGCCACGTCCTCTTTGAGCCATTTCTCATATTCCTCAGAAAGCTGGACTTTTTCCTCAAAAGAGCCTGCCAAAAACAAAACACAAACCAGAAATAGGAATGCGACTGAAATAGTTCTTTTTTTCATTTCAATATGCTACCTTAAATGATTTTTATATTATTAAAACCTTTAAAATTTTACCTTTACTCCGACCCGAACAGCAAACCCGCTGAGATCAAACTCCGCCTTCTTCACATTCGGGTACAAGAGCATTTCTTCATTAAATACGGCCAAACGGCGGCGAATTTCTGATCCCTCCATATACTCCATACAACAAAGTGGTCCTTCTTCCTTAATCCTATCACTAAGAACTATTTTTTCTTCAGTTCCCTCGAAGGTGTCGAATTTGGCATGTCGGCCTTGATATTCGATAAAAAGGGTGGATCTGGAGTTCCACTCTAGTTCCAGTCCGATTCCCCCGTGAAATCCCAGTCCTTGGCCGCTGGCTTTTTGAACGACGGCATAGGGTCTGTATGTCATATTGTAGACGTAGCGGACAAAATAATAAGTCGGCCCCGCGTTAAGGGTTACGTTAATTTTGCGAAAAATAGGAAGGGTGACAAATGCTCCCAATCTGACAGGAAGAGCTTTGACTCGAGGCGTGCTGTCGAATCTTCTAGGATAGTCCACATCTGCAAGGAGCATCCAACTTTTATTCCACCACTGGACATAACTCAATCCAAGGCCGATTCCTATATGAGAGGTCAAACTGTATATGGCATCAGCACCAAAATCAAAACCCGAATGAAAGGGTTCAATCTCTCTATCAAAGAATTGTCCCCAATAGCTCATGAGACACTTGTAATAATCCACCACTCCTCTGATTCCGTCATTGATCTCCCCGGCAGCGATATGGTTGAAGCCTACAGAAACTTTTACAGTCAATCCGATTCCCTTAAAAAAATCTGATTCTTCGCCCCAAAAATCAATCTTCTGCTCTACCTTCTCCTTCATGATTTCGACCTGGCTGGAATGGATATACCCGATAACCACGATTCCGCTCTCCTGTTGAAAGATCACCCGGAACCACTCGCCTTCTTTTTCATACGACCTCAGGATCGAGGACTGGGGAACGGTCATGGCCACAGTGCTATTCTCATCGGGATCCAGGTGAATGTTCGCTTTTTCAACAATGACCCTGAGTTCCCATTCGAAAAGTTCCTGGCCGGAGGCAAACGCATAAGTTTGTGAGAAAAGAAACACCAAAAGCAGCAAACCAATGAATAAACCTTTCGTCCGGTTGAACATAATCTTCATGGTGAAGTCCCCTAAATGCATGATCTCATTTCTTTTTTAGTTCTTCGACTATTTTTTTTATTGTCTCCTGGTTCGGATTGACCTCCAAAGACTTCTCCAAGGTTCGCAAAGCCTCTTCCTTGTTTCCCAGCTCAAGATAGCAGGTGCCGATGGAATTAAGTATTTCTACCACATTTCCC
This sequence comes from uncultured Eubacteriales bacterium, assembly GCA_964648465.1. Taxonomy (GTDB): domain Bacteria; phylum Acidobacteriota; class Aminicenantia; order Aminicenantales; family Aminicenantaceae; genus Aminicenans. The sequence goes on along the minus strand of CAZYMU010000010.1, from coordinate 32,909 downwards.
CTATAAGAAAGGGCATTCTGATAATAATAGATGGCTTCCTCGTATTGGTTGATTCTCTTGGAGGCTTCGCCCATGTAATAAAATAGATCAAAATTCATGTCTTTGGCTTCCACAAAGGGTGCAAGGATATCTCTCGCCTTCTTAAACTCTTTGGAAATCAGAAGTGCTCTTGAATAATTCAAGGCGTAATCCAACGTTTCAGGTTCTTTCTCATAAGCTGTGGCTAATTCTTGCAGAGCTTGATCCAGATCCCCTTTGTTCAAATGCTGTGTTCCTATGATGTTTGAGTAGAAAGGATCGTCTGCAGGTGGACTGGCTTGAGCCGATACCCAAGATCCTGGAAGCGGCGTTTCCGTGATCCTGAATTCTTCGCTTCCCATAAGGAGCTCGTTCCAGTTTTTATCGAGGAGAAAGACTTTGAGGGCGTACCTTCCAGGGATAAGTCCCTCCAAGGAAATTTCTTCCAGGAAATCACGGCTGCTTTCATATTCCTGAATTCTTCTCTCAATAGTATGCGACATTTGTCCTTCTCTAAAAAAGATGTATTTCAGGGTGCCTTCTTCCTTCAGTTCTGGAGTCAAGTTATAAATCTGGAAAAACAGATGCAGTTTATCCTTTTCCAGGAATGTATTATTTAAGGTGGGGTAGATTTGGATATCTCCCACTTGGTAAGCTCTGTGGATCTCGCCCACTGGCAAGTCTCTTTTTACGTTTCGAGCCAGAATCAGCGAGCCTATCTGGAGCTGCCCTGGGGGAGGTACCCTTAATGTCGTCTCAAAAGAGGTGAATTCCTTGGTCACTGTGTTTTCAAGCAAAAGGTTGAAGGTGTAGTTTCCCGAAATTATGGGGAAGGAATCATACAGATGAAAAGGCCTTTTGCCTATGGTTTCAAGCTCCTCTTTTTTCAGCTCAATCGGAATGCTTCTTTTCATCTGAAAAATTGTCTTACCTTCCATATCAGAAATCCGCAGCGAAGCCTGCAGATTGGTGAAATATTTATTCTTGTAGAAATCCACGGACAGGTTTCCAGGCACGATGGTGTAGTTCACAAAAAACATCCCTGAGGGATGCTGCAGCACATCCACTTTGGACTGGTTTCCGATGTAGTGGACAGAATAGCTGACTTCCACAACGGCTTTGTGCTCCAAGAATTCGTATGCATAATCATCGTTAATTTTTTTTGTTGGGTAGGTTTCTACTTCCTTGATCAAAATGGTCGAAGGGAGTCTGTATGTTGGGCCCTTTCTTCCCGGAAAGTTGGAGAAAGATGCATCGGCAAGTTCGTGTCCGATATTCTCTTTAAGCAACAAATAGGCCTGGATATCTCTGCCGTCGACCAGGTGAGACATCCCTTGGATATCTGCGGCAGATCCGGCATCCAGTACCATTCCCCCTTGATCATCGAACTGAACAGTATCAGGATATCTTTCGTGGAAGGGAACCAGATCCTTGGGGCCATCCCTCATAGGGTTGTAAAGCTCGTACACACCGACCCCTCCTCTTTTGAAAAAGGTGAGCCGGAAGATGGGTTCCTGATCCAACTTGGGATTCCCATTGTAATACCAGATCTCGATGGGATGAATGTCAAATGTTGAATACTTTTGGACACTGGCAGGCCGCCCCAGCATAATGTAAAATTTTCCTCTGTCTGTTCTCCAGCCTTCCACTGGTGTGCCCCGGCCGAATCTCCGGTTGGCGAAATCGATTTTCAAATAGTGTTCTTCGCGGAATTCATTTCGCAGTGTGCCAGGAGTGGGATCTCTCTGGCGCCAGAATTCTTCTATGAAATTATCCCTTTCTCTGTCGGTCTCTAATTTGAGAAAAACTTCCTTCTCTGCCGGAGTGATGATATATACAATCTCCTCTTTGAGCCATTTTTTATGGGATTTCGAGAGCCTTGTTTCTTGGACAGAATAAAGGCTCAAATGCAGGATGAAAGAAATTACCAAAAGGGTTGTAAAACATTTTCCCTTCATTTTTTCACTCCTTAAAATTTCACCTTGATTCCAGCTTGGAAGATAAATCCGCTGAGATCCAATGTGGCATTGCGGACAATTTCGTATCCGGCGGGTTTTTGCTTCAATACAGCCAAGGAAGGATGTCCGTCTTCTTCCAGATAATAGAGCGCTCCATTCTCTTCGATATTCTCAAATTCTATAGGAGGTAATATGGATTTCTTTATATTGCTTTTTCCGTTAAAACCAGAAATCTTGGCATATCTTCCTCGACATTCCAGAATGAGTGCTGCCCTCGGATGGAAATTGACCTCAAAACCTACTCCGCCATGGAAACCGATTCCTGTGGCATTGGCCTTATGATTTATTAGATCAAGCTGATACCAATTTGTACTCCGGGTAAATGAGTACTTTGTGATATACAAGGCAGCACCGCTGTTTAAGGTGAGATTAACCAAGCGGTGAAGCGGGAAATTGAAAAACACTCCTAACCGAATCGGAAAAGCTGTAATCTTGGGTGCAGTGCCAGCTTGATTCTTCTGAAACAGGTCTGGTTCATCAAAAAGAAGGAGGCTCTGTTGTGTCAAGTGCATATACCCTGAGCCGATTCCTACTCCGAATTTAGAGGTGAGATTGTAAACAAAATCTGCCACAACCTCAAAGCCCGAATCAAAAGCGTTAAACCGCCTTTCAATAGCAAATCCATAAGAGGCAACAAAATCAGAGGCCGCATCGTACAGACCCTTGGCTCCTTTGCTGATGTCTCCTCCGCTGAAGAAGGTGGGGCCTCCTGTAAGTCTTATACTCAATCCGATTCCCTCGAAGAATTCCGGTTCTTCTTCCCAATAATCCAGTTCTTGTATGATTTTCTCTCGGATCACGTCCACATTTTGCGATTGGATATAGCCGATGGTCACAATACCGTCTTCGTCGGGTCCGATAACAACCCTGAACCATTCGTTAATTTTCTCATACGATTTCAGGAGAAATCCTTTTGTCAGAATGATCACCACGGTGCTCTCAGTGTCAGGCACAAGATGGACGTCCGCTTTTTCTGTGTTGACCTCAAGCTCCCACTCTGAGGATTTTTGACCCCAGGAAAGGGAGCTAAAACAGAGAAAGCCCACAATGAATAAAATTGCAAAAAATGATATCCTTCTCATTGGGTTATTTCCCCTCCAATTTTTTTCCTTTTTATATTTATGTACTTTCTCCTACTTTTCTATGTCATCTGTGCACTCGAAGAATTTTGTTATGGACTTCACAATTAAAAGTATACATATATATAAATTCAAAAGCAAAATTTGTGCCAAAATAATATAAGAAATTCCTCAGAAAATATTTCGAAATCCTGTCTGGAAATAGTGACACATGGAAAAAAATTTACTTCCCAAGAGCTTGGCGAATGGCCTCCTTCAACTTAGGATTTATTTTGAGTCCTCTCGACTCGGCATTCTCCACAAACTCTATCGCCTTCTTGTACTGTTTGGCCATAAAGTAGATGTTGATGAGATTATTGTATGCCCTTTCGTGTTTGGGATCGCGCTTGATGGATTCGACATACTGGTCGTGGGCTTCCTGAAGCTTTCTCAGTTTAAAATAGATGTTGCCGTGCAGGTAGAAGTAGTCGGCAGGCACCTTTTTTTCTTCGGGTAAGGGTTCGGCCAGCCGGCTGTTGATGGTTCCAAGCTCGGTCTGCAACTGGGAAATCTGTGTTTCGATTTTCTGACTTTCCTTCTCCTGGGTTGTTTTCTGCTGTTGATCCTTGTACTTCTGAATCCTGTCCCGGATCTCATCCCTTTGAGTCCGGAGCTGGCTTGTGTAATCGTCGTAGCTAAAGATATACATCCTGTTCATAAACTCAAAATTCTTCTTGGCTTCCTCGATATGATGGAGGGCGCTTTCCAGATTAGATGCTTTGTACAACAGATGGGCAAGATAAAAATTAGCTTGGGCATGCTGGGGAAATACCTTTAAGCAATCCCTGAGTTTCTTCTCTGCTTTTTTGTATTTTTCTTTGTTATAAAGCGCCTTTGCCTCCTCAAAATACTTGACAGACATTCTGTACTTCTCGTAGAGTTTCTTCTCATCCATATAAAATCCTTTTTGTGCAAAGCTCAGACCTGCGGTCAACATCAGCACTGCAACCAAAAAAACAGGCATCAGCCTCATCCTATTTTTCTCTTTCTTTCTCATCCTGACTCCTTTATTATGGATTATATCATTATAATCTTTTGCATATCCTTCAATCAACTCTAAAACTGCAGAAGCCAAAAAAGAATTTCTGAGTAGAGGATCCTTCGCAGGAAATAGGTATTTAGGTGCGTTTGAAACTCAGAACAAAGAGCAGACTTACAGAATTGTCAATATCGATCTGTACACCAAAGAACTCGAAAATCTTAAAAACCTTTAAAAGGGGAGGTTCTATTTTCCCATTTTTTTGCCCTAGAGGACAGGTAAGTATTTTTTGATTTCATAATCGGAGACTTTTCTTTCGAATTCCTTGGAAACATTCTTGTTATACTCTCTTATTTCGTACTGCTTGTTCGCCATGAACTTTCGAAAAACATGATCTCCCAAAGTTTCCATGAGCAAATCACTTTTTCTCATGGCATTCAATGCTTCCTGAAGGTTGGCCGGTAAGGTCTTGATCTTGAGCTTCTTCTGCCTGGATAGACTCATAGTATAAATGTTCTCTTCCACCGGTGCAGACACCTCATATCCTTTCTCGATACCTTTCAATCCGGCTGCTATCATGGTTGCAAAAGCCAGATAAAGATTACATGAAGGGTCAGGCGAGCGCAGTTCTATTCTAGTAGCATGTTCCGCTCCAGGCTGGTACTTTGGAATACGAATATATGCCGACCTGTTTCTCTGTCCCCAGGCCACGTATACAGGCGCTTCATAGCCTTCTATAAGGCGCTTGAATGAATTGACCCACTGGCAGAAAACAGCAGTTATTTCCTCAGCATGAAACATCAATCCTGCTATGTACTGACGAGCTTTTTGCGAAATGTTATAGTATTCTTTACGCGAAAAGAAAAGACTTCTGCCGTTGCTCCATAGGGACTGGTGAACATGCATGCCGCTTCCGTTTTGACCATTCAAGGGTTTGGGCATGAAAGTGGCATAAAGATCGTGCATCCGGGCAACTTTTTTAACAATATACCGAAAAAGCATGCAGACATCCGCCATCTCAAGTGCGTTCAAATATTTCAGATCAATTTCATGCTGGCCGTTTGCGACTTCGTGATGGTCATATTCTGAATCAATCCCCATTTTCTCCAGAAGTAACTGAATCTCCTTTCGTATTTCACCATGCAAGCCTCCCATAAAATAGCCGCCTTCATCGAGAGGAACCGCAGTTTTTTTATCCGGAAAAATAAAAAACTCAAGTTCAGGACCCATTTTAACTTCATCTATTCCAAATTCATTCTTGCCTTTTGCAAGGATTTTCTTCAGGATATACCGAGAATCGCCCTCATACAGCTTGCCATCAGGGGTGAATATATCACCAAACATAACAGCTTCCCGCCAACTTACCTTTTCATCGAAGCCACGATAAACCCATGGTAAAACCCGGAAAGAGGAAGCATCTGGTTTAATGATTAAATCGCTTTCCTCGATTCGCATGAAACCCTCTACAGACGAGCCATCAAAACCCTTTCCTTCTTTAAAAGCACTCTCTAATTCCTTTGTGGGAATAGCGAAATCCATATTTCTCCCGAGAATATCAGTAAAAAAGATACGGACGAATTTAATCTGGTTTTCGGGGTTTAGAATGACATCCAGGACTTCCTGTTGATCTTTGCATCCAAAATTCTTCATCTTCTTCTTGACCTCTCTCTCAACGTTTGTCAGATACTAAAACAAATTAAATAACATATGTCAACATATTGTTGATATTTTATAATAATTATATTATATTATTGGATATCTAAAAACACTTTCAGGAGAATCATATGATTGATGATCTGGACAAAAAGATTATTCGTGTGATGAACCAAAATGCCCGTAAGAGTTTTCGGGAGATTGCCAAAGAAACAGGCACTTCTGTTACTGCTGTTATACACAGAATAAAAAAATGTGAGGAATCCGGAGCTATCAAAGGCTATATTCCCGTAGTCGATCCGGAATATTTCGGCTTCACCTTAATCACGATAATCGCCCTGAGGATATCTAATGGAAAATTACTCGAGGTTCAAAAAAAAATTGCAGAAGATCGTCGTGTGCTTGCCGTTTATGATATTACAGGGGAATGGGATTCGATCGTAATCGGATATTTCAAAGATCGAAAGGACTTGAATAATTTTATTAAAAATTTGCTCTTGCTCAAAAATATTGACAGGTCTGTCACTCATATCGTTCTGAACACCGTAAAAGAAGAAAAGATAATTCCTGTCTGACTTAAAATATTTTTCTATATCGGTTCGTCTATTAAAAATAAAAAACATAGTCGGGCTGCAGCAATCCATTGACATAAAAACAATCAGACCACTGCTAAAACGTCATAACGTCAAATTTGCCGGCTGCATATCTTCATTGACATATTCATCTCAACTTTGTATAAATAATTCGACATGGGGTTACTGGTAAAAAATGCCGCTGTAACAAATTCAATATATGATCCAGTGCATAAAATCCTTGATTCACAACAACTCACCGGTTTCAAGAATCTGACAACCGGTTTTATTCATATTTAAATTTTCAAATAAAAATAAGGAGGTAAAAGTTGAAGTTAAAAAAGTCAATTTTAATTCCGGTAATGCTGTTCGCCACAGCAGCTCTGCTGTGTGCATTCGCTTTGAACGGGCAGGAGGGCCAGAAGTGCGAATCTTTTCAAACAGACCAGATTACAGACGGCTGTACGGTTATAATAGTCGGAAAAGACGCCTCAACAGACGGCTCTGTTATGTCCACCCATACATGCGACTGCGGATTATGCGACTGGACATGGAGGTATGTGCCGGCAGCAGACCACAAACCCGGCTCAATGCGCAAGATCTATCATATAAACCAGTTCAGGACATGGCCGCCGAGTGAGGGCCTCAAATGGGAAAAGTATAAGGACGATTTTACAGGCCTTGAAATCCCGGAGGTTCCTCATACATACGCATATTTCAACGGCTCATTCGGGTACATGAATGACATGCAGGTAGCTATCGGAGAATCAACGATCGGATGCAGAAAAAAATTGCAAAATCCTACGCCTGCTGCCAAATTCGACATAACAATGCTGACACTCATTGCCATGGAGAGAGCAACGACAGCCAGAGAGGCTGTAAAAATCATGGGAGAACTAGGTGAAAAGTACGGATACGGTTTTACTGATACAGCAGAGATGCTGGCTCTATCTGATCCGAACGAGGTCTGGGTATTCGAGATTATGCCTGTCGGCCCATTATGGACACCGGAGAGCGGGAAGCCGGGTGCCGTCTGGTGCGCACAGAGAGTTCCCGACGACCATGTCAGTGTCTGCCCGAACGAATCCAGGATCGGGGAGATAGACCTTAAAGATCCGGACTACTTCATGGCCTCCTCCAATGTTATTTCACTTGCAGTAGATCTTGGGTTCTATGACCCGAAGAGCGGTAAAGCTTTCAACTGGAAGAAAGCCTATTCTCCGAGCGAATACAGCGCGGCAGAATCCAAAGGGTCAAGAGGACGCCTCTGGCGATTTTTCGACCTAGTCGCACCCTCTAAGCACTTCAGCCCGGAAACTCCGAACATGGAATTCCCATTCTCGGTTAAGCCGGAAAAGAAGCTTTCCGTTCACGATGTTATGATTATGACACGCAACAAATTCGAGGGCACTCCATATTGTCCGGCTGATGGCCTGCAGGGAGGACCGTTCGCCAATCCCAACCGCCTCCCCTACGGCTTTAAACTCGACGGCAGGACCTACAACAGACCCCGGGTCATCGGCGTAAACCGCGCAGAATATGTCACGGTCACACAGTGCAGAGAATGGCTGCCAAACCCAATCGGAGGGCTCGTATGGCTTGCCTTCGGTGCCCAGGACACATCCTGTTTTATGCCCCTTTACATGGGTATTTCAGGAATCCCAAAATCCTTTGAATTCGGTGACCACTGGGAGTTTGACAGGAAATCCGCCAGGTGGGCCTTCGATTATGTGGATTTCCATACTCAAGTGCTCTATTCATATGCAATCGAAGACGTCAGAAAAGCCCAGGCAATTTGGGAAGAATCAGCCGTAAAGCGCACTCCTGTCATCGACAAATTCGCAGAAGAACTTTACAAAAAGGACCCCTCTCAAGCCCGCCAGTTCTTAACCGACTACTGCATGAACAATGCCAACAGAGTCATCGACGCCTGGTGGGAGCTGGGTGACTACATGCTCGTTAAATACAACCATCTTTGGATATATGACACAAAATCGAGAAAAAGACTACCTCTGAAGTTCCCGGACTGGTGGCTCAAGGAACTGATCAAGTACAACAAACTGGAACCTCAGCCATCAGCAAAGAAGAAGTGATTTATAATCAAAAAGGAGATAGTGATTCAAATGAAAAGCTTAAAAAAACTCACAATCTTTTCAGTGCTCGTGTGCGGGCTCATATTCGCTCTGCCTGCATCGGGTTTTCAGGATACTAAAATCCCCAAGGCCGAATTACCGATTCTTACAAATTCGGCAGGCCAGAGTCCGGATGTTACGACGCTGAACATAATCCTTGAAGAGGCAGGATTGAAATACGACTACTGTGACGTTCCCGATGTTGAGATGTTAAAGACTGGAGTTGGCCTTGCAGGAAAAGAGTCGGGAGAAGGTTTTCATGTCGAGATTAACACCGACCTTGAAAAATACCCTGAAGGAGCTCCGTACAAGACCATTATTTTTGCCATCGGCGCCAGCCTGAAGGGCATGGGAGCATCAGGCCTTACAATCGAAGACGAAGAGAAACGCCTGAAAAGTCTTATCGATTACTGCAAGGAAAATAATATCTTTATTATTGCTGTTCATGTGGGAGGCCTATCAAAACGGGGTGCCCCGGGAGGCGACAACGAAAGGATGATCGATACCGTTGCCCCATTTGCCGACTATCTCGTTGCAGCATCTGACAGCAACAAGGACGGCCGCTTTACAAGCATCGCGAAAGAAAAAGAAGTCTCTTTCACCGAAATTGAATACGCTTTGGACCTTGTCGACATTCTGAAGCAGGTTTTTGAATAATCCTTGGCAGGACAGGCAGTACATGAATTTACATCAGCATCTGTAAGCGTAAATTTGGAATTCTTCATTTAAGAGGAAAAATTTCTTTTGACTTATTGTGTACTGTGCCATGCTTGTCTTTAAAATGGAGTGAGTGATATGTATCTACAAATTGGAATTATTTTAGCAGTCATGGTGATTGCTTATGCCCTGGCAAATTGGAGGAAATTATCCGTAGAGCTGAGTATGCTTTCAGCCGCAGTTGCAGGAGGCATTGCTGGTTCGATTGTAAAAACACCGCCCATAGGCCAACTGGCCCGCCACCTTGTAGAAGGAAGCTTTACATATGTGGACGTAATGCTGGTTTTTACAACGGCCACAATATTCATGGCTCTCATATCTGAATCCGGAGGCGTAAACTATGTCGTACACGGCATAATAAAATATTTTTACAATAAACGAATAATTGTCCTGATACTGTTAATGTTTATAGTCCTTATTCCCGGGGCACTCACAGGAGCGGGCAGTGTTTCGCTGCTTGTTGTTGGCGCACCAGTAGCATTAGCACTCGGTTACCTGGGCATACCTAAAAAAAGGGCCGCAGCTATCTTATTTATAGTAGCAGGCCTTAGCGCCGCGGCTCCGCCGGTTAACATATGGGCAATGATTTTATCCGCCGGTACAGCCATTCCCTATGTAGGCTTTGAGCTTCCGCTTGGAATACCGGTTCTTATACTGGGGACCTTCACCGTGCTTTTTCTCGGATGGAAAAAAGAGGGAGCAATGGACCTGGAACAGATTCTTAAAGATATGCCCGAAGTGCCAGCAAAAATGAGCTGGTGGAGGGTACTCCTGCCGTTTCTGGTCTTTTTCGGCCTGGTTATCGCTTCCAGGATCTGGCCTTTCGGCATACCAATACTGGGGCTGCCCCTGGAATTTAGTGCGGCTGCAGTAACCGCCCTTCTGGTAAGCCCCAAGAAAATCAATATCCTTGTATTATCAAGAAAGACGGTAAAACGTTTGCTCCCACTGCTTGCGACCATGGCTATCGTGGGCGCGCTTCAGCAGATAATGACCGCAACAGGAGTCAGGGGGCTTTTGTCTTATGCTGTTATCAGCACTCCGATCGTACTTCTGTTTATATCTCTAATCGTAATCATCCCTGTATCAGAAGGAGTCCTGACATACGGAGGTGCTGCGATTGTAGGAATTCCCCTCATCTGGTTTCTTGACTCTATCGGCCTTCATGCCACTGTCGCCATTGCAGGGTTAAGCCTGCTCTGGCCGTTAGGAGATGGGCTTCCGCCCACAGCTCTTATTGGCAGATTAAGCGTAATGGTTTCAGAATACAAGGGCAGTTATTGGTCCTTTTTAAAGAAGACCTGGGTTCCCTGGATTGTAATTACTGCAACAGGAATCCTCATGGTCATATTCAGCGCAAAATTAGCATTCCTTGTGCGCTGGAGTATGTAACAGGAGGTAAGTCCATGCCGATAATAATGATATTATATTACGTGATCACCGCCTATTTCTTAGGCATGCTCCTATGGAACTTTATAAAGGAAAAGAAAAACGTGGAGGATATGCTTCTTTACCTGCTTGTCATGATCCCCCTTGTTCTGAGAATCCTTCGTGTAAAGTAGGATAAGGAGAAAAACAATGTCTCGCGAATGGAAAATAAAATCAATATTTCTGGTGGTAATTACCGTTGTTATAACAATCTCAGGCCTGCAGTTTTACAAGCACAGGCATTACATGGTTCCAATAATTGCAGGCCCGGGCGTGACAAAAGTCACAAAGCTCAGCGATTATTCTGAAGGCCTGAAAGGTACAATGGCAGATACCAATGTTTTCTATCTGGAAGGAAAAGAGAAAGGCGGTAAGATGCTAATCATTGCGAATACTCACTCGAACGAGCCGGCTGCAATACTGAGTTCCCTAATATTTCTTGAAAATGCCGTGGTGGAAAAAGGAACGATCATCATCATCCCGCAGTTTAACAACAGCGGGGGACGCAACACTCGGCCCGGTGATGGGTATCCTTTGTATTTTGAAATCCCGACAGACTGGGGCAGTAAAAAGTTCAGGATAGGGAACCGTGAGGCTTCTCCCCTGGACCAATGGCCGGACCCTGATGTTTATGTCCACTATCCCGACAAACAGCTCCTCTCTTTCCTCGACGTGAGAAACACAAACAGGACATGGCCGGGCAGGGCAAATGGTCCTCTTATGGAAAGAGTTACTTTCGGCGCAATGCATATAATGCAGGAAGAAAAAGTCGACATCGCCTTTGATGTCCACGGGGCAGAAACAATGTTCCCGGTCACAAACTGCATCGTGGCTCCGGAAAGTGCCATAAGACTCGCAACAATGGCATCGCTTACAGTAAAGGCAATGGAAGGATTTGAAAACCATGTGGAGCCTTCCCCCAAAGGATTCCGAGGTCTGTCCCACAGGGAAATCGGGGATTACTCTGATACTTTGCCTTTCCTCCTGGAAGCGCCTCTTCCCTTCCTGGATCAGCCAACAGGACCGAAAACCGTAGATCTGCTTTTGAACGGGAAGGATCCTTTTTTACTGAGCCTCTCAAAACAAAAAAAATTATTCGTGCCTTATGATGAGACAGGATGGCCCATGGAAAAACGTGTAGGCCAGCACTGTTCAGTGATATTAGAAATCATGAAGCAGTTTTCCAGGAAATTTCCTGACAGGGCGATAAAAATCAAAAATGTCCCGCGTTATGCTGAAGTAGTTAAAAACGGAATAGGCCACTATTTCCACAATCCTGAGAAAGCGGAAAAGGGAAACATCTACTATAATTAAAAAACTAACCTACAGTTATATATTCTGGCATTTTAGCCATATTTTATAACCCTAGGTTAAAAGGAGCATTCCAATTTCTGGAATTGCCTAACCATTAAAAGCTTCTGCAACATAAATTAATTTTAAAATAAATAGCAACTAAACTATTAAAAAATACGTATATTATGTATAGAATTAATATAAAACATAAGTCGAGAGAAACAGTTTTGAGCTTAAAGGAAATTCTAGAGACGATCATCGAAAACGTCAATTTGGTTTTATCGAGCGGCATCAACAATAAAGATTGGGAATCCAGTGTTTAAAAATTATTTAAAAATTGCTTTTAGGAATATTAAAAAGCACAAAGGATACTCCTTAATAAACATCCTTGGTTTGGCTATCGGCATGACCATTTGTATTCTTATCCTGTTGTTTGTTCACTATGAGTTGAGCTATGACACCTATCACAAACATGCTGACCGGATCTATCGCATCGAGCGCGTGTGGCTAAGTGCGGATGGATCGATAAAGGGGCATTTGTGCAGTGTGGCTCCTTCGTTTGTTCCTTTTCTTGAACAGGAGTTTCCAGAGGTTGAAAACGCGGCCCGGATGTACGATGCCGGAAATATACGCATATCCCTCGATGAGAGTTGTTCCCAGCCACATCAAAGAATCTTTGGACCATATTAAAACCGTGTTGGCGCGTTTCAATCCCAAGTCCCCATTCAGTTATAACTTTCTGGATGACCGCATCGCCGCGCTCTACAGAAATGAAGCACGCATGATGCAAATGTTTAGCTACTTCAGTATATTTGCAATTTTCATTTCCTGTTTAGGGTTGTTCGGCTTGGCCTCATTTACAGCAACACGGCGCACAAAGGAGATCGGTGTACGCAAAGTTCTTGGCGCCTCATTTTCTAACACCGTGGCCTTACTATCGCGGGAATTTATCAAGTGGGTGTTGCTGGCCAACATTATTGCCTGGCCGATCGCCTTTTTTGCCATGAAAGACTGGCTGAACGATTTCGCCTATCGAGTGAACATCAGCTGGATGGAATTCGTGATGGCTGCGGTTCTGACATTTGTTATCTCCGTGCTAACCATCAGTTACCAGTCCATCAAGGCTGCTGCTGCCAACCCGATCGACTCCCTCCGATACGAATGAAATGGGACGGTTCTATTTTTTCTATTTTTTGACATTCTTTATCTCTGAAAAAATATGACATTTCAAAATAAAAAAATAGAACCGTCCCTATTACTATTGACAATATGAGTTAAATCCTATATAAATTTTTTTACCTAATTTTGAGGAGGTGAATTTTATTGGCATTTATCGTAATTGATGAAGGCGAGTCTATTGAAGGCGCACTCAGAAGATTTAAGAGAAAAGTCCAACAGGAAGCAATAATAAAAGAGATAAAAAAACATTCAGTATATTTTAAACCCGGTGAACGGAAGCGGATGAAGGCAGCTCAAGCACGAAAACGTGTAAGAAGACGTCTGAGAAGAGAAAGAATATTCGAATACTATTAATAATTTATTCCCTCCTTAATAGTAAATAACTTAAAAATCTCTGTATATTTCTTGACAGGTAAAATAGAGCTTTTCCCATAATGCAGCTCAATAGAAAGCCGTCATGGCTCAAAGTAAAGCTTCCATCCAACAGTAATTTTTTCTACGTATCCAGTCTACTTAAAAAGCAGAATCTCCACACAATATGTGTAAGTGCAAGATGTCCTAACATTTCAGAATGCTGGGCTCAAAGGACAGCGACTTTCCTGATACTTGGAGATATCTGCACACGCGGATGTTTATTCTGCGCTGTAAAAAAAGGAGTCCCTTCTCCCCCATCCCCGGATGAACCCTCAAGAGTAGCAGAGGCCGTATCATTAATGGGACTTCGTTACGCGGTTATAACCTCGGTCACACGTGATGACCTCTCTGATGGTGGTGCTTCAATTTTTATAGAAACCATAAAATCAATAAGAAAAAAAACACCCGGTGTGAAGGTGGAAATCTTAATCCCTGACTTTAACGGCAACGAGAAGGCTCTGGATACAGTCATACAGGCCCGGCCCGAGGTGCTAAACCACAACCTGGAGGTTCCTGAAACCATTTATCCTTTGATAAACCGGCCGAAAAAGAATTACTTCAGATCGTTAGAAATCCTGAAAAGATCAAAGGAAGCGGGTATGATCACAAAATCCGGGCTCATGATCGGTTTGGGAGAAAAGGAAGAAGATATTTTCCAGACTCTTTCAGACCTTAGAAAAGCCTCCTGCGACCTTCTGACTATCGGCCAATATCTTCAGGCTACAAGAACAAATGCTCCTGTCGTAAAATATTACTATCCTGAAGAATTCGAGCAGCTCAAAAAGACCGCGCTGGATCTCGGTTTCAAAGAAGTCGAATCAGGCCCTCTTGTAAGAAGTTCTTATAAAGCCCATAATATGTACAATTTATTAAATAAAACTTTGGATAAGACAGAAAAATGCGATACTTAATTTTTTCAGATATTCACGGCAACCTTGAAGCTTTCCTGGCTCTCATTAAATTTACGCACAGGAGAAAGATAGATTATTTCATATTCCTCGGTGATATGGTTGGATACGGAGCCTGCCCTAATGAAGTAATACAAAAAATTCAGGCTCTCAAACCAATCTCGATAATAAGGGGAAATCACGACAAGGCTGTGTGTGGGCTCGAGTCTGTCAGTACTTTCAATCCCGTAGCTGCATCGGCAGTTCTATGGACACAGCAAAACCTGCTCAAAAAAAATTTGCATTATCTTTCTCGTTTAAAAAAAGGGCCTCAGACTGTCCATACCAATATTACAATCTGCCATGGAGCTCCTTTTGACGAAGATTACTATATCTTTGGCGAATTTGATGCAGCCGAAGCTTTTCTCAATATAAAATCACCCATCTGCTTTTTTGGGCATACACATTTCCCCTTTGTATACACCGAAACAGACCATCTTGTAGAAGGAACATTTCTTACAGGGAACTATAACGAGCTAAAAATCGAGAGGGGTGTGAGGTATCTTATCAACCCGGGCTCGGTCGGACAGCCGCGGGACAGGAACGCACGCGCTGCATGCGCAATTTACGACTCAAAGGCAAAAAAAGTCCGTTTTTTCAGGCTGGAATATAATATAGAAGAAGCACAGAAAAAAATCTTAAAGGCAAAGCTTCCTCCTGCACTGGCAGAACGACTTTCCCTGGGGATTTAAATCTAAATCCCGGCTATATCAACGGATTTGCATAATAATAAAGAAAAATCTCTAAACCCAATAAAAAAACCAGGGTTTTGCCTTAGAGAATTCGATAAAATAGTAACTTGGATTTCTGTCTTTGAGGATATTGTTCATTTAAAGTAGCCAAGTTATCAATCTCCCAGGTGAAATTAACTTTTTTCTTCTTTTAAATCCTTAAGCAATTCCTCAAATTCTTCTAAATGTTTCTCTTCTTCCCAAAGGATGACCTTGAGAATCTCAACAACTTCCTTGTGGTCTATATGCCTGATATGGTCTTCATATTGAACAATAGCCTCTTTCTCGAGCTGAATTGCCCGGAGAAGAAAATCTTCAGTGCTCTTTCCCCCAAATTGAAGCTCACGATGCTCCATGGTTGGGATACCACCGAAATCGGTTACTAGCTCAGCTAACCATTCCACATGACGCATTTCATCCTTTCCAATTTCTTCCATCTTATGACTAGGAGGACATTGATGAATAATAAAGGCATTCCTCATATAGGTGAGGACAGCATCAATCTCGCCAGTTATATCTTTATTTAGTAGTTTAACTACTTCCTCAGACTTCATTTTACCTTTATTACTTTTATTACTATTTTTTTCAGTGCCTTTAACTTCACTGAAACCAAGAACAACAGTTCCCATGGTGGCATTCTTTACAAAATTTCTCCGAGAAATATACTTTTTGCTCATGATACATTCTCCTTTCTTTATTGTTCTTAAAATTTATTGATAAGCATAAATTGTTCCAGAGGAAATCGCTCTGGTCTCTTTTTCTCTGCCTGCACCTGCTTCTCGGAAAGAATAGGGCTGATCTGTTTTGAATGCTGGCCGACAATAACTAAAGTAATGACGTGATATTCCTCAGGAATTCCAAGTATTTCCCTTGTTTTCCTGGGGCTGAATCCGGCAATAGGGTGGGCTACCAGACCCAACTCAGTGGCTCTCAATAGCAAAAACCCCACCGCTAATCCTACATCAAATTGGTGATATACTCTATCTCTAATAACGCAATCATCTTCCTTTTTACTGAAGCAGGCAATAATCATTGAGGCTGCCTGAGCCCACTCATTCCCTGATGATAGAGCCAGGTGAAGTTCTTTCAGAACAGTCGGGTCATAGACAAAAACAAATCTCCATGGTTGGTTGTTAAAACAGGAAGGGGCCAATTGGGTACTTTCTGCTAAATCCCTCACTAACTTTTCGGTAATTTTTACAGGCTCTAACGAACGATAGGCTCGCCGTTTATTAATGGCCTCTTTAGTTTCCATCATTTACCTCCACCTTAGGTGAATTTTTATAATCATAGAAATAAAATACTGAGTGAAACTCCAAATTCACCCGTAAATTTTCTATCAATAAGCTGCATTGTCCCTCTGATGCCTTTAAAAAATTAAGAAAGCAGAAATCCCTTTCTATTGCTGATTTTTCTATTCTCAGGTTCTAAAGAAAATACTTGCATCACATCATCATAGAAAGAATTTGCTTTTTGGGATTGTTTGATTTCTGCTCATTTTCGTTCAATTTCCACCCTCTGAGCTGCTGCATTACCGATAATACATAGAAGATACATACAAAGTCAATAAAAGGATTGGGATACAGGAAGTGGTTAATAAATATCTGGACTGCTGGAACCCAAAGTTTTGATTCGCGCGGACAAATGGTCCGGACTCCAAAATCTATGCAAGCATGAATATTTTTGGCTCATTCATATTTGATAGCTTCTGCAGGATTTATATTAGCTACCTTGACAGAGCGGTAACCTATGGATAATAACGCCACTGATAATATTATTAACATCGTCATAAGAAACAGTAACGGGTGTATTCCAACCCGGTAGGCGAAATTTTGCAGCCATTTCCTCATGGAATAAAGGGCTATGGGAGAGGCGATTAAAATGGCAGCTAAGACAAGAATAATAACTTCTCTTGATAACAAATATAGTATCCTCATAGTCGTGGCTCCCAGCACCTTTCGTATCCCTATCTCTTTGGTGCGCTGTTCGGCGGTGAAAGAAACCAGCCCGAATAATCCCAGGCAGGAAATGAAAATAGCAAGATAGAAAAAGATACTGAATATCTTTCCGGTTCTTTGATCGGCTTTATAAAGGTTGTCAAAATCGGTATCAAGGAATGAATATTCGAAAGGTTGACTACCGCTGAAGTTTTTCCATGTTTTTTCTATGAAACTCAGTGTCTCCTTGGCTGCGGATCACATTTGCGCGATGGATGACAACGATATGTTCTTTATTAAATCCCAGGTCCTTATTCCTGACGTATCTTAACTGAGAATTGATTATAAATGTTCCAATGAGAATAAAAGTTGTGATAGTAAACTGCAGAACCACAAGTGTCTGCCGAAAATGCAGGTGGCCCCCCTGCATTTTTTCAAGAGTGCCTTTTATTGTTTGAACAGGCTTAAAGGACGAAAGGAAAAAAGCCGGGTAACTTCCAGCCAAAATTCCTACAACAAGCGCAAACCCTGAAAAAGCCAGAAGAATGTAGGTGTTGCCGAAGTAGTTTATTTGTAATTCCCGGCCGGCGAGGCTGCTGAATGCTGGAAGGGAAATCTCTACAATCAACAGTGCAAGAACCAGAGCTATGAGGCTAAAAAGAATAGATTCGCAGAGAAATTGCAGGATGAGCTGTTTTTGGCTCGAACCCAGAACTTTTCGTACTCCGACCTCCTTAGAACGTTGGGTAAACCGGGCTGTGGAAAGGTTCATAAAATTGATACATGCAATCAATAGGATAAGCAGTGCAATGGCTGAAAAAATATAGATATAGTTGATATTCCCATTTCCAGGTAAATTGTCTAAAATAGACACATTGAGATGAATATCAAGAAGAGGCTGCAGATAGTACCCGTAATAATGGTTTTCATCTTTCAAATACTTCTCATAACTCATTCCGATTTCAGACATGAATTTGGGTCCGTAGTGACGGTTAATAAAGTCAGGAAACTTGGCCTCGAGTTTCGAAAGAAGGACATCGTCGCGGAGGACAATGTAGGTGAAATAACAGTGACCCATCCAACTGTCATCGTCGCTGGACTGAATGGAAACTAAAGAAGCGATCATATCGAATTGAAAATGTGAACTGGCAGGGCAATCTTCCACTAATCCTGTTATCTTATAATCGGTTTTTCTCTCTTTGAGCTTCAGACTCTTTCCCAAGGGATTTTCGTTCCCGAAATATTTCTTCGCAGTGGTCTGTGTTATGACAATTGTATTAGGATCGGTAAGGGCTTTGCTGGAATCTCCAAGTATTAATGGAATCGTAAAAACATCAAAAATGCTAGCATCCGCATAGATGATTCGTTTCTCTCGCATAAAATTTCTTGTTTTGTCTTTCTAATAATTTTAAAAATACACACTGATACTCACAAGCAATAAACATGCCATTTCATTTATACAGAAACCCCCTGTTAAAACCGGAAACATCTTGAAAAAAGTGTTCGCTTTCAGAACACATGGCGTACGATATCGCACAATACCAAAAGAGGTCATAATGGAAGAAGGTTTTCAAAGAAGTTCACTAATCAAGGCAACCTTTTTGACGCTCCGTACGTATTAACTAATGTAATATGTCTTAATTTTTAAGACTAATCGATTTGAACGGAAAGGATTCGTATGAAACTGCTATCTCGCACCGAGGAAATTTTATTGGTTGCCGTGTGGCGGCTAACAAACAATGCCTACGGCGTGACCATCAGAGACGAAATATCCAGGCTCACAGGGTATGACTGGACTCTGGGCGCTGTCTACCTCCCCCTGGACAAACTGATGCGTAAAGGGCTCTTGAATAAAGAGACCAGCAATCCCACTCCTGAGAGAGGAGGACGAAGCAAGTGTCTCTATGAGCTCACCACTCAGGGGCGGGCCGCGCTGAAAGAAATCCGTGAGGTAAATCGCACACTCTGGGAAGGGATCCCGGACACGGCCATGGAGTAAACACACAAGAGCAAGACATGTCCAGAAACGCGAGCGACGGAATCCGGCCGCCCAAAATTTTCGCCTGGATTCTAAGGATTCTTCTTTCTGCTGAGGAGCGAGATTCCCGGCTGGGTGATTACGAAGAAATATATGCCTGCTCTGTCAAAAGGGAAGGGCGTCTCAGGGCTTCCAGCTGGTACAGGATTCATGTCCTTAGGTCCATCCCTTCCCTGATCAGAGACCGTTTGGAATGGGGGTTTGATATGTTCAAGAATATGATGAAAATGCTTTACCGGAATTTTACCCGTCACAAGGGATACATGCTGATCAATGTGGTCGGCCTGGCTTTGGGCATGGCATGCTGTATTCTGATCTGGATTTGGATTCAGTCTGAATGGAGCATGAACCGCTTCCATGATAATAAAGACAGGCTGCACCGTGTTTACACGGAAGCCATCTTCACCGACGGCCGCAGCGAGGTTTTTTCCAACTCCTTCTACCCTCTGGCCCGAACCTTAAAAGAAAGCTGTCCAAAGGTCCAGCAAGCCACCCGGATCGCAGAAAAGCCTGCCCTCCTTGTGTCCTTTGCAGATAAGGAGTTTGTGGAGAACCGCGTCGGCTACGTTGACCCGGATTTTTTTCACATGTTTTCCTTTCCCATGGAGCAGGGAACTCCGGAAGGTGTTTTCAGCGACCGCCTGTCCGTTGTCCTGTCTGAATCCACGGCACTTAAATATTTCGGAAACCGGGATCCCATGGGTAAAGTCCTCAAAATCGGCAATCATTTCGATGTCCGAGTAACAGGGATAATCCAAAATATGCCCGCCATTTCTTCTCTTCATTACGATCTGATTTTTCCCTTCCCCCTTTACTTCGGCCCTGATTGGCAGGAGTCAAACAGTTGGGGGGGTAATCCGTTGGAGACCTATGTCCTACTGCAAAAAGGCACGAATATCTCTGAGACAGAGAGGAATATCACCGTGGCAGTGCTCGAAAAAGCCACCATTCCTGAGAACCTGAAGGTCACCATGAAGCTCCAGCCCATGACCCGCATCCATCTCTATGACATCCAAGGTGGCGGATTGATCCGGACCATTGTTCTCTTCGGCCTGGTCGCGGTTTTTATTCTGCTAATTGCCTGTTTCAATTTCATCAATCTTACCACAGCCCGTTCGGGAAACCGGGCCCTGGAGGTTGGGATACGCAAGGTAGTCGGCGCTCAGCGTAAGGACCTGGTGAAACAGTTCTTCGGTGAGACGGTCCTGACATCCCTGGTCGCTCTTATTTTGGCGCTGGGATTGGCGGCATTTAGTCTCCGGTTTTACAGCCGGCTGGCCGAGAGAGAACTGACCTTAGGCTCAGCCCTGAACGGAACAGCCTTGGTCGGCCTGGTGGTGATCTCCATTGTCACCGGACTAATCGCGGGAGGCTATCCGGCCGTTTTTCTATCCTCCTTCCGTCCCGACAGCATTATCCGGGGACAGCTTTCTAAGGGATCTAAGGGAGGAACCTTCAGGAAGGTCCTGATTATGGTTCAGTTTTCCATCTCCATCCTTCTTATCATCACGACCCTGGGTGTCACCCGCCAGCTGAGATTCATCCGCAATATGGACCTGGGTTTGGATAGGGATAACATTTTATTCGTCCAGATGCGGGGAGATATGGTGGCCAAGTACGAATCCATGAAAAACGAACTTCTGCAGCACCCTGGAGTCAAACGGGTCTCCCGGTGTGTCCAGAACCCAGCCTTTATAGGCAGCACGGTAAGCAAACTGGACTGGGATGGAAAAAATCCCCAGGAACGGATCTCTATGAACTGGGAGTATGTGGATTACGACTATTTCGAAACCATGGGCATGGAACTGGCCGCCGGACGGTGGTTTTCAAAGGAGTTCAGCACCGATCCCGAGGAGGCTTTCATCGTTAATGAAAGGGCCGTGGAAATCATGGACAAAACCAATCCTATCGGGCAGAGGCTCCAGGTATTCAATCAGAAGGGGAGAATCGTCGGGGTAGTGAAGAACTTTCACTTCCAGCCCCTTAGGCATGAACTGGCCCCCCTCGTCATCGGGATGGATCCTGGGTGGATTAAGTCCGCCTCCAACCTGCTCATCCGGATTGGAGAGGAAAACGTTCAGCAAACTTTGGATCATATCCGAGCAATAGGAAAAAAATTCGCACCCGAGTTCCCGTTTCAACCTTATTTCTTCAGCGAAGTCCTTGATTATAACTATCGCTCGGAGCGAAAGACAGGAAAAATCATCTCTGTATTTACCGTTCTGGCCTTGTTGTTGTCCTGTCTGGGACTGTTTGGATTGGCTTCCTTTCTGGCCGAGCAGCGGACCAAAGAGATAGGCATACGAAAAATTCTTGGCGCTTCAGCATCACGAATCACCTTGTCCTTCATCCTAGATTTCGGCCGTTGGGTGCTGATGTCCAATCTTATCGCCTGGCCTCTCGGTTACTGGTTCATTAGTCAGTGGCTTCGTGATTTTCCCTACCGGGCGGGGATCGGTATAACTGTTTTTGTTGCGGCGGGCACCGCCGCTTTCATCCTGGCCTTGGTGACAGTAGGAGCGCAGACCTTGCGGACCGCCATGGTGAATCCCGCCCAATCCCTTAGGTATGAATAATCCGGAGCTAAATATATCGAAATCCCGGCTATATCAGCGGATTTGCATAACAATAAAGACAGCTTTTTAATGAATTGATATTCTCTCTTTCTTGCTCATCTTTCATTGACTGGATATGTTCATTCACTATAATAATAAGGAAAATCCACGAAAGCAAAAGCATGAAAAATAGGATATGTCCCTATTTAAATTTCCGCCAGGCTTTCTTACCTATCCAAATAATTCTGCATGAGAACCAGTTCTAACTAAAGTCAATTTCTCGGACTCCAATTGATAGATAAGTAACCAGTCAGGACAAATGTGGCAATCTCGGTGATCTTTCCATTTACCGGTTAAAGGGTGGTCGCGATTTTTTACAGGCAATGAAATATCATTTGCCAGTCTTTCTACAACAGCAAGCAACTCATCAATGCTGTATTTACCAGATTTAGCCAGCCTTTTGAGATCACTTTTAAATTGTGAAGTTCTAACTATTTCCCGCATTCAGCATCTTTCCATTCATCCGCTAACTGCCCCAGGGTTGTGGGTTCAGTCTTACCTTTCCGGGCAGCTTCCATTGCAGCGATAGTTTTTTTATTCGGCATCTTTACCTTGAACGGTAAAGCTTTCTCAGCAATTACTTGATAAAGGAAAAGTCGAATGCCATCACTAAGAGTGATACCCATATTTTTAAAAATGCGATTTGCTTCTTGCTTTACTATTGGATCAATTCTAGATCTAACAACGTTATTATTCATCTGTCATCTCCTTTATTTAATGTAGCTACAACGTAGCCTACTAATAATATAATATATTCTTATGAATTTTTCAAACTATTTTTTAAAATTAAATATTATTCTCTCGATGAAAAGGACCTATCAATAATCGTTTGAATTAGGGACAGGCCATCAAAAATTGCTGAAAATAAAGCAAATGATTATAAAACAAGGCAATTATTTCCTCTAAGATCGGTTTTTTTGTCCCTATTTAAATTAAATTAATGGATTTGCATAACAGTAAAGACAGGCGTGTGGGCAGAACTGTGTATAACTCCCGATATCAGTAGATTCGGTGCATCCACATTCTGTTCGCTGGGTTCTATCTTTTTTTGAAGAGACAGGCTCTGCGGAAGGATGGAGACGCTTAAGAAGTAACCCATCGATACATGAAGAAGTCTGAATGCCCTCCACTTCCGCCAAAAAATTCTGGCTGCACGAATAAAGCTGCAGTCCCATGCTTCGAGCTATTCCAGCAAGATACTGCGCATCTTTTTTCTTCTCCTGCCGAGAGGGATCAACATAAAGAAAGCCATGTTTCGCTGCCCGCCTTCGGGCTTTTCCATACCACTGTGCAAAGCTAAACCTGATGTCCTTTATTCCACGGGCAGCAAGCTCCGGTGCTATCTTTTCAAAAAAATAAAGATTAGTTTTAACTTCATTCTCTTGTTTCCAGTAGATAACCGGGTCAAACCGTACAGATATCCTCTCAGGCCGTCCAACTATCTTTATCAAAGGGTCAAGCTGCGAAATGGCTTTTGATGTGCATGGAACTCCATGCTCTATGAAAGTCCCTCCCAATCCTGTGATGGTGAAATGAAGATATATCTGGCTGTACTTCTTAAATGTATTCTGCAGGCCAAAATGGTTCTCGATTAGATTAGAGAAGTCTTTCGACCAGAGAACAATCGTATGAACTGCCTGAGGGCTTAAATCCACCGTACAAGTGTGCCCTGAAGGGCCGTAAACACGCACTTTTTCCTCATTAAACGCAGAAGAAAGCCACTCCGGAAAAAAGGCTACTAGATCTGTTCTTCGTGATGCACTGATAACTTTTTTCATGACTTCTTGACAGTTAAAGAAAATGACCTTAGTATTTTAGCGGATGAAAGTAGTATATAGCAATGTCTATCCTTAAAGCGAAAAAACTAAAAAAAAGCTTCGGCAGCCGCCTTGTCGTCAAAGGTGTAGATGTTGAAATAAAGTCCGGTGAAATCATTGGGCTGCTAGGAAGAAACGGAGCCGGCAAAACCACTACTTTCCTTATGATAGTGGGCTTGCTCAGGCCTGACAGTGGAGCGATTTATTTAGACGACAAAAATATTTCATCATTCCAGTCCTATAAAAGAGCAAAACAAGGAATAATCTATCTTCCCCAGGAAAATTCCGTTTTTCTCAAGACAACAGTAGAGAATAACCTCAGGATGGTCCTTGAACTCCAGCACCACACTGTAAAAAAGCGTAATGAAATATCAAAGCGACTTCTCGGAGAACTTGGCCTCCTTCCTCTGGTCAGACAGTCCGCACACAGCCTCTCTGGTGGGGAAAGAAGAAAACTTGAAATCTGCCGCGCCCTTGCTCTCAATCCAAAATTTCTCTTGCTGGATGAACCTTTCACAGGAATCGACCCGTTAACAATCATCGAACTTCAAAAAATCATATTGAACCTTAAAAACAAAGGAATTGGGATTCTACTTTCTGACCATAATGTCCGTGATATTTTTAAGATTGCTAACACAGCTTATATCATAGAAAACGGCGATATTTTGATCAAAGGGACTTCGCAGAAAATTGCCTCGGATAAGAAAGCCAGGGAAAAATTTTTGGGGGGAAACTTCAAATTAGGAGGCGAGGTCGGGATTCATTCTCCCCGGGAGAAAAGATAACTTCCTATAGTCTCTCCCAGAAAAAATAAAAACAAGAAAAAATAGACAGACAAAAGAGCAGCTAGAAAACCAATGGACTCCCACGTTGAAGAAAATATCAATTGAAATACAGAAACACCTATTACATATGAAGCAATCCAGAGAGTTGCAAACCAAAGCAGCGCGACAAAAAAAACATCAAATAAGCTGGATTTCAGCCAGATCGTAAACCTTGAGGCTCCCACTTCTTTCTGGGGCATCACTACGCCGGCTTTTTCTTCTTCCTCGTAATGTCCCTCAAAGGAAAGATCTTGCTGGTCTATTTTCTCAGGAATCCCCACACCCGTATCAACTGCCTGGGCATCTTCGAGGCCTATCTCTTCTTCTACATGAGACACGTCCTCCTCTGGTTCGAGGAGTTCTTCCTTTCCTTCTTCTTCTGTAAAAGGGATATCTGAAGGAGGGGCTTCTTTAATATTTGCCGCCCAAGGAGGAAGTTCGTCTTCTTCGTCCTTATTGCTTTCTTCTCCCTCTTTACGCTGCTTCCGCTCTTCCCTCAGGGAATCCAGGAATTTCTCAATGTCTTCCCTTTCCTTTTCAGCCGTGTCAACAATTTTCTTCAGATCAGCCGTCTTAAAATCTGATTCTTTGCTCTCGTCAGGAGATTTTTCAATTTTCTCCTCTTCTTCAACTGCGAAATCTATTTCATGGTCCTTTTCTTCTTCTCCTGATAAATCCTCTTCGATCGGCTCCAAAATCTCTTCCTCTATTTCTTTTTCGTCTTGGATTACTTCTTCGGTTTCTGACTTCTCTGCAGGCTTTTCCTGCAGCTCCACTTTCTGTTCAAGATCAGCCAATTCGTCAGATTTTTTCTCTATTTCTGCCTGAGATAACTTTTCTGTTTTTTCTTCATCTTCAATTGGCTCTTCTCCCTTCTTTGATTCTTCGCTCTTTATTTCAGCAATTTCTTCTTTTTCTTTAAGAGCCGCCACTTCTTTTTCTTTCTTTTTTGAAGCAGCTTTCTTTTTCCCTTTTTTTGGCTTCTTTTTTGGCTCGTGTTTTTCTGTCTTCACTTTCTCGTCAATAATTTTTTCTCCAGGAATTTCCTCTTCTATTAATTCGTCCTCTGGAAATAAAAGCCTTGTGCCGCAGTTAGAACAGAACTCCTCATTTTCATCAATGATTGCTTTGCAGTAAGGACACCTTTGGACAGCCATTACTATATTTATAAATGTAAAATGCCTTATTGTCAATAAAGTTAACAAATTCACAGTTTCGAAAACGGGCAGTCTCTGATGGCAAAATGCTTCCAATCACTTGAAGGGAAAAAACTAAAAAGCCAACCAGATACAAAAATTCCACCGTTTTTTCGTTTTTTTTGCCTGTGATGAAACCTGCTGCGATGAGAAGGACCATAACTCCAAAACAGATATAGCCGATGAGCCGTAAGTGATAGTGGCTTATGAACAGCTCAGTCCGCGTAACAGCAGACTCATCTGCATGGGAATCACCATCAAGATCGGGAACAGTTCCATAAAGAGTTTTGTTCAATAACCCGGGCAGTTCCACTGAGGCAAAGGTCAACCCGATGCTGAAAATCAAAGCTAAAAGCATTAGAAGCAATCCGGAAACCCATTTTTTTTGACTCATTTTTTTCAGAACCTCTAAAGATACTATTCCTTAGAATCCAATATACAGAAATAACTTGAAATAAAATAGATTTTTCTCAATGTCTTTGTTACTGGCTCCGTCCAGTATCATTGTGATGGTTTGATAGGATGTTTTAAAAAACCGAGAATTCAAGGAACAAAAAAGGTCAAATCAACAGAGAATCCACAGATGAGAGGATCGATCTAATAGACTTTCTTTATCATCTCCGCCCATCCCTGGGATGGCAAGGCACGGAGAATACGATAGTCCGAATCCTAGATCTGATTTTCCAAAACCGACTGTTTGAATCTCTAGAAATTGATCTAGCAAAAGTTCATAGTGAATGGTGAACTCAGTTTGGCCTGATTTTGTTTCTAGTAGAATCCTTCGAACTCCCCGGTCAATTTTATTGTCTTGTTGACTTTATCGATTAAGGCGTGATAACTTTATTTCAGAATATCAGCAGGCATAAATTACGGAAAATTGGAGGGATTTGACGTAAATCCGAAATGTCAAACAAGGAGGTAAAATCATGAATAGATATAGAGAAATTCTATTATTGGGATTATTGGCTCTTGTCTTTTTCCTTCATTCATGTACTGATAAAAACAGCACAGCGCAAAAGGAATGGGTCGATCCCTTGACTGAAACCCAAGAGCAAAGGGATGCGAGAATGGCATGGTGGCGTGAAGCACGTTTTGGACTCTTTATTCACTGGGGCGTATATGCGGTGCCTGCCGGAACGTATCGTGGAGAAAGAATAGGTGGAATTGGTGAATGGATACTGCGGAATGCGAAGATTCCTGTCGCTGAATATAAAACCTATGCCCAGGATTTCAATCCAATCCTTTATGATCCCAAAGACTGGATTAAGATGGCAAAAGATGCCGGGATGAAATACATTGTTATTACATCTAAACATCATGATGGGTTTGCCCTGTTTGATTCAAAAGTCACAGATTGGGATATTGCTGATGCTTCACCTTACGGCAAAGATCTTCTGAGACCTCTGGTCAAGGAAGCAAAAAAGGAAGGGATGAAGATCGGATTCTACTATTCACAAGCTCAGGATTGGACACATCCGGGTGGAGCGAAAAGCGGTTATGAAGAGGGTGAATACTGGGATGAAGCGCATTCCGGAAGCTTTGATAGTTATTTGAAAGAAATCGCTTATCCACAGGTAGAAGAGATCCTTACTAATTATGACATCGATATATTGTGGTGGGATACTCCCTACTGGATGACCAAAGAAAGAGCAGAGCTTTTAAGGCCCCTTATTTCTTTAAGACCGAGCCTTATTACAAATAACCGCCTGGGTGGAGGTTATAAGGGAGACTCAGATACTCCGGAACAACATGTTCCCGCCACAGGCATCGAAGGCCGTGATTGGGAAGTTTGTATGACAATGAATCATACCTGGGGGTACAAGAGTTATGATGAAGATTGGAAATCAACCGAAGACCTGTTGCATAAGCTTATTGATATTGCCTCCAAAGGAGGGAATTTTCTTCTCAATGTAGGACCTAAACCGGATGGGACTATTCCTCAGGCTTCCATTGACAGATTAGCTGAAATTGGCAGCTGGATGGATATTAACAGCGAATCGATATATGGAACTGAAGCCAGCCCATTCCGTCGCCCTTGGTGGGGAAGATGTACTCGAAAGGAACTGGAAAATGGCGATTCCCGCCTGTATCTTCAGGTGTTCGATTGGCCGGACGATAAGTTGCTGTATGTCCCGGTAAATAATGCAGCTATTCAATGCTACGCGCTTTCTGATAATAAGGAAAAGTTTGATGTAGAAAAGACTGAAGAAGGGCTTGTGGTCCGCTTAACAGGTGAAGCAGCTGATGAGATATCATCTGTTGTTGTCTTAGATATTAAAGGATCGCCTGATGTCCCGAATCAGAATATTACGCCTAGCGAAACAGGAGCTCTCATTTTAAGCCCTGAACAGAGTGATCTTGAGAATCGTGGATATGTATCATCCAATCACGCCAAACTGATCCGTGATACAGAGCGATCGTATATAACATGGAAAGAAACAAAAACATGGATGGAGTGGCCTATTGAGATTAGTGCTGATGAAGTTTTTGATATTTATGTGACAGTAGCAACCATATCTGCTGACAATAAAATAATAATCGAGGTTGGAGAAATAAAAAAGGAGTTTCTACTGCCCAACACAAAAGGTCTGGATTCCTTTCAGGAAGTCAAGCTTGGAACCATCAGTATTTCTGGCGGGACTTTCACTCTCACGGTAAAAGGGAACAAAGACAATTGGCAGGAGTGCTATATGAGCAGTATTGAGCTCAGGCCTGCTAAGTAATTGACAAATCGTTAATATTAAAAGAGAATGAAATCGATGGATGATGAGAGTATACATCTCAACCATCTTGAAGCTGATCCTGCTTCTTTAGTTCCAGGATCAAACCTTAAAAAGTTAAGATATTGATATGTAATGAGTTGTAATAATTACTGGTTGGGCGATTAACTCAGTGGTAGAGTGCTACCTTCACACGGTAGAAGTCACAGGTTCAAATCCTGTATCGCCCACCAATTCCTTTTCTTTATTTTCAATAAGTTGCGGAATCTTCTTGCTTCCCAAAATGTTAGGTGTGCCCAAAACTGCGCCCAAATTCTGGCAGAGCAGCTGGTGGACGACATGCTGAAGATGTCACACGCTCAGGTATGCCACCAGGTGCGCAGGGTCGCTCATTTTAAATTTAAGGCCCAAATCAGACCTGGGTGTTTTTCTGCTTGAGGGTTGAAATCCTCTTCTCCAAATAGAGTCTTCATATCAATATTTCCCGATTTAAGCGATTTGACAAACTCATTATCTGAATAATCCAACACGAATACCTGCCTGTAAAATTCCTCAACAGACTTCTTGATCAATGCAGGATTCAAATCTTCTTCCTGGCCTCTCCGAAGGAACGGACCGACACCAACCAATATCTCATTGTTCCTATACCTTCGAACTTTGGAGATAAGTTTATCAACATCCGCTTCCTTTCTCGCCATTATTATGTACAGAATCATCATCTTCCTCAGGATTTGGTTGTTTAATTTAAGTTTAGAGATCGCATACATATCAAAAATGTCCCTGGAATAAAGCCTTTCTACCAATGCCTTGGTCTTCATCGCTGCAATCTCTTCAATAGTGTAAGTGTTCACTTTGAACTTTTCACCTTCGAAGATGTTGTCAAATGTTTTTCGTGTAACTTCCATGAATGGGACTCTCTCCAAATAATTAATCTCAAGTCTCACACTGTCAGGGAGTCCGCTTAGCCTTTTGTATCTTAGAACATACCTTTCCATGATGTAAGAACTGGGCCTTTTTGTCATCTTGTATCCGAGGGAATCAGCTAAATCTGCGATTTCATCCGGAATATCCTTCCTCCTGGCCAGCATATCCTTTTTTTCTAGTGCTCCTATAAAATTCAGATCTAAATCCACGGAAAGCCTAGGAATATCAAGGTAAATGAAATTTAGAGCAGTTCCTCCTTTCAGCGCAAAGTCTGAACCAATTCGCTTACCTTTGAAAATCCATGAAAGTATCCTTGTCATGTGGAATGTTTTTTCTAAAAAGTCGCGATTGAATCCAGTATCTCTCTGGATTTTCTGGAGTTGTCTGAGATTCAATTCCATTAGCTAGCTATAACTATTTTATCTAACCTCTTGTCCACTATTATCTTCCACTTTTTAACATAAGAGCCTCTCTTGTTTTTCTCGAAGTAATAGATATTATCAGAAAGTTTTTTTCTTAGCTCCGATAGTAACCATTCAGGTGTGTTTACAAATTTCCTTAACATATCAAACACAAAACCTACCCGGTTGAAGAGTATCTTTTCTCCCATTTTGTCAAGGTATTTAAGCAGCCGGTTCCAGTCGATATCTTCCATATCCTGGAATGACCTTAATATTTCCTCGTATCCTCCTGAGTACTCGGGTCGGTTCATTACATCTACAATGGTCCTCTCCAAATCAGAGGCAAATACCCTCTCTTTTCCATATTTCATCTCTTTAAACCCGAAGAAACGCTTCTCTATCAGAATCACTGAGTAAAAAACGTTTCCATGATAATCCACATTTTGGATATGCTTTGTTGTGGACAGATAGTAATGACTGGCTGACTGCTGGGAGAGCCCATGGAGATAAAGTGCCGTATAGTACGAAAAGAAATAAGGTTTCATCAAGTGCTTTCCAACTAGTATGGGATCTTCCACGTACTTTCCTTTGTCATGCACTATGTGAGCGGGAATCCTCACAAATAAATTGGATCTCACCTTGTCCAGAGCCCCTTTTGTCCTCATGTTCTTAAGAAGATTGTAGGCGTGCATTCGCGATATCCCCAGCAATTCCATTGCTTTTTCTGCACATACAACCTTTTGATCCTCCGCTTCGAGGAGGAAATAGAGCTTTTGTTCAAGACCTGAGAGCTTTTCTAACTTGTACATATTATTTAATGATTTTTATAACAATTAAATATTCTGGTTAATAATTTTAAAACAAATTAAATGTTTATGTCAATTGATATTTTTTAACTGTTTTAATTATTTTTATGAAAACGAGTTAAATGAAATGACGAAAATTCCGAGCCAATCATTATTGTTTGATTATTCGAAATCCCAAGCGCCTGATTCTCGAAAGATTACAGGGTTATACCCTTATATTTTCCGCTTTCTCGTCTTTTTGTGTCGGTTCATCACGGTAGAAGTCACAGGTTCAAATCCTGTATCGCCCACCAATTTCTTTTCTTTATTTTCAATAACTTGCGGAATCTTCTTGCTTCCCAAAATGTTAGGTGTGCCCAAAACTGTGCCCAAATTAGGGCCGGGCAGCATGCAAATTACCGAATGAAGGTGCCTGTCGTTAAGGTGGGAATAAATTTCGGTTGTCTTGATTGATTTGTGTTCGAGGAGCTTTTGTACGACTCTTATGTTCCCTAATCTAGAGTATAGGTGAGGTAACTCCAAAGTCAAGATATCTAGTCCCATTAAAGAGACAAGGGAAATGCCGGTTTCGAGAGGGCTGTGAATTCTAGCTCGCGTTGGCTCTATGGACTATTCCCTTAAGCTTCTCTTTTATCTTGGAGGGCAAAGATTCAGGTTCATGCTCAGATAAAATTAGCTCAACTTCGTCAGCAGCCCGTTCAACAAGTGTTTTCCCGCCCTTTCCAATCCAAGAATTATACATGTCTCGCTCAAATAGATTTGGATACCAACGTTCTTTGTAATACTTACGGGTATGTTCTGTTTTCAAATAGTTGCCCTCGGGCCCGACTTCTTCAATAACATCTAAAGCCAAAGTCTTTTCAGTCACTTTAACATCACGCATATCCAGCGGACCCGGTGACATACCAGGGATAATAACCAGTGCCCCCTCTCGTATTAATTGTGATAGTACCAGTCCGACAAGAACACCGGCATAATCTAGGGCTACAGCTCCCGCTGTTGTTATGGGGCTTGTTACTCCTTCTGTCGATGATGGTATATAAAGAGATGGAATGTTTTTTTCAGCCAAAAAGAGAAGTTTTCTGAGTGAATCTTCGTTATGAAGCAGCCCTGTTGGCACATTAATGTAACAGGCAACAAGTGGATTTTTTTGTAAAACCTCCTCCCCACCCACCACAGCTTCAGCCATTTCCACACAATCTTTGCAGCCGCTTAAATCATAGGATACAAAAATAATGGGTTTTGTGGTGTGGTTGAGCATGACTTCCATTTGGAATCGATCGGCTATACTTTGATTGACATCTGAGGGAAACACCATAGACATCACAAAATCAATATTCTCGAGTGAATCACAGAGTATTGCTCCTTCTACTACGTCCTTTACTATTAGCTTTCTTCGTCGCCCATTCCGATGATTAATAATATTTAGACAGTCTGACCCTGGTCCGTAATATTTATTGTGCTTACCAAGGTTAATAGCAGGTCTTGTATGCCGGTCAAACAAGTCAATTTTTTTCAGCGCGGTTGCCAGGGCATTTTCCACAAGATGTGAAGGAATCCTCACGAGATTGCTGTCAATGACCTTGGCGCCAGCCTTCTTTAATAATTGGATGGCTTCCTCCAAATGCAAACGTGCTCCAACGCGATCCAGTAATTCTAGGCTGACCGCATGAATTTTTTTGCATGTTTTCACACACTGGATTACTTTCTTTAAAAGACTTATTATGTATCGGTATTGTTTAAATTAAAAAATATAAAAAATTTAGAGTTTTAGCCGGCTTTTTATTTAAATTATTAAATAATGGAGAAAAACATGATTTTAAAAGAGGAAATAATTCAATATTTTAAAGAGAATAATAATCAAATTTCCAGAGAAATAACTGACCTGCTTGCAGAAATGGTAAGGCAGAAAACGGTGAATGTGGTCTCAGAAAAGTTAACTGAACATCCTTATCTTGAAGAAAGAGGCGAAGAATATCGGGTTGCAAATATTGTGAAAAGAGAGTTTGAAAAATGGAACATTCCGTTTCAGGTTTATGCACGAAATGAGAAACGGCCAAATATCATTGGCAATATAGGCTCAGGTAAAAGTGGCAAGATATTGTTTGTGCCCGGTCATATGGATGTTGCACCTGCAGGGGAAGGATGGGATTCAGATCCCTTTGAACCAGTGGTTAAAGATGGCAAAATGTATGGCAGGGGCACACTGGATGACAAAGGTCCATTAGTAGCAGCTATGATGGCTGGGAAAATCATTAAGGATGTTATCGGCGAGAAAAATATCCGGGGAATTTTACAGGTTGCTGGACTCTTAGATGAGGAGACAACCGATCCGGATGGAGTAGACTTTGGAATCGAATATCTTTTGGAAGAAGAACGACTGAAATCGGTTTGTTCTTGCTTTTACCATAAAACAGCCAGGAAGCAGGCTG
>CAZYMU010000009.1:0-82957 GCA_964648465.1 uncultured Eubacteriales bacterium | reverse complement strand
CAGCCTGATCTGCTTCGTTACAGCGCATTCGTGGTGAAGGACCACAACTTCATGCACTGTGCCTCGCATCTGCAGCAAGCTTGACTCGTGAATAATCCACGTCCTCCTGAATTATTCATAAAGAATGCCGATACCATTATTTAACCTTGATGAAATATGCTAGTCAAAGCAAATGAATTTGAGGGGATGGAGGAAGCGACATTGAAAGATTTAGCCTTTCTGAGTCGATCTTCGAGGGAACCCGACAAAGTCGGGCCTGATGGATGTGTGAGCACTGTATAATCAAAAGGGCGGTGTTAATGATGGCTCGCGGACATTGTGGCGTTGCTTAAGATAAACATGCGGAGTTCCAGCAGAGCCAAGAAGATCGGGGAGGAAATGGCGTTAAAAATCTTAGTGGAGCGCAAACATGCCCTCAAATTTATCTTATCCAAATCTATTATCAGTAATTTTCATGAATAACCTACCTCCACATTGATTATTCAAGTTAGTCGCGTTCGAATCTTGAAAGGATATCAGAGTTGATTTTGAGGAAAAGGTCATATTTTATTTTTACTCCTTTTTCTTCTCTTAATTTGGATAGATATGACTGGAAAAAGATATTCTTTTTTGTTTCCAGAAAGTTATTTTTTTCTGTGTCTATATTTTTTTCAAAGTCTTCGTTTGTAACTTCATTTCGTTCTAGAATACGAATTAGCGTGTAACCCCCTTCAAATTCAATGGGTTCGCTTAATTCCTCTAAGGGAAGAGTGAAAGCAAGCTTATCGACTTCTGGGTTTTCGCCGACAACGCTTATATATTGTTCGCGTTTATGTTCTTCAATAGTTTTATATTCAAGATTATTTTTTTCTGCGAGTTTCTCAAGTTTTATCCCATTAAATTGCGCCTTGATTTCTTTCATTTTCTCGAAAGCTTTTTCTTTATTTTTTATATTAGTGAAGTCTTTTTTTACATCATCTTCTACTTCTTTAAGATTAGCCGGGTGTGGGGGTTCGGTCCTATGGAGTTGGACAAGCCCTACTCCTTTATAAGTATAAATAGGAGAGGATATTTCTTTTTCTTCTAATTTGAAGATGGCTGTGCTTACTGATCCTGATGGATCGATGTTTTCCATTGCTTCTCCATCTTTAAGAAGGCCTGTACTTTTTGGCTTATAGCCGAGCTTTTGGGAAGCCACATCTAGACTCTTCTCTCTTCGTGAAACTTTTTCAAGCTTGTTGACTCTCTTTTCAATCAGTTCTCTTGCTTTCTGGTCTTTTAAAATACTTGTAATCCTTTCTTTGACTTCTTCCAGAGTTTTTTGGCGCGAGGGCTCCTTTTCTGTGATTTTTAGGATAGAAAGCCCTTCTTCCAGTTCAATAACAGGGGAGATGTCCTCTTTGGGCAGTTTTTCAATTTTTTCCTGTTCATCAGAAGAAAGTCTTTTCCAATCAAAAAGACCCCAGTCCCCGTTTTCTTTTGCCTTTTCGTCTTTTGAATATTTCTTTGCTAGCTCTCCAAAATTTTCTCCTCCCTTGATTTTATCCAGAATATTATGGGCTTCAGCTAAGACAAGCTCTTTTTCTTTATCTTTAAAAGGGATGTAGATTCTGCTTGCTCTTATTTTTTCAGTTTCTTTAAACTGGGACAGGTTGTCTTTGTAGTATTTCTCGATTTCTAAATCATTAAGTTCAATCTCATTCTTTAAATCTTCAGTTATAAAAAATACAAACTGTGCTTCTCTCTTTTCAGGGATCTTGTATTTATCTTGGTTTTTTTTAAAAAATTCTTGGATTTCTATTGAGGAAAATTCCTCTTTCAGTTCAGTTTTATCTGTTTCAATGAAAATATACTCCAATCTAGCACTTTCATTTGAGTTTTTATAATTTTTCCAGAGATCTTCCCGGGAAACCGTTATCCCTGAAGTAATAGCATTTACGACTTTTTCGATTTCTATTTCTTTTTTCAGGTTTTCCTCAAATTTGGAAACCCTGATACGATTCCAGTCAAGTATTTTCTGGTATTGCTCAAAACCGATGAATTTTCCATCCTTTTGAAACACTGGATAACTTGTGATTTTTTCTCTAATTTCTTTATCGGAAGCTTCAATTCCTATTTCTTTGGCTCTTTGGAGAAGAATTGTTTGTTGAATGATTTGTTCGAGTACCTGCTGTGGGATGTTGAGCTGTTGAATAAAGTTTTTATCGAGTTCTTTGAACTTAGTTTTTAACATTTCAAGCCTCTGCATCAAATCCTGCATATAAATGTCAGTAGAAATTTTTTCTTTTCCTACTGAAACAATTATGTTAGCATTCCTGGATTCCCCTAAACGGCCTGCACCTCCCCATACAGCAAATATAGAAATAATAAAAGCGATTATTACAAACCAGAGAGTCGGAGCTAAAGACTTCAAATTTTTTCTCATTGATTTTAACATCTTATTACCTCAATCCACATTCTCCTGAATTATTCATAAAGAATGCCGACACCAATATTTATTTTCCATTATATCTGCCAGTTACTTTGATATTTCCTTCAGCATAACATTTAGCTCTCTTCCAATGCACTTATTTTTTCTAAATATCAGCAATTTTCACCTTACAGGCGAGCCGATCTTACTGCATCTGCTTTGTTACAGCCCATTCGTGGTGAAGGACCACAACTTCATGGGCTGTGCCTTGCATCTGCAGCAAGCTTGGCTCGTGAATAATCCACGTTCTCCTGAATTATTCATATTACCTGCCGACACCTTTTTTTTGAAAGAGAGGAAATAGCCTGTCGTATGTTGTTTCAATGTCCTCAATAGTTATTTTTGTTTTGCCGATAAGAGGCATAAAATTTGAATCTCCAACCCAACGTGGTATGACATGAAGATGATAGTGACCTGTAATACCTGCTCCAGCACTTTGGCCAATATTCATTCCAATATTGAAGCCATTTGGATTATATTTTTTTCTCAGAATTTCCATGCTCAATTTAAGCAAGTCAATTAGTTCCTCTGTAGATTCTTTCTCTGATATTTCAAGTGATCCGATATGTTTAAAGGGAGCAATCATAAGATGGCCTGGTGTATATGGATATTTATTCAAAACAATGAAGTTTTGAATTCCTCTATAAAGGATATAAGATTCTCTGTCTGTTTTTTGTTTAAGAGCGCGGCAAAATATGCATTCTTTCATTTTGGAAGCTTTTTTTATGTATTTTTCTCTCCATGGAGTGGTGATATATTCCATTATTTATTGATCAGATTTTTTAGAAGCTTACTTGGTTTAAAATATAAAATATTTTTAGATGGAACTTGTACGGGTTTCCCTGTACGGGGGTTTCTTCCTGAGCGAGCTCCTCTGTGCCTGAAGCGAAAGCTGCCGAAGCCCCTTAATTCTATTTCTTCTCCATTTTGAATGGCTTCCTTGATAGTTTGGAAAAAAAGGTTAACACCTGTTTCTGCCTCCTGTTTGGAAATTTCCATTTCTTTAGCGATTTTGTTGATCAAATCAGCTTTTATCATTTTTCCCCTCCTTTTTATTCTTTTTATTCTTTTTTTTCACCTTATTTTCAATTTGATTTTTCTTCTTTTTCCTGTTTTCCTTATCCTCCTTTTTTGTTGAGTTATTCTTAGAGGATCCGATGTTCTTGAATTTGTCTTTCATAACATCGCCAAGAGTCATCCTGTTGTCTTGTCGGTGCATATATTTCTGATATTCCAATTTTTGTGTTTCTATCTGGGCCTGCCTGAAACTGAGTGATATTTTTTTATCCTTTTGGTTTAGCTTTATAATTTTTGCTAATTTTTCTTCTCCTAAAGAGAAGAATTCAGCCGGATCTTCTATTTTTTTCTCATCGAGCTCTGAAAGGAAAACAACTCCTTCAATTCCAGGAGTTATTTCTACGAAGACGCCAAAGTTAGCAAGACGGATAATTTTTGCTTTGACAAGATTTCCTATTTTTTCCCGGCTGAAGAAATCTTCCCAAATATCTCCTTCTAGCTGCTTTATACCCAGGCCCAATTTTTGTTTCTCTATGTCAATATTTAATATGACAGCTTCCATCTCTTGGCCGACTTTCAGTTCCTGGGATGGATGTTTGATCTTTTTCCAACTGATATCGGATATATGAATAAGGCCTTCGATGCCATCCTCTACTTCCATGAATGCGCCAAAATCTGTTATGTTTGTAATTTTCCCTTTGACACGGGATCCAGGACTAAATTTTTGCCTGAGGACTTCAAGAGGATGAGGCGTAACCTGTTTAATACCTAGGGAGATTCTTTTTTTAGCAGGGATTATATCCAGAATTGTTACATTGACTTGCTCTCCAATAGAAAGGACCTTTTTGGGATGGATAAGTTTTCGAGACCAAGTTAAATCGGAAATGTGAACCAGGCCTTCTACCCCTTTTTCAAGCTCTATGAATGCGCCAAAATCAGTAAGGCTTATGACTTTGCCTTTAGTTTTTTGTCCGATTAAATATTTCTTTTCTACGTTTTCCCATGGATCGGGGGAAAGTTGCTTATAACCCAGAGAAATTTTTTCCTCTTTTTCATTAAAATCAAGGACTACAACTTCAATTTCCTGGCCTATTTGGAAATATTCAGAGGGGTGATTTGTCTTTCCCCATGACATGTCGGAAATGTGCAGGAGCCCTTCCGCACCGCCAATGTCAATGAATGCTCCGAAACTTGTTATAGATTTTACTTTGCCCTTGATTTTTTTATCTCTGCTTAACTGGTTGAAAAGTTGTTTCTTTCTTTTTTCTTTTTCATCCTGCAGGAGCAGTTTTCGGGAAAGAACAGCATTTTCATTCTTCCGGTCGAATTTTATTACTTTAAATTTGTACCTATTTCCTATAAGTTTTTTTGGTTCTTTAATAGTTCTGACATCAGCATGAGAGTCAGGAAGGAAGGTATTAATCCCGACGTTGACAATATAGCCGTTTTTTATTTTTTTAGTGATTTTTCCAATTATCCAGGTATCAAGATTGGATGCTTTTTCTAAGTTGTTTAAAGCGTTAATGGCAAGGGCTCGCTTTTTTGAAAGAATGAGATAGCCTTCTTTTAAGTTGCCTCTTTCTAGAACCGCTTCTATTTCATCACCAAGATTGATTTTCTTAATCTCCTGTTGGTTATCAAAATCTTCGGCAGGAATAATTCCCTCTGATTTAAAACCGACATCAACAAGGATGTAGCTTGGAGTAATCTTAACGACCTTTCCTTTGAGAAGTTTCCCAAGAGTTAGTTCTTTGGCATTGAACTGGTATTTCTTGAGAAGCTTTTCATAATCTTCGGATGAGATTCTTTTTTCTTTTTTTGTTAGTTCTGACATTGGACAGTCTTCTCCATAAAAGATTGGTGTTTGAAGCTTGCTTTGATTTTATTTATAGCTTCTTGGATAGCTTCATGCGGAGTAGATGCACCTCCTGAGAGACCTATTTTATTAGTTCCTTTTAACATTTCGGGAGTAATTTGATCCGCTTTTTCAATGAAATATGTATTTGGTAAGATCCTTTTTGAAATTTGATAGAGTACATTGGAGTTAGAACTGTTTTTCCCTCCAATTATGAAAAGAGTGTCGACATTAGAAGCAAGTTCAGATGTAGATTTTTGTCGTGTTTGAGTGTACTGACAGATGGTATTATAGATTTTTAAGTA
Organism: uncultured Eubacteriales bacterium; assembly: GCA_964648465.1. Taxonomy (GTDB): domain Bacteria; phylum Acidobacteriota; class Aminicenantia; order Aminicenantales; family Aminicenantaceae; genus Aminicenans. The sequence continues at coordinate 77,331 of CAZYMU010000009.1, read as the reverse complement.
TTTTGTTTTTTCTATAAGAATAGCAACAACTTTCTTAAAAATTTGCAAATCTTGTGTTGACTGGGCTAGAACAGCCCTCTTTTCTTTAAGTGGCAAAATTTTTGCCTGAGCATCATTTTCTAGAATTTTTGCTGTATTCCTGCTGTATCCAATGAGACCCTGTATCTCTGGATGCTTTTTGTTTCCTACTATTACGATTTCTTCTTTCTCCTTAGCTAAGTTTCCAACGAGTTTTTGAATTTTTTTGACTATTGGGCAAGTGGCATCAATAATTTCTATTTTTTTTTGCGAAAGGATTTTGTAGATATCGGGGGAAACTCCATGGCTTCGAATGATGACAGTTCCTTCTTTTAGCCTATCCAAATTGGTTGTAGAATATATTTCCTGTTTCTCTAAGCTGGAAATCACTTGAGGGTTGTGGATTAAATCTCCAAAGGTGAAGACGTTATCGCTTTTCTGTTTACGTGTTTCCCTTGTGATTTGCAAAGCTCTTTTTACTCCGTAACAAAGTCCTGAATTTTTTAAAGTTATGATTTCCATTTATTTTTTATCTCAGAATAATGAAGTATACTATATTAGTTGAGGCCCGTTTGTCAATTCTAACTATAGGTAAAATCTGAACTTAGCTTCATTTCTAAGAGACAAAACCGATGCTGTGCTAACTGGAATTTTTTTCATCTTCCAGTATTTTTGTAATTTCTTCTTGAGAAGGGAGGTCACTAATACTTTGCAAACCGAAATAGGTTAAGAATCTATTTGAAGTTCTATATATCAAAGGTCTTCCTGGACCTTTTTTTCTGCCCACTATTTTTACCAATCTTTTCTGGAGTAAGCTTTTTAATGAGGATGTAGAATCAACTCCTCTTATAGCAGAGATTTCTGCAAGAGTTATTGGTTGATAATAGGCAATTGTTGATATTGTCTCAAGGGCTGCTGGAGATAGTTTGTTTTTTCTGTTGATATTGAGAAGGCGTTTTATCCATATGTCGTAATCAGGATTTGTTGAAAATAGTAAGCCACCCGCAGCCTGGATAATTTGAATTCCTCTCTTATTAGTGGAGTAGCGCTCAAGGAGATCATTTATTGCGATTTGAATATCTTCATCTTGAAATTCTGTCAGGGTACTTTTAATTTTATCGAATGACAATGGTTCAAGAGAAACAAAAACAAGAGATTCAATGATTTCTTTCAAGCTTGCCTTCATTAGCAATTCTCTTTACGAAGCCAGACTTTAATAGACCGAAAAAGATTTTCTTGGATAGCTATTACTATTCTTGCTTTTATAAGTTCTAATAGACAGAAAAAGGAAAGAACTGCTTCTTCCATGCTTTCCTGTTTATTGAAAAAGTCTAAAAAATCGAGAAATTTATCTTTATATAAAGTGGATAATATTTCTTCTATTTTTTCTTTTACAGAATATGTTTTTCCTTTTATTGTTTTAAGGTTTTCTTGTTCTTTCCTTTTCATAATAGAGAAAAAAGCTTCTGCAAGGCCAAACAGTGAGACCTCTATTAAGTCGAGATTATCTGAAAGGGATAAGGGTGGTAAAAAGTTCCTATGCCATTCCGGGAGACGATCTTTTTCTTTTTCTCTCAAGATAGAGCATGCAGCTTTGATTTTTTGATAATCCAGAAGCCTATCGACAAGGAGTTGACGTGGGTCTTTTTCTTCTTCAAGGGCATTCATTTGGGGGAGAAGCATCTGCGATTTTATATGGATTAAGAGAGCGGCTATTAGCAAAAATTCAGCCTCACGTTCCAGATTTATATTTTCCTTTTGATCAAGATATTTCAAGTATTCTCTTGTTATTGTTGCGATAGGGATATCATGAATATCGATTTTTTTCTTTTTGATTAAAAAAAGGAGAAGATCCAAGGGGCCTTGAAAAACCTCTAGCTTGACTTGGTAGCTCTTTGAAATGTCCATGAAGATTTAATAGCCATAAAATGTTTTAAAAACCAATAGCAGCCCTGACCTCCTGCATGGTTTTCTGGGCTACTTCTCTGGCTTTTTTATTCCCCTCTTTTAGAATATCCCAAACAATGTCAGGATTTTTTTCAAATTCTTTCCTTTTATTCTGGAAGGGAGCAAGAATACTGTTTATGCTTTCAATAACGACGTTTTTGCAGTCTAAACAGCCTATTTCTGCAGTCCTGCAGGCCATAGCCAGTTCATGCCTTTTCCCTTCGGGAACAAAAGCCTTATGAAGTGAAAAGACAGGGCAATCTTCCGGGATTCCAGCATCTGTACGTCGTTTACGGCGAATGTCAGTCATCATTGTTGAAATTTTTTTTCTGATTACTTTTGGTGTATCTTTTATGAAAATCGCATTCCCGAATGAATTACTCATTTTGCGTCCATCGGTCCCCGCAAGTTTTGGAACTTCTGTGAGCAGTATTTGAGGTTCAGGAAAAATATTCCCGTAAAAACGGTTAAAGCGTCTCGTGATTTCCCTGGCCAATTCCAAATGAAAGGCTTGGTCTTCTCCAACAGGTACAACTTCGGCTTTATAAATAATAATGTCAGCCGTTTGAAGGACAGGATAGCCAAGAAATCCGTATGTGTTGATATCCTTGCCCCGAAGTTCGCGGCGCATTTCTTTGAAAGTGGGGACTCTTTCCAGCCATGGAAGGGGAATGATCATGGAAAGAAGAAGATGAAGTTCTGCATGTTCCTTGATTTCAGATTGGACAAAAAGAACACTCTTAGCGGGGTCTAATCCTATACTTAACCAATCTGCCGCATATTCAAAAGTGAAGTCCTTGATAAGTTTGGGATTCTGGTATTCAGAGCTGAATGCGTGCCAGGTAACGATGGAATAAAAACATTTGTATTGATCTTGTAATTTGAGCCAGTTGCGAAGAGCGCCAGCCAGATGACCAAGATGAAGAGGCCCTGTCGGCCTCATCCCGCTCAGGACAACCTGTTTCTTTTTTTCTGATATCACAAAAATAATCCAAGTAAAAAATTAACAATTCCCAGTATTACGCCAATAATTGAACCTAAAATTCCAGTCATTAATAATATGAGAATAATGAAAAATCCATAAGGACTGAGTTGTTCATATTTTTGGGCAGCTTCATGAGAAAGTAAGCCCATTAGAACACCGCTTCCATCAAGAGGTGGGATTGGGATAAGATTAAAAACTGCTAAAATAACATTGATTTGAATAGTGCTGTACAGAATTAAAAATATTCCAGAAGCTAGATTAAGGTATTCTGCTTTTGTTACAAACAAAGGTTTAAGAAGGATAATAACTAAAAAAGCAAGGAAGGCCACTAACATGTTTGATATTGGTCCGGCAGCAGAAATAAGAAGGTTGTCCCGTCTGGGATTTCTCAAGTTTCGGGGATTAACAGGGACTGGTTTTGCCCAGCCGAAAGGTGGGACTTTCATCAAAACAAGGATAACAGGAAGAAGGATAGTGCCAATAGGATCTATGTGAGCTAATGGGTTTAAAGTAACTCGGCCCATAGCAAATGCAGTTGGATCTCCTAATTTATATGCAGCCCAACCATGAGCAGCTTCGTGGATAGTTATTGCAAACAGTACTACAAAAAGGCTGATGATAATGGATGCAATATTCATTTTGAACCAGATGTAATATATAACATATCAACCATAAAGAGTAAACCAATTATCATAATCGAAGCTCCCCTAATTTATTCTCATCTTTTCCCATAAGCTTTTTTCCCTCTATATCGTCATTCTTTATGAATAATCCATGTTCTCCTGGATTATTCATAAAACGGGATGTACCTGCAAATAATTTTACAGTTTTACATAAAAGCAGATGAATTTGAGGGGATGGAAGAAGCGACATTGAAGAATTGTCGCATTTAAGGAATATATTATTGTTTTATTGTTTAAGATGGTACGAAAATTGCGTATAGGTTTGGAGTGGGAAAGGAGTTTGTGTTATTGATTTTATATTTTTTTGTTATAATGCAAATATTATCGTAATAGTATAATGAAAACAAAAATAAATACGGGGTTGATTTTCTTGGTTTTATTCCAATTTTTTCTATTAAATCCAGCTTTTGCTGTTAATCAAAGCGTAGATGAATTTATTACTGAAATCCAAGAGGCTTTAGAATCAAAAGATATTGAAGCTTATTTAAATTGTTTTTATGGAAACATTAGGCAGCAAGCCAGAATTGATATTACAGAGATGTTTGAAGACTTGCAGATGGAAAAAGCCGTGATTTTTAAGTGTTATTCAGAAGAGAAAAAAAATGATAATGCAAATGTATATCTTAGAGTTCTTTTCGAAAATTCTTATTCTGTGATTATTAAAGTGTGGAATCTCGGGCTTAAAAAAGAGGATGGCCGCTGGAAAATTATGAAAAAGGTTATGATTGGAGAAACAAAGAACCTTAATAAAATCAACATCCCTTCTGAGAGAGCAGAGAGAGTAAAGTCAGTTGAAATTAAACATGTAGATATTAAAATTAGTTTTAAAGATGCTGTTGTCTTTTACGATAATATTCCAGGACTTGAAACGGCACTCCTAGTTATAGGAAAGGGAAATCTGGATTTTTCACCTTCACTGCTAAGGGAAAAGCATCAACTGGAATTACTCTACAAAAATAATTTTATAAAAGATAAGCTTGAATATGTCTATCTTCGTTTTTCCCCCTCTTTTTTTGTAAATAATATCAGAATCGAAAAGGATAAGGGGAATAAACACCTTGTTACCCAGGAAGAAAAGAGCATGGCATATTCACTGTTTGTAAAACATTATTCCCGTTCTTTCACTACTGAGAATTCTCTCAACAGTGAGTTGCTTTCTTTTTTGCCTGGAGGAGATGAAGCGGTTTTTGAATTTGAAGGGAAAAAAATTGGGAATTTTTCTTATATTTATTCTCCCTTTTCAGAGGAAGAAGTACATTTTTTCCAGTGGAAAAATGATAAAATCATCAATCTTTATTCGCCATCAGAGGGTAGTATAAAAAAGAAATTGTTTATTTCATTTATCCAAATATTTGATGTCAAGAATTACCAGATTGATGTGAATTATAATCCAAAAGAATATTATTTTTCTGCAAAAGCGAAAATCGAAATAGATCCGTTAGTTGATTCTTTGGATTTGCTAAAGTTTAAATTAAATCCTGATCTAGAAATTCTGCGCATCAATGATGAAAATAAACATGAACTGTTTTATACTCGTGATAGGTTGAGGAAATTAATATATGTTTACCTTTTTCAGCCTCAAGATAAGAAAAAACCATTCTCAATTGAGGTGTATTATCGAGGCAAGATAACCCCAAGTAAAAAGATAGACGATACACTCCCATTATATCAAATGAATGATAGTACTATACGCCGTATGCCAAGGTTTGAGACGGATATTTATACACGAAATACATATTGGTATCCTGTTCGGCCTGGCGAGGATTATTCTTGTGCCCGTTTAAAAATAATCATTCCACCTGGATATTCATGCGTATCTAATGGAAAATTAGTTGAGCAATATAGACTGAAAGATTTGGAACATGTTGAAGATATCAAGAATGTAGGATTCCAGGTCTATGTGTTTGAGGCAAAAAAACCTCTAAAATATCTTGCATTTGTTGTGGGGAAGTTTTTAAAAAAGAATGAATCTGATGACCCTATTCCTATTAAGTTTTTCAAGGATTTAGGGATTCGTACTAAAAAATGGGAGGTTTTTGAGGAAGCAAAAAGAATTTGCCAGTTTTATGAAAGCAAATTTGGTCTTTTTCCATTCGAAAAACTAAGTATAGTAAGTGTTCCTTGGACTCAAACCGGAGGAATTAGCACATCTTCATTTATTGTCCTAAACGAATTGCCGCAGTTTTCTGGGAATAGACGTGTTATTAGTACTAATAGTCCGGTTAATCTCAGCCGCTGGAGGGAATTTTTTCTGGCTCATGAAATTGCCCACCAGTGGTGGGGGCAGGCTGTAAGTTGGGATACTTATCATGATCAGTGGATAAGTGAAGGATTGGCTCAATTTGCGGCGGTTCTTTATTTAAAAGATAAATATGGGGAAATTATACTTCCTTATATCCTTAAAAAATTCTCGAACTGGACACGAAAAAAGGCAAAATGGGGTTCTATAACTATGGGCTCTCGAATCAGCCATTTTGATTATGAAGCATATCAGGCTATTATTTATGACAAAACTTCTTTAATTCTAAATATGCTGAAGGATTATCTGGGTGAAGATTTGTTTTTTAAAGGATTTAGGGAGTTTTTCAGCCGGCACAAGTACAGCGCAGCACGTTCAAATGACTTTTTTAAAATTTTTAAAGAAGTTTCCGGAAAAGACTTAAATGAGTTTTTTATTAAATGGTTCCACTCTTACTCTCTTCCTACAGTCAATGTGATTCATTCTATCCAGGAAGAAGATGAAGGATATCTTCTTAAATTTAAGATTGTGCAGTCGAAAGATTTGTTCATATTCCCGCTTTGGATAGAATGGCAGCAGAAAGGAACTAAGGTTAGGAAGCAAGTTTTTGTCAATAAGAAAGTAATCGAGGTTTCCTTCAAATTAGGAGAAAAGCCGAGAAATATAAAAATAAATCCAGATAAAGCGGTGCCCGGATATTTTTATTGACTTTTGATACAGCAAGTGCAATTTAAATCACAGACTTGGATGGGTTAGAAGTTATTGACATCTATCTTCAGCCTCTTGATCATCTCATTCAAAGTAGTGGGCTTAACTTGCAAAAAACTAGCAGCTTTTTTTTGAACTCCATTTGCTTTTTTAAGCGCATTGACAATGGTTGTTTTTTGGTATTTCTGAAGATTCTTTTTGAGATTGATCTTGTTATCGGATGAAGAAAATACAGTTTTTTCTGCTTCTTTAGATTTTAATAGAAATGGAGGGAGGTTCTCTTGCGTGATAAGCTTGGATTTAGTCAGTACAACTGCTCTCTCTATTAAGTTTTCCAGTTCCCTGATGTTTCCCGGCCAATCATAGTTATTCATGATTTCCATTGTGTCTTCTGAAATACCGATAATTTTTTTGTTGTTTTCCTTGCTGTAAATCTCGAGAAAATGCTTGACGAGAAGAGGAATATCTTCTTTTCTTTCCCGCAGGGGCGGAAGCTCAATTTTGATGACGTTTAAGCGGTAGAAAAGGTCTTCACGGAACATTTTCTTCCCAATAAGATGCTCCAGATCTGAGTTTGTGGCTGCAATGACTCTTGTATCGACTTTGATTGTTTTTGTGCCTCCTAATTTCATGAATTCTCTGTCTTGCATGACTCGAAGTAATTTTGCCTGAGTTTCTAAATTGAGAGAGGAAATTTCATCAAAAAAAATGGTGCCTTTATCAGCAGCCTCGAATAGCCCCTTCTTTTGACTTACTGCTCCTGTAAATGCCCCTTTAACATGACCAAAAAGATGGCTCTCCAATAGATCTGGAGGAAGCGAGCCGCTGTTGACGATTACGAATTGGGAATTAATACGATTGCTGTTCTGGTGTATTGCTCTTGCAACCAGTTCCTTTCCCGTACCGCTTTCCCCTTGAATTAGAATAGTGCTCCGAGTAGGGGCTGAAGCCTTTATGATTTCAAAAACATTGTCCATGACATTGCTTTTACCGATAATATTTTCAAAACTGAATTTTTTCTTGAGTTCATCTTTTAAACGAAGGTTTTCTTCTTGCAGCTTTTTATGTTTAATGGCCCTTTCGATTATTAATATCAGTTCGTCATGTTTGAAAGGCTTTTGGATATAATCAAATGCTCCCATTTTCATTGTAGAAATCGCAGATTCCACAGAGGCATATGCTGTGATGATAATGATAACTGCGAATGGGTCTATCTTTTTTATCTTTTTAAAAACTTCTATACCGCTCATTCCAGGCATGAGAAGGTCCAGAAGTATCAGGTCATATGTTTGGGAAGGATGCTTTTCTAACGCTTCTTCTCCGCTGGAAGAAATTTCAACTTCATATCCTTCAGATGTTAAAAGCTCTCCCAGGACCTCATGGATAATAGGTTCATCATCTATGATGTGAATAATTCCTTTTTGTGCCATTTTTCTATCTACTAATAGATGTTCCTTTCTTTTTTGTTTTATCTAAATCCATTGGAATTGAAATAGTGAAAAGAGAACCTTTCCCTTTCTCACTTTCCACAGTGAGTTGGCCTTCATGTTCTTTAATAATAGCATAACTGATGGAGAGGCCAAGCCCTGTTCCTTTCCCAATTCCCTTAGTTGTAAAGAATGGGTCAAAAATTTGTGGCAAATGTTGAACTTTGATTCCTCTTCCTGTATCTTCGATTTTTATTACAGCTAGATTGTCAATTTGAGACAGTTTGATTTTTAGTGTTCCTCCGGTTGGCATGGCGTCTATTGCGTTGATAATGATATTAATGAATACTTGTTGAAGCCTGTCTTCCTGAGCCCAGATGGGTCTTGTGGGGGACAAGTTGAGCTCTAAATTTATATTCATATCTTTTAGTTTATAATCTATGAGAGAGATAATCGTCCTGAGGCTTTCTTCAAGATCTACTTTATAAAATGACGATTCTGAGGGGCTGCGGGAGAAATTAAGGAGATTTTTAATGATTCTAGCGACTCTTTCGGTTTGAGTATCGATTTTTTTTAGTATTTGGGAATGTGGAGATTTGGAAAGTTTTTTTTGTAATATCTGAACATAACTTGAAATTCCTGTTAATGGAGTATTTATTTCGTGAGCTACTCCAGCTGAAAGCAGTCCGATAGAGGCAAGTTTTTCTGAAGTAAGGAGTTGATGTTGAAGTGAGATTTTTTCTGTAATGTCTTCAAAGACAATAATTGTTCCGTAAGGGTTCATTTTGTTGTCAAGCAAAGGAGTTTTAGCAATGTCAAATATCTTCCCCCCCCCCCCAGGTATTTCTATGGTGATTTCACTTAAAAGGCGGAGTCCTTCCTGTGTGTCCGGGGGGAAAAGTAGTTGAGAAATCTTCTGGCCCAGCACATCAATTAAGCTTTTTTCTATTGCTTCTTCTTTTTTCTTGGAAAATGTTTCTTCAAGCACTCGATTCCATCCTGTAATTTTCCCTCTTTGGTCAAGGACTGCTACTCCTACAGTTAGGCTTTCTATAATGTTTTCGCTGTATTCTTTAAGCCTTCCGAGTTCAAGAGCCCTGATATTGGCTTGATTATAGAGATATGCATTTTCCAGGGCTAATGCTACAGGTGAAGATATTGTTCTTAAGAGTTCCCAGTCTTCGGAATTGAGGAATGTATTGTCTGCTTTTTTCCCCATTCCTAGGCAGCCAATCAATTTATCTTCAACTTTTAACGGCATTATGTGGAAAAAGCCAAAGGAGGAAAGCTCTTTAAATTTTGTCTGAAGGTTTTTCTTTTCAGTAAGCGAGTATGCAGAAAGAAAGTCTGTTTTTTTTAAATGTTGATAGAGCTGGCTATCGAATGAAATGTGAGGGTTGTTAGTAGGAAGGCCACCTCTAGACTTTAGTACATAGAAAGTATTTTCTTTGTCCTCAACTGGAAGGAGGAATGCAATGCATTTGAGAGAAAGGGCATTTGCAATTAGTTCAAGGAGAGATTCAGACAAATTTTGAAGGTTTCTCTCCTTACTTAGTTCTTGACTGATTGATAGGAGAGTTTTACGGTATTTATAACTTCTTTTATAAATAGCTCTATCCAGAAGCGCTTGAATAAGTTTTTTTAAGGGGGAAAAAAGTGTTGCGCCCAGAACTATTGCAAGTATTCCTAAAATAATTGCATTGAGTCTATTCTCGGAAAAAATTTTGGTCTGAGAGCTGACAATAAAGTAAAAAATCGCGATGACAACATAAGAAGAGATCAATGGAATGGCTTTTTTTAGAAGAACTTCAACATCCATAAGTTTATATTTAGAGATTGAGTAAGCAAAAGTTAGTGGAATAAGAGCTTGAAAGATGACTGTAAGTTCAGCTGTTTTTGAAGGAATATGTCCCATTATGAATGGGATTATATAGAAAAATACAAATGGAACAATACCAAACCCAAGGCCATAGACAATCCATTTCAGTTGTTTTTTAGTAATGAGATTTGAATATTTAATAGTGTCATAGAAAAGTATAACAAAAGTAATAATCGAAAATAAACCAAAGTGGAAAAGCTCAAGTTTTTCAGATGTCTGGTTGAATCGGAGAATAAAAGGATCTTTTAGATTTAAAGCATTTGGAAGATGAATAAAAATTTTGGCTAGGAAGAGAATCATGCAGGGAAGATACAGGATGTAAACAGAGGAAAGTTTATTTTTAAGATTTTTTTTCCGTTTTGGAAAAATAATAAAAAAGTGAAGCAATAAAGGAGGAAAAACAAGAAAAGCAATTTTATCCAGCCAGTAAAATGTACTGTCGAGTGTGTTCAGATAGCCGGTAGGCGAGAATATTTGGAAGGAATAAAAGACAATAGAAATAAGCAGGAAGAATATATGAGGTAAAGAGAAAGGCTTTTTCGAGTTAATAAAAACAATTAGTCCTATGATAAGAGTAGTAAGGCCGATGAGCGCAAGGAAAAAGTAGATGATATTAGTTCCTTTTTTACTCAGATAATTTAATGGAGGGAAGATCTGATCCCCTTCATGTATGATTTCGTATATAACTTTTTGATCTGAACTTTCTGCAACCCAGAGATTTTTTGCTATATCTATTATATTTTCTACTGGGTTATTATTGATGGAATAAAGAATGTCTCCTTTTTTAATCCCTGCTAAGTAGGCTGGGCTGTCCACTTCGACTTTTACAGCAACAAGCCCTTGAGCCCTTTCTTTCCAGGTTACTCCGTCTGTAGGTTCTTTCCATGTGATTTTTTTATAGATATTTATCCCTCCCAGAAGAAGAAGTCCTAGGATGGGAAGGATTGCTAAATAAATTTTCTTATTCATATTAACAAAGTGCAGTGATCGGTTTCCCTTTTAAAATGTTTGGTCTTTATAGTAATCCAAATTTTTGAATCGTTATTATAAAAAATATATGGTGCGCTCATTGTAAAATATGTTTTTCTCCGGCCCTGACAGCCCATTTGATGCTTGGCTGATTCAAATATTTTTTCAATGCTATATTCTCTTTAAGGCCCAGGGGATTTGTGTTTCTGGACAGAAAGGTGCTCATGTAATCATACTTAGGTTTTTTTACGTTTTGTGGGTGATTTTCTATTTTTAAGGGAATAAATAGATAAGATGTATCATATCTACGTTTTGCTAGGGAAGATGCAATGAATAACACAAGCAAAAAAAGGATGAAGGAAGAAAAAATTTTGTTTTTCACTTTTCTTTAAAAATAAACGTTTCACTCAATCTTGTCAATATATTGTGCGTGTTTTCGACATAACTGAGTCCGTCCAGGTACGTCCAAGTTGACAAAAATAAAATGATTAAATAACATGTGAATTAAAAACAAACAAATTTGAAATGCCCTATTTTAATTGCCGTTTAGCCACTGAAGACGGCCGTGTTTTTACCCGGTCTTTTTTTGGGAATTCTTTGATCCAATGTCAAAAGAATTTTGAAGCAGAAGGATTTTGTGTGTTATCGGTTAAAAGAGACTGGAAAAGGATAGAAATTTCTGCTTTTCCTTTTGAAAAGAAGATCAAAGATAAAGATTTTATTATGTTTAATCAGGAGCTTGTGGCACTCATCAAGGCAGGTTATCCGGTACTTAAGAGTATTGAGATAATCATTAGCCGTGTTAAGAATCTACATCTTAAAGAGCTATTGATATTGGTTGAGAGTGAGATCCGTGCTGGAAAATCCCTCTCTCAGGCTTTTGCACCTTATGAGAAGGAGTTTTCCAAGGTTTATATTGCCTCTCTAATGGCTGGGGAGCAAAGTGGAAACTTGGCAGGAACTATCAGCCGTTTTATTAGTTATATAAAAATTATTTCACAAACTAAATCGAGAATTAGGTCTGCCCTTACATATCCTTTAATACTCCTCTTGTTTTCTTTTGTACTAATCTCGATACTTGTAAATTTTGTCCTTCCCAGTTTTTCTGAGTTTTATTTGGATTTTGATGCAAAACTTCCTGCTATTACAAGAGGTCTGATATCTTTTTCTGTTGCTGTGAGGAATAATTTATTTTTTATCATTGCAGTTGTATTTTTACTTTTTTTAATATATTTGCAGATGAAGAAAAAAGGAAAAGGTGTTATATTGCTGGACAGGATCAAGCTCAAAATTCCCTATGGACGCACGATATTGTTGGAATCAGCAATTTCACTGTTTTGTCGCTCTCTTAGTCTTCTTCTTGAAGGAGGAATTTCGCTTCTTTCATCTATTGGCATTGCCAGCCACTCTGTCCCGAATAAATTCCTTCTGAAAAAGATGAAGAATGTTCCTGATCATATAAGAAACGGAGAGACCCTGTCAGAGTCTCTGAAAGAGGCTGGCTATTTTCCCCCCCTGGCTTTGGATATGATTCGTATTGGGGAAACATCAGCAAATCTTGAAGAGATGCTTTCAGATGTAGCTGAAGTTTATGACGAAAGGATAAAGATGAAAATCGACAAATTTATTTCTTTGACTGAACCGATTATCATAATCATTATGGGCATAATTACGGCAGTAATGCTTCTCTCTGTATATCTGCCGATTTTTAACATAATAAGAGTTGTTCAATGAAAGACAAAAACAAGCGAGAGAACATTCTTCATTCAGAAGAAAGAGCAACAAAAAAAATAGCTGAGAGATACCATGTTCCCTATGTTGACCTTTCCTCATTTGTTTTAAGCCGGGAATTAGTTAAGTCTTTTCCTGTTGATTTTCTTTACCGTTTGAACTTTATTCCTTTAGAAGATAACGGTGAAACTGTTAAGATAGCTATAGCTGATCCTTCAGACATTGCGACAATTGATTCTATAGAAGCTTTCCTAGGAAGAGAGGTAGAGGTTTATGCCGCCTCGAAAAGAACCATTCATGAAGCACTTCGAAAGAGTGAAGCGACTCTTCAGGTCCTTAAGAATGCCACAGAAGGATTTATCCAGGAGGTTGTTGAGGATGAAATGGACAAAGGAGAAGAGGTTATCTCTGTTGAGAAACTTGCAGATCAGGAAAGCTCTATCATAAAACTTGTTAATTCAATTATTTTCACGGCTGTCCAAAAAAGAGCCAGTGATATTCATATTGAGTCAAGGGAAAACGGGGTCATTATAAAGTATCGTATTGATGGAGTTTTGAATGAAGCTATGGAGCCAATTGACGGCAGTTTTCAATCTCCCATTATTTCCAGAATCAAGGTCGTGTCGGATCTGGATATAGCTGAAAGGAGAGTCCCTCAGGATGGAAGATTCAGGCTGAAAATCAAAGATAAAACTATAGATTTTCGTGTTTCTATCATGCCTTGTATCTACGGGGAGGATGCTGTAATACGGATTCTTGATAAAGAAATGATAACTGAAGCAATATCTGAATTGAGATTGGATTTACTTGGTTTTTCTGAGAAAGTTCTGGAAAAATTCAGAAAGTATATTATTCAGCCTTATGGAATGATACTTGTAACCGGGCCAACTGGAAGCGGAAAAACAACAACATTATATGCAGCATTAAGTGAGATTAAATCCCCTGAGGACAAAATTATTACTATTGAAGATCCTGTTGAGTATCAAATAGAAGGAATAACTCAAATCCCTGTGAATGAAAAAAAAGGTTTAACTTTTGCTCGCGGGTTGAGATCCATTTTAAGGCATGATCCTGATAAGATTATGGTTGGTGAGATTAGAGACACGGAGACTGCTCAGATAGCTATTCAATCTGCACTAACTGGCCATCTTGTTTTTACAACCGTCCATGCTAATAATGTGTTTGATGTAATAGGGCGATTCCTTCATATGAAGGTTGACCCCTACAGTTTTATATCCGCATTGAACGTTATTCTGGCTCAGAGGCTTGTAAGAATTCTATGCCCTAAGTGTAAGAAGGCTATTAAATACAGCAGAAAACAACTGCTTGACTCTGGCCTTGATCCAAAGGAGTATGAACATACAGTTTTCTATGAAGCCCAAGGGTGTCAGGAGTGTAATTATACCGGACATCAGGGGAGAACAGCAATAGCTGAGTTGTTAGAGCTGTCTGATAATGTGCGGGAGATGATTCTGGCTAGAAAACCTCTTTCGGAAGTTAAAAAGAGAGCCAAAACTGAGGGAGTAATCTTTCTGAGGGAAGTTGGGTTGAAGAAAGTGTTAAAAGGGCAGATAAGCTTGAACGAACTAAACAAGGTGACATTTGTCGAATAAGGAAAATAAGGAGATTTCGGTTTCCGAGATGCGAGATAAACAGGCCGTTTTATTTAAGGAAAAAATAAGGGATTATTTTGTCAGGCCTCGGCTATATGATTTAGGTGTTCAGATTTCATCCCATTATATTAGTGGAATACAGGTCCTGCCGAAAGAAGGAAAAATAAAAAGTCATTTTGTTCTTCCTCTTGAAGGAGGAACAATAAATCCTTCTTTTAACAAGAAGAATATAATAAATAGTGAGTTATTGGAGAATAAAATAAAAGAAGGATTAAAAAAAATTAATATCAGTGCCCACAATATTATATTCCTTCTTCCTGAGATGTCCCAGAAAGCTTTTATCTTTAATTATGATTCTTTCCCGTCCTCTCAACAGGAGAGAGAATATCTCATCCGTTTCAAAGTAAATAAACAAATGCCATTGCTTCCTGATGATATCAAGTTATCTTTTGACATAAGAAAATCAAACAGTTCAAAAAAAATTCTTGCAACGATTGCTAGGTCTTGTGTGATAAAAGAATACGAAAATTTGTTTGTAAAGCTTCATTTGAAAGTGAGAGTAGTTGGGATTCCGTCCTTGAGTGTGTCGAATTTACTTAATAAAGAAAGTGAAAAAGATGTAATGTTTATCAGTGTTGAGGAAGATTCGTTTAGTCTTGTGGTTAATATAGATTCAGAAATTGTTCTCTACCGTCAAAAGCCTTTTGGAGCCAGTGTTAATAATCATAATTCAGAGGTCCAAAAAATAAGTCATATTGTTCAGGAGGTAAAAAACACAGTCAATTTCATTGAGGATAGAGATAAAAAACGAATTGGCTGCATTATAATCCGTCTAGGGTTGTTAGGTAAGAGAGAAGAAATGTTTGTAGGCTTGAAAGAAAAATTGCATTATCCGCTGAAGAAGATTGAATCTTATCTGGATTTCAATATTCCATTGAAAGAAAAAGAGATATTGTCGCCATTGATAGGTCAGTTATTATGAAGGTTTATAGAAAAATAGATTTGAATTTAGCCAGTCGTCCTATACAGAATAGAAAACTATTCTATTTCCTTGGAGTTCTGCTTGGTATTATTATTATTTTTATTTCAGTTGCTGGAGGAAATGTTTATTTTAAAAACAGGATTAAAATTAAAGATATTAAAACTTCAATTGCGAAGATAGAACAAACAATTAAAGATGTTCAAAAAGAAGAGAAAACATATATAAGTCATGTTGAGGATAAAGTAAGGGATTATAAGGAAAAAGCGGATCTGGTGAACAGCTTGATTTTAAGAAAAACTTTTTCCTGGACGGATTTACTTTCGGCTTTAGAAGATTGTCTTCCTGAAACAAGTTATATTATTTCCTTAACCCCTTCTCTTAAGGGAGATTCTGAAATGGGGGTGAGGTTCGAGGTCCTTTCTCCTGGTCTTGAAGAACTCTTGGATCTCGTTTCCAGTTTAAATTCTATGAATTTTAAGCATATAAGAGTCATGAGTGAGTCGAGAGATGACTCTGGCTATTTACTTTCGGAGATTTCTTTGACCTATGAAAGAAATATTTGACCTTTTAAACCGGAAAGAGCGAAGGGCCCTGCTTTTGCTTTGCTTTTTGGCAGCTGCGGCACTCACATTTTATTTTACTGTTGCTGCGGCAGAAAGAGACACGTATTTTCGTTCTCGTGTTTATCTTTCTGAGAAACAGAAGGATATGCAAAATGTAATATTGAACAGGGAAGTAAAGAAACAGGAATGGCTTAAATGGGAAGAGACCTGCAAGGATATGATTGAGCTGAAAGAAAAACATTTTTATAGTGAAGATGAAGGAATCAAGCCTTTAAGGAATGACCTACAGAGAATTTTTAACGAATCGAGAGTTTGGGTTTCCCCAATAAAATATGATTATTCTGAATTTGAAAAAGAAAAAATCAAGAAAGTAAAAATCAGTTTTGTTATAGCAGGATCCTATTTTTCCCTGAAAAAATTCATTCATTGTCTAGAAGAATTTCCAAAGTTCTTGGTTATAGAAAAAATAGATTTTCCAGGAATTGATTCTCAAGGAAGACAAGAATTAAGAATTAGTTTGGCAGGCTATTATGAAGGTTAAAAAGCTAGCAATGGTGTTTTTTCTCTTTATGTTGAGTACTGTATTTTGCCTTTTCTCTATAGATGGAGATCTCCAGGAGGCAATCCAGAAAAAGAAGGAGAAAAGTTTTATCAGGAAAGATTTATTACTAAAGGAGAGCAGGAAACTGAAGCCTCCGAAGAGAAACATTTTTTCTTTGCAAAAGATCAGGTTTGGGGAGGATGAATCTTGGGGAGATAAACAGGAAGAATCCCGTTCAATTGAAGGAAGACAGAATATAAGAAGGGGTCAAACTGGCTCTGAAATGGAAAACTTTTTATCCTCCCAAAAGCTGAGGTATATTGGTTATATTTGTTCTGACCAAAAAATTGTTGCTTTGATTATTTTTGGAGGAGAAACTCTTGCAGTGGAAGAAGGAGAAGTGATCGGAGATGGTATTAAAATAAGTAAGATCATTCCTGAAAAAATTAATATTATCTGGCCGGATTCCACAAAAAAGGCTTATTCCTTAGAAGGGGAAAAACCATGAAAAAAACAACGTTTTTATTGATAATATCCCTTACTTTTTGGGGCTGTGTAACATTAAGCCAGAGCTATAAATTGGGTACAGACGCTGCTATCAACAAGGATTGGGATGAGGCAGTCAGGTATTATGAAAAAGCTGTTCTTGAAGATGCAGAGAATTCTGTATACAGAATTGCATTGTTCCGTGCAAAAATATCAGCCAGCTACATGCATCTCATAGAAGCCCGAAAGCTTGCCTCAGATGGAAAGGAGAAGGAAGCTCTCTCTGAGTATGAAAGAGCCCTTTATTATGATCCTTCGAACAGGACTATTGCAGAAGAGGCAAAAAGCTTGACAGAAGAAAAGGTTGAAGAGAAAAGGGAAAAAGTGGTCAAGATAGAGCCTCCAGTAAGGCTTAAAGCCGGGGAAGAGAAGATTCAATTAAAATTTATACACGAGGCAAGCCTGCGTTCAATTTTTCAGGCTCTAGGGAAGTATGCTCATGTAAATGTCATCTTTGATGAGATGTTCAAGGACAAACCCTTTTCAGTTGACCTAGCAGATATGAATTTTGAGCAAGCTGTAAGTTTTCTCTGTATGGCCTCTAAGAACTTTTACAGAACAATTGATGAAAAAACAATTATCATTATTCCCGATAATATCCAGAACAGAATGAGATATGAATTAAATGCCATGAAGACTTTTTACCTTTCAAACATTAATGCTCAGGATATCATGGGCTCTCTTTCACAGGCACTGCGCACCCAGATGAAAGCTCCGGTTATTATGGTTGATAAAAATTTAAACTCGATCACAGTGAAAGATACTCCCCAAGTTGTAGAATTAGCCGAGAGAATTATCAAACTTTGGGATAAGCCAAAAGGAGAGGTCGTTATTGATATAGAAATAATGGAAGTATCCAGAATCAAACTGAGAGAAATGGGTCTGGATTTCGATCAAAATATTATTGGGTTGATATACACCGGTGCTGAAGAAATATCTGAATCTGGGTGGCAAAGCATGAAGGGTTTAGATTTTTCTAAATCAGAGAATTATCAAATTACTTTACCGACAGCCTTTTTACGGTTCTTAGAATCGGATATAGATACAAAAATAATAGCTCAGCCGAGACTTCGGGGAATTGAGGGAGAAAAAATTGAGTATATGGTAGGAGATGAAATTCCCATTCCTCAAACTACTTTTTCTCCTATTGCAGCAGGAGGAATAAGCATACAGCCTGTGACTCAGTATCAGTTCAAGAATGTTGGGATCGATGTAAAGATTACACCTAGGATTCATTATGAAAAAGAGATTACACTTGAGTTAGAAATAAAAATAAAAGCACTTGGTGGCACGGGCTTTGCAGACATCCCAATTATCACAACCCGGGAAGTGAAGAATGTAATAAGGCTTAAGGATGGAGAAACCAACCTGCTGGCAGGATTGTTGAAAGATGAAGAGAGAAAAACTGTAAAGGGGATAGTAGGCCTGAAAAACGTTCCGGTTCTAGGAAGTCTTTTTTCCAGAACTGATCAAACAATTCAACAGACAGATGTTATTATGACTATTACTCCTTATATTCTCCGCATGATTCCGCTTAAAGAAGAGGATTCAGAGCCTCTCTGGATTAATCTGGAAGGGATGACTTCAGGTCAGACAGTTCAAGGTAGATCTGAAGAGGAAATTTTGGAGGCTCAAATGAGGCGGGAAAGATTACAGAGAGACAGAGAATCCAGGATGGAAGGAGGGGGCCAGAACCAGGTTTTTCTGAATCCTGTGAATTTTGAAGGACCTCAGAATAGAGAATTCCGGATCCATATGAATCTTAACTCCGAGCACGAGATTGGAAATATGTCAATTGGATTCTCTTTTAATTCCCAGATATTGGAATTGAAACAGATTTTGTTAGGAGGATATATTCAGCAGTTTGGAAAAAATCCATCTTTCCTTAAAAATATAGACAATGATTCTGGCATTTGCACAATTGGATTCACAAGCCCTGATTTAGGAAAGGGTTTTAAAGGGCAGGGAAGGATTGTCACTCTGGTCTTTGGAGCCAAAACCAAGGGTGAGAGTGCCATTTCTTTTTCTGACATTTCGGCAAATACTTCTTCAGGACAGGCCATAGTTTTTTCAACGCGAGAATCTCATATCAGAATTAAATAGATCTGGATTATTCCAAAAATAGAAGCAACCCTTCCAATATGATTACAAATTGACTTCAAAGTGAGTTTTCGCTAAAATCTTTGCCAATGGCGGTGTAGCTCAGTCGGTTAGAGCATACGGCTCATATCCGTAGTGTCGGGGGTTCAAATCCCTCCACCGCCACTTTTAATAGCTAACCTGGATTATTCATGCTGGAAATTCGAGGCAAGTGTTTTTAATCTGTAAATCCAGGTCTGGAGATGAATTTTGGCTGGATCAGTGGGGAAAATTATCAAGAGAGTTAAACAAACTATTAATAAATATAACCTTCTTGAGAAAGGAGATAAAGTTCTTATAGCTTATTCAGGAGGAGTGGATTCTTCTGCATTAATCGCATTACTCTTTGAACTACGCAAGGAACTTGGAATTGAGCTTTTCCTCGGGCATTTTAATCACAATCTTCGTAAAAAAACAGATGAAGAGGAACAATTTGCCAGAAGAATTGCTCTTAAATATTCAATCCCTATTTTTATTGGATCAGATGATGTGCGTTCTTATGCAAAGAGCAAAAGGCTGAATCTTGAGGAATCAGCAAGAAAATTGAGATATAGTTTTTTAAAGAAAAAAGCTTTTGATGTTGGTGGAGCAAAGATAGCAACAGGTCATACTATGACAGATCAAGCGGAGACTTTTCTCATGCGGATTATGAGAGGGAGTGGTCATCAGGGATTAGCAAGTATTTTCCCTATGATTGAAGGGGTTATTATCAGGCCTATGATCGAGTTAGAGAGAAAGGATATTGAGGTATATCTTGCAGAGAAGGGCTTGGAATTTTGTGTGGATGAAAGTAATTTTGACCGCCGTTTTTTGCGGAACAGAATAAGATGGAAACTAGTGCCTTTCATACAAGAAAAATTTGAACCTAAGATCGTTCCGAGCATCGGAAGAATTGTCTCCATCTTACAGGAAGAAGAATCTCTTTTAGAAAAAATAACAACCCAAAAAGTCCAAAAGACTATTTTACATGAGAACAATCATATTCGTCTCGATTTAAACGCTGTATTGGCGTTGCCTCATTCCCTATCGAGGCGGCTTGTGCGAGAGTTTATCTTAAAGTTAAAAGGCAACTTGAGAGGAATTTCATTCGAAGATATAGAATTGGTTCTCAATTTGAGTGAGGGTAAAAAATGCCATATGAAAAAAAATCTCTTTCTGAAGCGTGAAAATGGATATGTATTTTTGGAGAAAGAACAGCCTCAAAGGATTGGATATGAATATTTGTGGAATGGCAAAGAGGCGCTCAAAGTCAGAGAGCTCCATATAAAGCTTGAAGCAAAAAGGAGTAAGAAAACTCAATCTAAATACCTTGATTTTAATGATAAAGCAAAAGCCTTTCTTAATTTGGAAAAGCTCAAGTTTCCTCTTTTGGTTCGAAACCGCAGGAAAGGGGACAGATACCAACCACTGGGTGCCCCTGGCAGGAAAAAGCTTAAAGAAATTATGAGAGCCAAACGTATCCCCCTATCAGAGAGGGAAAAAAATCCTGTTTTACTATCAAGGAATGAGATTGTTTGGATCCAGGGCCTTCCCGTCTCAGAGAAGTTTAAAATTGACAGAGGAACCAGAAAGATATTCATTGTTTCTGTTGTCCCGTATGATGATTTATAAATATTGTTCCTTCCAGATTTCGAAAACAAGAAGAGCCCAAAGTTGATGGCTGAAGTTTTCTCTTCCTTGAAGGTGTAGATCTATCATTTTTTTTATGAGGTCAAAATTGAATAAACCTTCGTTTTGAATCCTTTTTTGGCTTAAGTAATCGAGCATTAACTCTTTGAGTTCTATCCTAAGCCAGTGCTTCATAGGAATGCTGAATCCTTCCTTACTGCGAATAATATTCTCCCTGGGAAGGAGACGTTCCATCGTTTTTTTAAATATCCATTTTGTCGTCATGCCTTTAAGTTTAAGGTCTCCTGGAAGGTTAAAGATAAACTCTACGATTTTATGGTCTAAAAGAGGAACCCTTGTTTCGAGTGATGGAGCCATACTCATACGGTCAACCTTAACAAGAATATTGTCGACAAGATAAGTTTTTAGATCAAGATACAATTCTGCAGTTTTTGCATCAAATCGGTCCATGTCAAGGAATATTTCCTGAAAAGGTTCGATCTTGTTGAGCTGCTTTGTTCCCCCTAGTTCGTGGGTTAAGTCTTCTGTGTACAAGAGTTTTCTATTTTCAGCAGTGAGAAACATCATCCAGCGGAAATGCCTCAGTTCCGGGCTGAATTCTAAACCCTGGCTGAATCTCCGTAGCTTATTCCAGAGTCCCTTCTTTTTGGGTGAAGGTGGGAACTTTTTAACAATAGATGGAAGGGTTTTTTGAAGAAAAGGAATCAGGGGAAATGCGGAAAGCCTTTGAGCCTGATAATGTTCATAGCCGGAAAAAATTTCATCCCCTCCGTCTCCTGAAAGGATCACCGTGACACGTGATCTTGCCATTTTAGAAACAAGATAAGTTGGAAATATAGAGAAGTCGCCAAAAGGTTCGTCCAGATGATGAATTAGTTTTTCAGTGAGCTCCAGAGCTTGAGGCTGAATAATGAATTCTTCATGTTCGGTGTGGAACTTCTTGGCGATCCGCCGGGCATGGTCAAGCTCATTATAAGTTGAATCCTCGAATCCGATTGAGAATGTTTTTAAAGGAGAAGCCCCTAATTCCCTCATAAGCCCAACTATTGAAGAGGAATCAATTCCTCCACTTAAGAAAGCGCCTAATGGAACATCGCTTATTAATCTCATTTTTACCGATTCTTTAAGAAGATTATAGAGTTCATCCATGAGAGAATTAAGAGTCTGTTTTGTATAGCTTTTGTGGATGGATTTACCTGATTCAAGTTCCCAATATTTCTTGACCCTCATTTTTCCGTCCTTGTAAATGAGAGAACAAGCCGCAGGAAGCTTGAAGATATTTTTAAAAATAGAGTAAGGTGCTGGGATATACTCTAGAGTCAGGAAAAAGTCCAGAGCCTGAGGTTCTATGGAGCGCTTCACACCAGGATGAGTGAGGACAGCCTTTAATTCAGAGCCGAAAACAAGAGTACTATCTTCAAGTATAGTATAATAAAGGGGTTTGATACCTATCCTATCTCTGACAAGTAAGAGCTTATGCTGTGCAGCGTCCCACAGAGCAAATGCGTACATTCCTCTGAGTTTTTTAATGAAATCTTCCCCCCATTCTTCATATCCGTGAACAATGGTTTCTGTATCAGTTTTGGTTGAAAAATTGTGCCCACGGGAGATTAATTCTTCTTTCAGGGCAGGAAAATTATAAATTTCGCCATTGC
Organism: uncultured Eubacteriales bacterium; assembly: GCA_964648465.1. GTDB lineage: Bacteria > Acidobacteriota > Aminicenantia > Aminicenantales > Aminicenantaceae > Aminicenans. The sequence goes on along the minus strand of CAZYMU010000009.1, from coordinate 55,077 downwards.
ACACTACCCATACCGAGCCGTTTTCATTTGATATAGGCTGATGTCCGGTGTCGAGGTCAATTATGCTTAAGCGACGGGAGCCCAGAGCAATGATTTTATCGATGTAAATACCTTCATCATCAGGTCCTCGGTGGATAATAGTCTGGCACATGGAAGAAATAAGAGATGGAGGGATTGATTCTTTATTTCCAACTTTAGCTATACCGCAAATGCCGCACATTACTCGTTTTTAGGAATGATTTCCAATTCAAAAAATGTGCCTAGATATCTTCTCTCCGCACTTTTTTGTTCTTCAAGATAAGGAATGGAACCTTTCGAGGCTTTTATTTTTATTTTATAAAGGTGGGTAGCTTTAATTATAAATGGCTTTAGATTGTCGAAAGAAAGAATTCCGCGCTGATTTTTACTGAGAATGATTTTTTTCTTCTTACTTCCAACTTGGACTGAGATTTCATTTCGCATTCGGGGATTGTTCAGTACATGAAAAAGAATTTTCTTAACGGGATACCAGGTTTTAAGAATCATTTCCGATGTGTGAGATCCTCTAGTCCAGAATCCTGATTTTTCCTGTTTGGATTTTTTCTGTCTGGGGATGAAATTATCGTCCAGAAAATGGAGCCAGGAATTCTTTGTTCCCACAGGTTGCCGGAAAGCTTCTGGGTTTGTGTTTGTTGGAAAGTTATTAACAAGAGTTAATTCTACAGGAAGCATCTTGAAGGGAAATTTTTTTGCATGAGTTGCAGGATAATGAGAGTGCTGGAAAGGACTGAGGAAAATTTGTGCAATAAAAATAGAAGCTATAATCCAGCTAATACCGATTTCATTAAGTTTTATTTTTATATCGGGAAGGAAGAGAAAAAGAGGATAAAGATTAAGAAAGTATCTATTAGCCAGGGCGCCTCCTCCGCCGGCGTAATTGTCTGGCATGATGGTGATATATATTAGGATTTCTGCAGCAATAGTCCCAAATACGAACCATTGATAAGGACGTTTTTTTCTGATGAAGAAAAGAACCATGAACAAAACAGCTGGGAAAAAGTACCATGTAACTCCTGTGAATCTTCCCCAGAAATAATAGAAAATATTATAAATAAAGACTTTTGGGGGAAGAAGATGCTTTTTAGCATAGCCTTCCGAAGTCATCTCGAAACCCGTGGAGTCAAAAGTTAAATGTTCTTTTTCATAAGGGTATTTAAAGTGGAATATTTTGCGTTCACCACCCTGATAATTCCAATTGCCTGTTACAAGTTGGTTTGATCCCCAAAAGACGCATGAAGTTAGGATAAAAACAAGAACCATAAGAAAAGACTGTTTAAACTTTTTTTTGAATAAAGAATGTAAAACCAAAGGAGCCATAAGCACAATATTTGGAGGTTTTGAGAAAACTGCTATTCCAACCAGAATACATGCCAGATAATCCGAATAATCTGAAAGGAGAAAGGTCTGGATTTTGTTTTTCTTCTCTTTATTCGTATTTACTTCTTGATTTTTACGCTTATAAAGCCAGAGGAAGAGCACAGAAAATACCAGGAAGAGATTGAAAAAATCGGGTGATATCCAAATAATATATACAATGGCAACTGACGCAAAAAGAAATGTTAATATAATGAGGAGTGAGAGAGCTGGCCTGTTTCCCAGCGAAAAATACATACTGCCCATTAACAGAAGAAGCAGAAAAAGGATTGAGTGGAAGATAAAAAAGCCATTACAGCCGAAGATTTTAACAAAAGGCGAAGCAAAAATGGGATAAGCAAATGATTTGGCAAAGAAGATTTTATTGTCTTTCCCCTTTTTTAAGAAAAGTCCAATCGGTCCAGAATCGAAAGCTTGGAAGTATCTAATCAAATCTTTTTTAGTATATTCAAGGTCCCCGTCGTGGGCTAGGCTTTGGGTCAGAGAATAATAAATTGCCTCATCAGCAAAAAGGAAGTTGCCTTGAATAGAATGGATATTTATGAAAAGAGAAGCTCCCAGGAAAAAGAAAAAAATTAAAAAAACGGCATAAAAGACATACTTTTTCTCTTGAACCATGAATAAATCAATATCACAGTCTGTTCCAAAATTCAATGAATTTGTCAGCGCTTGTATGCATCAAATAAGGCGTTGAAGGACAATGAAGGCAGGTATAAATTAAAAACAGCAGAAAAATTGAGACTAGCTTTTTGAGGTGAGATAATGTACGAAGAAAGATTATAAAAAGGCAGCGGAAATCACCCGTTGATTCACCTTGAAGTTATAATTAAAAATATATATTATAAATATGTAATATGTCAATTATTTGTCATTGATATGACAGAAAATGGCATAATAAGAGCGGGAAAACATGGCACCGAAAGATAATCTGTTTATTATCAATGACATATTATCGGATTAAGTTGGCATGAAATTTGCGGTTTACGGTTTATAAATAGGATGAAAATATGTTTTATAATAGTAAAAAGGAGGGGAAGAATCTTTTAGTATTATGAAAGGTTGCAAATTTTCATATAAATGTCTACAATCAACAGCACAAGGGACGATTGATAGTAGATAAAAAAGCAGTCGGTAAAATGGAAAGGAAATCTTTTATGTCTGGGATTTATAAAGGGGTAGAATTTACCTCGGCTAGAAAAGGATTTTCTTTAATAGAGCTTTTATTTGTTTTGGGGATTATTGGTATAGTATTAGCCATGAGTTATCCGAGCATCAGGAACTCTCTGGAAACAAGGTCTATAGAAAGTGAGGCTAGAGATATACTGACAACATTACAAAGGGCAAAATTTCAAGCAGTAAAGACTAAACAGAACCAAAGAGTGAGGTTTTACCAGCCAAATGAGAGATGGTTTTTTCTTATTGAGAGCCAGGATACATCGGGTTCGTGGAATCAGATGTCTGGGTTTGTGACTAAGACAATTTCTACTGATTTTAATGTGGTTGTGAAGAGTAGTGCAACTGATAAAACTGTTGAATTTTCTCCGATGGGTTTTATTACAAATTATGAAATTGGCAAAAACAGCATAACTATTCAGAGTGATAAACTAAAAAATTATAACCAGCAGGACATGAGAGAAATCAAAGTGTTTACCGCTGGGTCAATTAAATATCTTAAATCATTTAGTGGTACTTAACCAATGGAATTAAAAAAATAATGAAATGAGTGATTCTAAGATGATAAAAAATATGGCTCAAACCCATTCGGTCAAAGAGGGATTTACACTAATTGAAGTGCTTGTATCCATGGCACTGGTAGGTATTGCAGTGTTGGGATTAGCTCAGCTTTTTACTTATTCCATTCTCAGCAACTCTCGTTCCGAAAAAATAAGCAGCGCTACTTTTTTAGCTCAGCAACAGATTGACAGTGTAAGGAATCTTACTGCTGCTGATATAAACACATTAGCCATAGCTCCGGTTGATGAGAATATTGATGTTAATAGTGACGGAATAATCGATTTTAGGAGAATTACCCAGGTCAGTGTTTCAGGGTATTATTGGGATGTTAGAGTTTTGGTTTTTACAATAGCCAAAGCAGGAGAAGCACAGACGGGTGTGGCAGTAAATCAGCTCATTCTTAATCCCTCTAAATATAGAGTAAGTGCGGATATTAGCACAGTTATTGGACGATAACCGGATCGTTCAATGTAAAATTTTAATATGAGACGGACCGACAAAATAGAAGAAGGAAGGTTTAAGCGAAAAAAATGATAAACAAGTTAAAAAAACAATATTCAAATGGCAACCATTCTAGATTAGGATTTACTCTTATTGAAATGCTTATTAGCAGTTCGATAATGCTGATTGTTATTTTGGGAACACTGTCTTTGTATATGGACAGCAACAGGATTGCAGTTGACCAGCAGCAATTTGCAGAACTTCAGAATGATGTTCGTTCTGCGATGTTTTTCATTTCCAGGGATTTAAAATCTGCAGGAGCTGGCTTACCTCAGCAGTTCTGTGCATATTTCATTGAGGGAGTAAACAATGATCCTGCGCAGCCAAGTACTGGAGTCCGCTCTGACAGAATAACAATCCTGGGTAATTCTGATCCCGCAAAGCTTGTTATTAAAAGCTATGTTCCTTCTTCAGGAACTATTACGCTTGAAGACTATGAATTTAGTCTCTATCCTTATACTGCAGGGGTTTATCCTTCTGAGGCGCTGGGATATATCAATAGATTAATCCTTATACTCCCTAATCCGGATCTCAATACAATAAATGGGGAACTTGGTCTAATCACTAGTATACAGGGATTAGGAACAGCAAGCAATATTATCAGTTTTAGTTCAATAAACGAGACTTTACCGAATGGGTTAATACCTGGAGGAGCTGGGGCCCATTATGTTGGAGGCACAGTCCATTTTATTGACTTTAAGACATACTGGCTTGATGTCGATGGAAATTACCAGAGTTTAACAGCGGGTACGAATGGTTATTTGGGTCAGCCAGGTGTTCTATATGTTTCGCGATTAGTAAATAATCTTGTTGAATACCAACCTCTTGCACAAAACATTGAGGACTTCCAGTTCCAGTATCATGGGGATTTTGATAACGACCAAGTTCTTGATGATAACAACAATAACGGTCAACTGGATGCCGGCGATTTTTTAAACTGGAATGACAGCCTTTATACATGGACTGACCTTCAGGTTCTTGGGGGCATACGCCGCATTAGAATTTATGTTCTCGGAAAAACAGAAAATCCTTATGTGAGTGTTTCAAGTGCTGTTCCTCCTGAAGCACAGTATATTTACGGAAAACCTTATGTTGCTGATTCTCTTCCAGGAACTCAGGTTGATAGGCATAGAAGGTTTTTATTGGAATCAACCGCTAATATAAGAAATATGTCCTTGAGCATATATAATACTGGTTTGATATAAAAGAGGTTAATGTGAAAAGAAGGAAGAAAAATTTAGCAGCTGGTGACAGGTTGAAGATGAATAATTTTGAAAAAGGTTCTGCATTAATTATTGTAATTCTGGTGCTGGCTTTTTTACTTGTTGTTGGACTTGCGGTTATTGCAGTGACTAATACAGGAACAGTTGTTGCAGGCAATATTCGCACACAGCAGCAGGCCTTTAATGCAGCTGAGGCGGGTTTTGATTCAGCCTGGCTTGCTATTGAAAATTCTTTTGCAACTGACAGTTGGGTAAGTTTTGATAGTCATTATCTAAAAGAACCTTCCGGGATCGATGATCCTTTATCTGTGTATTATTTTCGAAAAATGAGAGATAGAGAGATGCTGGATTATATTGACCCTGATGGAGATGGAAATCCTGATGTTGCTAATGTCATTTTTTGCCGCCAGCCTTATATATCAGATGGAGGAGTATTAGATCATCGTTTTACATATACAGCTTTTTTGATAGATGATGAAGCTGGCGGAGGCACACCTGATGCAGGAGATACTCTTTTAGTTTGTATAGGTAGTATTGGAACAGGAAGTAATATGACGACCACAAGGTTAGAAATTGAATTGGCTATTGAAATATCGCATTAAACTAATAAACAAAAGAATAAAAGAGGGAAAAAATGAAAAAAATAAAGAATGTAATGTTAATAGTATTGCCTGTGGCTATATTCATAGCTGTTTTTGCAATAAAGTTCTGGGCACAAGAGGAGTGTATAGAATATACAATAGCTTTTGAAGAAACATTTGGCTCTCCTACGACATATAAAGATGTAGAAAAGACTTCTGCTATGTGGACTGGAAATGGAGAAGTTACATTGAGCTGGCTGGGAGCAAACTTTTCGATTGAGGAACCTTCAGGTATGGGAGCAAAGATATATGTATGTGATGCAGGAGATTTTGACGGAGATGGTTATCCGGACTTAATAGGCCTAGACATTGAAAATAATTACAGGCTGATTCTAGCGAGGAATTATTATTATGACGGAGACGAAGATGGTGAGGATGATGACGGTATTATATTTTTTGTAGATCCCAGCGAAGTTTATGATGAAGGGCTCTACGTTGGACCTGCTTCTATAACTGCTGCAGATTACAATGGCGATGGACTGCAGGATTTCTTTTTCATGAAGAATAGCAGAGACGAATTTGGATACACTGACTTTGTAGCGGCAATGTATATAAATGTGGGGACTGCGACAGATCCGGATTTTTACTCCTATCAAGTCTCACCTAACCTGGATTTTTCGAGCAGATTCATGACTACCGGGGTATACATCAACTGGGCTGGAGACCATTTATGCTCGGTAGATATTGACGATGATGACGACATGGATTTACTGGTTATCAGTCAGGATAAAATATTTCTTGTCAGGAATCCAGGAGCTGAGGATTTTAATATTGATTCTTTTGAGATCGCTGAAATTAATTATGACCAGACAACCGGCTTTAATATCGGCCGTGGAGGGACTTCTGTCGATGCGGCAGATTTTGACGGGGATGGTGATATGGATATTCTTGGCGGTACTGTAAATGACATTCCGTATTTAGTTTATTATGAGAATGATGGGACTGAAGGTTTTACCCGCCACGAACTGACTATCCCCAATGATGATTGTACAGGAACGGTTGCAACCTGTGTAGCGGATTTTAACCATGATGGCAGGATAGATATTTTTGCGGCTACAGACAGGTGGAATGCAGGGAATGAAGCCAGAATGTGGTTTATGAAAAACCAGGGCATAGTTGACGGCCAGTTGGAATTTGAATTTAGATGCTTGAATATGTGCCAGCCTATCCTCCCAGATCCCCACGATGTGGATATGAGTGCTTTAATGGACTATGACCTGGATGGTGATATGGATGTTATTTTGGCAGATGCAAACCATTCTGGGGATTATTTTCTAGTCATAAATGATTTGGCTCCTGTTTATAATACTTTCGGAGAAGCATGGTCAACAAATGTGACTCCAGACCTCGACCCTGCTGAACATGCAATAACTAGAGTTAGAATGAGCAATCTTGATCAAAGTGTCCGTGGAGGATCGAGCCAGGGGCTTACCGTGGATTATTATATAAGCAATAATGGAAGGGATTGGGAATTCTACGCAAGATTCGGAACGGAAAGAAATGACGGGGTTTCAAGCAGTGGTGCACTCCATACTTATGCCAGTGAGAACGATTTACCCTGGCACGAATTTACGCATTTTGGCTCACAGCTCTTGTGGAAAGCAATCTTGTATGCTGAAGAGGACGAAATGGAGGACTATGAAGGAGCATCATTTGAAACTCCGGTCATTAGCAGAATAGCATTTTCGATCACGTATGTCGAGAGGCGTGAATACTCCCGAACCTCTGTTGCTGCAAGAGTCATAGATGAAAGTGGTCAACCTAAGAAACTTATCATCGGAGGAACGTTTTATTTTCCAGGGTGGCAGGGACATCTAAGAGCATATGATGTCAGCAACACATCTCCGGTAAGTGATGCTTATTCTAACCTAAGAACAATTACTCGTCCTGATTTATCCGAATCCTCAGGAAGGGAGCTTGTGGCTGAGGGAGTTGAAATCAGGTGGGATGCTGGAGAATTATTGAATATCCGGGCTGCAGGAGACAGAACAATTTATACTGCTGTTCCCGGCTCCGGCGGTTCTGGCTTGCAGAGAATCGAATTCTCTACAAGCAATATTGACATCTTAGGACCTATATTAAATGATTTTCAAAACACGAATGCGGGCCTTATTAACTTCGTAAGAGGTGAAGACCGCTACTGGAAACTGGGAGATATCAACCATTCTAATCCTATCATTGTTGAGTGTCCTAAGGGAGATCCTGTGAGTATGGGATCCGGGTATGAAAATTTTATCGAAGATTGGAAGAACAGGCCTAAAGTACTTCTTGTGGGTACAAATGACGGCATGTTACACTGCTTTGATATTGCTACGGGTGAAGAACTGTGGGCATTTATCCCTAACAACCTGCTTCCCAAATTGAGAAACATGAGGGGGGTTGAACCCAATACCGGTGAAAGATATTTTGTGAGAGATGTTTATGTAGATGGAAGTCCGGTGGCTGCAGACGTACAGATTGGCGGAGAATGGAGGACAGTTATCATCTGCGGTCAGGGGCCAGGGAAAGGAAGTTCGATTGGCCCGAATGCGAGCGGCAACTATTATTTTGCTCTGGATATTACAAATATTGAAGATCCTCAGCCTATGTGGGAAGTTACACATGAGACAATGGGAGAGACCTGGTCAGTACCGGAAATAGGAAAAGTCAGTAAGGGAGGAAATGATTCCTGGGTGGCTTTTATGGGATCCGGGTATGATAACAGCCTTAGTGAAGAGATAGGAAATAATTTTTACGCTGTAAATCTGGAAGATGGAGATATTTTTTGGAATTTTGAAGCAGTTGATGTTGACACTTCAGCTAGCTTTCCTAATATTCCTAATGCCATTCCCGGCTCTCCATCAATAATTGATATAGAAAGGGATGGGTATACAGATGCGGTTTATTTTGGAGACCTCGATGGGAGGATGTGGAAAGTGGATACCAGTATCGAGTTCCAAAATAACAACTCATGGGATGCTGAGACAATCTATACGGATTCGATGAATTACCCGATTATCACAAAATCCGCAATATGGATTGACCCTGGTTCGACAGGAACATTTCCACGCATTTATTTCGGAACTGGGGGAGATGATAAGGCTCCGGATGAGGGGCCTTATTCTTTTATTGCACTTATAGATGGAGATACTCCAGAAGTAGAGTGGTATCTTGGAGATTCAGGAATACTCGGATTACCTGGAGAAAAGGACAGAGGAGATTTAATTCACACAGTAGAGGAAACTGGGCAGGAAATAATGGGTAAAGTATGGGCTGACCCGAAAGTGGCAAATTACATCGTATACTTCAGCACGTTGTCAGGGAACATAGAAACAGTTAATCCCTGTACAAGCTTGGAAGGAATCGGAAAACTTTATGCTAGGTTTGTCTGGTCGGCTGGTTCTACAGTTGTCGGCGGGTCTGCATTTCAGACATCTACCGGCACGGTAGAAAGCTTAAACCTTGAAATTAAAACAAGAGCAGCAGTTACACTTGGTGAATCGGAAAGGGCAGGAGGTGTAAGGAAACGGGAGGTTTATATTCAGGAATATGACTCGACAATTCAGAAATTGGAACAGCCAGCTGGGGCACTTCTGAAAGTTAAATCTTGGAGAGAGATATATAAGATTATAAAGTAAATCCTTAAGCCCTGAATGTTATTAGTATGGTTTAAGCAATAACCTTTGAATCTAAATTCCTGCTTCTTACAAATTTTTATACAGGCTCAGATAGGCGTTGATGATTCTTTCTCCCCAAATCAGTGCAACAAAAGCAGCTGGGGCTAAAAATGTCCCGAATGGAAGGGAATACTGAAGATCTTTCTTCTTAAAGAAAATAAAGCAGAGCCCAACGAGAGCACCGGTAAAAGAAGCGAGAATAAGAGTAAAAAGAGTCTGCTTCCAGCCAAGGAAAGCACCGATCATAAGCATCATTGTCACATCGCCCATGCCTAGCCCTTCTTTTTTTCGAAACAGAAAATAAGCTCCATATATGAGAAGAAGAAATCCCGCTCCAACTACGGCACCAACAAGGGATTGAGTCAGGGTAAAATCTTTGCGGAAAAGCGAATAAACGAGAGCTAAAGCCAATCCTGAGAGTGTTATTTCATCGGGCAGAATCTGATGGTAGAAATCAATGAAACCCAGAGTAATCAATGCGCTTGTGAAGATACATGATGAGAAGAAATGGATACTAAGAGTGTATTGATTGTAGAGAACGAGAAAACTCAATGGTGTCAGAACTTCAACAAGAAAGTAGGATATGGGGATTTTTGCCTTACAGTAACGGCATTTTCCACCGAGGAACAAGTAGGAAAAGACAGGAATATTATCATAAAATTTTATTCTCTTTTTGCAGTGAGGACAGGAAGAAGGAGGATGAACAATACTTATTCCAAGGGGAACTCTATATATGACTACATTTAAAAAGCTTCCCCATACAAGGCCAAATAGTATGATTATGATTATCTTTTCCACCATATTGTAGGAGCTTTTACCCCGCCTGTCTGAGAGTCATAAATGTATTCTTTTCCATCAAGATCTTTTGGGAGAGAATCCAGCAAGCCATCATTCACGAGCTGGGCTAGTTCCGTGGGATTGCGGCCGAATCTTTCCTTGAATTTTTCGATTGCTTCTTTGATTGTCTTGATATCTATGGTTGTCTTTATTTGATAAATTTGGTTGGATGCGATTTTTTTTATCCGTTCATCTTCTGCTTCCTGGTAAATTTCCAGCCAGTTTTCCAAGGATGTTTTATAGTCCATAATCTTGAAGGCTGCATTGGCATACAGTCTTCTGACTAATGCAGGTGCTCCTTCGATCTCCATCGTTCTCTTATAATATTTTTGAGCCAGGGCAAAGTCCTTTTCTACCATCTGAGCGATATGCCCTGCTTCAAATGGGAAAATCCACTCCTTTGGGTTTTTCTCCAGGCCTCTATCAAGAATTTTACAGGCAGTTTTTACATCTCTGGCTTCATGGGCGGCTATTAAGGACCCGATTTCATAAGGGTCAAGATAGTGGGGATCTAACTCAGAGATGATTGAAAAAATGTGGTCCAGATAATCAAATCTGTCCTCGATAGAATAATTGCTGTAGTACTGGATGGCCCAGATATAGATCATGTCAGCCGTGAAGGAAGGAAATCCAAATGTGGCGAACCTTAAATATTTTCCAGAAGGAATGTAGATAATGGAGGAACCCGGGACTTTAGTACGAGTAATCTTGTCCGCTTTGAGCTTAAGTCCTAAGAAAATAAGACAGCTTAAAATAAGAATAATTGCGAGAGGTGTCTTTTTCATTATGTCTAGATAAAGTTTCGTCTTCTGAAAATAAGCATAGCCAGGGCAAGGATAAAAAGAGTATAGAAGAATCCATACAGGGTGGAGATGATAAAAATTTTGGAAGGAATTGGCAGGTGTTGAACAATTTCAGTCTTGAAATTAAAATTTTCCAGGTCAGGAAGAAAAGTATAAACAATTTGTGCCAGAATCTTTCCTACACCGGGCTTCATTTTTTGAATAAGACCTTCCAATCCCCAGGAAAGATGGCCAATAAGGTAGAAAGCAAGAGAAAAGATAGAGCTTAATATGGGTGTTGAGAAACAGGAGAATAGTATGGCTACAGCTGTGATGAGGCAGAGTTCAAAAAAGACGAAAAAGATAGGGATAAGCAAGTTCCATTCAATCTTAAATGTATGAAAAAATACCAGAGCAATAAATATGAAGCTCATAAAGAAAAGCATGATGAAAAGAGTTATGATTAAGCCCAAGAATTTCCCCAATAGGAATTGGTATCTATGGACAGGTTTAGAAAGAAGAGTATAAATAGTTTTTTTGTCGATTTCCTTGTAGACGAGTCCTGTTCCTATCAGGATGGCCATTAAGACGCCGAAAATCGAAATAGAACTAAGCCCGACATCTCTGATTATTTTAACTCTGTCTCCAACCGTAAGAAGAGCAAGAAAACGTGAAAACAAAAGGCTTACAGCAGCAAAAAAGAGAAGAAGATAGAGTATTCTGTCTCTAATAGCCTCTTTAAATGTGTTTAAAGCAATAGCACGTATTTTCATTTTTGTTTCACAATTCCAACAAAAAGGTCTTCCAGAGTTTCTGTCCTGGGAATAAGCGTATGTATTTTTCCTTGTTTGGATTGGACATACTGGAGGACCTTTTCAAGTTTTTCATCGTCGAAAATTTTGAGAAAGGTTTGTCCTCCTTGGGTTGATAAGCCTTCCCCTATACCTTCAAGATATTTTTTTTCTATTCCAGAGACAACAACTTCAGTGAACAGGACTTTTTCTGAAATCAAGTCTTGAAGCTTTCCCTGGTTGATAATTTGACCGTCAACGATGATAGCTACCCGATCACAAATCATTTCAATATCCTGAAGTATGTGGGAAGAAAGAAAAACAGTTTTTCCTTTTTCCTTGAGACTGACAATTATATCTCTTATTTCTTTTCTTCCAATGGGATCAAGGCCTCCGAGAGGTTCATCTAGAAGGACAAGCGAAGGATCATTAAGAAGTGTCTGGGCCATGCCTATTCTCTGAAGCATTCCTCGGGAAAATTTGCGAAGCTGCAGGTTTGCTGACTGCTCCAATCCTACAAGATGGAGCAAGCTGTTAACTTTTTCTTCTTTTTCTTGTTTCTCGAAAGTGGATAGTTGGCCGTAAAAATGCAGGAATTCTGATGCTGTAAGATGATCGTAAAAATATGGGTTTTCAGGAAGAAATCCTATTTGTTCCTTGGCTTGAAGCGAGAGATTGGGCTGGCCAAAAATTTTAATTTCACCTTCTTCCGGAAAGATGAGGCCGAGGATGCACTTAATGGTTGTTGTTTTTCCTGCACCGTTTGGCCCAAGATAGCCAAAGATTTCCCCCTTTTTGACGTCTAGAGATATTCCACTGAGAATTTTAACTTTTTTGGGTATAAAGCCAGTTTTAAATGATTTATGGAGATTCTCGATTGTTAGTGCTGTTACCATAGGATTCTTTCTCTATTATAAGGAAAATAGTTTTTATTTCAAATTTGCTTTAAAAAACTTGAAGATGCGCTTATGCTTGTCAGTCCAGGAAGAACTGCTTTGAAGATCAGCGCTGGGATAGAGTGTTTTAAAATTCACCCCTTGAATCCTCTTTAGGGGTGATTGACCTGATATTAGTATTATGTCAGAATTTTACTAATTTTGAGGAAATTTTGACGTGATGAAATTTCTCATCCAAGGCAGCGTCAAGGTTTTGAAAAGGGAGAGGAAGGACACTTCCTCTCCTGTCCTCCTTCCACAGGTTAGCTAAAATATATAATTCGGATTATGCAGGCTTTAAAGGATCATCAAGAGGCAGGCCTTTCTTGATATATTTAAGAAGAAGCTGCAAATTGCGTTCACCGAAGATTATTCTTCTTTTTTCTTGACGCTGCCATTTGATGAGTCGGATGATTCCTTTTTCTATTTCAATGCAGGTTATTCCGTTTGTATAACCGCAGCAGCCGTCGTTGAAATAACATGGGACTGGCCGAATTGATTTTTCTTCGAATGGTTTGGGAGTTTTTCCTGATCTGGGCATAAGAATTTTCTCTATTTGCCTCTGTCTGGAAATTATTTCTTTTTCAATATTTTCCTTTTTGTCAGAAGATATATGATCCAGCAATCCCTTTAACTGCTGGATTTCGCTATGTAAAGAGTCAATATGAGTCGAGGATGCAAAAACAGCTCTATGAGTATGGCCGCATATCAGAATTGTATGGTTTTTCTTGGCCCATTTATAATATTCCATTTCTAGATTGTCACGAATCTTAAAATTTTCTGCAGGGCCGTCGATTCCTATGTTAAAGATTTTTTGGATCGTTTTCCATATAAACTGGACAGCCCACCTGCTTATTTTCCATGCTATATCGTCGAAGAATCTTCCTTGATGACCGTGTATGAGAAATATGTTTTCTCCTAGGCAGAGACCTTCTCTGTACTCAACATTCTTAAGGACTTTTTTATATTGTGTATGTTTAGAGTGTCTGAATTTTCGAAGAGAAATTTCTTTATCATGGTTTCCCCACAGTCTTATTTTCTTGTTGTCAGGACTGTCTAATGCCATTTCGATTTCTTTCTCGATTAATGCTTTATAGTTTACCAAGATACTGTCATAATGATTTTCCCAAAGTTCTTCGTTATCTCCTAGAACAATGAGCTTATATCCATTTTTTTTGTAATATGATAATGCAAAGTCATAGAGGATAGCATTTTTTTTAAAGTCGTCGGCAGGACTTCCGTCACCTTTGTGGTGGTCTGAGAAAAGCACAAAGAGATCCCTTTTAAGGTCCAAAGGAATTTGGTTTTCAGGTTTTTTTGCCTCTCTGTAGATTTCGCCAAATTTTTTGTTCATTCTATGTCTAAACATGTTCCTACCTTAAATATATTTGATTGACGGTTTTCATGAATAATTCAGGTAAATGATATGAGAACATATTTACCAAGTCAAGGGATGATGAAGCTTGAGGAATGATTCTAAATAAAGAGCGGGCTGTTGTCAGCAAAAGGGGGGTTGATGATGGGAACCAAAAAAGGTGGGGGCTCTCTCCAGCCCGCCTAAAAGAACCACTATTATTATGACAGGAAAAAAATAAAAGTCAAGATAAAAAAATAAATATATTTAAATTTTATAAAGAATATTCGGGACACATTACATTAAAATAATGCGCAACTAGATAAAGAGTGCCAAATTCATCTTTTTCTCTTCTTTTTATTTTCTATTCAAACATCCATTTTTGTGATGAGCTTTACTTTACCTTGACATTTTTCCAAATTTATTCTTGACATCCCCCTGTTTTTTTATAAAAATGGACAAGACCCGATATGTTTGGCAAGAGTTCTCAATAGAAATTCATTATTTATGGAAAGAAGGCTTGCATAAAGAGAAGTATGATTGTTATTATGTTTGCAGTATCTGTTTGTAAATAAAAATTAATAGGGAGGTAGAATAAATGGCATTTGAGTTTATTAATTCAAAAGGTGTTAAGTATTATCTTCATTACAAGGATGTTAACCTAAAGGGTGGGAGACAGCAGAGAATTTACTTTTTTGCTCGAGATATCAGAGAAGGGTCATTGGACAGTGTCCCTGATGCCTATAAAGTCATCGAGACAGAAAGAACAGGTATGCCCATACTGAAGAAGAAATAGTATTTTTATTGCAGGGGAAAAAGCAACCTTACTGAAAAGACTGCTTCTTCCTATCAACAACCAAATTTTAGTTTTCAGTAATTGCTTTTTCTATTCTAAAAATCTGGAATCTAACCTGAATTATTCATAAGCCGAGGTTTCTGCAGATTCAGTAAGATTTTTAATGCCATTTCCTCCCCTATCTTCTCGGCTTTGCTGGAACTCCGCGTGTTTATCTTAAACAGCGCTGTAATGTCCTTGAGCCATTATTAGCATCGCCCCTTTGATTCTACAGTGCTCACCCATCCATCAGGCCCGACTTCGCGTCGGGTTCCCTCTAAAATCGACTCATAAAGGCTAAATCTTTCAATATCGCTTCGTTACAGCCCATTCGTGGTGAAGGACCACAACTTCATGTGCTGTGCCTTGCATCTGCGGCAAGCTTGGCTTGTGAACAATCCACGTTCTCCTGGATTATTCATAAAGAATGCCGATAATATATTTAAATATTATTATATGAATGAGATAGAATAAAGCAGTTATGAGACTTCTATTGAGAATGAGTTAAATTGGTCTATATTTTCTCTTTGGGTCTTATCATTATCTGGTCAATTGTCCTTAAATAAGTACAGTCAGGATCTTTTATTTTTTCATAAACAGGAGGAATCTAATTGGCATATTTTTTGCTTTTGTCGTTGTTTGGAGGCGAAAATGAAAAAGCTAATGGTTTTTATCTCATGTTTGGCTTTTTTTGTTTCTTTGACTTTTTCATATGAGGCCCCTGAATATTACGGTTATAGTTATGCTAGGTTAAGTTATGTGAAGGGAGATGTATTTATCCAGAGAACAGAAGATCTGGGATATGAGGAAGGCACTGTAAATTTAGCGCTTGTTGAAGGTGAAAAACTGGGGACAAGAGATGGACGTGCAGAGATTCATTTTGGAAGGAAAAATTACTTGCGTGTTGACAGCTATACTCAGGTTGATTTTATCAATCTTCCGAGGAGAGAGAATGACCTGATTAAACTCAATCTGCTTTCTGGAAGTGCATATTTGAGAGTAAATTTTTTAGAGAGAGAAAAGGATTTTGAAATACATACACCGGATGCTTCCTTCTATATATTGGATAAAGGGCTTTATAATTTTATTGTAAGAGATAACAAAGAAACAGAGTTTCATGTGCTGGAAGGAGCAGCGGAAACTGCTGGGGAAAAGGGCTCTTTATTGGTGAATACTGAAGAGATGTTGGTAGCTCAAAATGGATATTTTTCTTCTGGTGAGAATCGGTTTTATGAAAACAGCGCAGAGAGTTTTGCAGAGTGGAACAGGTCTCGTGATGAGTTGTGTAATCGAAGTGTAGGAAGAAGTTATCTTCCTTCTGAACTTTATGAATATGAGTCTGAATTGGCCTATAACGGACGATGGGTTTATGAGCGCCCTTATGGACATGTCTGGATTCCAAATGTGTATTATGATTCATGGAGGCCTTATTATAATGGAAGATGGACCTGGTATCCCATTATAGGATGGACATGGGTTCCCTATGAGCCTTGGGGATGGTGTGTATATCATTATGGGAGATGGCACTGGAGGTTGGGCCTTGGATGGCACTGGATTCCGACAAGATCCTGGGGGCCTGCATGGGTACATTGGCACAGGGGGTATAATTATTTTGGGTGGTGCCCTTTAAGCTATTATGGTTATCCAGTGGTTATCGTCAATAATCATTTTTATAGCAGGTATTATGGCGGTCATTATCCTGTCAATTCCCGAGCCCTAACAGTGGTTCACAAGAATCAACTTCAGGCCCGACAAATAACTAAAGTTGCATTAACTCAGAGCCAGGTTACACGGCTAGGAAAAATATCTTTGTCATCTTTACAGCCGGATAGTAGCCTTGCAAAGAATAAAGTAAGAATGCATGATTCCGCTGTGGTAGAGGTTTTTTCAAGATCAAAAATACGTAATGTTGGGAAAACATACTCTTCAGCAAAAAGCTCTGGTTTGCCTTCTCGTGCGAGCCCTTCCCGAGTCAAGACTTCTTTGATTAAAAAACCCAGAACATCGAACATGTCTAATTCACGGTTATACTCTGAAAAGAACAGGTATTCTCAGCCTGTAAAAGCACATCTTTCTGGGGGTGTTAAATCGGATTCGTCTCAAAAATACAGTTCCCGGTCTAAGATAAAAAATTATCCTTCGCAGCGAACTTCATTTTCACGTTCAATTTCTTCTGTCCCAGTTAAACAGAGAAGCTCTTCTTTCTCAAAGAATAGCGGAACTGGTCTTGCCTCCAGATCTTCCAATGCCTATTCATCAAGAACCCCGATAAATAATTATAAAAGCAGAATTTACCCATCTAATCCACAATTGAACAGGGAGACGTTGAAAAAAAACAGTGGATTAAACTCACAGAAAACATCCAGAACAGGGGCCAAGTCATCATCTATTAAGAGTTATTCTTCCCGAAACTCAAATTTTTCTTCTCGCTACAGAACCAGTACGAGCCAAAACAAGACTCGTCTGTATTCAAAATCACCAAGGGTTAGTACATCGAGTAGCGTAATAAGGTCCAGATATTCTTCCAGTGTTGGTTCATCCTTTAAGAGCTCTGCAAAAAAGAGATTTTATACGGCTCCCTCTAAAAATTATTCAAGAAGTATGACTTCCTCAAGTTCGGTAGGGAAAAGAGTTTCCTCGTCAAGAAGTTATTCTGTTCCCAAGCGGACTTCAAGTTCTTTTAAATCAAAAGTTAGCCGTTCTTCAAGAAGAGTTTCTTCTAGTTCTTCATCAAGCAAAAAAATAAGAATAAAGTAAAAAACTACTTCTCTGTTATATTAAAGAAAGCCTAGTTAAATTTTACTCGACAATAATTAATTTTCTTCTTTACTTTTATTAGCTTCAATGGTATAAAATATCCTAATTTGAGGAAGAAAAGGAAGAAGTGTTTCTTCTGTAGAAAGGAAAAGCTTCTGCGGTATTTTGTGGTGATATTGAATGATTAAAGTTTTGGAGGTGTGAGTTATGGCTAATAGAATATTGGTTTCAACAGATGGGAAAGAAAAATTAGGTAAAATGTTTCGTATCGTGGGGTTGATTTGTTTAGCTTTTTTATTGGTCTTTGTAGGAATAGTGGCTTGTAAAAAGGCGGAAGAAATATCGGAACAGGAAAAAATTACCCCTGAAAAAGAAGGAATCATTGAGTTCGAAGGAAGTGTGAAAATTGCTTTTGGCAAATATGTTTTTATCCCTGAAGCTCGAGGATTTGATATAATTGTTCAGGGGAATTTGGAATCAGGCGACATAAGCACTCTGTTAGGAAAAGAGGTCAAGGGGGAGGGAACATTTTCTCCTGAAAGGCCTTCTATTTTAGTTGCTGATAAGATTGATGTTAAGGATGAGAATGGACAGTGGATGAATGTTTTTACAAGAAGTGAGGAAGTAGTTTTCGAAGATTACATAGGCTTAAAAGAAAGGGGTGATTTTGTCCCCTTAGAAAATCTTGCCTATGATAAGAAGAATACGTGGGAAGAAAAGGGTAAATGTAAAGTATATGGAAAACTGGATAAAATCGAAGAGACTAGTAGAATTGAAGTTCGTGATGATAAGGGAAAAGAAGTTGGCAAGATTATTATCGATAATTTCAGTGATTTCGGGATTTATTATGTGGATAAGTTAAGACTTTTTGATGAATTCTGGTTTTATCTCGATATAAAAGAGACTGTAGATTGGAAAGTCAGGCGCAGAACACGTGAGATGTTCCATGCAGATGTTTTGTTTGCTGGGTTGTTTTAGACCAAAGCCTTAATTTAAGGCATAATTTTCCAAACTAAGATAAGGGGTTTTTCAGAATGAAAATGTTTCTATGATAAAGAGCATAATATCCGATTTAGGGGGGGTCCTTGTATTTTTCGATAATAGTATTTTTTTTTGTAAGATAGCAAAATACAGTCCGTTTTCTGCGGACCAGATTGCAGAAATAGCTTTGGCAAACCACGAGCTTGTTCACTCTTTTGACACTGGAAAGATAACTCCTGAGAATTTTTTCCAAGAATCTATTAAGAGTCTTAAAGCCGAAATAGATCATAATACATTTTTCTCTATCTATAATGATGTTTTTTCTCATAATATGCCTGTATTTAAGATCTTAAAAAAGCTTAAGTCGAAATGCAGGCTTGTTTTACTTTCAAATACAGACGTTATGCGGTTTGGATTTATTAGAAAAAAATTTCCCGAACTCCTAATTTTCGATGAATATATTCTATCGTATGAGGCCGGTTATGTTAAACCTCATCTACAGATATACTGGCAAGCTATAGAAAAGGCAAAAGCTGAGGTATGGGAGTGTATCTTTATTGATGACAGAGAAGAAAATGTCGAGGCTGCATTGAATATTGGATTGAATGCCATTCTTTTTGACCCGGAAACTAACCTTGAGGCAGAACTCGAAAAATATGGTATTTCTATGTCTGATTGATAAACAATCTGCTGTGCCGGAATTCTTTTTTTATAATACCTAGATTATTAAAAGATTTCATATTCGATTTTTGTCCAATTGTGTTAGGAATCTTAGTTGAGTGCAAACATCCCCTCAAATTTAGCGGCAGTTTTCATGAATAATTCAGCTTATAATTTGGAGAAATTAAATAAAATAAAAGAAAATGAAAAAAGAGCTTGACAAGCTGAAAAATTGGATATAGATTTAATAGCACAAACACAACATTTAGTGTTAGGAATCTTTTTAATATACAAGATGTGGTGATTTCGCGGTATTTGTATTCTCTTTCGAGAAAAGCTAAAGAGAAAGTCCTTATGGATAGAATGTTACTTTTATTGTTTGAATAAGGCGCTTTTAATTGAAAAAGGAGGTCTTAAATGAATAGGACTGTTTCTAGAATCAAGAAAAGAGATGGTGTAGTCACGGATTTTGTCCAGGACAAGATTACGAATGCTATTTACAATGCAATGCAAGCTAAAGGCTTATCAGACAAACAGATAGCCAAGAATATATCAGATATCGCGACTTTCATGTTGGAAGATAAATTTGCAGGTTATACCATTCCTTCAGTGGAACAGATTCAGGATATTGTAGAGATGGTTCTCATGAAACAGGGATATCATGATATTGCAAAGTCATACATTCTTTACAGGAACAGGCATAAAGATATTCGGGAAGCCAAGGAAATTGGTATTAACCTGGAAAGGTTGATAAAAGACTATATAAATGATAGGGATTGGAAAGTAAAAGAAAACTCCAACGAGGGCGTAACGAGTTTTTCGGGATTAAATGCCAGGGTAGCGGGGGAAGTTTTAGCGAATTTTGCCCTTAATCAGCTTTATTCAGAGAATATTAAGAAAGCTCATGACGAGGGGGCCCTTCATATACATGACCTCTCATATCCTATTGTGGGTTACTGTGCAGGATGGTCTCTTGAGAACCTGCTCAAGAAAGGATTCGGACATGTTCCCAACCAGGTTCATTCTTTTCCAGCTAAGCATCTAGAAACAGCAACTCTTCACATGGTGAATTTCATCGGGACAATGCAGGGAGAATTTGCCGGAGCTCAGGCGTTTTCCAGCGTGGATACTTTTTTGGCCCCTTTTATAAGAACAGATAACCTTGACTATGAAAATGTAAAGCAGGATATTCAGAAGCTCATTTTCGGGCTTAATGTTCCTTCTCGATGGGGATGGCAGACACCTTTCTCCAACCTGACTTTTGATTGGACTGTTCCGAAGGACATGAAGGAAAGACGTGTTATTGTTGGTGGAGAAGAGAGGAGTTTTACATATGGAGAATGCCAGGGTGAAATGGATATGATCAACAAAGCTTTCCTGGAGCTGATGATCGAAGGAGATCAGAAAGGACGTGTTTTTACATTTCCGATTCCTACTTATAATCTAACCAGGGACTTTGATTGGAATTCTTCAAATGCCGATTTGCTTTTTAATGTAACCGCTAAGTATGGAATCCCATATTTTCAAAATTACATCGGGACAAATCTTGACCCTGGCGATATACGTGCAATGTGCTGCCGATTAAATCTTGACCAGAGGGAGCTTATTAGAAGACCTGGGAGCATGTGGGGCCCTGGAGATTCTACGGGTTCTATTGGGGTTGTAACTGTAAACCTGAATAGAATTGGATACGAAGCTGGAAACGAAATAGAGTTTTTTTCTCTGTTGAAAGATGTAATGGTTTTAGCAAAGGAAGCTCTCGAAACCAAGCGAAAAGTTGTTAACAATATGATGAACAAGGGGCTTATGCCTTACACGCTGGAATACCTCGGCCATTTCGACAATCATTTTTCTACGATTGGACTGCTGGGAATGCATGAAACCTGTATGAATTTTCTTGGCAGAGGAATCGGTACTCCGGAAGGGAAGGAATTCACAGTTAAAGTCCTTGAATTTATGAAAGAGACAATCAGGCAATTTCAAGAAGAGACAGGGAATCTTTATAATCTGGAAGCAACCCCGGCAGAATCGACTTCATACCGGCTGGCAAGGCTGGACAAGCAGAAATACAATCGGATTATAACATCGGGAACAGACAAGTATCCATATCTCACAAATTCCACTCAGCTCAATGTTGATGCTACACGTGATATTTTTGATGCCCTGGAACATCAAAAACATATCCAGCCCATGTATACGGGAGGAACTATATTTCATGCTTTCCTTCCTGAATCTATCGAAAAAGAAACATGTAAGAAGCTAGTTAAGAAAATTTCTGAAACAGAAGTGCCATATTTCAGCGTTACTCCTACTTTTAGCGTTTGTCCAAGCCACGGATATATCAGGGGAGAAGTTTATGAATGTCCTGACTGCGGCAAAAAAACTGAGGTTTATTCGAGGATAGTGGGTTATTTGAGGCCAGTCTCCACATGGAACGATGGGAAGCAGCAGGAATTCAAAGAACGAGCACCTTACGAAGTTGTAAATTAACATTTTATGACAATAAAATATATGCTTTTTTCCTATCCAAATTGTGCTGAATGTGACAGGCTCAAACAGTGCTTGAAGGAAACGGATATTGATGGTGAGGAATATAACCTGATATTGAAAGAGAGCAAGTTGAAAATCAGAGAATTTATTAAAGTGATTAAGCGAGATATTAAAGGAGTGATTATTATTCCCACATTAGTACTTCAGGATGGAGAAGAAGTTGTAGCAGTGCTGAATAATCGGGAGGAGCTGGAGAAGTGGTTGAAATCAAAGGCTTAGAAAAATTTGCCCCTAAAGACTTCCCAGGCTTTATCTCTTCTACTGTGTTTCTGGGAGGTTGCAATTTCAGATGCCCTTTCTGTCATAATGCGGACCTTGTTTTAAGGCCGGAAACGCTCCCAACTATCCCGATGGATTATTTTCTTAGTTATATTGATTCAAGAAAAAACTGGCTTGATGGGATATGTATTACCGGTGGGGAACCCCTGATTCATGATGGTTTAGAGGATTTTCTTCATCTAATTAAGGAGAGGCATTTTTTAGTGAAAGTCGACACAAATGGTTCTTTTCCTTTAAGGCTTAAAGATTTAATCAGGAATAAACTTGTTGATTATATAGCTATGGATGTTAAAGCTCCTTTAGAAAAGTACAGAGAAGTAACTAGGTCAAGTGTAAATAAAGAAGATATCCAAAAGAGTATTGACATTATTAAGAGCTCAGGCCTGGACTTTATTTTCCGTACAACTGTTGTTCCTGGCATGATTTCCAAAGGGGATATAGAAAGAATTAGCAAGATGCTAACATGTCCGGGAATCTATCAGATTCAGCAGTTCCAGCCGAAGAATACTATAGATAATGAATTTCAACATAGAAAACCCTATGGAGAGAAAGAGATTAAAGAGTTTGCAGGAATTGCAGAACCATTTTTTTCAGAGGTTAAAATCGAGGGAGTCTGAAGAATGAAACTTAAAGTCAAAAGAATTAACAAAGATTCAAAGCTTCCTTTTTATGGGCACAAGGGAGATGCAGGATTGGATCTATTCTCCTCGATGGATACCGTCTTAAGGAAAAATTCAGCTGTGTCTGTTTCTACAGGGATCAAAATTGCTATTCCTGAAGGATATGTGGGAGTGATCTGGGATAAGAGTGGAGTTTCGTTAAAAGGTGTTCATAAGCTGGCAGGAGTGATTGATTCAGGTTATAGAGGTGAGGTTAAAGTTGTAATGATGAATCTAGGAGAGAAATCTTTTACGGTTGAGAAAGGAATGAAAATTGCTCAACTCCTGATCCAACCGGTTGCTGAGGTGGAAGTCGTCGAGACAGAGAAGCTTGATGAGACTTACCGCGGCGAGAGAGGCTTTGGAAGTACCGGTAAATATTAAACCCATCAGCTTCAAGGGGTAATGTTGACTAAACTCTTTTTGGGTGATATAAATTTATCGAATATTATGAATTTAATGTTTGAACCAATATTTATTATTTATAGTTTGACAAAAAAGAGGGGGGAATGGATTTTAGAAGAGGAAAAAGAATGATGAAAATCAAGAACTTTGTGATGGATCATTTTGAGGGTTCTCTAATTACTCTCGTTTTTTTGGGCGCAATCGCCATTGCTTTTCTTGTCCATTATAAATTTTCTTTTCTCAACTTCTTTTTCCTCCCTGTTATACTTTCCGGGTATTTTCTCGGCAGAAAAAGAGCAGTATTGATAAGTTTTTTTTGTATTCTCTTGGTTATTCTTTATCTTCTCTTTGTACATCTGGTTACTGGAAGCAATGAGATTTTATCATTAGATGAAATAATCAATCTTATTAGTTGGGGAGGCTTCTTGATTTTAATAGCAGCGGTCATTGGAGGAGCTTCTGAGCAGAGGGAAAGCAAGATTGCTAACTTGAGGAGAGCTTATATTGGAGTGACTGAGATCCTTTTTAAATATCTTGAGTGTGCCGATGAAATGAAGCCATATTCTTTAAGGGTATCTCTCTTGGCTGGAAAAATTGCTGCTACCGTAGGGCTGGATAGAAGAGAAGTAGAAAATATAAAATCAGCTGCCCTTCTTGCTGAGGCTGGAAATTTACTCTCAAATATTCATCTTTTTGAGGAAGTGACAGAATTTTTGGAAACAGGCCCGAAAATCGCAGAATCACCCCTTAATGATAGAGAAAAGGTAATGCTAAAAGCGACGGTTGCTCTTTTAAAGGAAGTAGAACCCCTTCTTACTAACTTTTTCTGTTTCTATATTGAAGAGGCAGATATACTTGATAAGAATCTGGAGGAAGTTCCAATCGGGAGCAGTATTATTGCTCTCGCGAATATTTACGACAAGATTGAGACAAATGCGCCACCTTTTCAGGGAAAAGAAGAGTACAACTCTATTTCAAATGTAATGAAGCTTGCAGGTCGTACTTTCCATTCCTCTGCTGTACATGCTTTACAACTGGTTGTTTCGGTCTGAAATTTATTTATAGACAGATTTTCTTTGTATGTTTTTCAGTAAAGTTTCTTGATTTATATTATGCTTCTTATTAATTACTAATTCTTATGAATCTGATTTTTTCCTCATGTATTGAGGAAAAAAAATAAATTAAGAAGGAGGACCGGTGGGTATTAAAAAAGTGTCTTTGGTCAAGGCTTATGTGTTTGGCTATTTAGCGCTTTTAATGATTAGTCTAGCTGCAATGGCCAGCTATTTTGCTTATGACTGCATAGGGCCTTTAACGCCTCTTTTAAAGGCTGAGTTAAATTTATCTTCGACTCAAGTCTACTGGCTCTATAGCATTTATTCTATACCGGTTATCCTTTTTGTGGTTTTAGGTGGTGTTCTTGCCGATAAACTTGGTGTTAGGAAGGCAGCGATTGTGTTTGCCGCTCTTTTTTCAGTCGGTGTTGTGCTAACAGCGAGTCGAAATTTCACTATTATGTTGTCTGGAAGGTTCTTATTTGGAATCGGTGCAGAGTGTTATTATGTTGTCATGAATAAGGTAATGGCAAAATGGTTTAAGGATAAAGGATTAGCATTGGCTTTTGGCATAAATCTCTTTCTATGCCGTGCCGGAACTTATATCGCATTTTTCGGACTGCCGTGGATGGCTGAAAATTTCACTTTAAGTAATGCACTTTGGTTTGTAGCGGGGATAAATCTTGTGGGGCTGCTGGTGACAGTTGTTTATGGCTTTTTAGACCGTTATGGGGAAAAGAAAAACTATGTCTCTTTTGTTGAAGAAACTGGAGCTAATTTCAAGTTGCGAGATGCACTCAGGCTGCCTTTATCCTTCTGGGTGATCAGTTTGCTATGTGTTACTTATTATTCTGCAATTTTTCCATTTCAAGCATGTGCAACGGATTTTTTTACAGAACGTTACAGTTTGAGTAACATTGCTGCCGGTAGATTGGCAGGGACACTTATTCTTGTTTCGATGTTTGTTACATGGATTTTTGGAGCAGTAATTGACCGTATAGGAAAGCGGGCAACACTCATGATTATTGGCTCCATAGCTATGATACCATGTCATATTTCTATGGCATATACGAATATTAACCCATGGATACCGATGGTTGTTTTGGGGCTGTCCTTTTCGCTGGTCCCGGCAGCATTATGGCCAGCACTTCCGCTTATAGTCAAAGAAAAGCAGCTTGGGGTTGCTTATGGAGTTATTGCCATGGTTCAAAATGTGGGGCTGTTTGCCTTTCCGCTCGTAGCTGGCTTAATCAGGGATAAGATGGGAAGTTATAACCCTGCAATGATAGTGTTTGCAATATTGGGTGTTCTTGGGTTGATTTTTGCAATATGGTTGAAAATGCTTGAAAAAAAAGGTGGGTATGGTTTGGAAAAGGCAGTTTAATCCATATCCCCTCTGTTTTTATTTTTCCTCTTTTTTATAAGATTTCGTAACACAGGAATATAAATCAAGATGATCAGGACAACAAAAAGTACAATCAACAAATAGTCTGGAATTTTAATAGCATAGCCGATTAATGCGAGGATAAAAAAACGAGGCAGCCTGGATAGAAAAACAGCAAGAAGGTATTTTATCAAGGAGTAATGAGCAAGGACAACCAGGAATCGGATTGGGTAGAAAGGAATAGGTGTTAAACCTGCAATCCAAATGGCAGTAAAAGGAGCTTTATTGAATAGGTCTACAATTCTGCTGACTGTCTTTTTTTGAAGGCTTTTCTTAAAGAGCTTAAAATCTGTGACGAATTTGAATACAGAATAATTAAGTGCTTCAGTAATTATGGTTCCTGCGACAGCAACCAGAGCAACGGTTATCGGTGGGTAGAACTTGCCGAAATAAAGCAGAACAGGTTCGTGTGGTACTATTGAAATCAAAAACTGGGAGGGAAAACTATATAAAAAAAGCACTATTAGACTTTTACTTTTCTGAAAAGAGCTCAAGCTAAACCACAGCACAAGTAATACGATTATCAGAGTTATTTCAAGAGCAAATATGATTGATCTTTTTTTTGGAGAAACCTTCTTTTTTTCTTGAGAATTAAGATGATTCATGACTTTTTTCTTTAGTTCTTTAATTAGCCTGAATTATTCATAAATTATGCCGACACCGATATTTATTTTCCATTATATCTGCCAGTTACGTTGATATTTCCTTCAGCATAACATTCAACTCTTTTCCCATGCAATTCTTTTCCTCTATATCGGCATTCTTTACCTTTCAGGCGAGCCGATCTTACTGCATCTGCTTCGTTACAGAGCATTTGCGGTGGAGAACCACAGCTGCATACCCTGTGCCTCGCATCTGCAGCAACCTCGACTCGTGAATAATCCAGGTTAGAGAAGTCTTTTTATCATCTTATTTCTGTTTGTTCAAGCAGCGGTTAAAAATATTTACTTTTGATTTTTATATCCTCAAAAAATGACTAATGTTATTCTATTTCTTCAAATAATCAAGCATTTGTCTGGCTGTGTCAGCTTTTTCATGCTCAGGAGCAAGCTCCAGGAATTTTTCCAGATTTTTAACAGCCTCATCAATGTTATTTTGCCTGATATAAATTGTACCAATCTCATAATATGCTTCTGCATAATCTTTTTTAAGGTCTGTGGCCCTAAGAAAAGCTTCCAGGGCTTTTTCACTTTCACCCAGTGCGATTAAAACAAGTCCTAAATTATAATAAGTATCATGATCATCCTGATTGAGTTCGACTGCTTTCATATAATATTTTTCTGCCTCTTCAAATTTTTTGGCTCTGCCAAGCGCCTCGCCCAGTTCTTTATTGCTGCTGTAACTTTCTGGATTTAATTCTACAGCCTTTCTGAAGGCAGACATGGCTTCCTCGTTTTCTTTCATTTTTTTATAAGCTAGTCCCAGGTTAAAGTGATAACCCCAATTTGATGAGTTGAGTTTTACTGCTTCTTCATAAGATTTTACTGCTTCCTCATATTTTTGTTGTTCGTACAGCATATACCCTCTGAGAAATAAGCTATCAGCATCAGAAAGGGCTTTTTCTATAGCCTTCTCGGCTTTCAACATTTTGACATCTAATTTCGTCGATTCTGCGATGTATACTTTCACTTCATAAGATGCAGGGATGTAACCTTTTTTCTTGAAATTAACTTGATAATATCCCGGCCAGATTCCGATTTGAGCGAATTTACCCTGTTTATTTGTTGAAGTGTTAAATCTTTTTGCTGATGTTTTTGTAGAGATAATGACGACTGTGACTTTTTCCAGAGGGTTTTTCTTACTGTCTCTGACAATTCCTTCAATTTTTCCATGGACCTGAGCAAATGAACTTAAACTGAAAACAGTTGTCATAAATGCTAAAATTAAGCCCTTTTTTATCATAATTCCCTCCTGACTATGTTTTTTGTCTTTTCTTCCAACTCCTTGATTTTTGGCTGATTTGGATTAAGTTTCAAAGATTTCTGGAGAAGCGGAAGTGCTTTTTTGGGTTGGTCCAGGTTTAGATAACATTCAGCTGCGAGGTTTAATATACCTAATTCTGTTGCCTCTTTCAGCAGTTTTTCAAGATAGACTAGTGATTGGGACCAATTCTCGAGAGCTGAATAATTTGCAGCAGTGATTTTTGCAGCTTCTCTGTTCTGGGTTGCCTTGTACAGTGTAGTGGCAATCTTGAGAGATTTATCGTACTGCTGTAGGGCAAAAAGTGTTCGTGCAAGTAAAAGTCTGGCCTCTGGTTTATCCTTTATATTTTGAGCTTTCTCGAGAGTGTCTCTGGATTGTTCATATTTTTCTGTCATGAAATACTGATAGGCTAATGAATAAAGGTCTTCAGGGTTAGGAAATCGTTTATGAATCTTGGCATAAGCCCATGGGAGAACAGAATATGGTTTAGCAAGCAGAATAAAATGTTCTTTTCCTTTGAGGATTTCTCTCCCATCAGCATCAAGAATGAATACTTCTAGCCTGTAATATCCTGGACTGAAAGATGGAAGAGAGATAGGATTGATATCGATTCCCTGCCTGTCCGGACTCATGACTTCGCTCAAGGGTTTTTTGATGCTGTGGACAGTGGTCTCAGTATTGAGCTCGATGATCTTGATCAATAATGATTTCCCCTGTTTTTGTTTTAGATTATGTAACTGAAAATAAAGGCCAATATCTTTTTTTGGTATGAAATTGTTCTGGGCATTTATCAAATACTGGTTTCCATCGAATGCGAATGCTTTTAGTTTTGTTTCCTGGTTTTCTTGTAGTTCCATGCGTTTCTGGTAAAGAAGAAGGCTGCTTATAAAGGCACTTCTTTTTTCGTCAGGGATTAAAATATCTGTCTGGAAAGATGTAAATTCTTTTCCTGTCTTATTTTTGAGTAAGAAAAGAAGCTTGAATTTTCCAGTGATGATAGGCAGTATATCCTGAAAAGCAAAAATCTGGCGTTCATGTTTTCTGTATTCTTCAGGTGTAATATTAATAGGAATTTCTTCTTCTCTTTCCTGGACAAGTTTTCCCGTGCTGTCTTCGATCCTTATGATAATCTGGAAATTAGCATAATTTTTCCCTTGATAGGAAGAAAAATTTACCTTGCTTGGTTCTAGCGTCCAGTGAATAAAAAATTGTCCTGCATTTTTAAAAATCGCTGTTCTGGCATTATTATCAACGAAATCATGGGTGTAATCGATTTCTACATAGTCCTTGTAGTCAAGAAAATGACGTGCATAAGCATCAGAAAATTTTTTTTCCGCAAGAGAATAGATTCCGGATAAAACTGTTCCGGAGGAAAGAGAAGTAACCCCAAGAGTTGCCTCTCCTGGGATATAAGACAATGAAGCACTGGCTAGTTCCCCAGATATTTTCTTTATAGCTTGATATGCTTGATTTCGGTTGAGCCCATGGCCTGTTGTTGGAGCTGCGAGTTTCTCAGGACCTTCTACGTCCGGTGAATACAGGCGGTACTCGCCTAATCCCTGAGGTTGGTAAAAAACCAGATAGAAAAATGGAGGGAGGCCGTATTTTATGTCTCCTTTATAATGCCAGAGTTCAAGAGGCAAGAGTTCAGCTTGAGTCGCATATATTTGTCTTTCTAATGGGGGGCCTAGGAGAAGATAAAAATAGCCTCTTTCTGTCTGGCTTCCTTTTTTAAAACTTTCATGTCCAAAATTGATATCAGAGAAACGGATACGCTTCATGTATTCCTGATAAAATTCGTTTTCATGTGTATCTGGCATGGGGTCGCGCCTGTTCCAGAAAAGGCTGATGAATTTATCTCTTTCTTGGTCTGTGTTAAGTTTCAAGAAAACATCTTTTTCTGTTTTTGTGATGATTGGAGAAACGAGTTCAAGCCAATCTTTGTGCTTTGGCGAAAGTTTTTCTCCTGCTGATAGGAGTAAATAAAAAATAATTAGCATTAATAGAATGAGGTTTATCTTTTTCATATTTATAAAATTTGCTTTATTAATTTCTATAAATTAAAATAACAAATGTGCAGAGAAGTTGCAATTGCTTCCGTTTTTTATGAGTTCCTGAAATTTGCCCCTTTTTATTCAATTTATTGGATAATCCAAAAAAATGAATAAAAAACCATGAAAGAAAATAACTATCTTGTTGATAAAAAAAGAATTATGGTGTCAATTATTTTGGCATGTATATTGCATATATTTCTTAATATATGTATATTTTTTTGTTAAAATTCTGTATTATTATTATATTATTTAATACAGAAGGATGGTAAGGAGGTGAAAATAAGGAACAGAATAAAAAATTTAAAAGGAAATGGAATTTAATTTAAAAAAAATAGGAGGTTAAATGAGATTAAAAACTTTTATTAGTGTATTTGTCCTCTTTCTAATGCTTGTCCCTCTTGCTCTTTCTCAGTCAAAGGAAACAGGTGCTGTTGTCGGAACTATAATGGATGATCAAGGTGATCCTCTTCCTGGTGTTGCAGTAACTTTAACAAGCCCTAATCTTATAGGTACGCGAAGCGCGATTACCGATGATAGAGGAAATTATCGATTTCCAGCTCTTCCTCCAGGCCTCTATGCCGTAAAAGCGGAACTGCAGGGGTTTGGAACAGTCGTTCAGGAGAATATCCGTGTAACGACAACTGTTAGTTTAACAGTAGATGTGACAATAAAGCCAAGCATCGTTGAAGCAGAAATAATAGTCATTGCTGAATCTCCAACAGTAGATGTGAAATCCACAGAAACCGCTTCAGTAACACTCAGTGAGGACCTGTTAAAAAATATGCCTTTCAGTAATTTTGCAATGGACATTATCAATCTTGCTCCTGGAGTAACAAATGATGTGGCGTATGGAGCTTCAGAATCAACTGGAGTCGCTTATCAGATTGACGGAGTAGATGTTTCTGACCCTGAGGCTGGTTCTGCATGGGTTTTCAATGATCCTAACATCGTTGAGGAAGTTAAGGTTATGGCACTCGGTTTGCCTGCAGAGTATGGTAACTTTACAGGTGTTGTTTTTAACCAGGTCACAAAGTCTGGTGGGAATGAATTTTCAGGTTTCTTTCACACCATATTTCAGGGAAAAGCGGAAGACGGGAAGTTCTGGCAGGCTAACAATAATAGTGCTTATATTGACGATTTTCCGGATCTGACACCCCCAGCACAGGCAATAACCGATTTTGCTGCAAACATTGGAGGCCCCATTCTAAGAGATAAGGTTTGGTTTTTTCTTGGTGGTCAGTACTACAATTCGAAAAATTACCATACTGGATTTCCTGAACCAAGAGAATATAAACAGCCGAGAGGTTTTTTGAAAATAACGGCTCAATTGACTCCTTCAACCAACATTAACTCTTTTTTTGAAGTGGATATTTATAATGGTATTAACCGTGGGGCTTCTGCGACAACAGATAAGGTGGCGTGCGTTGATCAAAAGTCACCGGATCTCGTTGGAAACTTTGCCTTGACTCACATTATCAACGAGAAGACTTTTTTTGATTTTAAGACGGCGTTCTTTCACGGATACTATTATCTTGATCCAGAAGTTGACCCGGATATAAATGCTCACTATGATATAAATGATAATATGCTCTATGACAGCGCTGGTTATTATTTCTATGCGGACCGTGACAGAATTCAGGCAAATACCAGCCTGACCCATTATGCGGAAGATTTTCTTGGTGGTGATCATGACTTCAAATTCGGGGCGGAATTTGAGTACGGTAAGGTACGGAACAGGTTTGCTTATACAGGGCAGAACAACATGTATTATGTAGATTATACGGGCTATGGGTACACAGGAAATTATCTTGCCTATCAGTATGAAGGTTATGACACGAATACGCAATATAAACGGCTCGAAGGATTTGTCCAGGATTCCTGGAAAGTCTCTGACCGCCTGAATATCAATCTTGGTATGCGTTTAACAAAAGGATGGGGTACAGTTAAAGATGTTTCAGGCGTTCTTTACTCTCCTTTCCGTGCGGCACCACGACTCGGTTTTACTTTTGATATTCTCGGAGATAAGACCACAATATTCAAGGCTCATTACGGACAGTTCACAGAAGCCATGCTGTCGAGTTATCACGACCGTTTAAACCCGGCTTCTGCCTATAGTGACTTTGTAAGCTATTACTGGGATCTATGGGATAACAAGTGGGCTGAATTCGATAGAACTGTACACGAAGCTCTTTACTCTCTTGATGATAATATTAAGCATCCATATATGGATCAGATCACGGTTGGCATCGAACGAGAACTTTTCAAAGACACCTCTTTTTCTGCTACTTTCATATACCGTAACTGGAAAAACATTATAGGACGAATTGATACGGTTGCTGAATATACACCTATCGATGTTTTTGTAGAGGAAATCAATAAGACTTTCACTATCTATGAACGAGATAACCCAGGTGAACATGCATATGTGATGAAGAACATAGAGAAAGGAGACCCATGGATAAATGTTGACCCGTACCGTAAATACATGGGGATAGAGCTGCTTTTCAACAAGAGATTTTCCAATAACTGGCAGCTTCTTGCCTCTTATGTCTATTCTCAGGCAACAGGAAACATGAATAACGGATTTGGAGATGACATTGGCTGGGGCGGCTCGACCGACAGCCCCAACTTCTGGATAAATGCGGACGGCAATTCCACTGCTGACCCCACTCACATGCTGAAAATACAGGGAACCTACGTCTTTCCTCTAGGAATTCAGTTCAATGCCCATTTCCATGCAATCACAGGAAATAGCTGGGCTCAGAGGTTCAGGACACAAAGGCTTAACCAGGGAAGGGTTACATTTCTTACAGAAAAGCGCGGTTCAAATCATTATGATATTCAAAAGATTCTTGACTTGAGACTGGAGAAAACCTTCACATTTGCTGAGAAATACCGATTAGGCCTTATGCTTGATGTTTTCAATGTTTTCAATGCGGATACAATCACTTCCTGGGCAACGCGTATTGGATACGATTGGATACCTGGAGAATATCCTTCTACAGATGGGCATGATCTGTACGGAATAGTAAGACCCAGACAGGCACGAATCGGAATTCGCTTCTCGTTCTGATACTCATCGGTTTAGTCTACAAAAGGGTGGCGGAATTTTCTGCCACCCTTTTTTTGTTTTCTTTTAGAATTACCGTTTATTATGATAAAATAATCAAAAGAGCATGAAAAGAAAGCGGATTATTGTTTTTTGTCTTGCAGCTTTGGTAATTTTGTCTGCAGTCCTCTATTTGCTAAGATTTCGGAAAGAGGGATTTGCGGGATTAAAGGGGAAGAGAGACCTTAATTTTATCCTTATTACTGTTGATACTCTGCGGGCCGATAAAATCGGATGTTACGGGTTTCCCAGGATAGAAACTCCAGTTATGGATATGTTTGCTTCAAGAGGAGTAAAATTTGATAGATGCATATCGCAGACACCGCTCACTCTTCCTTCTCATACAACTATTATGACCGGGACTTATCCGGTTTTTCATGGTGTAAGAGACAATGGGGGTTTTCTGGTTCCTCAGGAGCTTTTAACTCTTGCCGAGCTCTTTAAGCAAAAAAATTATCAAACAGGGGCTTTTGTTGCTGCCTATGTGGTAGATTCCAAATGGGGGTTGAATCAGGGATTTGATACTTATTTTGACAACTTTGACTTGAGCAAATACAAAACGATTTCTCTCGGGAATGTACAGCGCAGGGGTGATGAAGTCGTAGATGAGGTGCTTGGCTGGCTCGAAGGCTGCAGGGAAGATAAATTTTTCACCTGGGTTCATCTATACGATCCCCATACGCCATATGAACCCCCTTCTCCGTATAAGGAGCAGTACCCACACAATCCATATTTAGGAGAAATCGCCTATACGGATTCACAGCTTGGAAGGTTGTGGAGCTATCTTGAAGAGAATAATCTAATTGAGAATACTGTGATTGTCTTTGCTTCTGACCATGGAGAAAGCCTTGGCGAACATAAAGAAAGCGCACATGGATTTTTTATTTACCAGGAAGGTGTCCATGTCCCACTTATTTTTGTTACACCCTTTAAAAAGCTTCACGGAATAACCCGCACTAACGTTGTTACTCTTGCGGATATCATGCCGACTATCCTCAAGATGAACGATATTTCACTGCCTGGGCAGATACAGGGGAAAAATCTTCTGCCTCTGTTTTTTAAGGAAAAGGGCACAGAGAATAACTTTGCTTATTCAGAGACATACTATCCTCGCTTCCACTACGGCTGGAGCGAGCTTATAAGTATTCAGGATGAAAAATTCAAATTGATTGTTGCCCCAGAACTTGAACTCTATGATTTGATAAATGATCCGGATGAAGAAAACAACATTGTTAACATTCAAGCAAAAGAAGCAAGGAGGCTTAAGGCAGTAATTGATGGATTCATTGAAGAGTGGAGCCGAGATGCTTTCCAGGTTGATTACCGGAGTATCGATGAGGAAACACGGCAGAAGCTTACAGCACTTGGTTATATCGGAACATTTACTGATTCTTCTTCATTGGAAGGCAGGAAGCTAGGCGACCCAAAAGAGAAGATCGTGATTTTCAACCGACTTTCTAAAGCGAGGGAGTTAGGGCTCGAAGGAGAATTTGAGCGTGCCGTTAAGATGATGAATGGAATTATCGAGGAAGACCCTGATGTTATCGATGCTTACTTTTCACTTGGGAATTTGTATTATAAGAATCACAAATTTGAGGAATCTCTAGAATGTTTTTTTAAAGTTCTTGAAAGAAAGCCAAATGATGCTTTTACAGTCATAAATATTGCTAATTCATATATGATGATGGGAAATATTGATGAGGCGGAGAGATTCGTCTTAGGTGTTATAAACTTCATTCCTCCGGATTCACAGATTAACTTTATTCTGGGGAATATATTTAATGCCCAAAAAGAATATGAAGAGGCTGTGAAGTATTACAAGGAATGCTTGAGGCTTAACCCTTCATCTCCATCTGCTTATAGTGCGCTTGGAGGCGTTTATATTGTTCAGGGGAACCTGGATAAAGGGGAAAAGTATCTTGAAAAAGCTGAAGAGCTTAATCCTAAGATAAGAAATCTTCACTATAATCTTGCCCTGCTTTTTGAAGAAAGGGGAAATTTCGAACGGGTGATAGAAGAGTACAAAAAGGAACTTGATAACATTCCTCATAATTTTAAAGCAAGTTTTAATCTTTCGCGTATATTTCGGATTCTGAGGCGGGAAGAAGAGGAAATCAAGTGGCTGGATAATACTATTGAAATAAATCCCAATTTTCCCTTAAGTTATTTCTATCTGGCAAGAATATATCTAAACCGAGGAGAAAAGTTTAGAGAAGCCATCTCCCTTATTAAGAAAGGAATAGAATTAAAGCCTGAAAAAAAGGAACTCCCTCTTGGATATTTCCTGCTTGCTGATCTCTATAACCGTCTTGGAGATAATGACAAGTCCTTGGAGTATGCACAAAAAGGTGAAAACGCCAGAAAAGGCTCTGAGAAACGTTGAGCCTATATATTTTAAGAAAGGAGCAATTATGGAAGAAAGGAAATTATGTGTATTTACCTTTATTTTATTTATCTTTTCTTTGCTGATGGTTTCGTGCACAGGTCAGCAGAACCAGGAAGGCTTGACTGTTAAAGCAAAAGAGATCCATGATAGAGTTCTTACAGTTGACACTCACTGTGATACCCCCATGCGGATGGTCGGCAGTGAATGGGATGTAGGCCAGCGCCATGAACCAGGCCAGAGGCGAAGCGGAAAAATCGATCTTCCACGGATGGTGGAAGGAGGGCTGGATGCAGAGTTCTTTGCTGCTTTTGTTGGCCAGGGAGCGCTGACTCAGGAAGGACGCACTAAAGCAAAAGAGAGGGCTGATTTATTAATAGATGCTATTCATAAAATGTGTGAGGATTATCCGGACATTGTTGGCTTTGCAGATTCCCCAGATGATGCCTATCGTTTGGAAAAGGAAGGGAAGCGTGCAGCTTTTATAGGTATGGAAAACGGATATCCTGTCGGGAAAGACATCTTGCTGGTAGAAAAATTTTATAAGAGAGGCGTACGATATATAACACTCTCCCATAGCTCTGATAATGATATATGTGATTCCTCTACTGACCGGAGTAATCCTGAAGATAACGGTCTCAGCGATTTTGGAAGAGAGGTTGTTGCTGAATGCAACCGTTTGGGAATCATAGTAGATATTTCTCATGTTTCCGATAAATCCTTTTTTGATGTTCTTGAAATTACAAAGGCACCTGTGATTGCTTCTCACTCCAGCGTGCGTGCCCTTTGTGACCACCCTAGAAATCTTTCCGATGAAATGCTGAAGGCTTTGGTCGTTAACAATGGAGTCATTCAAATTTGTTTTGTTTCCAGTTTCGTAAAAAAATCAGAGCCAAACTCGGAGAGAGAAAAAGCTGTTGACGCACTTACTAAAAAGTATGGGGCTTGGAGGGACATTAAAGATGAGGAAATTCGGCAGAAAGTAAGACAGGAGTACAGCGAAATCTTCGAGAAGTATCCAGAGGAAAAGGTAACACTCAA
The DNA here is from genome assembly GCA_964648465.1 of uncultured Eubacteriales bacterium. GTDB lineage: Bacteria > Acidobacteriota > Aminicenantia > Aminicenantales > Aminicenantaceae > Aminicenans. The sequence goes on along the minus strand of CAZYMU010000009.1, from coordinate 19,075 downwards.
AGATCTTGTAGACCACATAGACTATGTAGTGAAATTAATTGGAGTTAACCATGTTGGTATAGGAACAGACTTTGATGGTGGTGGTGGAGTTGAAGGATGTGATGATGTCAGTGAAATGCCGAACATAACAGAAGAACTTCTCAGGCGTGGTTACTCGGAAGAGGATATTCGAAAGATCTGGGGTGAAAACCTCATGAGGGTTTTTGGGAGAGTTCTTGAAGTATCGGAGGAAATGCAGAATAATAAATAAGAATCAAACTCAAGCCCTACGATTCCATTTAACATCGATTAGTATTACTCAAGTCTGGTTTCTATCTAAAATTTATATAAGCATACAATATCGGTTTAAGTGTAAAGAAAATATACATTTGTTTATCTAAAATCATAGACTCCTTGTGAAATTTGCTCTTATTTTTAGCATATGTGAGTTGGCATAAAAATTGCTTGAATATTTTAGGTGGATGGAAAAATGCTGTCTCAGAAATTAACTGAAGAAAGAGCTAAAATAGAATAAATATGCAGAGAAAGTCAAACCTATTTAAAGCCGTCGTCCTGATATTTACCTTGCTGTTTGCATTTCCTTTATTGGCTGTCGGAAACAACCGAAGTGAAAATGGACCACGTTACGGAGGAGTTTTCAGGATAAAATCGTTTTCAGATAATTTTATAATGCAGCTTGATCCTGCAAGTCCTGACTCATTTATTTTTGTTTCGGAGCAGATTTTTAATGCTTTAGTCAAGCTTGATAAAAACTTGAATATTGTTCCATCATTGGCTGAATACTGGGAAATCTCTCATGATGGTAAAAAATATACTTTCCATTTAAGAAAAAATGTTAAATTCCACAATGGAAGCGAATTGTCTTCAGAAGATGTAAAATTTTCCCTGGAGCGGCTTCTTAATAAAAACACTGATTCCCCTTATTACCAGTATTTTGTTTCAAGAGTAATCGGAGCCAGGGAATTTCGTGATGGGAAAGCAAAAGTAGTGGAAGGATTTAAAGCATTAGATAAATATACTTTTGAGATTCACTGGACAAAACCTTTTGTATCAGCTCTTTATCTGATGAGCCTGCATTTTTGTAAAATTCTTCCCAGGGAGTTAGTAATTGAACAAGGACGAAAATTTTTCATGAAGCCGTCGGGTACAGGGCCCTTTAAGTTTGACTATTGGCTGAGGAATACAAGGTTGGATATTATTGGCGTCCGGCTTAAGCGAAACGATAATTATTACGATGGGAGACCTTATTTGGGAGCAGTTGAATTCAGCCCGCACTTTACGGTTAATCATTTTTTGAATCGACAAATAGAGTCAGTTCCTGTTGTTTCAGAAAAATTATTGAAATCGAATTTCCAGATATTTCAGGACGGCCCTCTTAATCAGATGTTTTTGGGAATGAGCTGTAATATTTTTCCCTTTGACGATCCAGTAGTGCGAAGAGCTATATCTTATGGAATAAACAAGGAAAAAATCGCTCAAGCCTTCTATGAAGTAAGATACTTGCGTCAGTTAACAAACAGTTATATCCCATCAAGATTGCAGGGCTTTTTTCCAAAAGAAGATAAGGACAGCTATAATTTAGATAAGGCAAAGCAGTTACTTTATGATGCGGGCTTTTTAAATGAAGAAAAATTTCCAGATGTCACATTACTTCTTGATTCGCCAAGGACGGCTTTTAAAGTTAAAGTTTTCAGAGAATTAAGAGAGCAGCTTGAAGCTTTAGGGGTAAAATTAAAATTACATTTTTATAAATCACTTGAAAAAGTCAAGGAATTTGAAAGGCCTTATATGATTTTAATTTTGAAAGTAATGGATATTCCTGATCCTGAGGATATTATTAAACCTTTATTTTTCTCGAAATCCATTTTTAATGTATTTAATTATAGCAATCCTTCTTTAGATAATTTTTTACATAAGACGGAAACTGAAAAGAGCTGGACAAACAGAATAAAACTTTTCCATCAGATAGAAAATATTTTATTTTCTGATGTCCCGGCAATTCCTCTTTTTTCTCATCAGAACAAGGTAGCAATGCAGCCTTATGTTAGAGGGGTTGAAGTTCCTCCTTTAGGCATGTACTATTTGGATACAAGAAAGATATGGCTGGATAAATAAAGGAAGGAAAATGCAATTATCTATGTCCTTACGGACAAGGTTTATGATTTATGTAGTAATTTTGCTCGTGGTGCTTGTAGGATCAATTATCTTTGTGATAGAGAAAAGAGAAGTAAACTCTATTTTTGAAGAGCAGAAGAACAAGGGTATATTGACTGCGAAAAATATTGCTCAATTGAATCTGGACCCTTTCCTCTTCTGGGATAATGAAGGGGTGAAAGAAAGCATTGAAAAACAGATAGACGAAAAGCTTATTTATGTTATTTTTTATGACCGGAATAACAGACCGTTCACATCAAATGATTTCATAATGGATTATGAAGAAATATATAATCACAGCAATCTTCCCGAAGGAGTCGAGGGAAATACTTACTTCTCTGAAAAAAAGATGTTAAAAAATAGAGAATCAGGGCAAGTTTTAAGAATTCTTGAAATAGAAACCCCGATTTTTGCTGGTGATTCAGATAAAAGATGGGGATCAATCAAGATAGGTCTTTCCCTGCAAGAAATGCTGGCGGAAGTGCACAAAACTCGTGTGATGTTGATCTTAATTGGTTGTGCCGGTGTTTTATTAGGTATTGTAGGGGCAGCCTTATTAGCAAGAAGAATCATATTTCCCCTCAAGGAATTAGTGGATGGTACTGTTAAAATATCAAAGGGCGATTTTTCTCAAGAGATTGATATTAATTCACAGGACGAAATAGGAGATTTGGCTCAGAGTTTTAACAAGATGAGCAATCAACTGCTTCTGGCTAGAAAAAGAATGCAAGAAGCCAACAGGAAACTGGTTCAGGCAGAGAAATTGGCCTCGATCGGCCGCATCTCTGCAGGTATTGCTCATGAAATAAGAAATCCTTTGACTTCTGTAAAATTAAACATCCAAAAGATGTTTGGGAGTGAACATCTGGATAATATAGAGAAGGACTATTTGACAATATCCCAGGAAGGAATAAAACAAATAGAAAATTTCATAAAGGAAATGCTCAATTTCACACGTGTATCTAAGTTAAACATCAATCGATTTTCTATGGAGCAAATCATTAATGAGTCTGTTAAAATGATGATCGATTCTCTAGAATTGAAAAAAGTGCTTCTGGAAAAGGATTTTCAGAAAGGAGTTCCTCAAGTAAATGTGGATGGCGATAAGTTGAGGCAGGTTATTTTAAACATTCTCCATAATGCATATGAAGCAGTTGATGAAGGGGGGCGAATCAGAATTTCTCTTTCTTATTTAAAGGCAGAATTGGGAGAGAAAGTGAGAATTAAAATATCTGATGACGGCATCGGGATTCTAGATAAAGATTTTGAAAATATTTTTGAGCCTTTTTATACAACAAAGGTTTCTGGAATTGGTTTGGGTTTAGCTAATGCCAGAAAAATCATCGAGCAGCATAATGGTTCTTTAAGAAATGTGAAAAAAGAAGGTAGGGGGTCTTCTTTCGAAATTCTTATTCCCTGTGAAGGTGAAAGATGAAATCAATTTTAATAATAGATGACGATTTATTAATAAGGAAAACTTTATTGTCTAATTTTTCTAAAGAAGGTTTTGAAGTTTTTTTAGCTGAAAACGGAGAGGAAGGGCTTCGAAAATATAAGCAGAACCTTCCAGATTTTGTCATGTTAGATATTCGACTTCCGGACATGAATGGGATTGAGGTATTAATGCAGATCAAAGATAAAAACAAGGATGCCTGTGTTATCATAATGACCGCTTTTGATGACATGAAGACAACAGTGGAAGCAATCAAATATGGAGCTTTTGAGTATTTAGTAAAACCTCTTGATAATGTTGAACTGGATCTAACAATTAAAAAGGCTATAAAAGTCAGAAATCTCGAGGATAAACTTAGTTACCTTTTGGAAGAAAAACAGAAAGAATACACAATCGACAATATAATCGGCCATTCTGCTCAAATGAGGGAGGTTTTTAAATTAATTGGATCTGTAGCAAGTACAAGAACGAATGTTCTTATACAGGGCGAAAGCGGGACCGGGAAGGAATTAGTTGCTAAGGCAATTCACTATAACAGCCCTTATAGCAGCGAACCTTTTATTGTTATTAATTGTTCTGCCATTTCAGATACTTTATTGGAAAGCGAACTCTTTGGCCATGTTAAGGGTGCTTTTACTGATGCGGTTTGTGAAACGAGAGGAAAATTTGAAATAGCCAGGAGAGGAACTTTATTTCTCGACGAAGTAGGAGATGTTTCAGCAAACCTTCAATCGAAGTTATTAAGGGTTATCGAGACGAGGGATTTCATGAAGGTCGGTGGGGAAAAAGTCCTACGGACCGAAGCAAGAATAATTGCAGCTACAAACCAGGATTTGAATGAGTTAGTTGGAAAAGGAAAATTCCGGGAAGACCTGTATTACCGCCTGAAAGTAGTTGAAATAATTCTTCCTCCCCTCAGGGAGAAGACAGAAGACATCCCAGAATTAGTAGCTTATTTACTGGAAAAAATAAATCGTGAACTCCGCAAGAATGTGAGAAAAGTTCCTCCTCATGTTATGAAAGTCCTGAAAAGCCTCCCATGGAGGGGGAACGTCAGAGAACTAGAAAATGCCTTGATTCGTGCAGTTATATTGGCTAAGGGAGATGTTGTTCTTGAAGATAACCTGCCGCTTTATACACCGGGAAAAAGATTATTTCCTAAAGAACTTGTACCTTTGAAAGAGATTGAGAATAACTATATATGTTATGTATTAAAATGCGTAAAGGGCAATAAAAGCCGTGCCAGTCAGATTCTGAAAATAACTCGTCCTACACTTGATAAAAAAATCAGGGAATATAAAATTGATATAGCGAATTTGTAAAAACTAATGGGAGAAAAGGCCATAAAAAAATTGCTGCCTTCATTTTTCATTTATTTTCTGCTTATTATTTTTTCTGGAAATAATCTCATAGCAACTGCTCATTCATGGAAGTTTAGTGAATCGACAATAACAAGAGAAGAATTAACCGATGAATCCTGGATGGGAGTCTATGTTAAGGGAATAAAAGTTGGATATGTTCACAGCCAGGAGTTTTCTTTCCAACGAAATGGAAAGAAATTCAGTAAAAATACCAGTGAATCAAACATGAGAATCTCGAGATTAGGTGGAAGACCGATTGAAGTAAAAAGCACTATTGAGGTTTTATCTGATGAGAGTGGAAATTCTTTAGAGGGTATTATCAGAACAAAGATGTCGGACAGTGAGACCTCAATAAAAATTGAGGTGCTTCCTGGTAAAATTGTTTTTAAATCAGGAGGCGAGTTAATAAAAGAAGTGCCTTGCTCAGAAAAATTTTATTTTGAGGTGCCTGTTGGAAATATTATTGAAGAACAAGGCTTAAAACAAGGAGTAAAATATTCATTCAAGATTTTAGATCCGCTTTTACAATCTTTGGTAGATTGTTCATTCGAAATTATCGACAGGGAGGATATTCTTGTCTTAGGGAGAAAAATGAATTTATGGCATGTAAAAGAGGACACGACTTCTGTCATTCCAATCACTATGAATGGATGGATTGACGATAATGGAAAGTGCTGGAAATCCGAAAGCAAGACAGGTTTTATTACTACAACTTCCATCCGGATGACACGGGAAAATGCCCTGAAAACGTCTGATGAAAACTTTGATATTACCTTTTCTACAATCATAAAATCCAATATTATATTGGATAAACCACGGGATGTTCGAAAGATGACGTTTAAACTTAGTGGGATTTCTCTTGAAAAGATTAAGGAATTCCCATTTGATGACCAGAGTCAGAGAATATTAAAACTCAGAGATGATTATGCTCTTGTTCAGACTTCTTCTCAGATATTCAGGGAGGAACAAGCTCTTTCCTTTCCTGTCCGTGATGGAGATTTTCAAGAATTTCTGAAACCGACATCGTTCTGCCAGTCAGATAATATCGATATAAAGCAGAGAGCGAAAATTATAGTAAGAGAGGAAAAAAATTCTTGGAGCGCTGCGAAAAAGATTGCTGCTTGGGTAAACAGCAAAATGACACCCAATTATGATGTTGGGTTTGCCACGGCGAAGGAAATATTGAAAAACATGAAAGGAGATTGTTCGGAGCATACAGTTCTTACTGTTGCTCTCTGTAGGGCAGTAGGAATTCCTGCAAGGGCTGCTGTTGGCATCATGTATGCTCAAGGCATTTTTGCTTATCACATGTGGTCTGAGGTTTATGTAGGGCGCTGGATAAACCTTGATGCTAAATGGCTGGCTGTGGATAAAAAAAGCGGTGAGTATTATACTGATGCCACGCATATAAAATTTGGCCGGACTGCCCTAGGCGAAAATCTGTTCAGTGAAATGGCCCGGGCAATATCGGAAATAATTGGGAAAATCGAGCTGGAAATAACCGAATATTATCAGGATAGATAACTAACCTGAATAATTCAGGTTAATAATTAATATTAAAGAAATATAAAAAAGGAGAAGCAAAATGAAAAAAAAGATGGTTCTTTTGTTAATTGGGATTTTTATTCTGACAGGGAGCCTGGTTTTTGCGGACGTGCTACAGGAGGGATATTCTATCACTTTTCTAAAAAATGGGGAAAAGGTAATAGCTAAAGTCATTGATGTTTCAAGAACCCGGCATGTAATAGAACTTCAAGATACTTCAGGAGATACTAAGGAGATAAACCTAGCTAAAATATGGATGATTAATTTTATTAATACAAACTGGGACTTTCCTGAGGAAAGAGATAAAATTGTAACTGCCAAACATTACTTTTTTCTGAAAAATGGAGAGATAATCTCCGGGATAATAATTGATTTCAGCAGAAATTTGAAAGTTTTTGAGCTTGATACAGGAGAGAAAATAAGGATTGGTTCGATAAGAAGAATTTATTTCTCTAAGAATCCTCCAGATGAATTTAAAAAGGAATTAGAGACAAAAAGGGTTATTATAAAACACTAAAGGAAATACTGGTTGTCTTAATGCGTTCCCTATCAGGACCTATTGCAGAATGACGAGTGAATTTTCCAGATTACTTATTCAGTGAGGGGACAAACATAATCGACTTGTTAACCGCATGTAAAATCTTGCTGGTAACACTGCCGTAAGCCCATCCTTCTATTCCGGAGTACCCATGGCTTGACATAGCAATTAAGCTGCAGTCTTTTTCAGCGGCAAGTTTGATTATTTCTTCAGCGCTGTCTCCAACCCTTATCTCACACTTTACTGTTGATTTCGTTCCCGATATGTTAGAGGCTATTCCATCTAAATAACTTTGAGCTTCTTCTTTTTCTTTGTCTATATCCTGGTCGTTAAAGCGGACATACTCCAGTCCGCCAATAGTATGGACATGTTTGCCCAGTTCCACTACATGAAACAGAATAATCTCAACTTTTAGCTTCTTTGCTAATGCTGCCATATATGGGACTATTCCAGCACTCCTTTCCGAGCCATCCAGCGGTACAAGAATCCGGCTGAATAATCTTGTCTCATCTGATTCTTCCGGCTTCTCTTTGGCTCTTACCATTATTAAAGGAGCACGTACTCTGTGGAGTACTTTACGAGCAGTGCTTCCCACTGACCAGGGTTTTATTCCGGAACGGCCGTGAGACGAGATTATAATTATATCAACATTGCTTTTTTCAGCATATTTGATGATTTCTTCAGCAGGCTTGCCTCCTAAAATTACTGTCTTAAACCCGGCTGTCGAGGTTTTCATAATATTTTTTAACTGTTCGGATTCATTATGTATATAGATTTTGCATACTTGCCCTTCTTCACTTTCTTCGGAGTCACAGACTCCAACCAAAATGGCTTCAGAGCCAAAGGCATTTAACATCTCTAGTACACAAGGGAAAACCTGTCTGGCAATCTTAGAGCCGTCAAGCGGAACAAGAATTTTCTTATACATTTTTACACCCCCAAATAGGACAATAACACGAAAACATTTGATGACCTTAGGTATTTTTTATTAAGCATATCTAATAACAAGATACAACCAGCACACGGCAACAACCATGATCATTGCAGGAAGAGCATACTTAAGGAATTTTCCCCAGCTAATCGGGTAACCTTCACGTTCAGCAATGGCTGTGCCGACCACATTAGCAGAGGCTCCAATAGGAGTGGCATTGCCTCCTATGTCTGTGCCAAGAGCTAATGTCCAGGCCAAAGTATGCAGATCCAGGCCCGCTGTATGAGAGAGATTAGAGATTACAGGAACCATTGTAGCAGCAAATGGAATATTATCTACAATAGCCGAAGAAAAGGCTGATACCCATAGAATTATAGGTATCACAATAAGAATATTTCCTCCTGATACGTCGCCTATAAACTTGGCAATAATTTTTAAAACTCCTGTCTCTTCTAGTCCCCCAACGCATACGAATAGTCCAATAAAGAAGAGCAGTGTGCGCCAATCCACCCTTTTAATTATGTGTAGAGCCATTCTGGATGAGGCAAGTAGTGTAAGGGATGCTGCAATGACACCTATCAGAGCCACAGATAGACCGGTCTGGGCATGTGTAACTAGCAGAATTACAACGATAATAAAGATTAGTGAATTTAACTTGAAAAGACCGGGGCTCTTTATTGCATCTCTAGGCGAAGGGTAATGAGTAAGAGTTGTCTCGTCCTGGGAAGACTTAAGGCTCTTACGGAAGGCCACATAGAAAAAGCCTAGAGTCAAAAGCATCCCAATCCAGGCTATTGGGCCTGTGTTTTTGGCAAAATCGGAAAATGTATAACCGAGAGCGGTCCCGATTATAATATTGGGTGGATCCCCACACATTGTAGCGCTTCCACCGCAGTTGGCGGCAAAAATTTCTGCGATTATTATTGGAACAGGATCAAATTTAAGTAAACGGGCCAGTTCAATTGTGACTAAAGTTAAGAATAGCAAAACAGTTATACTGTCGATAAACATGGACAGGAATCCTGAGAGCAGCATAAATGTAATTAGTACAGGAACAACTTTGTAGTTAACTTTTTTGGCGACATAGAGGCATAACCAGCGGAAGAATCCAACTTCGCCAAGCCCTTCGACCATAGTCATCATTCCGCCTATGAAGATAATTGTCTGCCAGTTGATACCGCGGGATTCGATATGCTCCTGGCCCGGAATCCAGAAGTTAAAGTGGAATAACTGATTAAGATTCAAGACATTGAAAACTGCTTCTGAACTATGTAATGTTATGAAAAGAACGACAAATAAAGTGATGAAAGCTCCGATTAGAGCCGGAATATAGCGGTGAACCTTGCCGATTATAATTGCAATAAACATTATTGTGAAGACTAGAATAGCGAGAATTTGGCTTATTAACATTAATTACCTCTTATTGCTATTATATTGAAAAATATAATTTAAAGAGGCAACATTATAGCAGATTTTAATTTGAAGTAAAAGCAAGATAAAACATAATAAAAGCAAGATAAAACATAAATTGTGCATCCCTGTTTTGTTTGATAAATGTTATAATCTTTATTCAGGAATTTTCTATTGGATTGTCTATTTCCAGCGGATTCCTGATTGACTGGATATGTTTGTTCGTTATAGTATTGTAAATGTAGTAGGTCATGGGTGAAAATTGAACAAAATAAAGAGAAAATTATCATGCCGAAAGTCAATGATTCCAAATCCAAATATACCGCTCAGCGGATGGCCCATTGGGATGCCATCGCGCGCAAGAAGCACAGAGTTAAGTGGGGAAGTTCTTATCACAAACGGTTGACGAAGATCTATCAATTCTTGGTTCCGCCCGGACAAAGGGTGTGTGAAATCGGCTGTAGTGAAGGGGATCTTTTAGCCCATCTTGAGCCATCATTAGGAATCGGAGTGGATCTGTCGGGTGAAATGATACGAAATGCCAAGGAAAAGCATCCCTCCTTAAAGTTTATTCAATCGGACTGCCATGCTCTGGACACCAATGAAACATTTGATTTTATTATTTTTTCTGATTTACTCAATGACCTCTGGGATGTTCAAAAGGTTTTTCAAAAAATCAAACAGCTGACAACACCAATGACAAGAATCATCATCAATTCCCATAGCAGACTCTGGGAAAAACCACTTTCTGTAGCCCGTTGGCTTCGATTAAGCCGCCCCACACTGACTCAGAACTGGTTCAGCACAGAGGATATTACCAATATGTTAAGGCTCTGCGACTTCGAGGTTGTCAGGAAGTGGGAGGAAATCCTTTTCCCTCTTCCCATTCCGCTTTTGAATGCCTTTTTCAATCGTTTTCTCGTCAAGCTTTGGCCCTTCAAATATTTTGCCCTTACGAATTTTTTCTTGGCCAAACCGATCACAGTCTACGTCGCTCAAAAAGATAAGCCCGTAGTCTCAGTTGTCGTACCCGCCTGGAACGAGGCCGGTAACATATCCAATATCTTCAAGCGTGTTCCGGACATGGGAAAGTTCACCGAACTCATTTTTGTCGAAGGACATTCCAAAGATGATACCTATGAAGTCATAGAGAAGGAAATTTCCCGCAATCCAGACAGACCGAGCAAACTCATCCGTCAGGGAGGTATCGGCAAGGCGGATGCTGTCAGGGCTGGCTTTGAGATAGCCACAGGAGATATCCTGATGATCTTGGATGCCGATATCACGGTTCCGCCGGAGGATCTCCCCCTCTTCTATGAAGCGCTCGTGAGCGGGAAGGGTGAATTCATCAATGGTGTCCGATTTGTCTATCCTATGGAAGATAAAGCCATGCGGTTTTTCAACATTCTGGGGAACAAGTTTTTCAGCATCGCCTTTTCCTGGCTGCTTGGTCAGTCCATTAAAGACACTCTCTGTGGGACAAAGGTTCTTCGAAAGAAAGACTATGACCACATTGCCGCCAACCGTGCCTATTTCGGCGAGTTCGATCCCTTTGGCGATTTCGACCTCATTTTCGGGGCGGCTAAACTGGGACTCAAGATCATCGATCTTCCCATCCGATACCAGGAACGGGTTTACGGAACAACCAACATCAAACGGTGGAAGCATGGTGTCCTGCTGTTCAAAATGCTGCTGATTGCCGCCCGCCGTATCAAATTCATATAAACGATGTGGTGCCAACTCTTTACATGGATGAATTTTTTCTATAAGAGGGTTTTTTGTATCTATAAAGCTTTCTATTTCTGTTATAAACGTTTCAGTGATCGGGAAAAAATTCGGTTGATCCGAAAAACCGTGAAAAAGGGGATGACCGTCCTTGATATCGGAGCCAATATTGGCTTTTATTCTATCCTGCTTTCCAGGCTGGTTGGCCCCTCAGGAAAAGTGATTGCTTATGAGCCGGAAGAGCGGAATATTTCCATCCTTAAAAAAATCACCAGAAAAAGGAACAATATCACCGTTCAACCGAATGCCTGTGGCGAGAAAACGGAAATGATAAATTTGTATGTCTCAAAGAATATGAACATCGATCATCAAACCTATGATTCGGGAGAGAAAAGGACCGTCCAGCATGTTCCCTGTGTTGCTGTCGACGATGATCTGGATAAGGAAGAGATCATCGGTTTCATTAAAATTGATGTGCAGGGCTACGATTATTACGCCCTTCTTGGCATGAAAAAGACTATTCAGCGTTCAAGGGAATTGACTCTTATTGGGGAATTCTGGCCATTCGCTCTTAAGAAGGCCGGAGTGGAACCAGGGGAATATATACGCCTCCTAAAAGAATTGGGATTTTCTGTCCACTTTTTTAATACAAAAACCGATCCGCTTCACCCTGAAAAGATGGCAGAAAAGTATTATTATACCGATTTTTATGCATCCAAAAAATCCAATACTTTTTTATGATAATGTCAGTCAAAAGGCTTAAAAGAGAAATTGAACACGGCCGAGTCATTCTGGAGAAAGGAGAATGTATCTGGAACTGGTCCTCTCCAGCCGGCCGGATCAGACGGGAGAGAAGGTGCCGCTTTTTCACCTCATTTCTGAGAGGGCGCCAAAAGAATGTCCTTGAGATTGGATGCGGGACAGGAATTTTTACAGAATGTTTCGCCCGTACGGGCAACAAGATATTCGCCATTGATGTTTCCCGGGAGCTTCTGAATGAGGCGCGAAAGAGGGTTAATTCACCCAATGTTGTTTTTAAAGTGAAAAATGCCCATCAGTCTGATTTTAAAGATTCCTGGTTTGATTATGTTGTTGGTAGTTCCATTCTTCATCATTTGGATATTGAACCGGCATTGAAGAATATTTTTCACTTGTTAAAACCCGGGGGAAAATTTTTATTCACGGAACCAAACATGATAAATCCGCAAATCGCCCTGCAGAAAAACATTTCTTTTTTAAAAAAATGGGCTGGTGATTCTCCTGATGAAACCGCTTTTGTCAGATGGAGAATCCGGAAGAAGATACAGCACCAGGGATTTATCAATGTTCGGGTTGAGCCATTTGATTTTCTGCATCCTGCCATGCCACGCTTTCTTCTGCCCGTAATCGAGCCGGCGGCCACACAGTTGGAATCCCTCCCTCTGATAAAAGAAATCGCCGGATCTCTGATCATAGCTGCGGAGAAACCTGCAAAAAAAGGAGTGGGTAATGTCCCATAGGAAGAAAGATCCTTCAGCTAATCCTCGAAATAAATTAATAATCTGGATGCTTCTTCTATCGATCGTCCTGGTCGGATCAGGTTTATCTCTGCACAGATTGGGGGCAAAAAGCCTATGGGAAGACGAAATTACGACCGTCCAGATCGCATCCAAAAACTATCATCAAATCCATGAGTCTTTAAAATACACGCACATGGCCCCTCCTCTTTATTACATAGTTCTTCATGTTTTTCTCAATCTCGGTTCAAACGAGTTTTTTGTGCGGCTTCCATCTGTCATTTTTTTTGTTCTTTCAATAATTGCCTGCTTTCTGGTTGCTCAAATATTGTTCGATGATGTTTTAGCATTATTTGCCGCATTTTTTTTCACCCTTTCTTCACTTCAGATAAGTTATGCTCAAGAAGCTCGCATGTACAGTATGTGTCAATTATTTGTTTTGTTGTCTTTCTACTTTTTCATTAAGACAATCCAAAGTAATAAAATGATATTTTGGGTCGCCTATTTAATTGTGACAATAATGAGTGCCTATACTCATTATTTCGCATTATTTTACATGGGTATTCAAGCTTTATTCTTGATTATAACCACCCTAAGACAGCGGATTTTGCTGAAAAAGGAAAATAAAGCGTTTAAGATAGACTTCAAACCGTGGTTTTGGTTTGTCTTAAGCATTATAGGTATATTTATCTTATATTTACCAAAGATTCCTTCTTTACTCGCACGTACCAAGGGTGCTGGTTTGCATCAGAGTTTTTCAACAGCTTTTAACCTTACATGGCGTATTTTTAGCGGTTCCCATATTTCAGGTCTTCCCTACATATTTGGAATTGTATTTGTTTGGGGATTGGCAGCATGTTGGATAAGCAAGAAAAGAACTGAGGGAATATTGCTTGGATTATGGGTTTTTCTGCCGCTTCCGATGGTCTACCTTTTTTTAATGAGAGCGGAATCATTCTTTGCAGTCAGATACATTCTATTTTCAAATCCACCCTATCTCATTGGAATATCTTTTGGATTGGTCTATTTAATTCGACTCGCAACACTAAGATTAAAGCTGTCAAATCTGGTGCAAAAGATTGTTTATACCAGCTTGGTTCTTTCAATTATTTTTGTGCATATTAGTTCCATTCAAGCAATGTATAACCAACCTAAACAACCAATTAGAGAATTAGCACATTTTTTTAATGAGCAGGTGGAGGAAGATGAAGTCTTGTTCATTTCACCTAGATGGCATATAAATTCATTAAATTATTATGGATTCCAGTCCAATAAAGTTTTTTTTTCAACTTTAAAACGAGATGACATTGAGAATTTGTTGAGAAAAAAAACGGACACTTGGCTTCTAAGTACCTCGACTTATCAGTTTAATCCGGATCGGGCTTTTCGCCCGTATATTGAAAATGGCAAGTGTATTAAAATATTCGGAGGAACATATCAAACTACAGGACTTTATCTTTATTATCTTCGTTTGGATGAAAATCACCCCCGTGATATTCTTCCCATTTTAGAGGCAGCTATCCATTTCTTGCCAAAAGATTGGTATGTTCATGCATCGCTGGCAAAGGAATACAGGAATAGGGGAAAAATCAGATATGCAATATTTGAGTATGAAAAGGCTTTGGATCTGGAACCTAAAAAAATGATCTTTATGATTAAACTTGCACAGCTCTATGTTCAAAACAGACGGTTTAAATCAGGAATTCGAATACTAAAACAAGCGATTGATCTGGTGCCAAGCAATGCAGAAAATCATATTTTCTTAGCAGATATTTTTATGAGAGAGAAAAATTTTGATGATGCTCTCTCAGAATACAAAAAAGCTGGAAAATTGGATCCTGCACATTACAAAAAAGACTGGTTTTATGTCCGTCTGGGAAATATCTATAAGCTAAAAAAGGATAAAGTGCGTGCCGTTGAAGCCTATGAGAAAGCTCTGGCCCTGAACAAAAATAACAAAGTCGCTCTGGAAAATCTCGCGAGACTCAAACACTGATTTCATCGGATGCAATTTTATAAATTATGATTCTTCTTCCTCATGCTGATATTCATACTAATTAACAAATTGCTCACAAAGGAGGAAAAGATTGGAGAAAAAAGTGGTGAGATATTGTATTAATTGTGGCTCTAAATTAAGAGTTAGGAAAGAAGAAGGAAGGGAAAGGTTTTTCTGTCCAACATGCGGCTGGGTGAATTATGAGAATCCGCTGCCTTGTGCTGCAGCATTTGTGAGGAATAAAAAAGGGGAAATACTTCTTGTAAAAAGGGGAGTAGAGCCTGAGAAGGGAAAATGGGCGCTGCCGTCCGGTTTCGTTGAAATCGATGAAACTACGAAGCAGGCTTGCCTAAGAGAACTTGAAGAAGAAACTGGAATGAAAGGGAAGCTTTTAAAGTTGATAGGAGTTTATTCCCAGAAATCCTTAATGTATAAGAATGTGATAATAGTTGGATATCATGTTACAGCCAGCGGCAGACTATCTGCTGGTTCAGATTCCCAGAGCGCAGAATTTTTTTCTTTGAAAGAGCTGCCGGAAATCGCATTTTCCAGCCATGCAAAAATTATTGAAGATGGACTGAAGGCAGGAAAAGAATGAAGGCTTATCTGGACTGCTACCCCTGTTTTTTTAGTCAGGCAATTAAAACCTCGCGTATTATAACTTCTGATGAAAAGAAGATCAGGCAAGTTTTGGATGCAGTCGCTGAGTTTCTTCCAGGGGTTTGTTTTGAGGCAACTCCTCCTGAGATTGGGCGGGAAGTTTACAGGATTATATCTGAAATTACAGGGGTGGCTGACCCATATCAAAAAATAAAAGAAGAATGCACAAGACAAGCGCTTTCTTTATACCCCGAATTGAAAAAAATGGTAGATGATTCCCAAGATCGATTGATGGCTGCGGTTAAAGTTGCAATTGCCGGAAATATCATTGACTTTGGCGCCAATGCTGATTTTGACTTAAGAAATGATATAAAGACAATTTTATCGCAGGATTTTGGTATCCTTCATTATAAGGAATTTTGTGAAGCTTTGGCAGGGGCAAAAAATGTTCTTTATATTGCAGATAATGCAGGAGAAACGGTTTTTGACAGGATTCTTATTGAGGAGATTCAAAAACCTGTTATCTATGTTGTCCGTGAAAAACCCGTGATCAACGATGCTGTGCGAAAAGATGCTCTTGAGGCTGGGATTGACAATGTGGCTGAAATCATTTCTTCTGGCTGCGATGCTCCTGGAACGATTTTAAAATTGTGTTCCAGTAAGTTTATGAAAGTGTACAGGTCAGCTGATTTTGTCATTAGCAAAGGCCAGGGAAATTATGAAGGCCTTTCTGGGGAAGCAAGGCCGATTTTTTTCCTTCTAAAAACGAAATGTGAGGTTATAGCCCGGGATATTGGAGTGGGAAAAGGGCATATCGTATTGATGAAAGCTGGGAGATGAAATATATACTGAATTCAAGTTATGAATAATTCATGTTGGTTTGACAGATGAAAATTATTGTGAATAAAATATGGAGAAAGGAGGAAATTTTAATGAATAATAATAGCAAAATTTCAAAAAACGTCTTAACAGAACTATCAAGAAGGGATTTTGTTAAATATTTAGTGGCGGGATCTACTCTAACTATCGCTTCTCTGAATAGACTGAATGCCTCTATCTATCAGAGCATAACATCCTTAAACCAGAAATACATCAAGGATGAAGCTCCTGACGGTGTGTACTGGGATGCGCTAAGAAGGCACTTTTTATTCAAGGATGGGGTCATCATGATGAACAATGGGACAGTTGGTCCAATGCCGAAGCCTGTTTTCAATACCTTGATGAAGACATTCAAAGTGCAGGCAACAAATCCTTTTGATACATATAATTTTATCCCAAGGAAAAAGGAAGAGGTTCGGGCAAAGCTTGCAAGATTCATCAATGCTTCTGTAGATGAAATTGTTATCACAAGAAACACGACTGAAGGGATGAATTTTGTGGCCAATGGACTTGATTTAAATGAAGGTGATGAAGTGCTTCTTTCCACTATGGAACATCCTGGAGGAACGCATCCCTGGAAACTAAAAGAGAAAAGATACGGGATTAAAATTAAAGAAGTTCCTATCGGCCTCCCTCCGAAAAGTGTGGATGAGTTTATTGGTGCATTTCAAAAGGCTATAACCCCAAGAACAAAAATCATCAGTATAAGTCATACAATATATATTTCTGGACTTATTGCTCCTCTCAAGGAGTTATCCAAGATGGCTCATGATAAAGGAGTACTTGTTGTTGCAGATAGTGCTCACGGTTTCGGAATGCTTGATCTGAACATGAAGGGACTGGGAATAGATTTTTTTGCGACGAGTCCTTACAAATGGGGGGGGGCTCCGACAGGAGTAGGCCTGCTTTATGTTAAGAAAGATGTTCAGGACAAACTGTGGCCAACAATTGCCTCTGGAGGTTGGGATAGATATGAAAATGCAAGAAAATACGAGACACTCGGCCAGAGAGCGGACGCTTTGACAATAGCACTTGGCGAAGCTGTGGATTTTCAGAATTCTATTGGGAAAAGCAGAATCGAAAGAAGAATTAAAGCACTGGCTGGTTATTTAAAAAGAGAATTGAAGAAGATTCCAGGTGTCAAACTGCATACCTCACAAGACCCTTATCTCAGCGGGGGCCTAACAGCTTTTTCCATTGAAGGGATTGAACCCAGGAAAATGGTCAATTATGTAAGGGAGAAATACAATATTGTAATCAGAACAATCGGGAATAAGGAAAAGGGTACTTATGGTGTAAGAGTATCTACTCATATCTATATAACATTTAAACATATTGATATGTTTCTTGAAGGGATTACTCATCTGGTAAAGCATAAGGCCTAGCAGTTCAGGCCCTGCATCTGTGGAGGTATGATATGAAAAGACAGTATGCTCTTGTTATTTCCTTATTTATGTTTATCTCTCTTTCTGTACAGTTGTCGCTTTTCCCCTGCACTGTAGCTGTGATTTCCGGAAAAGCAACAAGAGACGGAAGGCCCTTGATGTGGAAAAACAGGGATACTTCTGTTCTGGATAATAAAATCGTCTACTTTCATGGGAAGAAATACAGTTTCATAGCTTTAGTTAATGCCATTAGTAAAAAGCAAGAGAGTGCATGGGCAGGCATAAATACTCAGGGCTTTGCCATTATGAATTCAGCTTCTAACGATCTAGTTATTGTTAAGGATGGCATGGTCCATAACGGAAGCTTTATGAAGCGAGCTCTTGAAGAATGTGCCGATGTTTCGGATTTTGAAAAACTGCTCATTAGTACAAATAACAATCGCGAGGTTGCAGCTAATTTTGGAGTCATTGATGCTAAGGGCAATGCCTGTTTCTTCGAAACAAGCAATGCTTCCTTCGTGAAATTCGATGCTAATGACCCGCGAGTGGCTCCTCAAGGTTACATTATCCGAACAAATTATGCATTCACTTCACCCATTAGAAATGGAGGAGGAGGGTATATCCGCTTTGAAAGAGCGTCAAGATTGTTTCAAAATGCAGCAGTGGAAGGCCGTATCACGATTAAATTTATTCTTCAGCAAGTGGCAAGAGACCTGGTTAACCAGAAGCTCAATTCATATCCACTTTCCAAACAAAATATTTATGATCCTTCTTTGCCTGTATATATCAACACAAATGACACCATAAACCGCAACTCTTCTGCTTCTGTAGCCTTATTTCATGGTGTTTCAAGCCCGAAGGATGCCTATCTTTCGACTATGTGGGTTCTCCTTGGTCAGCCTATCTGTACTGTTGCTGTGCCTTTATGGGCGAATGCAGCAGCTGTCCCTTCAGAGCTTAGCGACCCGGAGACTGTCCCCATGAATGATTTTTCCAGGGCCATTGCTTCCTATCTTTATCCGGATAAAAGAGGACATATGAACCAGTATTTAAATATCAGCCGGCTATTAAATTATAGAGGAAATGGAGTTCTTGATCGGCTTTTTAAGATTGAAAATCAGGTATTTTTCGAAACGAATGAACAACTAAAAAATTGGGAAAATAACAAACCCGGAAAACAAGAAATTTTCGAATTTGAAAAGAAAATTGCGGATTGGGTTTACAAGTCCCTCAATGAGTCTTTTCCTGATATAAAACCTCAGGCCAAAAAAGATTCCTCCTGAGTTAGTCTGAGGAAGAGGCTAAATAAGGCCCCGGTATATACTGTCAGGCTTTACTTCAAAACGTTCTTCGGATTAAATATAGATTCAATGGAAGCAGCTATTTTTGCAGGAAGCGTTCCTTGAAAGTCGGCTTTTTGCCAGCCATTTTTTTTGCTTTTGTCATTGATCCCCTCCTTTTTCCATCTTCTTATTATTTCAACATATTTTGTTTAGCATTTTATTATATTCCCTTAGAAGATTATTATACAAGAATGTGGGGTATGGCCCAGCGATTCCGCAACTTCACACAAAAAGCGAAAATCTCTCTTAAGATAGAATG
>CAZYMU010000008.1:0-83666 GCA_964648465.1 uncultured Eubacteriales bacterium | reverse complement strand
AGGCTAAATCTTTCAATGTCGCTTCCTCCATCCCCTCAAATTCATATGCTTTGATTAGCAGATTCCATTAAGGTTAAATAATAGTATCGGCATTCTTTATGAATCATTCAGGAAATGATGTAGCGGATAATAAACAGAACCGAAAAAAGATAAATAACCCAGTGAACCTTCTTTCCTTGTCCGGTAACAAGTTTCAAAATGGTGTAGGAAATAAACCCAAAAGCTATTCCTTCGGTGATACTAATCGTAAGAGGCATGATAATTATGGTCAAAAAGGCAGGAATTGCTTCTGTTAAATCATCCCAGTCTATGAATGTCACGCTTTTCATCATTAAAAAACCGACAATAATCAAAGGAGGAGCGACTACTGGTCGAAGTGTCATACCATTATGAATACATTCTCCCCCGATCATTCTGGCCAGTGGATTGAAAAAAAGTGCCAGTAAAAAGAGCAAGGATGTAAAAATATTGGCTAATCCTGTTCTTGCACCTTGCTCTATTCCTGCGGCACTTTCGATATAACTGGTGACCGTGGATGTCCCCAAAAGAGCACCTCCTACAGTACCTACTGCATCGGAAAACATTGCCTTGTTAGCTCTTGGAAGTTTTCCTTTCTTAAGAAAACCTGCTTTACTTCCAATCCCTATCAGAGTGCCAACAGTGTCAAAAAGATCCATAAAGAAGAATACAAAAACTACCGTGATGAGGCCTGTTTTGAACGCGCCTAAAATATCAAGCTTAAAAAGAGTCGGCATAATACTGGGAGGCGCAGCAACAATTCCCTGGTATTTAACCACACCTAAAGGAATACCTAAAACACCTGTGGCCAAAACTCCCCAAAAAATAGCTCCTCGAATCTTCAAAGCCATCAAAACAGATATAAAAACAACTCCAAATAAAACAAGAACAACTGGCTTGCTGGCAAGTTTTCCAATCCCCACAAGCGAACCCGAAGCATCTACAACTATTCCTCCATATTCAAGCCCGACTAAGGCAATCAAAAGTCCTATTCCCACTGGAATAGCATGTTTTAGAGAGTCTGGGACAGAAGCCACAAAACCTTCCCAAACCCCAATAACAGATAGGATTACAAAAATCATGCCTGATATAAAAACCGCTCCAAGGGCTATCTGCCAGGAATAACCCATGGTACCGCATACAATAACCGCAAAAAAGACATTATGGCCCATAGCCGGTGCCAGAGCTATGGGATATTTAGCCAATAATCCCATCAAAAGCGTTGCCAGCGCACTTGAAACGCAGGTGGCAAACATTACAGCACCTCCGTCCATTCCGGCTGCAGAAAGAATCGCAGGCTGGACAAATATAATATAAGACATGGTCATAAAAGTAGTAAGTCCTCCCACCATCTCCATACGAAGCGAGGTATTATTCTCTTCAAGAGCAAAGAAACGGTTTATCCAGTCTTTCATACTTCGTTCTATTTTTTAAACTGAATTAAAGAGAAAATATCGACATCCGGGTGAGCGCTTCTTATGAATTCTACCCCGTTTAAAAATGACAGCTCAATCACAGAAGCAAAACCGACTGTGTGTCCTCCTATTTTTTTTACCAGCTCGATGGCGCTTACAGAGGACGAACCCGTTGCAATCAGGTCATCTATAATGAAGACTTTCTGGCCGGGAAGAATACTATCGGTGTGCATTTCAAAATATTCAACTCCATATTCGTTCGGTGCTTTTACACAAACAGTCTCCCGAGGCAGTTTGCCTTTTTTCCTGATAACCACAAACCCTAAGCCTAATTGATAGGCAACTGGAGCAGCAAATATAAATCCCCTGGATTCAATTCCTGCAATCACTTCACTTTTCTTCTCTTTTACACGGGAGGCAAGACTGTCAATCACAAAATTGAAACAATTCGCATCCTGCAATAAAGGAGTAATATCTTTAAACCCAATTCCTGGTTTTGGGAAATCTTTAACTTCACATATCTTTTCTTTAACTAGGTCAATCATAGTGTCTCCTTCAATCAGTTGGTTTTGTTAGGATTGTTTGAGTAGGAAAAGGAATTCCAATATTTGCTTTACTTAAAGCACTATAAATCTCATCGGTCATTCTGAGCTTCGTGGAATAAGCCTCACCATAGTTTTTTACCCAAGCCCTTGCAATAAAATCCAAAGAAAAATCTGACATTTTCAAGAATTGAACTTTAGGAACAGGTTCTTCAAGAACACTATCAATGCTTTTTACTGCGTTGAAAACAACTTTTCTGACTTTCTCGGTATCTGAGCCATATTCAACGCCAAAATTAACATTCACTCGGATTGATAGATCTGGCATTGTGTAATTTTTAATCTTAGCGTTTGCCAAATACCCATTAGGAATATAGATCATCTCATTGTCATAAGTCTTTAATTTAGTACTTCTCAATCCAATATCCAGGATAACTCCCATTTCTCCCGATTCAAGCTGTACTTTATCTCCCACTTTAAAAGTCTTATCCAAAACAAGCTGAATTCCCCCAATAATATTGTTTAAAGAATCTTTAACAGCCAAACTAATTGCAATTCCTGCAATCCCGGCAGTAGCAAGTAGAGGACTTATGTCAATTTTCCACGCATCACAAGTAAAAATAACAGCTAACACAATGACCACAACCTTTATTATTTTTACCACAATTGGAATCAACCTGTCATCGGCGGTCGACTTTGTTTTATATGCCCATTCCATAAGCCAATATTGAGAAAAATCATTTATAATCCTTATCATCAGGATACATATTATGAAAATTAGGATGCTGTCTATCAAACTGTTAAAAATAGTGGTCTTGAATTCAAAATGCTGAAAACCAAATTTAAACCCGAGAACAATGACAATATAAAAGATTATTGAAGAAAGGTTCTTAATAATTAAATCGTCAATTTTTGTCTTGGTCTTCCGCGCAAGAGGCTTCAACACTTTTTTCACAATTAACCTTGATAAAAAAGCAATTATAAAACTTACAAGTAGAATAAACAGAAAACGCAGATAGACATTATTTAAAATAAACTGAAAAATCTTAGATATAGTATTCATACAAATATCTCCTATTCTAATTTGCTTTGACTATATATATACATAATCCCCCTCACAATTTCAATTCTGCCGATCAAAAAACCAGTTTGCAGTTTGCAGTCTGCAGTAATCACACCTTTCCCTTAAGCAAAATATTAGAAAAAATTGAGGAAACTCATGAACAATTATTTTCATTGATAATTGTTTATTAATGCTTGATAATTAAGAACTGTACACTGCCAGCAGAGAGAAGATCATTGACAACCAAAACAAATTTCATGAAATCAATAAACTGGAAACTCTGTCTGATAGCAGATCAAGAAGCAGTGAGAAAAACATGCCTTATTCCCAAGATGAATGAAGCTCTAAAGGCGGGGGTAACAATCGTCCAGTTGAGAGCGAAAAAATTAAAAACGAGGGAATTTCTCAAATTAGCTCTCAAAACATCAGATATCGTGAAATCCAGAAATCTTCCTTTCATAATTAATGATAGAATCGATATTGTTTTATCATGTGATGCTGACGGCGTTCATCTGGGCCAAGAAGATATACCCCTCCCTTTTGCCAGAAAAATCCTTGGCGAAAACAAGTTGATCGGAATCAGTGTAAACACTGAAAAGGAGGCAGTAAAAGCTGAATATGAAGGAGCTGATTATCTGGGAGTTGGGCCAATTTTTCCAACATCATCTAAAGATAATCTAAGACTTCTCCTCGGGTTAGATGGTCTACAAACCATAAGAAATAAAGTAAACATTCCAATCCTGGCAATCGGTGGGATAAATAGAAGTAATGCTGCCAAAGTGATTGATTCAGGAGCAGACGGTATCGCTGTTATCTCAGCTATTCTCGGCGCAAAAGACATCAAAATGGCAACAAAGGAATTACTTTATTCTATAAACCTTAAAACATAAACTATCAGCTAAAATTACATAGAGCCAAAAAGCTATTTACAAATTCTGATAGTTCGTAGATTATTATCTATAATATCTATCTTTACATGAATCGCATCCAAATCAAACTTCAGCTTTTCTGCCCATTCCACGATGATAACACCTTGATCTAAATAATCTTCCCAGCCCAAATCCAAAATCTCCGAATTTTTTCCAAGCCGGTAAAGATCAATATGAAAAATAATATATTTTGCTTTATAAATGTTAATTAGAGTATAGGAAGGGCTGCAGACTTGATCCACATTTTCAAGCGCAAGGCCAGAAGCAATTCCTTTGGCAAATACCGTTTTTCCTGACCCGAGTTCCCCGAATAAAAAAACAACCTCTTTGCCTTTAAAATTTCCTGCCAATTTTTCAGCTAAAAGGAATGTTTCTTTCTCAGAAGTAGTCTTATATTCCTCGATCTTCTTTTGATATTTATCGGTCATTACTATCTCTAGTTCACTTACATCCTATTTGGAATCGACGGGTTTTTTAAGGTCTTTAAGCATATCCACAACGTTTTTCAGGCCTCCGAAAATGACAATAATTACAAGGACTGAATATGCAGAAAGGGTAAAAATCAAAACAAACTTCCATAACTGCTGCCAATTCATGTTTCTATCTCCTTTTGTTTTTGATTATCCGGAAAGAGAAGAGACCCGATAACCATACCTGAGATAGCGATGATAAAAGTCATGAGTCCGATGAATTTATCTGTAAAGTAAAAAGGAACATTATCTCCACGTGTCCAGGGACCAATTCCCAAGATGGCTAATAATCCAGCGTACAGGGCAATGGTTGCACCGGTTTTACTAGCTTTTTTCCAGTATAATCCGGCTGTTACTACAGTGAATGCTCCTGCCAGATAAATCGTACCTGTCACAGCCATATAATTCCAAAGAGATACTGGAGCTTCAAACCAAAGCCCCCAAATAAGCAGGAATAAACCAATACTTACGATACAAATCCTTGTAATTAGAAGGCGTGCTTTATCCGAGAGTCGATCCTTTTTTAGAGGGGCCACAATATCCTGTGTGATTACAGAGCTCCAACTAAGCAGGTAACTATCGTGTGTTGACATAAATGCAGCGAACATCCCAGCAGCCATAATGCCCAGAAAGCCGCTCGGCAACACTTTGGCAATAAAGATAGGCATGCCAAATTGACTATTTAATGCATTAGGCCCCTGAAATGCCTCCAGGAGTTTTGGACTTTGCGAGACAAAGATGAAGGCGCATATTCCCCACAGCATAGGAATGACACGGCGGGCTAAATAAGAGATCGAACTCCACGTATAGAGCTGTTTAGCGATTTTTGGCGTTTTTGCCGACAGCGCACGGAGCGTTCCAGACTGCCATAATGCACCTGCGGAAAAAGTTAGTACTACCATGAAAATGACATAAATCATTCCGAAATCAGAGCCCTCGGCAACAGGATTAAACCATGATGCACTATCCACTGTATTTGGTGTCTTGAACAGGGTCCCCCAGCCAATCTTTGCTATCGCAAAATAAGAACCAATGATCATTCCTATTGACAAAACAATAAACTGCATGAAATCATTCAGTACTACAGAAACCATGCCTCCCAGAACTGTATAGACTAGCACCATGATCAACATGGCTGACATGAAAAGTTTCAAACCAGCAGGGTTGCTGTAACCGGTTACACCCATCATAAAACGTGCACCTGCCTGAAGAAAGAGTCCCATGTTAAGGATTCCTCCCAGAGCCAATATGATTCCTCCGACAATACGCACATTTCTTCCAAAACGCATTTCATAGAACTCTGGAATCGTCATGACCTTCAATTGGCGCAGTTTATAGACTATGAATCCTGTCAAACCTATAGCCAGAATGCAGGCAGTCTCGATTATCCCCACATGAAATGCGGAAAAACCGTGTTTGAATCCTAACTCCGAATTGTACATGACTGTGACAAGACCCAGCTCCGTTCCGGTCAGAGTGGCAATAGCAATAAACAATTTTAACGAACGACCGGCAACTATAAAATCACTCAACTGACGAACATATTTTCTGACAATAACACCTATTACAACAGGAATGCAGATGTAGATTGACACTATTATCCAGTCGACTGTCCTGAAATTGGTGGCAAAAACATCCATCAATCAATGTCTCCTTGTTAAATGTGTATATTGTAAATAAGAATTTAATGTTATGGAAGTAAAATATAAAAAACCCTCCTTTTTATCTTAATATAAATTGATTTAAACAGGTATTTATGTTACTAAAGAAAAATAAACAAAAGTGGAGGTTTTATATGAATCTTAAAATCGGAATTAATGGCTTTGGCCGGATTGGCAGAAACATATTTCGCGCTTCATATCAAGATCCTAATATTGAAATAGTTGCTGTCAATGACATCACAGATGCAAAAACTTTGGCTCATCTGTTGAAATATGATTCAGTACTCGGAGTGCTAGATGCAAACATTACATTCTCGGAAGATGCAATAATAGTCAATAATAAAAAAATAAAAGTGCTCTCTGAGAAAGATCCTGGCAATCTCCCGTGGAAAGAGTTGGGTGTTTCCATTGTAATCGAATCAACCGGCCTATTCAGGAAAAGGCAAGATGCTATCAAGCATATTGAAAGAGGAGGTGCTGATAAAGTTATCATATCTGCTCCAGCTACAGAACCAGATATAACTATTGTTCTTGGCGTAAATGAGGAGTCCTATGACCCGGATAAACATCACATCATTTCCAATGCCTCATGCACTACCAACTGTTTGGCCCCTCCAACAAAAGTCCTTCATCAGAAGTTCGGCATCGAAAAGGCCTTCATGACAACGATTCATTCTTACACAAGTGACCAGAGGATTCTCGATTCCCCACACAAAGATCTTCGGAGAGCACGTTCAGCAGCCATATCCCAAATTCCTACAACAACCGGAGCAGCGAAAGCTGCAGGAATTGTTATCCCTGAACTCAATGGAAAAATTGATGGAATAGCTATTAGAGTACCTACTCCGAATGTCTCTCTCGTTGACCTTGTAGCCGTTTTAAAGAAAAACAGCACTTCAGATGAGATTAATGCTGCCTTTAAGGAAGCCTCTGAGGGAAAACTAAAGGGAATACTTTACTATACAGAAGAGCCTCTTGTTTCGGTAGATTATATGGCAAGCCCCTATTCTTCTATTGTTGATGGTCCTTTCACCAGAGTGATAGATAATAACCTAGTAAAAGTGCTTGCATGGTACGACAATGAATGGGGTTATTCATGCCGTCTCATTGACCTCGCCAGATTTATCTCACGGTGAGAATAATGCTTTCTCTAAAAGATTTGAAGCTCAGAGGAAAGACTGTTTTTCTTCGAGTAGATTTTAATGTCCCTATTACACAGGAAGGCAAAATTACAGATGACAACCGTATAAGGACTGTTTTGCCAACTCTGAATTATCTGCTTGATAAAGACGCTAAAATCATAATTGGCTCGCATTTAGGACGCCCCAAAGGGAAATTAATACCAGAATTAAGCCTGAAACCTGTGTTAAAAAGGCTGTCAGAGTTGACCTCTAAAGAAATTACCTTTGCCGATGATGTTATCGGAGAGAGAGTCGATAAATTAAAAATGTTACTTAAGAATGGTCAGGCTCTTCTTCTTGAAAACCTTAGGTTTTATCCAGAAGAGAGCCGTAATGACATATACTTTGCACAGGAATTGGCCAAACATGTAGATTTCTATGTCAATGATGCATTCAGCACCTGCCACAGGATCCATGCTTCTATTATCGCCATCACTCAATATGTAAAAAAATCAGCAGTGGGATTCCAACTACAAAGGGAAATTAAGTATCTGAGTAAACTGATTTATTCTCCCGAAAAACCTTATACAATAATTCTTGGAGGGGCTAAAGTATCGGACAAAATACCTGTCATTCAAAACCTACTGAATAAAGCGGATAATATCCTCATAGGCGGAGCAATGGCATACACTTTTCTAGCTGCCCAGGGATTCGATGTCGGCCGATCTCTCATCGAAGAAGACAAAGAAGAATTGGCCCTCTTACTTTTAAAAAAAGCTAGGGAAAAAAGTGTTCAAATTCATTTTCCTTTAGACCATATCATAG
Source organism: uncultured Eubacteriales bacterium (assembly GCA_964648465.1). Classification (GTDB taxonomy): domain Bacteria; phylum Acidobacteriota; class Aminicenantia; order Aminicenantales; family Aminicenantaceae; genus Aminicenans. Next base: position 75,622 of record CAZYMU010000008.1, on the reverse strand, counting down.
CAGCTAAATTAGAACCCAGATCAAGAAGCCTAACAATAGAAGATTTTCCAATCCCTAAGGACTTCATGGCAGTCGACATAGGACCAAAAACAGTTGATAAATACTCAAAAATAATCTCTGAGGCAAAAACCATTCTCTGGAACGGCCCTTTAGGTGTATTCGAAATAGACAAATTCTCAAAAGGAACCAATAAAATCGCCAGGGCAATCGCAAATTCTAATGCCCTTTCTATAATCGGTGGTGGCGAGTCATCTGCAGCTGTGTATAAAGCAGGATTGGATAAAAACATTTCCCATATTTCAACTGGAGGAGGGGCATCTTTAGAATTCATCGCTAATGAGACTCTTCCAGGCATTGAAGTTTTAAGGGAGAAATAAAATGGCAGTCAATATCAGAAAACCATTCATCGCTGGGAATTGGAAGATGAATATGACTATTTCCAAAGCATCTGAACTGGTCAAAACAGTTCTAGAAAAAAGTAGGGACCTGACTGAAGCTGAAATAGTAATCATCCCTCCTTTTACAGCATTATATGCAACAAAAAAAGTATTTCAGGGAAGCTCCCTTCATATTGGCGCACAAAATCTCTTCTGGGAAGACAGCGGTGCTTTTACAGGAGAAATTTCCCCTACCATGTTAAAAGACGCAGGTTGTACTTATGTAGTTATAGGCCATTCAGAAAGACGCCAATACTTTGGCGAAACAAACGAAACAGTAAACAAAAAGATCAAATCGGCCTTATTAAATAAACTTGTGCCAATCATGTGTATCGGTGAGTCATTAGAAGAGAGGAAAAAAGGAGAAACAATAAGTAAAGTCGAGACTCAAATAACAGTGGGATTAAGAAACTTCAATAGAGAAGAGGTCAGCCGGATAGTAATAGCCTATGAGCCCCTATGGGCAATAGGAACAGGCCTAACCGCTGCTCCATCTCAAGCCCAGGAAGTTCACAGCTTCATAAGAAATAAACTGTCAGAAAAATATGGAAATGAGACCGGTTCCTGTGCTATAATCCTCTACGGCGGTTCTGTTAAACCAGCCAATACTCTTTCATTATTAAAAGAAAAAGATATAGATGGAGCTTTGGTCGGAGGAGCATCACTTAAAGCTGAATCGTTTATTGAAATTATAAAGGAAGCATTAAAAGCATATAAGGAAAAATGACTACATTAATTACTTTAATCCATATTGTTGTTTGTTTTATCCTCATCGTTGTTGTTCTGCTCCAATCAGGTAAATCAGCCGATCTGGCAGGTGCATTTGGTGGAGGTGGAAGTCAATCGGTTTTTGGACCCCGCGGCACAACGAATATTCTGTCAAAAGTCACAACGGTTTGTGCTGTTCTTTTTATGTTTACCTCTATAGGGCTTTGGATTCTTTCTGCTAGAGGAGCCAAATCCGTAGTAAAAGGGGAAGAACCTCCAGCAGTTACAGAAACCGAAAGCAAACAACCTGCAGCAGTCACAGAAAGCGAGAAGAAGAAAGGAGAGGAACAAAAAGCTCCAGATCAGCAAAAAAAACAGAAAGAAGAGAAGAAAAGCAAAGAACAAGAGGAAAAGTAACAATTATTTTGAGAAGGCAGTCTTTGTCTAAAGGCATTTTTTGAGGCCGGTTTCGCAGCTCTGATGCCGAAGTGGTGGAATTGGTAGACACGCTAGCTTGAGGGGCTAGTGAGCATAATTCGCTCGTAGGGGTTCGAGTCCCCTCTTCGGCATTATATCTTATTTATTATCAATAGGTTATACTAGGCCCGATTCCCATGTTAGTTTTTTGACTTACTTCAACTCTCAATAAACGGTTGTTGGAAATTGCAATAAGGTGAGTGTAGCGGCTAAAATAATCCAAGACTTTCTCCTCTCCTCCGAAAGGAGGTTTCGCATAGCCAACCCATTCGGTTTTAAGAAGCGTTTTGAGCGATAGTACGGCTATCTTCGTCCGGTTATCCAGGAGGTCGTGAACAAGTATCTGGACTGTAGCAATCCGCTCTGTGGATTTGCGAGAATCCGCTGTCCTGAGTATGAGTCTATATCATTTCTAGCTCTTTTCCTGAATTTCTTTTTGATTTCTCACAAATTTTCGCTATAATCTATACGACTATGAATGTCAGCAGGTGAAAATCGGATAAAAATGAGAGTAAACCACAGCAAGCTCAAAAACCAAATTCTTATAAATAAATAATTAGCTTAAGGAGACTTTATAAAATGAATGAATTTCAACCCTTTGAACATGAAGTGATGGCATCACAGAATGAAAAGGAGGTGGATTATAATCTATCTGAGAGTGGTGTTCACCCTCTTCTGCTTAGAGAACTACTGACTGATAGTCCTGAGTATATTGAAACATTGCTGGCAACGGAAATAGACTACGCCCACGCCAACGGTAATCCGAAACTCAGAGAAAATATCGCTGCTCTTTACTCCGGTTGCACCTCAAGTAATGTCCTGGTTACCGTTGGCGCTATTGAGGCCAATTATAACTCGATCATTACCTTACTTCAACCCGGAGATGAAATAGCAATCATGCTACCAAACTACATGCAAATCTGGGGAATTGCTAAAAACCATGGCCTGAAAATGAACATCTTTCATCTTTGCGAAGATAATGGCTGGCAGGTTAATTTGGATGAACTAAAGCAGGCGGTCACACCCAAAACGAAGCTGATAGCCATCTGCAATCCCAATAATCCCACCGGCTATATTCTTACCCATGAAGAGATGAATGCTATCATTAATGCAGCAGAAGAAGTGGGCGCCTGGATCCTGGCCGATGAAGTTTACACTGGTGCTGAGCGAATTAATGATGAAGAGACTCCTTCCTTTTATGGCCGATATGATAAGGTAATGGCTGTAGGTAGTATGAGCAAAGCTTACGGGTTACCGGGACTTCGCGTTGGCTGGGCTGTCGGACCCACAGATACCATCGATAAAATCTGGAGAAGACACGAATACACCACCCTCAGTACTTCAATTTTTTCAAATAAACTGGCAGCATTGGCCCTCTCCGTCAATGTACGACCTCGCATCATTCAGCGTACCCGCAATTACATACGCAAAGGATTTCCCCTATTGCAACAATGGGTTGACCATCAGAAGGATACCTTCCGGATGGTGCCACCTCAGGCTGCAGCCATCGCCTTCCTGCGCTATCAATTGGATGTAAACTCTACCGAATTGGCCAATAAATTAATCCAAGAAAAGAGTGTTTTGATTGTACCTGGTGATCATTTCGGTATGGACAAGTTTATTAGAATTAGCTACGGGCTGCCTCAGAATTATCTGACAGAGGCTCTAAAGCGGATTCAACAACTAGTTACCGAGATTAGGGATAAACATGGCAATATGTGAAGCGAGGAAACAGGGGACAGATGATAAATAATTTTTACATTGGATAAGGAGAAAATTGCCGAATGTTTCGTTTCAGCTAAATTCGGACCACTCATGATGTTTCTTAAGCGATGGTTTGCGTATAATAAAATCATGCAAAGAGAAATGCATGAGTACCAAGAAAAAAACTGATTTTCATGGGAAACGCCTGGTATGCCCGGCAGGATTCGAACCTACGGCCTTCTGATTCGTAGTCAGAAGCCCTATCTCTAAATTACGGGAAATTGGAGGGATTTGACGTAAATCCGAAATGTCAAACAAGGAGGTAAAATCATGAATAGATATAGAGAAATTCTATTATTGGGATTATTGGCTCTTGTCTTTTTCCTTCATTCATGTACTGATAAAAACAGCACAGCGCAAAAGGAATGGGTCGATCCCTTGACTGAAACCCAAGAGCAAAGGGATGCGAGAATGGCATGGTGGCGTGAAGCACGTTTTGGACTCTTTATTCACTGGGGCGTATATGCGGTGCCTGCCGGAACGTATCGTGGAGAAAGAATTGGTGGAATTGGCGAATGGATAATGCGGAATGCGAAGATTCCTGTCGCTGAATATAAAACCTATGCACAGGATTTCAATCCAGTCCACTATGATCCCAAAGCCTGGGTTAAGATGGCGAAAGATGCCGGAATGAGATACATCGTCATCACATCCAAACATCATGATGGGTTTGCCCTGTTTGATTCAAAAGTCACAGATTGGGATATCGTTGATGCATCACCTTACGGTAAAGATCTTCTGAGACCTCTAGTCGAGGAAGCAAAAAAGAAAGGGATAAAGATTGGATTCTACTATTCACAAGCTCAGGATTGGACACATCCAGGTGGAGCGAAAAGCGGATATGAAGAGGGTGAATACTGGGATGAAGCACATGCTGGAAGCTTTGATAGTTATTTGAAAGAGATTGCTTATCCGCAGGTCAAAGAGATCCTTACTAATTATGACATCGATATATTGTGGTGGGATACTCCCTACTGGATGACCAAAGAAAGAGCAGAGCTTTTAAGGCCCCTTATTTCTTTAAGACCGAGCCTTATTACAAATAACCGCCTGGGTGGAGGTTATAAGGGAGACTCAGATACTCCGGAACAACATGTTCCCGCCACAGGCATCGAAGGCCGTGATTGGGAAGTCTGTATGACAATGAATCATACCTGGGGGTACAAGAGTTATGATGATGATTGGAAATCAACCGAAGACCTGCTGCATAAGCTTATTGATATCGCATCCAAAGGAGGAAATTTTCTTCTCAATGTAGGACCTAAGCCAGATGGGACTATCCCCCAGGCATCCATTGACAGATTAGCTGAAATTAGCAGCTGGATGGATATTAACAGTGAATCGATATATGGAACTGAAGCCAGCCCCTTCCGTCGCCCCTGGTGGGGAAGATGTACTCGAAAGGAACTGGAAAATGGAGACACCCGCCTGTATCTTCAGGTGTTCGATTGGCCGGAAGATAAGTTGCTGTATGTCCCGGTAAATAATGAAGCTGTTCAATGTTATGCGCTTTCTGATAATAAGGAAAAGTTTGATGTAGAAAAGGTTGAAGAAGGGCTTGTGGTCCGCTTAACAGGTGAAGCAGCTGATGAGATATCATCTGTTGTTGTCCTAGATATTAAAGGACCACCTGATGTCCCGAATCAGAATATTACGCCGAGCGAAACAGGAGCTCTCATTTTAAGCCCTGAACAGAGCGATCTGGAGAATCGTGGATATGTATCATCAAATCATGCCAAATTGATCCGTGATGCAGAGCTATCGTATATAACATGGAAAGAGACAAGAACATGGATGGAATGGCCTATTGAGATTAGTGCTGATGAAGTTTTTGATATTTATGTGACAATAGCAACCACATCCGCTGACAATAAAATAATAATCGAGGTTGGAGAAATAAAAAAGGAGTTTTTACTGCCTGACACAAAAGGCCTTGATTCTTTTCAGGAGGTCAAGCTTGGAACCATCAGTATTTCTGGCGGGACTTTCACTCTCACGGTAAAAGGGAACAAAGACAATTGGCAGGAGTGCTATATGAGTAATATCGAGCTTAGGCCTGCTAAGTGATTATAAGATTTCAATCTAGAAGAAGATTTACCCTGGTTTGATCCTTGTTGTAATACAATCCGGGATCCATTGCAAATATCGAAAAAAAACGGATAATATTCTTGACTCCGTTCATGCATAATTGAAGCATGAGACAAAGTAGGGAGGAAAAAATGAAACTGGCCGATAAAGTGGCGATTATAACCGGAGGTAACTCTGGGATCGGAAAAGCGACAGACAAACTTTTTGCCAGGGAAGGGGCCCGAATATGTATCACAGGCCGGAAATTGTTTATTCCATAATTGAGAAGGGGGAGTATATATCATTTCTAGCTCTTTTCCTGAATTTCTTTGTGATTCTACTCTTTCCAGCAATCTCTTTTTGATCTCTCACCCTGCTGTTGCTCACATAAATTCCAATTATTTTCCCTTTATTATTTCTTTTTACTTTGAAGAATCTAAAAAAAGAGGGCTCCCCATTGAGCTTATCCTCACGAATATAGCGGATAGCAAAATTGCCATGGCGCGGATGATGGCCCATTAATTTTTCATCCTTCATGTACAAAATATACTGAGTTTCGAGTTCCGGCGACCAATAGGTGCCGCAGATTTCTTCGAGTATTTCTTGATTTGTTTTGAATTCCTTGACTCTTTTCCCCACCCATTTTTTCTGATCGGTATATTCCATTGTTGGAATGGAATTTTTTTCTGCTCCAAAGAAAATTTCTATTTTTGTTTTATCAATGATCTCAGCCATGAGGAGGTAGCCAGTATTGTAGTACATATACTCGGAACCCGGGACAAAATTAAGATCTTTTTGCCTCTTCATAAACCTCATTGTGCGGCTCCTTATTTTTGTTTAGTAGGTTCCAACTTCATTTTTGGGACTTGAAAAAGCGGATAAAGAAATCGGCCGCGGCCTCGTTGACCCCCAGTTGATTCTTGAACAGCAAAAAGTGATGAGTATCATCAGGGATGGCGAGCGTTTCACAATAGACACCCTGTTCCCGCAATCGCTGGACCAAATCAGTGCTCTGCTCAAAAGCTACATTCCGGTCATCATCGGCATGAATAATGAGTACCGGCGACTTCCAGGTCGAAACCGAAGAAACCGGCGATGATTCCCAGGCAATTTTGCGCGCCTTTTCTAGATCGGGCGGCTGCTCAAACCTGCTCGATGATTCCGAGGATCGAGAGCGCCTGTTCGTACGGTCATGAACTCCCGATATATCCACTCCGGCTGCGAAAAGGTCGGAATTTCTTCCCAAAGCCAGAGCGGTCAAATATCCTCCATAGGAGCCGCCATAAATGCCAATTCTTCGGGGATCCACAAATCCCTGGCGAGCCAGCCACAGTGCACCGGCTTTTACATCTTTGTATTCAGAAGCTCCTCTGGCCCCACCGTCCACCGGACGATGAAAATCATAACCGTAACCGATCCCCAGGCGGTAATTCACAGACAAGACGACAAATCCCTGGCTTACCAGATATTGATTGACGGCATAGGCATTTGAATAATACGACGAGTAATGCCACCCCAGGAGCATTTGTCGTGGCGGCCCCCCGTGAACGTAAATAATGGCAGGATTTTTCCCCTTCAACTTTTCCGGTTTAAACAATGTGGCATGAATTTTCCACCCGTCTTCTGATTCGTAAATAACCTGTTTCGGTGTAACCAATTGCTGTAAAGGAAATTCGGCAGGAATATGATCTTCGGCCAACAACTTTATCTTCCGGGATTTCAAATTCATAACGGCAGGCAATGGCGGGCGTTTTGGAGTGGCGCTGATAAAGACCAGATCCCTACTTTTTCCGGTTACCACAGGGGTCCATTCCAATCCGGTTCCGGGAGTCATTACTTCAACTTTTGGTTTATCCACCGGCACTTGTATAATACGCCGGCGGTCAATATCCTGCGCGTCGCTGCCGGTATTTCCCGCAAAAACGAGAAATTCGCCGTCAGGACTCAATTGAATATATTCTGCCATGAAATTGCCGGGCGTCAATAGGAGAGCCTTCCCCCCATTTTTAGAAATGCTGTACAAATGGGGCCAGCCATCCTGGTAGGATAAAAAAACAACTCGATCTGCAGCCGCCCAATGCAAATTGGCCCTTCCTTGGGTGGTAGGCATATTCCCGCGCAAAGTTTCCTGAGCCTTCCAGATCAGCTTTGAGCCGGCCCGGCCTACGGTAGCGACCCTAATTTCCCAGGGACGATGAAAAGCTCCCAGGATCCGCCTAGACGTGCCCCCACGACCATTCTGACGAATAAACACAATCTTTTTGCCATCCGGAGACCATTGCGGTGAACTGTCCCTGTCGTAGGAAGGATCAAGCCAGATGACCGGGCTGGCTTTATGGGTATAAACCCCAATATAGGAATGATCACCCCTTGAAGAAATGAAAGCGAGCTGTTTGCCATCTGGCGACCAGACCGGTGAACCGTTTCTCCCTCTTAAAATGAATAGCTTTTCCGCTTTTTCACTGCCATCGATTTTTATTTTCCAGATCTGCCCTAAGCGGGAAAAAGCAATATAATCGTTGTTGAAGGATATGACGGGACTAAGCCCTTCACCGAGAAGAATAGATTCTCCGCCCTCAAACGGGATGCTCCATAACTGAACTTTGGGCGGATCAAGCAATGACTGCGGATTAACCGGTTCTTCGTCTCCCCAATTGGAGCCGAAATCTCCGCCTCTTATGTAGATCACCCAATTGCCATCGGATGAAATTTTCACATTGGTTAATTCCTGCCCTTCATCATCATTATAGGAGGTTAGTTGGCGGACTTGGTAATCAGGCCCTTCAGCCACAAACAAATTACGATGCCCTTTTTCATTAAACGCCCATACCACCCTATCAGTATTCGAAGATGCCGCAAGTTGAGATGGAAATGGATAGGACATAATCTCTTCCATACTGAAAGACCTTTTTTGCGCATATGTTGGAAATAGCATAAAAAAGAACATAAGGAAGAGTAGACTTTTCAGAAGATTTGATTTTTTTAACATTTTCTTTTCCCTCCTTTTTTATGATCTTTAAATCTCTTAGAGATAATTTAACCACCTGTCATCCTATAGTGTCAAGTCAACTTCGTCCTAAAACAGCTGATTCCTTCTACTAATCGCGAATTCTTCATTGACAGAGATGTTTCGTCTATCTATTATTATCTACAAAGCAGATCAGAAGGCGGAAATTGAATAAAAATGAGAGTAAACCACAGCAAGCTCAAAAACCAAATTCTTATAAATAATTACAATAAAGACCGGAGCATCTGCGTCCACCAGAAAGCATCTACATCCCTTCTTGCTCAAATGATTATAAAAAATGTTCTCAGATGGGGTTCAAACTCAAATGGGGTCTAACCTCAGTTGATCTCAAATAAAAGCCCCAGAGATTATTTCAACAATTGACATCTTTATAATAAAGATAATATATTAAAAATATCAATTTTCAAAAGGAGCCCTATCATGAAAAATACTTTTAAACTTTCTTCCATTATTTGCCTTATACTTATTATTTCCATTTCTGCTGGAATTGCTCAAGAGAAAAACCAGCCCCCTCCATGTAAAGCACATCAAGTCAAAGGGAATATTTATGAAGTGAAAGGCGGAAGCGGCGCAAATACAGCTTTTTTTATTGGAGAAAAAGAGGTCCTTGTGATGGATGCAAAAATGAGTGCCGAATCAGCCAGACAGATGATTGCTGAAATTAAAAAACTAACCCCTAATCCTATTAAATATATTGTCTTAAGCCATAGTGACGGTGACCATGTCAACGGCCTTGTAGGTTTTCCAGTGGGTTTGAACATCATTTCCCATTATCAAACGAGAAAAGACATGGACAAAGCCTTCAAAAACCCTGAACAAAGACTCTATCTTCCAACCATAACATTTTCAAAAAAGCTCGATCTCTACATGGGAAATAAGCAAATAAAATTATTCTACTTTTTCCCAGCCCATACAAGCGGAGACATCGTTATTCTCTTCCCTGAGGAAAAAGTTGCTTTCTTAGGAGACCTTATCTTCCTTGGAAGAGACCCATTAATTCACCGCCATAAGAATGGAAGTTCTTTCGGACTTGTAAAAACATTAAAAAGCATACTTGAACTTGATGCAGACACTTTTATTCACGGCCATGGTGATATCGCTAGCCGGAGCGATATCGAAGGAGTGATAAAAGCACTCGAAGAAAAACAGACAAAAATAAAGAGCCTTATCCAAGAAGGAAAATCCCTCGATGAAATAAAGAAAATATTTAATATTGAGGATAGACCTGCACAAGCAGGCAGACGCCGATGGCTTAGTCTGGTTGAAGTTATCTATCTTGAGATCACAGAGAAAAAGTAAAATATCCCCTAGAAAACAGCCTGAACACCAAGGACAGCTACCTTTTCCATCTCTTATAGTAAATAATAGGCAAATCTACTTTTTTTACAAATCTTAATATAGCGAAAAGATCTCCCTTTTCAGGCACTAACTTAAACTTCCAATAGCGAATAAACCCATATTGAGATTGAGGCTCAAGAAGGGATGGAATCAGACTAGCCCCATCCTGAGCACATGTCACATAATAATCGCCTCTTTTAATTATCGTTTTTAGTGCCTTCTTCTCCACCTCGATCTTCTCAGGTGGGAGATAATCATATTTTGCCGGAATAACATCTAGGACTTTATAAGCTTCCACTTCAACGGAAATATCGTTTATAAAAGTCTCTATTCTTAAACCATGCCTAAGTAATGTTTCGACAACATCCAAATGCCCAGAAGGGATGATATAGCCTAAAGGACGAGACACACTGATTAATGGTTCTACATTGGGGAACCAATTTTCAATGGTTTCCTCAACAACTTTATAACTTGAAGGGTACCGATAAGGAATTATATCAGATAAAAAGAGTTCGTCTCCTGCTTTTTTATCAACTTTTAGCACTCCTCGAACGTTAGTCTGAATGCGTTCAAATTTCTTGATGGTTATTATAGGTTCTTTTTCATCCCTGGCATATTTCATCCTTAAATGGACTAAATCACTCTCGGAATAAATTCTTGCCTTATCAATTAGATTCTTACGTAGGCCTCGGACCATAGAGTTTATCTCTATGCCATGCCTAGCAATACTTTCTGTAAAAAACCTGATTCCAAAATACTGACAGCGGGTTCTTTCCTTCAAAGTTTTGAGGTCGTGGCGAGAAGCACCTTCTTGAATAAAAGAAAGAGTTTCATAGATACCAGGACTATTTCTGCCATCATTGAGATCTGTTGTGCTAAAGCGTTTCATTATCTCCCTTTTCCCTGTGTCTTCACGACTGTAATTAACTCCAGCAGATGAGTCAATTCCCATCTCCTGAGTGACCAAATATTCATGGAAAGTAATACCTTTCTTTTTCAGGCTTTTCTCCACTTCCTGCAGGATGGGATTCCGGGAAAATTTTTGAATATCCGGGTGGATATTTACATTAGAAACACAGCCAATATTGACTTTGTAGAAATCATCACCTTTCTCATGGACATCCATCGTCACTTCTGGCATCCAGGTCCTAAAAACACGATTAATGACTTCTGCTTCAGGGGCCTCCAGTTTGATCTGGTCGCGGTTCAAATCAAGGTCCTGTTCGTTGCGGCGCTGGTTAAACCAGTTCCCATAAGGATTAGCCTGGGGGATGATAAGGAAATTCACTTTCTTAAGCAGGGGCTTAAGCTCTCCAACAGCGAGGTCTCTAATCAAACAAAGGGCAGCTTCCTTTGCCGATTGTTCATTCCCATGTTTTGCGGCAACAAGATAAAAAGTAGGTTTATTCCTGTTAAGTTTTTCCGGACAATCAATTCCTTCTTCAGTAAGAATACACAAATATAGATCTTTTGATCCATAATCCTTTGTTTCCAGTGTACGGCCTACAATCACAACTGACATTTCCTCACTCATATTATCAACAAGGCTCAGAAATTGAGTAATCTCTTCATACTGACTGTACTTAGTGAAATTTATTTTTTCTGCTGGAGTGTTGACAGTTTTTCCTTCTCCATGAAGAATGCAAAAAACAAAAATCAAAATAAAAACTGCTGATATTTTCTTAATGTTCATCTCTTCCTCCTTTTAGTGGAAAAGTTATGATAACATTTGAACACTAACTAGACAATTCTATCCTTTCAAATTATATTAACACCTAATGCAAAAGCAGGATATAGAAAATAGAAAAACAGTCCGGATATTTGCATGGGCTTCATTCCTGAATGACTTAGGTTCGGATATTATCCATCCTATCTGGCCTATTTTTGTCACTTCAATCTTGAAAGCCAACATGGCAGCTCTGGGGTTTTTAGACGGCCTTGGAGACGCTTTGGTTTCTATCTCTACCGCTGTTTCAGGGTATTTATCAGACAGGCTCAAAAAACGGAAAATCTTTGTCTGGACCGGATATTTTCTTGGAGCTCTCTCAAGAATAGGATATTCGCTCTCAACAATCTGGCCTCATCTAGTCCCTTTTAAAATCATAGACCGGACAGGAAAAATAAGGAGTGCTCCCAGAGATGCAATAGTGGCTGATGTATCAACAGATGAAAACAGGGGGAAAAATTTTGGCTTCCTGAGAACCATGGACCACCTCGGGGCAGTATTTGGGATAATTGTCTGCATCATTTTTTTTAAAATATTAGGATATAAAATCCTCTTTGCCATTGCAGCTATTCCGTCTTTTGTTAGTGCTCTTCTTGTCTTCTTATTTATCAAAGAGAAAAAATCAGAAAAGGTTAAAATATACAGAGGAATCACCCTAAAAGACCTGGATAGAAATTTCACGTTCTTTCTTATCCTTAGTTCTATATTCGCTCTGGGGGCCTTCAGTTATTCCTTTTTACTAATCTATGCCAAGAATTCTGGCTTCAAGGTAGGTTTTGTCCCTGTTCTCTATTTGATATATACTGCATCTGCTTCTCTTTTCTCTCTTCCTTTTGGAAAGCTTTCGGATAAAATCGGAAGAAAATCTGTATTGATACTCTCGTTCCTATTGTGGGCACTAGTCTGTTTGATCCTGATCTTAAGCCCCAGCCAAATGATGATTATTTTTACTTTTATCTTATACGGAGCCCATAAAGGTGCTTTAGAGCCTGTCCAAAAAACATTTGTCTCAGAGCTTGCACCCGAAGAATTCAAGGCAAGCTGTCTGGGCGGATATCAGATGGTAATCGGTTTATGTGCCCTTCCAGCCTCATTCATTGCTGGACTATTGTGGGAAACTTTAGGAATGTCCTCACCTTTCTATTTTTCCATATTTCTTACAATTGTTTCAGGATTAATGCTTTTCTTTGTTAAAAAAACATCGATAAATTTTGATTCAGGCTAACAAATCTTCATAAAATTTTATCTGCCTTCTTTAATCAATTCCGCAATCTCAACTGGCCTCTTATTATATTTTCCGGCAACGGTTTTCAGCATATCCCCTTTTCTAACAGAAATCCCCTTAGAGCGTAAAATCTCAACCGCTCTCTCAACAGGAATCCCAACATCCTTTGCAATATCCTCTATAGTTTTCCATCCATACCCCTGCCTCGAGGAAGTTCTGTTTAAACCCTGAATTCTTTCAGCCTTTTCCTTTTCTTCAGGTGGAAGGCCTTTTATCAATATATTATAAATCTCAACAGGTGCAATTTTATTATCTCTAGCAATTTCTTTAATTGTAAGATTCTGATCTTTTATCTTTATCCCTTTTTCTTTTAAGATTTCAAACGCAGCGTCTTTCGAGACTCCAATTTCTCTCAGGAACACATCAAAGCTAAAAAGTTCAGCATGAGGCATAAAAGGCTTCTTTTGGCTTTCTTCCCAGGAATTCTTTAATTTTTCACTTAAATTCATGATGCTGCTAAATGGGGGAATACTTATGGCTGTTCCAATGAAAAAGATTACAATTAAAAGAAGAGACGTTACAAGCTCGATCTTCATTCTAAGACCAGCCTTAATCTTTTTCCTTATATAATGCAGTATTACCTTCCAGTTGTAATAAATGTGTATACATGCAAAAATAATAAACAAATAGCCAAAAATCGTATGGATGGCTTCCCATCCCTCCTTATTAAAACACAAGAGTTCCCAATTGGTCCAATGGGCTATTCTCCCAGGAGGAACAATATACAAAACAACACCGGAAACAGTTTCAATTACCAAAGACCATAACATAATCAGTGCTGTAAATGCTCTGAATTTAAATTTTTTCTTTTCCATATGTTCCTCTTCCTAAAAAATATTATTTAACACCTGAAGTGAATTTTTTATGAACACTGCTGACCCAGCCTACTAAGCCAGACTACTTTTCGTCTTCTTCAGGTTTAATCCTTCCTTCTTTCACTGCACCATCGATGACTTTCTGTTGAAGATGGGCTGGCACTTCTTCATAGTGTAAAAATTCCATTAGGAAAGAGCCTCTTCCTCCTGTAATGGAAGTAAGCGTTGGCTCAAAATCCAGCATTTCAGCCATTGGTACCAGGGCTTTGATGATACGCATATTCCCTTTTTGCTCCATTCCCTGTACTTTTCCCCGTCTGCCATTGAGGTTGCCCATGATATCTCCCATGTAAGCTTCTGGTGTATAGACTTCTATTTCCATAATAGGTTCAAGGATTGTTGGTTTGGCCTCCTTTACCCCTTTTTTGAAAGCCATAGATGCTGCAATCTTAAATGCAATATCCGAAGAGTCAACTTCATGGTAAGACCCATCATATAGAATGGCTTTGAAATCAATCGTTGGATAACCGGCAAGTACTCCTTTTTTCCGTGCTTCCTGAATTCCTTTTTCTACTGAAGGAATATAATTTTTAGGAATTGACCCTCCGAAAATCTTATCTTCGAACTCAAAATCTTTTCCTCTGGACAATGGCTCGATCTTGATTTTTACATCTCCATACTGGCCATGACCTCCGGTCTGTTTTTTGTATTTACTCTGAATATCTGATTTCCCTTTAACTGTCTCTTTGTAAGGAATTTTTGGAGGTTTCAAGTTAACGTTCACGTTAAACCTATTTTTTAAACGATTGGTAATAATCTCAACATGGAGCTGGCCGTTTCCAGAAATGATCAATTCATTGGTCTCGGGATCCCTCTCAATCCTCGCTGTGGGATCTTCCTCTGTAATCCGATGAATGGCCTGTGAAATTCGATCTTCATCCACACGCGTTTTCGGTTCTATTGCAAATGAAACAGAAGGTTCAGGGAACTTAAGACAGGGGAACTCATTAACGGTACCCTTAGCTGCTAGAGTATCTCCTGTAACAGTCCCTTTTAATTTTGCTGTAGCCACCAAATCACCTGCCTTTGCCTGACCGGCTGGAATCTGCTCTTTTCCTTGAAGGAAAAACAGACCACCCAGCTTTTCATCCCGCCGCCTCGTTGTATTCGTTACAGTTGAATCAGGATTCACTTTTCCTGAATATATCCTTATAATGGAGATCCTTCCGGTGTAAGGATCGGAAATTGTCTTAAAAACAAAAGCAGAAAAAGGTTCTTCAAGAGAAAGCTTTAACGTTCCTTTTTCTAATTTTATCTCATCCTTCTCAAGAGGCGAAGGTAAAAAATTGACTATTCCATCAAGGACTGGCTGTGCGCCAATATTTAGTAATGCAGAGGATACAAAGACGGGAAACAGCTGCCTGTTGGAAATGCTTGTTTTTAGTCCTTTTATCAATTCTTCCGGGGAAAGTGTTCCATTTTCAAAGTATCTTTCCATCAATTCTTCGTCGTTTTCAGCAATCATCTCAGTTAACTCTTCAATTCTCTTTTCTACTTCACCCTTCAAATCAGCAGGGATATCAGTTTCTTTAAATTTCCCATTCCCATCTTTTTCAAACATATATGCTTTTTTACGGATTAAATCGACGACTCCGGAGAATTTATCTTCCTCTCCAACAGGGAGCTGGATCATAACAGTCTTGCGTCCAAAAAACTGACGAATGGATTCTAGAGTCCTTTTGTAATTGGAATTCTCCCGGTCCAGCTTGTTTATAACAATTATTCTCGGGATCTCAAATTCCTCTAGCATCTCCCAGACTTTCTCTGTTCCAACCTCCACACCGGCTACAGCACATATGACAACTGCTCCTGCATCTACAGCTCTCAAACTGGCTCTTGTATCCCATAAAAAATTAGTATAGCCAGGACAATCAATAATGTTAATTTTATGGTCTTTCCATTCCAAATGACAAACTGCTGAATTGATTGATATCTTTCTTTCAATCTCATCCGGGTCATAATCTGTTACAGTATTGCCGCTATCTACTCTGGTGAATCTTGAAGTCACTCCCGTATCGAATAAAAACGCGGAAGTCAGAGAGGTTTTTCCCGAGGAGCCATGACCTATAATAGCAACATTCCTGATTTTATCTGCAGTATAATCTTTCATCTCGAAGCCTCCAAAGACATATGAATATCAATACTAAATTAGCCTGTTTATGCACTGTGCCTTGCATCTGTTGCAATCTCAATTCGTGAATAATCCAGGTTTAAATTAAAAATTTAATTTTTAACAAAATTAGTAAGGATTATAATACTATAAAAATTCCCTATTACTCAAGACAAAATCATAAATGTTCCCTCAAACTTATATAACAAAACAATCAATCCAGATTTTCTAAAAAAGACTTCAGATCTTGCGGCAAAGGAGATGAAAATTCAACCCTCTGCTGAGTCTCTGGATGGTTAAACAGTAGCTTAAAAGCATGAAGAAAAAGACGTGGACACTCAACATTCGTGGATTTACGGCGGCCGTACCGAGTATCACCTACAAGAGGATGACCAGAAGCGGAAAGATGAACTCTTATCTGGTGAGTTCTTCCAGTAAGTGGTTTTACCTCCAGGAGGGTAAACTTTGCAAATCTTTTCTGAACAGAATAGAGTGTCTCCGCCTTACGCGGTTTCCTACTCTTTATAGACATTCTTTCTCCATGAGTTGGATGACGTCCAATAGACCAGCTAATCCTACCCTCCTCAGCGGTTATTTTCCCCCACACCAGACAAAGATAAAGTTTTTGCACCTTTCTTTGCTTAAACTGGCGTTGAAGCCTCCTGTAAGCTTCTGAAGTTTTGGCAACAACCATCACTCCTGATGTTTCTTTATCAAGACGATGTACAATGCCAGGCCTGTCATCAGGGCCAATATCTTTAATTTCAGGAAAATAGTAGAGTAACGCATTGACTAGTGTATGCTCTTTATAGCCTGCCCCCGGATGAACCACCAAACCTGAAGGCTTATTGATAACAACAATATGTTCATCAGTGTAAATTAATTCTAGCGGAATATTCTCAGGAATGTTTTCTTTATAGTCTGGACGTTCATAATCAATCTCCACCCTTTCTTTTTCTTGCAATTTGTAACTCGATTTTCTTAAAACACCATCAACCCTAACCTTTTTCTTCTCAATTAACTTTTTTACCTGTGAGCGGCTCAAAGCTCTAACTTTCTCTGTGAGAAAAATATCAAGCCTTTGTTCTTTCCCTGAACAGGTAGTAACTACGAATTCTTTTTTAGGCACGCTTCTTTTTTTTAAAAATGAATATCATCACCAACCCAGTAATTAAACCTACAATACAGAAAAGCTGAGGAAAAGATAGGCTCATGTAAGGAGAAGGATTTTTTATGAGGTAAGTATTATCAGGATGGTCTCCACGGTAAAATTCAACAAAAAACCTTATTATGGAATAATTTATAATATAGAATGAAAAAACCTGTCCATCAAATTTCTTTTTTTTCAGCATAATAAAGAGAATCAGGGAATTTAAAAAATTTAGGACAGACTCATAAAGCTGTGTAGGATGAAGCGCAGTCCCAATTGGAATTCCTGTTAGATTATGGCTGTATTCACTATGAAAAATCACACCCCAAGGCATTGTAGATTCACGGCCGAAGCAGCAGCCAGCGCAAAAACACCCAATACGGCCGAAGCCATGCCCCAATGCTAAAGCAACACCAACAATATCAGCCGTTTTCCATGTAGGAATCCTATGTTTATGCAAATACCACAGGGCAAAAATAAAACCGAAGGCAAGACCACCTTGAAAAACTCCCCCACTGCGGGCCAGGCTCAAAAGCTCGCCAGGATATCTCTTATAATAGGAAAAATTCCCAACCAGCAGTACTAATTTAGCACCAATTAATGCAATAATAATCGTATAAAAACCCATATCCATGAGCTTCGAACCTTCAAGACCATATTTCTTCCCCTGAACAAAAATAAACCATAATGCAAAAGCTACAGCGATAGCCATCATGAAACCATAGGTATGAATAGTAAAAGGGCCTATTTTTACTAATATTGGGAACATTTCGCACCTCTCTTAAAAAGAAAGATATAAATGAGAAACAAAGCTCCGATAGTTATGCACGAGTCAGCTACATTAAAAAAAGGCCAGTGCCATTTTTTAATGTAACAATCTACAAAATCAATCACATAGCCTCTGAATACTCTATCAATTAGATTACCAAGTGCTCCAGCCAAAATAAGAGAAAGAGAAATTTTCATAAGCTTCTCAGAAGAAGGCGTCTTAAAAAAATAGTATATAACCAAGCTTAAAGCAAGAAAGGAAGTTAATGTCAGGAAGATATAAACAAGTGAATTACCAGGCCAGGAGAAAAAACCGAAGATTGCTCCTTTATTTCTAATGTAAGTCAAATTTAAAAAGCCCGGGATTACTTTTATACTACTATAAAGACCCATACTTCTGTTTACAATTGTTTTAGTCAGTTGGTCTACAGCTACTAAAAAAAAGATAAATATAAAATAGAAACTTTTATTCTTCATAAATCTAACTTCTTTACTACTTCTTCACACCGCCTGCAGAAGTAGGGATATTCAGAGCTTTTGCCTACATAAGTAGAAAAATTCCAACATCTCTGACATTTTTGTCCTCTGGCCTTGAAAACTTCTACTTCCATTATATCACCATCATGGGCTTCAATCTCAACAGTGGAAACAATAAAAAGCGAAGGAAGCTCATTTTCATATTTTCCTATAAGATTTTTCTGGATAATTGGAACCTTTAATTTGATTCCTGCTTCCAAAGAATTTCCGATGAGCTTTTTCTCCCTTGCAAATTCAAGCTCTTTTAAAACATCTTCTCTTATAATCCCCAAGTTTTCCCAGTCTTGAAAAGCATCGGATACAAGCCAAGTCTGGGTAAATGAAGGAAAAAGTCCAAGATGAATGGACTCATCTTTATCTTTAAAATCCGGAATTAGTTCCCATGCTTCTTCAGTCGTGAAAGGTAAAATTGGAGCCATTAACACAAGCGTTGTTTTCAAAAGATTAAAAAGAGCTGTTTGAGCAGATTTTCGCAGAACAGAATCTCTTGCCGAACAATAGAGTCTATCCTTGATAACATCAAGATAAAATGAACTCAACTCGACAGTAAAAAAATTATAAACTGCATGGAACACAATATGATATTCATAATTCTTATAAGCATTCAGAATCCTCTTCCCTATCCGAGAGCATTTTTCTAGTATCCATCTATCAAAAAGTTCCATTTTATCAATGGGAATTGAATCTTCATCAGGCGAAAAATCATAAATATTCCCCAAGATAAATCTCCATGTATTCCTTATCTTACGGTAAGCTTCCACAAGACGTTGTAGAGTTTCCTTTCCAAAGCGAGCATCTTCTTTGTAATTGAGCATGGCCACCCATAACCTCAAAATTTCTGCTCCATTTCTAGATATGATTTCTTCCGGCTCGATAAAATTTCCCAAGGATTTCGACATTCCTCTCCCCTGTTCATCAAGAACAAAACCATGAGTTATACAGGTTTTATAAGGAGAAGCCTTTTTTACTGCAAGTCCGATAAGAAGAGAACTATTAAACCATCCCCTGTATTGATCATGCCCTTCGATATATATATCTGCAGGCCAAGGAAGATCCTTTTTCTTTCCAAGGATATTATGACTGGCTCCTGACTCAAACCACACATCCAGAATATTGTTCTCCTTGCTGAATTCTGTTGAACCGCACTCAGGGCAACTTGTATTGAGAGGTAAAAGCTCTTCTGCTTCCTTAGTAAACCAGGAATTAGAACCCTCCCTGGAAAAGATATCTGCAACTCTTTGTGTAATCTCTTTATTGGCAAGAATATAACCGCATTTTTGACAATAAAACGCTGGAATCGGCACTCCCCACGAACGCTGCCTCGAAATACACCAATCGGGCCGAGCATCTATCATGTTACTAATCCTTTCTTCACCCCAGCCCGGAATCCATTTAATCTTTTTTACTTCCTCGAGTGCCTTTTTCCGAAAATCATTCTTATCCATGGAAATAAACCACTGAGCAGTAGCCCGGAAAATCACAGGATTTTTACAACGCCAGCAGTGGGGATATGAATGAATAATCTCACTGGATCCCAAAAGAGTACCATTTTTTTTCATATCCTGGACTATTACTTCATTAGCATCGAAAACATTCATTCCAGCATATTTTCCAACTTGAGAAATGAATTTCCCTTCGTTATCTACAGGGGTATAAATATCAAGGTTATATTTCAGACCCGTCAAATAGTCTTCCTGACCGTGACCAGGAGCTGTATGAACACACCCTGTTCCCTGATCAAGCGTAACATAATTAGCTAAAACAAAAAGCGACTCTCTGTCAATAAACGGATGCCTGGCTTTTAAACCTTCTACCTCTCTTCCAACAAAAGATGTTAAAATCTTGGTCTCTCTAAATCCTAATGCTTCACTGATAACAGGGATCAAGCGCCTGGCAGCGATATAGACTTCCTCACCATTTTCAAAAGCAGCATATTCATAATCCGGATGGAAAGCGATAGCCAAGTTAGCAGGAAGCGTCCAGGGTGTCGTGGTCCAGATAAGAACAGAAACTTTTTTCCCTTTCAGTTCCGGAAATTTTTCAGAAAGCCTAGAAACAACGGGAAATTTCACATGGACAGAAGGGGATTTGCGGTCTTTGTATTCGATTTCTGCTTCAGCAAGTGCAGTACGGCAGTGGCAGCACCAATAGACAGGTTTTTTCCCCTTATAAACATTGCCATTAGCAAAAAAAGCTGCAAGATGGCGCAAGACTTCACCTTCATATTCTGGATCCATTGTTAAATAAGGTTTATCCCACTGTCCAAAAATTCCAAGCCTCCTGAACTGCTCTCTTTGAATATCTACAAATTTCAAGGCATATTTCTTGCATTCTTCTCTTATATCTATTACAGACATGCTTTCTTTTTTGTTTCCAAGGAGTTGATCAACCTTAATCTCAATTGGAAGCCCGTGGCAATCCCAACCGGGGATATAAGGGGCCTTATATCCCTGCATATTATTTGTTTTCACAATAAAATCTTTTAAGATCTTGTTCAGGGCTGTTCCCAAATGAATATTCCCATTTGCATAAGGAGGCCCATCATGAAGCACAAAGAAAGTACAATTTTCCCTTTTCTTTTGTATCTTTTCATAAAGTCTAATTTGTTCCCATTTTTTTAGGATCTCAGGCTCTTTTTGTGCAAGCCTTGCCTTCATAGAAAAAGAAGTCTTAGGAAGATTTAATGTTTCTTTAACATTAGCAATATCTGCCATGGTACTCTCCAGCGTATTTTTATTATAGAATAAGCTATTTTATTTCTCCACCACAAAAAGTCAAGATTCATAAAAATTGCTGACAGAACTAATATAATATCAACTAGTTTTAATCGTTCTCCATGAAACGCTCAGAACTAGTTTATTCTCTATTATATCGATAATATAATCTAAATTTATTATCAGCAATTTTTACCTTACAGGCGAGCCGATCTTACTGCATCTGCTTCGTTACAGCACATTCGTGGTGAAGGACCACAACTTCATGTGCTGTGCCTTGCATCTGCAGCAAACTTGACTCGTGAATCATCCAGGACTTACTGAATTATTTATAAACAATGCTGATAATAGATGAATTTGAGGAAAAAGAGAAAACTATTTTTTTATGTATTTATATAATGTGACCCACGGCTTATCGGGTTGCTTAAAGCAGCATAAGTAATCAATAGTGCTACCTGGATGCCGTGTTTTAAATCCACAATTTTTGGATCCATTCTGGCTTCTTTGTAAAACTTCTCAATCCTATGCCTCAGATAGTCTAGGTCTGCCCTTGCCCTTTCTAAACGCTTTTTTGTCCGGATAATTCCAGCATAATTCCACATCGTAGACCTTATAAACAACCAATCCTGATTGATTAAGGCAGGGTCAATTTCCTCCTGTTTATCTGAATAATACCATTCATGAATATCAGAGGTTTTATAAGACGTTTTCTTATCAAAATGGGAAATTATATGCCTGACGGCCCTTGTTCCCCAGACTAATCCTTCTAAAAGTGAAGTCGAAGCTAAACGATTCGCTCCATGGAGACCCGTACAGCTCACCTCACCGACAGCAATAAGCCGTTTAAGGGAACTCCTTCCCCATTCATCAACAAGAATCCCCCCGCAGCAGTAGTGAGCAGCAGGAACAACAGGAATAGGATCTTTTGTGATATTTATTCCATACTTCAGACATGTATTATAAATATTTGGAAACCTTTTTCGGATATTTATCTTGGCATAAGATGCCAAATCCAATGTAACAAAGCTGAAATTGCTGTTAACCATCTCAGCGTATATAGCTCTGCTTACCTCATCACGCGGAGCAAGGTCTTTTTTCGAATTGTATTTTTCCATAAAGGTCTGTCCACCTTGAGTTTTCAGTCTAGCTCCTTCTCCTCTTACAGTCTCGGAGATCAAAAACATTTCCCCATCCTTTTGATAAAGAGAAGTTGGATGGAACTGGATATATTCCATATTTACAATTCTGGCACCTGCACGATAAGCCATAGCAAATCCATCTCCAATGGATCCCTTTGGATTCGTGGTATTCAGAAAAACAGCTCCACAGCCACCCGTTGCCAGAATAGTGTAAGAAGCAAAAACAATTTTCACTCTCTTGGATACATTATCTAAAATATATCCCCCTATACACTGCGGCTCTTTATAAAATGCACTAGGATTCTTCGAATGATGAGGAATCGTCAGCAAATCTACAGCCGTATGGTCCTGTAAAATAGTCACATTAGAGTATGTTTTTAATTCAGCAATAAACTTCTCTTCTATAGCCTTTCCTGTAGTGTCTTTTACATGAAGTATACGCCTTCGAGAATGTGCAGCTTCCTGAGCATAATCTAACGAATCGGGAGAATTTTTGGTAAAAGGAATCTTTAATTCTTTTATTAATATTCTATCAACTAAAACTTTTCCTTCTTTGGCTAATATTTCCACAGCGTCTGGATCATTTATTCCATTACCGCTTTTTATAATATCTTCTTTCAAAAGTTCAGGATAATCATCCTTGCCTAAAGATACGATTCCGCCTTGGGCATAATAAGTATTTGATTCCTCAATCTTGGAATTCTTTGTGACCACAATAACTTTTAAACCGTTTTTCGCTGCCTCCAGGGCAGCACTGGCTCCTGCAATACCACAACCTATTACTAAAATATCTGCTTTTATGGTTCTTTCGTTTAGCATATTATTCAGTTCTAATGCGATAAAATGCTGTTAAAACTCATAAAAATTCCATGTTAATATTCAAAGATTTGAAAGAATGAGTCAAAACCCCAACAGAAACATAATCAATACCTATAGAAGCAATCTTCTTTGCCTTGATTAAATCAATATTCCCTGACGCTTCTAAGGGGACCCTGCCCTTGATCCATCTTACGACTTCTCCCATCCCTTCTAATGACATATTATCCAGCATGATCATATCCGCACCACTTTGAACAGCTTCTTTAACCTCATCAAAATTATTTGTCTCAACCTCAATTTTTGTTCCTGGTTTTACTTTTTCCTTTGCTAGTTTTATTGCTTTGGGAATACTTCCAACAAGCCTAAGATGATTATCCTTGATTAACGCCATGTCTGAAAGACTGAAGCGGTGATTCTCTCCTCCACCCACCTTTACTGCATACTTCTCCAAAATTCTCAGTCCTGGCGTTGTCTTTCGGGTATCTAAAACTTTTGTCTTGCTTCCTTCCAAAGCTTTAACAAATTTTCTTGTGAGGCTTGCAATGCCTGACATCCTTTGGAGAAAATTCAAAGCTATCCGTTCACCTTTAAGAAGGGAAATTGAATTCCCCAGGAGCTCAGCTAATTTATCTCCTCTCTCTACAACCTGTCCGTCTTTAAAAAAGTTCTCAAATGAAACAAAAGGGTCTATTATTTTAAAAACTCTTTCAGCAACATCTATTCCTGCCAGGACTCCTTTTTCCTGGGCTATTAGTACTGCTTCAGAATCAGAATCCAGGGGAATAATATTTTCTGATGTAATATCACCTTGAGGCATATCTTCCTTTATGGCTGCCTTAATAATTGAGTCAATTTTTTCTATGTCCATGAGAAAGATTATAAATTTATTACAACTATCAGTCAAATTAA
The DNA here is from genome assembly GCA_964648465.1 of uncultured Eubacteriales bacterium. GTDB lineage: Bacteria > Acidobacteriota > Aminicenantia > Aminicenantales > Aminicenantaceae > Aminicenans. The sequence continues at coordinate 51,771 of CAZYMU010000008.1, read as the reverse complement.
TCTATTCGGCCACCTTGCCTAAATTATTCATAAAGAATGCCGATAATAATAATAAAATTTAATTTAACAAAGAAAGCAACACTCTTAATATTGCAAAAAATCATGCTGACAAGCAGATATCATCAAGCTTAAATAAAGGTATCGGCATTCTTTATGAATAGCCCACGTTTGACATTGTATGGAAAAGTCCCTTAAATATAATTAATGCCAAAAAGGAATATCTTTTATATTTTTCTTTCTTTTATTGTATCAGTAATCCTTATCTGGTTTTTACTGTCTCAAATTGAAATTAAAGACCTCTTTGAAATATTCTCGAAGATTTATTATCCTGCTTTCCTTGCTTTTGTAGTCATTGCTCTGACCTCAGCTCTGCTCCGATCATGGCGTTATAAATGGCTTCTTCAACCCAGTAGTATAAGCTGGGGAAATATTTTTCTGGTTACATTCGTAAGGAACCTCTTTGTTGATCTTTTTCCTGCTCGCATAGGTTCACTCTCATATATTTATATATTAAACAGGAGACTTAATTTTTCTTTTGAAGCTGCTACATCAACATTTGTAGTGAGTTTTGTCTTCGATTTTCTCACACTCAGTCCATTTCTGATTTTCTCAATATTTTTCATTGGCCTCGGGAATACGGCTTTATCAAGTATTTCACTACTTGTTATATCTACAATTTTTTTCTTCCTTGTTTTTATAATTCTATGGAAAATAACACAACTCTCTGTTTCCATGCTTAAAATATACAGATTATTCTTAAAAGCTATCCGGCTAAAAGAAAAAAAATGGGCAAAGATCAGCACTGAAAAAATCCGTCTGACCATAGAAGATATAAAGCAAATTAAAAAAAGAAAAATCTACTGGCATATATTCTTCCTCTCTTTAGGCATTCGCTTGGCAAAATACGGTTCGCTCTATCTACTTCTTTTTTCCCTGTTAAAAAGCAATGGCTTTTCCATTAAAACATTGAGCTTTTGCAAAACCATTCTAGGAACTACAGGGGCTGAAATGACCGGAGCACTTCCCATTAAAGGAATCGCAGGTTTTGGTACATGGGAATCTGCCTGGGCTCTAACTTTCAAACTTATGAATTTTGAACCAAGTTTGGCCATTATGTCAGGTATTGGCATTCATTTAATCACCAATCTTTTTGAATATTTTCTTGGTATAATTAGCATCATAATTCTTGCTTTTCCATATATAAAAAAAGCAAAGCACATACGTTTTTAATTTATTTGCCTTTTCCAGCAATCTCTATTAAAATACATCTATATTTCAATGAAATGAACCTACCAGCCAAAAAAAAGCGGCTGATAAAAAGCCTAAGGTTTAAAACAGAAAAAAACGTTATTCATTTAATGGAAAACAAAATGATAAAAAAAATAACAAATGAAACTGATGCAAGAAGGAAGCAATATATTAAAAACCTTCTTAAAAAACCCTCTAAAGAATTTAGGTTTTGCGTCCTTGGAGCTGGACATGGAGGGATGGCTATGGCAGGCCATTTGGCAATCATGGGTTTTAAAGTCAACATTTTTAATCGAGGCAGAAAGAGAATCCGGCTTATTTCGCACAGAAAAGGGATCAAAGTTGAAGGAGAGATTCAGGGAGTCGGGGAAATTGAACTTGCTTCGTCTAACATAAAAGAATGCATTGATAATGTAGATATTCTAATGGTGGTTGTTCCTGCTAACGCGCATCGATTCATGGCGAAGATTTGTGCCCCTCATCTAAAAGAAAATCAGATAGTAATACTCAATCCAGGCCGCACTGGAGGAGCATTGGAATTTTTCTATACTCTCAAAAAAGAAGGAGTTAAAAAATTCCCTTTCATAGCTGAAACCCAGACATTCATATATGCTTCGAGAGCCCTTGGACCAGCCCAAGCAAAAATATTTTCAATAAAAAATTCTGTGCCATTAGCCACACTTCCAGCCTATTGGATCCCGGGAGTTATAAAGATCATCAACCGAGCTTTTCCACAATTCGTACCTGGAGATAATATATTCAAAACGAGTTTTGACAATATCGGAGCAATCTTTCACCCTGCCCTAACAGTCCTTAACGCTGCCTGGATCGAAGAAACACACGGCGACTTTGAATACTACATACAGGGAGCCAGCAAGTCCGTTTCAAAAGTATTGGAAAAATTGGATAAAGAAAGGCTGGAAGTTGCAGCTGCTTTAGGCATAAAAGCACTAAGTGCCAAAAATTGGCTCTATACGGCTTACAGCGCTTCAGGAAAAGACCTTTATGAAGCCATTCATGCAAATCCAGGCTATCTCGGCATTAAAGCACCTGACCGACTTAACCACCGCTATATCGATGAGGATGTCCCTATGAGCCTTGTTCCACTTGCATCGATCGGAGACATGCTAAAAGTTAAAACACCTTGTATAAAATTCATTATCAGCATCGCTTCATTCATGAGAGGAAAAGATTTTTTAAAAGAAGGAAGAACGGTCGAAAAACTAGGACTCAAAGGAATGTCTATCAAAGATATCAGGCTGCTGGCAGTATCAGGGGAAATATAATTTGACTTCATTTAGCAGCAAGAAAATATTAGGCGCTTCACTTGGGAATTGTGTGCACGTAGCCGGAATACTCAGCTTTTTAAAACTTGCTAAAAACTTCGGTTATGAGACTTCCTTTTTAGGGCCGGCCGTATCTCTCGAAAAATTAACAGCGGGTATAAAAAGTTTTAAACCTGACGTTATTGCCATTAGCTACCGCCTGACTCCTGAAGTCCTGGAAAAACTCCTTTTTTCTCTGCAAAAAAAGGCCAAAGAAAATGGCTGGGAAGATAAGACTTTTGTGTTTGGGGGAACACCTCCAGCAGCCAGGATCGCAAGCAAATTCCCCCTTTTTGATGCTGTTTTCAGCGGAAATGAACCTTTAGAAGACATAATATCCTTTCTTAAGGGGAAAATCGAAGATACAAGAGTAAAAAAAGTTCCTCCTCAGAGTCTTATCGCTCGAATCGCATTTAAGTCTCCGTATCCTCTTATTCGTCACCATTTCGGGCAGCCAACTGTAAAAGAAACCATTAATGGAGCTCGAGAAATTGCTCTATCCGAGACTATTGATATTATTTCTATTGGACCCGACCAGAATGCTCAAGAAAAATTTTTCTCTCCCGATAAAATGAAAAAAGAACAGGACGGAGCTGGCGGCGTGCCTTTGAGAAAACCTGAAGACCTTGAACTCATCTATAAGGCTTCACGCTGCGGAAATTTTCCACTTATACGGTGTTACTCTGGCACTCAAGACCTGATTAAATGGGCAGAGATGTCTCTTAATACAATAAACATAGCCTGGGGAGCCATCCCTCTCTTCTGGTACAACCAGCTAGATGGACGCTCACAGCGCCTGCCTGTTGAATCTATTAAAGAAAACCAGGAAACCATGAGATGGTATGCTGATCATAACATACCGCTTGAAGTTAATGAGTCCCATCATTGGAGCCTTAGAGATGCTCCTGATACAGTCGCAGTTGCTGCCGCATTTCTCGCTGCATATAATGCAAAAAAAGTCGGAACAAGGCATTATATTTCCCAGTACATGTTTAACACCCCTATTAATACTTCCCCGCCCATGGACCTGGCTAAAATGATGGCAAAGATAGAATTGATAGAATCTTTACACGATAAGAATTTCACATCCATCCGCCAGATGAGAACAGGCCTGGCAAGCCTATCCCCTGACCCAGATGTAGCCAAGGGCCAGCTTGCCGCTTCCTCTTATTACCAACTGGCTTTAGAACCTAAAATAGTACACGTCGTTGGATTCTGTGAAGGAGATCATGCTGCCACATCTCAGGATATAATTGAAAGCGCTAAAATTGTTGAGGGTGTAATTAAAAATTTTTTCTTGGGGTCTCTCCCAATGAAAAACGATACAAGTATACATGAGAGAAAAAAGGAGCTTGTCGAAGATACCAAATACCTCTTGAAGGCAATTCAAGACATTGGTTATGGAAAAGGAGACCCATGGACAGATCCCGTTAACCTTACTAAGGCCGTTAAGATAGGGTTATTGGATGCTCCACACCTCAGTGGCAATCCTCATGCTACAGGGAAAGTTTTTACACAAATAAAAAATGGCGCCTGTATCGCTATTAATCCCGAATCTGGAAAATCCCTCAGCGAAAAAGAAAGAGTTTCTCAAATAATTGCAAAAAGGTAACAAATGCAAAAAGACAACTCAGCACTGGTTTATGAAGACCATTTCCATCTCTCCAACAATGACATTCTGAAAATCCTAAATATTGCCCTTTCCTATGGAGGCGATTTTTCAGAAATATTTCTAGAATACAAAATCTACAATTTTATTAACATGGAAGAAGATATCATTAAAGAAACAGCTGAAAGTATCTACCTCGGCCTCGGAATCAGGGTTATATCAGGGGAAAAAACAGGATACGGATATACAAGCAACCTATCTTTTAACAAAATAAAGAAAGCTGCAATTGCAGCAGCCTCTATTGCATCAAAACATTCAGTCAGAAACTCAAATTCATTGATCCCACTCAAGTTAAAGAATAATTATTACCCTGTTTTAAAACCATCTAATAAAGAATCTCTAGAAAAGAAAATATCTCTCGTCAAAAAAACTTATCTTTCTGCCCAAAAATACGACTCAAAAATAAACAGAGTAAAAGTTTCCTTTATGGATCAAACACAGCATATCACTATAGTCAATTCAGAGGGGTTGATGATATCTGACGTGCGGCCGCTTATCAAGCTTACATGTTTGTCAATTGCAGAAAAATCAAAACGAAAGGAAGTGGGATTCTCGGGCGGAGGAGGAAGAGTAGGTCTTGAGTATTTCAAGAATAAGCTTACTCCCGAAGAAATAGGAAAAGAAGCATCAAAAGAAGCTTTAACCCTTCTAGATGCAGCCTATCCTCCAGCAGGAGAGATGCCTGTTGTACTTGCACCTGGACATAGTGGTGTCCTGATTCATGAAGCTGTCGGCCATCTCCTCGAAGCAGATTTCATACGCAAAAAAACATCAATATTCTGGAACAAGAGAGGGAAAAAAGTGGGCAATGAACAAGTAAATATTTATGATGACCCAACAATCCCTTACTTTCGCGGCTCATACAACATTGACGATGAAGGTACAATTCCAAATAAAACGCTTCTTATCCAGAAAGGAAAACAAACCGGATTACTCCAGGACAGATTGTCAGCCAAATCTCTGAATATGTCTTTAACAGGAAACGGCCGTAGAGAGGATTTCACCTGTTTGCCTATACCGCGGATGAGTAACACTTATATAGATAAAGGCGAATATGCCCCAGAAGAAATCATTAAATCCGTCAAACGAGGATTCTATGCACATAAATACCAAGGAGGCCAGGTTGAAGATTCCGGCAAGTTTACTTTTTCAGTAAGTTCAGGTTTCCTTATAGAAGACGGGAAACTAAGTACTCCTGTAAAACAGGCCACCCTTATAGGAACAAATATAGATATTTTGAACAAAATTGAAATGGTGGGTTCTGACCTTAAATTCGGCCTTCAAACAGGAACATGCGGTAAAGAAGGACAGGCAGCAGCAGTTACTGATGGATGTCCGACTATAAAAATCACCAAAATGACAGTAGGAGGGCTGAAGTGAACGAGAAAAAAGAGTCCTCAGTTCTGTCAGAGATTGCAAACAACCTTGTTGCTTTCGGAAGAATGCAGGGAGCAGATGAAATCGAAGTCGCTATTATTGAAAGCAGCGAATTCAATGTTGATGTCCGCTTCGGGGAAATCGAAAACCTAGTCGAGGCTGGTTCCAGAGCATTAAGTTTTAGGGTCATTAAGGATAAAAAGACAGCCATTGCTACTTCATCTGATTTAACAATGGAAACCCTTCAAACCCTCGTAAAAAATGCAGTAAAACGCTCAACTCTGGGCAATCCCGACGAATGCGCCGGGCTTCCAGCATTATATAAAACTAAAATAGATATCGCTTCCTTAAAGCTTTTTGATCCGGAGATTTCAAAACTTGAGTCAGAAAAAAAAATTTTACTTGCAAAAGAAACAGAAAAAATAGCACTTGATGAGAAAAAAATTACAAATTCTCACGGTGCCAGTTTCGAGACAATAAAAATCAAAATAGCATTGGCCAATTCGAATGGGTTCTTGAAGGAATATGATGAAACATACTGCACCCTTGGCATCGGACTTCAGGCGGGAGATACCGACAACAAAGCGGAAGGTTTTTGGTCATGCTCAAAAAGATTTTTAAAAGAATTAGAATCACCCGAAATAATTGCAAGAAAAGCTGTTGAAAGAACACTCCGGCAGCTAAATCCAAGAAAGATAAAAACCCAGAACGTCCCAGTCATTTTTGAACCTATGATGACTTCGTGGCTTCTGGCATTTCTTTTTTCCTGCATTTCCGGAATTTCTATTTATCAAAAAACATCCTTTCTAGTTGATAAGCTTGGAGAAAAAATCGGCAATAAAAATGTTACTGTATATGATGACGGCTTAATTCCTAGAAAGATTGGTTCAAGACCTTTTGATTCAGAAGGAGTTCCCGTCTCAAAAAACACGGTTATCGAAAGAGGGATATTGAAAAATTACCTATGTAATACTTATGCCGCAAGGAAACTTAAGCTTAAATCCACAGGTAATGCGGATGCAAATAGTGTTGGACCAAATAACTTTTATCTCCAGCCAGGTAAAACATCCCCAGAAGAAATAATTGCCTCAACAAAAAGGGGCCTTCTTCTGACAAGAACCATTGGTCATGGTCTAAATCCTGTCACAGGTGACATATCCCGCGGAGCATTTGGCCTCTGGATCGAAGATGGAAAAATTGCCTACCCTGTATCAGAAATAACGATTTCAGGAAATCTCGGAGTGATTCTAAACGAAATAGAATTAGTTGGAAACGACCTTGAATTTCGAAGTTCTTTCTCAGGACCTACAATTAAAATCAAAGAGCTCACAGTTGCAGGAAAGTAAAATCAGAATCTATTAAGATGAATCACATCTTCTAATTTCCTTTTAGGAACGTGAAGCTTAGCTTTATTGTCTTTCCAATATTTCACAGAACCATTCATGTCTTCGATAACAGGTATTTCTGCCGGATACCCCAAGGCCAGTACTGAATCTATCTTATATTTATCTGGAATATTGAGTATTCCCTTCACCTTGTCTCTATCAACTGATATAAGCCAGCAGCTTCCAATCCCCTCTTCTAATGCAGTAAGGATCATATTTTCTATGGATGCTCCAACATCCCACTCATATTCTTTCTCACTTACATTTGTATTTACAAGAATGACGATATAAGCTGCGGGTTCATGGCCTGGTTTAGGATTTCCTTCAGGAGCAATATAAGCAGCCCATTTCAAACAAGGGAAGATTTGTTTAACAGTCTTTTGTTCATCAATAACCACAAATTCCAAGGGTTGGCGGTTTGCTGCTGAAGGAGCAAGGCGCGCTGTGTCGACTAATCTTTCAAGAATATCCCTGGACACACGTTTCTGTCTAAACTGACGTATTGACCTTCTCGAAACAATCAAATCATAAAAGCTCATTTATTTCTCACTCTCTATTTCTTAATCGGATAAGGAGGAATCTCAGGCAGTTCTTTTCCTTTTGTCCTCAATTCTTGCATGATTATTTCAATAGCCTTATTCAATTGTTCGTCAATCCCGGCGTATTCTAAGGCCGGATTATTATCTACATATACATCTGGCTCAACTCCTTTCCCTTCAATAATCCACTTATCTCCCTCTGTACTGTATACTGCAAATTCCGGCTTCGTCAATGATCCTCCATCAACAAATGGTAAAGAACCTCTGATGCCTACAACTCCACCCCATGTCCGCTTTCCAATTAACTTTCCCATATTATACTTTCTAAAGCGGTAAGGGAATATGTCACCATCAGATGCTGAAAATTCATCCATCAGGCATACTTTAGGTCCTATCATGACTGCTCCGGGGTCAGTTCCAGGAGCCGTATTTCGCGCCACACCCACCATTACTATTTCCCGTCTTAAACGCTCGGCTACCATAGGAGAAACGCTTCCTCCGCCATTCCCGCGAACATCGATAATAATAGCCTTTTTGCGAAGCTGTGGATAAAAATGTTTGACAAATTCATTTAAACCCCTCACACCCATGTCAGGGATATGGATATAGCCTACTTTTCCGTTTGTCGCTTTGCTAACTTTATCAATATTGTTCTGCACCCAATTGTAATAGACCAGTGAAAGCTCATCCTTAACTGGGATGACAACAACTTCCTTACTTCCCTTTTCATCAGGTTTTGTGTTTACTCGAAGTGTCACCTGCTTTCCTACAGTGTTCAGCATTGTTTCATATATATTATTCATCCTGTTTGTAGGCTTGTTGTTTATGGCTATTAGATAATCTCCTTCCTTCACATTTATCCCTATCTCAGTTAGAGGAGAACGTAAGAACTTATTCCAATTCTGACCTTTCATTATTTTAGTAATTTTATAGTAACCAGATTTCTCATCCCGCATAAATTTTGCTCCGAGCATTCCAACATTTATTCTCTTCGGATGGATAAAATCGCCTCCTCCAACATAAGTATGGCCAACACTCAATTCTCCAATCAATTCTCCTATAACATATGTCAGGTCCGCCCTATGAGTAACAGCCTTAGCCAAAGGTTCATAACGTTGCTTCATTTTTTCCCAGTCTAGTCCATGCATATTAGGAGCATAGAAGAAATACTTCATCTGCCGCCAGCTTTCAGTAAAAATTTGATTCCATTCTTCCCTGATATTGATTTTTGTTTCCATCTTGGATAGATCAAGCTTATCCTTTATTTTTATTACTGATTTAGGAAGGTTAATTACGGCATAATCCTTATTCTGAGAGACAAGTATTTTCTTTTTATCGTATGAAATTTCATAACCATTGATGTTTCCTAGATCTGTTTCTTTCTGTTCCTTCAAGTCAAACATTTTCAGAGAAACTTTTCTGTCTCTATCCCCTCTTTTCAGGTAATAGATTGTATCACTTACAGAAGTGATATTCCTGTAATTTGCAACTTGAATCGGCAGGGCAATAATCCTCTCTTTTAGGCCTTCAGGATCGATTTTAACATCTACTTTTTTTACTGACGTATCTATCTTAGTTTCTACTTTTTTCCCGGATTTGTCAGTTTTCGCAGTTTCTTCCTTTTTTATAGATACCTCGTCACTTTTAGGTTCAAAAGGAGACTTCATATCCTTAGTCAAAGCAGCAAGATAGATTCTTCCCATAGATAGATATGAATGATTATACTCTGTTCTGCTGAAGATAGGATTAAAATCCCTGTCCGAAACAAAGAAAAGATACTTTCCTCCGGAATGAAAACAAGGCGAATAAGAAGAGTACCATCCATCTGTAACTTCAATTGTCTTTTTTGTTTCAATATTATAGAGATAAATCTCCATCATGGATTCGAGTTCTGGTTTTACATAAGCAATCCAATTGCTGTCAGGAGACCAGCAGTATTGATTTATTTCCCAGGCTTTCGCCCTGGCGACTTCTGTAACTTTTTTTGTCTGGATACCGACATAATTAAGGCGCAGAAGCTTATCACTCCAGAGAATCTTCTTAGAATCCGGAGACCAGTAAATCTGATATTTATATGTATCTGCATCTTTTGTGACCTGCTGCTGTTTTCCTGAGCCGTCCTGTGCTAAAATATAAATCTCATCTTCCCCACTCGAATCAGAGATATAAGCAATCCACTTCCCATCAGGGGACCATTTTGAATTCCTCTCATGAACACCTGAAGTATTAGTCAAGTTGCGAGTATTTCCATGCTTTACAGGAACAGTAAAGACCTCGCCACGTGCCCCAAATAAAGCTCGCTTTCCATCAGGAGAAATTTCATAATTTGTTATACTATCAGAAACTTTTATGATCTTGTTCCGGTTTGAATTCGTATCATTAGCAATAACCACAGGAACTTTAACTGCTTCTCCTTTTGCTAATTCAAACCTATAAATATATCCTCCATTTTCGAAGACAATAGCCTCAGGACCCAGGGAGGGAAATTTAATATCGAATTCAGTAAAACTTGTAAGCTTTTTAATTTCTTTATTGTCACAATCATAGACATAAAGATTCATTTTCTTATTTTCATCTCTATCAGAAAGAAAATAGATCTTGTTTCCACTCCACATTGGAATTATATCCTGAGCCGGATTATCAGTAATATTTTCAACTTGTTTCGTCTCAAAATCATAAACCCAGATATCATCGGCCATACCACCTCTGTATCGCTTCCATGTCCGGAACTCGCGAAAAACCCGGTTATACGCCAATTTCTTATCATCTGGAGAAAACGAGCAGAATCCCCCTCTAGGCAAAGGAATCTGTTCAGGAATTGTGCCTTCTATTGAGGCCAGATACAACTGGCCATTAAAATCGTTCCATTCCCTCATACGCGAACGGAAAACTATATGCTTACTATCATGCTTCCATCCTATGACTATATTATTCGGACCCATCCTGTCAGATACATCATCCCTGCCCAGAGTTGGAGTATATGTCAATCTTTTAGGAATCCCGCCTTCCTTCGGTATCAAATAAACTTCACGATTTCCGTCATACTCTCCTGTAAAAGCAATATACTTTCCATCAGGTGAAAATCGGGCAAATACTTCAAATCCTTCATGGCTTGTCAGCCTCCTGGCAATACCGCCTGCTGAACTGACAGCATATAGATCTCCAGCATAGCTAAAAACAACCTGGTCACCAAACACAGCAGGAAAGCGCAGAACACGGGCCTCATTGCCAGCATAAGCTGATCCACAAATTAATGCTAAAAGCAGAGTTAATCCTGCCAAAACTTTAGTTTTCATAATTCCTCCTTTCATATTAAAACTGGATTATTCATAAAAACTGCCTATTCCACTAAACCATATCAACCAGCCAGAATCATTCTTCATGAAACTCTCAGAACCAATTTGTTCTATATCATATCTATAATAAATTCTAAATCCGTTATCGGCATTTTCCCCTATTTAAAAATTCAACCTCTGTAAGCCTTTTTCAGTGTGTCTCCACGCAGCCCCTGTCGAAGAGCCTCTAAAGCCAGGATGTCTCCTGGAGGAATATTTCCCAGGCTTACATTTGTACCCAGCTTCATGATAAGAAACTGCTGCTGGCTTTTGATCGGGGCCTCCCATAAAAGAGCATCTGGATCCTTGACACCAGAAAGGATCTTTGTTACTTCATCTTCTTTGACTTTTCCTTCCTTATCAAAGATCCCTACTCCTTTTCCTGCCTCTCTCGCTTCAACAATGACCTTGAAAGAACCGCACTCCAGGTCCGTAGAGATCAATTTCTGTATAACAGACAAAGGAACTTCTTCTGCAGGATCTTTTTTTCCGACTTCAGAAAGGACAAAAAAGCCAGCATCTACTGCTTTCCTAATGGCAGCTTTCCTGGTTTTAAAGTCTATTTCTACAGTCCCGTCAGAAACTTCTATCATATCAAAACCTAGTTCACCTGCCCGCTTAAGGTAAGCATCATATTTCCCCTTCCATATGGCAACCTCCAGAAATGTTCCCCCTGGCATAACATGAATATCTGCATCTTTCAGGATTCTTGTCTTTTCCCGACATACTTCTTTTGAATAGAAAGCAGAAGTCCCAAAACTGAATTTTACGACATCTATATAGGATGCTGCTGTTTCTACAAGGTCCTTTATAGCCCGTATGCCCAAACCTTTATCAAGAATCATAGTTATCCCATCTTCCCGAGGCTTCTCACTCCTGTCTTTAACAGGAGACTCAATACATTCTTCCCATGCCTTCATTCTGTTTTCTCCTTAATTAAACTCATTTATATTTATTCTGTCAAAGATTTCCCTTGCTTCTTTAACACCAGAAATCCACAAAAGAGATTTCTTAACCTTTCCGGACTGCAAAAATTTTTCCAGGTTTTCTTTCCTTCTTTGTCCGAGTCGCACCGAATCTAATCCAGGTACAGCCAGTTTGCTGTAAAGAAGGATGCTTTTACCTATCTTGTCAGATGCATTATGGAAAAGTTTTCTCAACAGTATTTCCCTATCTTTCAGCTCCTCACATATAATTCTGTCCCTTTTTTCCTCTACATGAGGAAAAATCAAGATAACATCAGATGGTCGAATTTGATACTCATCTGTCTGGAATAATGATAAATCAACAACCATTTTCCCTCCAATCTCTGCCTTTAAACTTATTCCCAACTCTTCTGCCACATCCTGAAAATAGCATTTCAAAGTATCCACTCTAACCGTATCTTTTAAAGAACCCTTAAAAAACTCAATCCCACCTTTTACACGGAAATGCACAAACTCAGTGGAAAATATCTTCCAACCTTTCCTTAAGGCGGAAAGAATAAGCACAGACTTCCCTGCTCCTGCACCTCCAGGAATTATGATAAGCTTATTCCTTTTTACAAGGCCACATGCATGTATAGTATAAATATTCTGAGTTTCTTCAAGCACCCTGAGTACCCATGAAGAAAAAATTCCCAAATTGCCGAAAATTGAGTATCTGGGATCGTTAGCTTTTTTTTCCAGTTCAGAAAAATTTCCTCTTAAACACAATGTGTTCCTTTTTATCTCTAAAGGAGTTCCGCCAATATTATCCCATACTTCAACAAGGGAATCTTTCGCTTCCTCGAAAGGCACTTTATCCACAGACAAGAAATTAGTATCCAACCAGAAAAATCTGTCTTTTTCTAAAAGATGCGGCGAATTTGTTTTTATTCCTATCTTAACTTCACTTACTTTTAATCCAATATTTTTCACGGCTTTTCTTCTACTATTACCTAGGATATAGTAACTTTTTTAACAGAATAAAATTTTTTTGCCTGTCACTTCAAATCCTCTTTGGCAATATTATCACACGAATTTATAACATACAAATTTCTGCTGCTTGACTATATACTGGAAAAAAGTGTAAAAACAAAGTAATGGTGCTAAATAAGTTGAACAAAAATTCAAACAACCATTCTCATCGAAACAATCAAGAAAAAAATCAAAACCTCAAAGTCAATAGAGAAAAGCTAGAGATAGTCAAAGAAATTCTAAAGTTATTCGAAAAAAGCTTCGCACAGATGAAAATTTTTTCTGAAGATCATGCAAATGTAATTAAATTTACAGATCAGCTCTATGAAAAAATTTGCATATTTCTGGAGAAATACTGGAAATTGGAACTCGGTGTTGAGGAATTTTCCTTTACTTTCAGTGGAGAAACCGTATTCACTGACATACAAATCCGGAAAAGTATTCCTTTTCTATTTCATAAAGACGGTGTTCAAATTTTATTCTTCTATAAAGGCCTGAAAAAGGAAGAATTCCTTGATTTTTTAGATGTTATTAAAATTGCATCTAATCTTCCTGCAGAAGAAAGCGACATTGTTATTTCACTCTGGGAAAAAGATTTTGCAAATATCAGATATTTCGCTCCGGACGATTTTCTTGAATCAAAAATAGGAGCCGGAATCCAACAGATGGAGTATAAACTTGATAAAAATAAATTATTTACCGGAAAAATAGAACTTGATCCAGAAGACCAAAAGGCTCTTAAAGAAAGTACTTTAGCGCAAAAGATTCTGAATGATTCAATAGAAAAACCTGGATCCAAACCTGAGTCAAGCGGTGAGGCCGAAAAGTCATCCCTTACTGATGAAGAAGAAAGAAAACTAGAATATATGATTCTTTCAAATCGAAAACTTTCGCCTAAGAAAGAACTTCTCTCTTTACTTGTTGAAATACTCTATATTGAAAATAGGCCAGAAGAATTCTCAAAAACTATGGATATATTAAACCAATGCCATATGGATATTTTGAAAAAAGGAGATCTTCCCGGAGCTGTACAAAACATCAAATTCATTCTCGAACTTAAAAAATCTCTATCCTCTCAATCCGACAGAAAAGCCGTTTCTATTGACAAATTCCTTAAAGACATAAAAGACAAAAATTTTCTTTCACTCATTGAAGATGCTTTCCAGAAAGGTAAAATCCTGGAACCTGATGCTCTCTTAGAATATCTACAAATACTGGGCCCTGAGGCCATTCCACTTTTAAGCAACCTCTACAAAGAAAGCAAATCTCCTGATTTCCGCATAAAGGCTTTATCCCTTTTAAAAAAGATAGGCAAGCACGATTTAAAAACTCTCATGAATATTGCTCAAAATAAGCACCCAGCCATCACGAATGAAATCATTTCAATTTTAGAGAAAAGTCAGGACAAAAACGCAGTTCAGTATCTCTCTAACTTTATAAGCTATGAAAACAAATCTATAAAGGTTAATGCAATAAAAGCTTTGGGGAAATTTCAGAACAATACTGCAAATAAAATTCTATTGGCATTTCTTTCAGATGAGGAAGAAGAACTGAGAATTATTGCTGCTCAAAATCTCCAATATACAGGAGATAAATCCATAGTAGAACATATCCTTAAGGTAGTCCAAAACAAATCATTCGTAAAAAAGGGAAAAAAGGAGAAAACGACTTTACTGGAATTCTTGGCAAGAAGTCAAGCTGCAGAAGCAAAGACTGCTCTCAAGAAGATTTTGAAAAAACCGACTATTTTCTCCCACCGTAAAAATATTGAAACAAGTCTGTGTTCTATCTCAGCACTGAAAACCGCAGGAAATCCTGAAGCCATGAAAATTCTTGAAGAAGGGGCCAAGAGCCACAACAGGAAAGTAAAACGGGCTTGTAAGCTTGCTCTCAAGAATTCGTCAAACAGAAATGAAACTGAAAGGCAGAATTCCAAAGGCGAAGAAAAAAGTTCCAGCACGAGACTCCAATGAAAGAAAAAACAACTATTAAAGATGCCATAGATATCCTTTATCGATTCAATTGGACAATCAAAATAGCAAAAATCTACGAGTCCAACAATCTCATCTTCCTAAGGCAAATAAAATCTCTTTTGTATTTAATTCAAAAAGCTGTAGAAGTGGATGGAGAAGCTACTTTTATGCTACGCCAAAACACATTATTTTTTAACGGGATAAGACTCAAATTTGGGTTTTCCAGTTACTTCCTGCTTAAATTCATTATTAACGAATTTCCAAAAAGAGAAATTGGCATACTAAGTTTTAAAACAGGACTCAACGAAGAAGAATTGAAAAATTTCATTATTCTTTTTACGAAAAAAGGATCCAAGTCAAAAATTACACTTGAAGATTTTCTAAAAGAATTCAAGCAGTACGGGATTAAACATATTTCTATAGAAAAAATATCCCCATTCGACGAGCTGAGCAATAAGAAAAAAGACACCGCAAAAATCTTTTTCTTGAGCATAACGCACCTGAAAGAAACATTCAAAAAGCAGAAAGCAAATGAAAGGCTCCCGCTGCTGACAACCCGAAGGCTGATGCAGTCAATATTCAACAATATCACACAGAACGAATCTTTCCTCTACGGTCTAACAACAATAAAAAACTTTGACGAATATACTTTAAATCACTCAGTCAACGTCTGTGTATTGTCAATCTCACTTGGAAAAAGAATTGGGCTTGACAGAAATGAGCTGATTGACTTGGGCATGAGTGCATTTTTCCACGATATAGGAAAATTGGAAATCCCAAAAGAAATTCTCTTAAAACCCGGTAAACTTGATAAAGATGAGAGAAATATTATCGAAAAACATCCTTACTACGGTGCAGAAAAATTAATTGAACTTAGAGAGTTAAGCCGCCTTCCAGTGAGAGCTATCCATGTTGCCATGGAACATCATACTTCCGATGGCCATTCCGGATATCCAATATACACAGAGAAAAAAACAATAAACCTTTTCAGTAAAATTGTTAAAATCATAGATTTTTTCGATGCTATAACAACAAAAAGACCCTACCGAAAGAAAGACTTCACCAGGGAAGAAGCCATAAACATGATGTTAGAAAAAAGCGGTACTGAGTTTGACCCTCTTATTCTTAAAGTATTTGTTGATATGATGGGAACCTGTCCAATTGGCACCATGGTTCTACTTAATTCGGGCGAAATCGCTATTGTCGTAGAAATAAACCAGGAGACTGTCTATATGCTCAGGCCAAAAGTGAAGCTGATCACAGATGAAATGGGTAACAAACTTGATGGAGAAATTGTTGACCTTACGGAAATGGATCCAAAAACAAACAAGTACACGAGGACTATTGTCAAATCTCTTGACCATGATAAATATGATATAAAGGCTTCTGATTATTTCGTAGCACAGACCAGATAGCCTGGATAATTCACCCGATCCTGCGTATGAGGCTGTGGTTCTCAAAATTCATACTACCTATTCTGGCTTTTCTAGCGTATAATTTAAATCCTGTAGACATTATGATATCAATTAGTATATTTTTAGGAACAGGTTACTATCATGAGACTATTTAAGAAAAAAACGAAAAATAGGGTATGTGTTATAGGTCTGGATGGAGTTCCCCATTATCTCCTTCTCAATCTTGCTAAAAAAGGAGTCATGCCTTATGTAGGAATGCTTGTTGATTCAGGACATCTTCACAAGATGAAGGCCAGCCTTCCTGAGATATCCTCTGTAAGCTGGACAGACTTCATGACTGGTTCCAACCCAGGGACTCATGGCATCTTTGGATTTACTGACTTCAAAAAAAACTCCTATGATCTCCGGTTTCCAAACTATCTCGATGTAAAAAAAGAAAGATTTTGGGACATCATCGGAAATCAAAAGAAAAGATGCATCGTTATTAATCAACCTTCGACTTACCCTGCACGAAAAATCAATGGTGTTCTGATTTCAGGTTTTGTAGCAATCGACCTGGCCAAAGCTGTCTATCCTTTTTCTGTCAAATATACTCTTGAACAAATAGGCTATCAGATAGATATTGATACATTTAAATCCAGGGAAGATCATGAACTTCTTTGGAATGAACTGAGTACTACATTAAAAGGCCGCAAAGAAGCTTTCCATTCCTTCTGGAAAGAAGATTGGGATTACTTCGAGCTAGTCATCACAGGTACTGACAGGCTTCAGCATTTCTTATGGAACGCCTATGAAGATGAAAACCATATATACAATCAGAAATTTTTAGATTATTACAGGGAGATCGACAAATTTATCAATGAAATCAATGTGGCTTTTCACAAACTTACAGGAAGCGATGAAGGATTTTATATGCTTTCAGACCACGGATTCACTGGTATCGAACAGGAAGTATATTTGAATGCATGGTTAGAAAAAGAAAATTACTTGCATTTCAATACATCCTCCCCCAAAAATTTAAGCGAAATGTCTCCTTCAACCAGTGCTTTTGCCCTGGATCCAAACCGCATTTATCTAAACCTTAAAGAAAAATTCCTAAATGGCACTGTTAAAGAATCGGAAAAGAACACACTAAAGCAAGAACTTACACATAAACTTGAAAAACTCGAATATGAAGGGAAAAAAGTTGTCAGAAAAGTATTTGATACTGAAGAGATTTATTCAGGCCCTTACGTAAAACTTGGGCCGGATTTAATTGCACTTTCCGAGCATGGTTTTGACATGAAAGGTTCAATCAAGAAAAAAGACATTTTTGGCCGCTCGATTCTCCAGGGAATGCACACGTGGGATGATGCTTTTTTCTGGGCAAATGGAAACCATGGTTCAGATCTCTGCATATCAGATTTGGCTGCTATCATTATGAAAAATTTCACATGAATAAAATGAACAAAAGCCACTTTCTAAAATTAAAAATATTTATCTTCTTAATCCTGGCATTATCTATCCAGCTTAAAGCTTATGTAGGACCAGGAGCAGGATTTGCTTTTCTATCTTCATTCCTTATCCTGTTTATTACTTTTTTCTTGGCAATTTTTTCTTTTCTTTCATGGCCATTCAGGTTTCTACTCCGTATCATAAAAGGACAAAAAGCATATAAAAATAGCCTTGTTGATCAGGTTGTCATTGTTGGCCTTGATGGAATGGAACCAACTCTGTTGGAAAAATTTATGTCAGAAGGAAAGCTGCCTAATTTCTCAAGCCTTAAGAAAGAAGGAACATATGAAAAGCTGGCAACAACAATTCCTGCTATATCTCCTGTTGCATGGTCTTCTTTTATGACTGGTTCTCATCCATGTAAGCATAATATTTTTGATTTCCTCAGCAGAAATCCAAATAATTATCTACCTGATCTTTCTTCTGCCTATATTGGAACTCCAAAAAAATTTCTTCCAATTGGAAAATATAATTTCCCCATTTCGAAACCAGTGATCAGAGGGCTGCGAAAAAGCATACCTTTCTGGAAGATCTTAGGAGATAATGGCATTTTCAGCACAATTCTCAGAATCCCAATAACGTTCCCTCCAGAAAAATTTCGAGGGCACCTACTTTCTGGTATGTGTGCTCCAGACTTAAAAGGAAGCCAGGGTACATTTTCATTCTATACTTCAGATAAAGAAAAAATCACAAAACGTGAAGGCGGAATGAATATTCCTGTTACTATTAATTCCACTAAGATCGAAACTTACATATCCGGCCCGGAAAATTCGCTTCTTAAAAAAGCAGAAGAGATTCGGCTTCCAATGACAATAAATCTGGATAAAAATAAAGGGGAAATCCTTATCGAAGTATCCGGCCAGAAAATCAATATTAAAAAGAGAAAGCTATCAAAATGGATAAAAATAACTTTCCGTCCAGGGCTCGGGATGAAAGTAAAAGCTATCTGCCGCTTTTACGTGTCTGAAATTCACCCTCACTTCGAGATGTATATATCTCCTCTAAATATTGACCCCGAAAAACCGGCTCTTCCTATATCTCATCCTTTTATATATTCTGTTTATCTGGCAAAACTCCTTGGAAGTTTCAACACCCTCGGTGAAGCAGATGATACATGGGCTTTAAATGAAAGAATTCTCCCTGAAGAAACGTTCTTAGAATTAACATATGACAACCACAGGGAATCGGAAGATATGCTTTTTAACGCTATTGATAAAACAAAAAAAGGAGTTGTAGCCTGCTGGTTCCAAAGTACAGACAGTATTCAGCATATGTTTTTTCGATATCTTGACAAAAAACATCCTGCACTAAAAAGTGGGCAGGCAAAATTGAGTGCCAAAGTCATCGAAGACCTTTATATTAAAATGGACGAATTGGTAGGAAAGGTCTTAAAAAAAGTGAGTGAAAAAAGCTTCCTGATTGTTATGTCCGATCACGGGTTTAAAATTTTCCGCCGGGGAGTCAATCTCAATTCTTGGTTGTATACAAACGGCTATCTAAGCCTTAAAGACGGCAAAAAAGAAAGCGATGAGTGGTTTAAAGATGTCGACTGGGAAAAAACAAAGGCTTACGGACTGGGCCTCGGGGGCCTTTACATAAATCAGAAAGGGAGAGAAGCCCAAGGTACTGTTAACCCAGGGGCAGAGACAAAGGCTTTAAAGGAAGAACTTGTCCAAAAACTCGATGGCTTAAAAGATGAAGAAAGAGGAGAAATTGCTATAAATAAAATTTATGACCGGGATGAAATTCCACCTGGTCCTTATAAAGAAAACTGCCCGGATTTCATAGTCGGATATAATGAAGGATACAGGGTTTCATGGGATTCAGTAACTGGAAAAGTAAATTCCACAATTTTTGAAGATAACACAAAAGCATGGAGTGGTGACCACTGCATCGATCCACGAATAGTTCCAGGAATATTCCTCTGCAACCATAAAATTAACAAAAAAAATCCTGCAATTATAGATGTTGCACCCACTGTACTCGAACTATTCGGAGTGAAAACACCTACTCATATGGATGGTTCTTCAATGATAAATCAGGAAAATTTCACTTCCCCTAAGAAAAACGAGGCAAGAGGTAAAAATAATGTCTAAAATAAATAGAAGAGATTTTTTAAAGCTTGTTGGCATTACAGCAGGCTCAATCTCAGCATTGGGAAATGGCAAAGATCTTGTGACAAGAGTCTTCGGACAAACTGATACACCAAAAAAAATAATCATACTTGGACTTGACGGACTGGATCCTAATCTTCTTAAACTCTGGATGGATGCAGGCAAACTTCCCGCATTCAGTCGCCTCAGAAGCGAAGGCAGCTTTTCGCATCTTCGAACAAGCATTCCTCCCCAGAGCCCTGTTGCCTGGTCAAACTTCATTACAGGTACGAATCCTGGAGGACACGGAATTTTTGATTTCATCCACAGAGATCCTGAAAATTATATGGCAATATTTTCAGCTTCCAAAACAAGTGAAACTACAAAAACTCTTTCTATCGGGAATGTTGTTCTTCCGATCTCAGGCGGGAATGTTGAAAATCTACGCAAGGGTAAAGCTTTCTGGCAAATCCTTGAAGATCATAATATCCCCGCTACCGTGTTTAAAATCCCATCCAATTATCCTCCTTCTCCCACGAAACAAAGAACCATTTCAGGGATGGGAACACCGGATATCCGCGGAACTTATGGAATATTCAACTACTATACGACCGAGCCAGCTAAAATCAACGAAGATATTGGCGGAGGAAAAATCCATGAAGTATACGTCATCGGCAACATGGTTGAGTCAAAGCTTCCCGGACCAATAAATTCATTTAAAAAGGACAGGCCTGACTCATCGATTGATTTTAGAGTCTATATCGATCCTGTAAAACCCATTGCTAAAATAGTAATTCAGGATCATGAGTTTATCCTAAAAGAAGGAGAATGGAGCAGTTGGAAAAAACTCAATTTCAAAATGATTCCAACTCAGAGCGCAAATGGAATTTGTATGTTTTACCTTAAACAAATCAGGCCTGAATTCAAACTTTATGTATCTCCCATAAACATAGATCCCGGAAACACAATACTGCCAATTTCTACGCCGACAAGCTATTCAGAAGAACTGGAAAAAATATTCGGCCCTTTTTACACACAGGGTCTTCCAGCAGACACTTCGGCTCTTGATAATGGGGTTTTGGATGATGGAGAATTTCTCAAGCAGGACGACATTGTCCTAAAAGAAAGGCTTCAAATGTTTGAGTATGAACTTGCACGTTTTGATTCTGGCCTTCTCTTTTATTATCTTTCAAGCTCTGATCAACGGCAGCACATGTTCTGGCGTCTTATCGATAAAGAGCACCCTAACTTCGATCCTCTCCTCGCTTCAAAATATGGAAACACAATCGAAAACATCTATATTGAATCTGATAAGATTTTAGACAAGGCCATACAAAAAGCCGATAAAAATACTATTATCATGGTCCTTTCTGACCACGGATTTTCCCCATTCCGCCGCTCATTCAACCTGAACACATGGCTGAAAGAATATGCTTATCATTCTCTTATAAACGAATGGAGACAGGGAGAATCCTCTCTATTTTTAAATACAGATTGGTCAAAGACAAAAGCATATGCACTTGGCCTTAACGGTCTCTATATCAACCAGAAAGGAAGAGAAGCACAAGGTATTGTCTCTGACGGAGCAGAAAAAGAGATGCTCGTGCGGGAAATCGCCCGTAAGCTTGAAAACTTCAAAGATCCAAAAACCGGGGATAAGCCTGTCTTAAGAGCCTTTATTTCTAAGGACGTCTACAAGGGACCTTATGTGAAGGATGCTCCGGATATTATTTTGGGATTCAACTACGGTTACCGCATCTCCTGGGTCTCTCCCTTAGGAAGAATGCCAAAAAACATTATGGAAGACAACACAGAAAAGTGGAGCGGCGACCACTGTATGGCACCGGAAGTTATCCCGGGAATTTTACTGATGAACCGCAAGATAAAATCAGATTTTCCCGCTCTTTATGATCTAGCACCTACAATTCTGAAGATTTTTGGAATAAAAAAGCCCCCTGAAATGATAGGAAATCCGGTAATTTAAATAAGGAGATTAAAATGGGTAAAGCCAAAGTCAAAATTGAAAAAGATTTACTGGATAAAGTAAAAAAATATGCAGAGATATCCGGTTACTCTTCCCATGAAGAATTTATTACTCACTGTCTGGAAAAGGAGATTTCTAAACTGGAAGAATCTGATTCCGAAGAAGAGATAAAGAAAAAACTAAAAGGCCTTGGCTATATATCCTAAGAACAAAAGAAATGAAATAAAGTAGTTGCTAGAATCGTTTCAATGCATATATTCAATTTAATATTCGGAAAAATTTTTGATCTTATATTACTGCCTTTCCATAACATGAATCCATGGATCGGAATGACAGTTATTTCATTCCTTACAGCGCTATTTATGCTTTTTATCTTTCGGTATACTTCAAACCAGGAAGGAATCCGATTCGTAAAAAATAAAATTAAAGCTTACTTGCTCGAACTCAGATTATTTAAGGACAATCTAAGAATTTCTCTAAAAACACAAGGAAACATTCTCCGTACAAACCTGAAATATATCAGCTATACGGCAAAGCCTATGTTGGTAATGATCATCCCCCTTATTCTGATCTTGATACAGCTAAATTTCTGGTTCGGTTATAGCGCATTGTCGGTTGGACAGGAAGCCATTTTAAAGGTAAAACTCGAAGAAGGCTATAACCCAGTTAAAACAGATATCAAGATACAGCCCTCACCTTATTTGACTATCGAAACTCCTCCTCTCAGGATTATAGAAGACAATGAAATAAATTGGCGCTTCAGAGCAAATGAAAAAGGCACATATAATTTAACTCTTACCCTGAGAGGAGAAAAATTCACAAAACAAGTTACTGCCAGCCAGAAATCAATTAACAAAATTTCCCCATTGAAAATACGGCGCAACTTTATTGATGAGATCCTCTACCCAACAGAGGCCCCCTTTAAAAAAGATTCTCCCATAAAATCTATCGAAATCACTTATACAACAAAAAGCATGGATCTTTTCGGGTGGCATATTCACTGGCTAATCGCTTATTTTGCTCTCTCTATCATCTTTGGATTCGCATTCAAGGGAGTTTTTAAAATCGAGATATAAATCTTTATGGAGTGCATTATGAATATTGAAACATTTAAAATGGAACGCTGGCAGTCGGAATGGGAGCATTTTGTCGATTATAACATTTCGGAAAGCGGCGTACATTCTTATACCTTTAAACAACTCCTTAGCCCAGATGAATTTGAAGATATATTAAATACTAAACTCGGCTAC
Organism: uncultured Eubacteriales bacterium; assembly: GCA_964648465.1. Lineage (GTDB taxonomy): Bacteria > Acidobacteriota > Aminicenantia > Aminicenantales > Aminicenantaceae > Aminicenans. Next base: position 28,747 of record CAZYMU010000008.1, on the reverse strand, counting down.
ATTCAGACCAATGGAACTCCAGAATTAAAAAAAGCAATATGCTCAAATTATCCTGGTGCCAATGCAGAAAATATTCTGGTTACATCAGGCTCAGCCGAAGCTAATTTTCTTTTGATATGGGCAAATATCGAGCCAGGCGATGAGACAATTTTTATGCTCCCAAACTTCATGCAAATACGAGGCCTAATGAAAGCATTTGGAGCTAATGTTAATACATTTTTTCTCAAAGAAGACCTTGACTGGAATCCGGATTTGAATGAGTTGAAGAAACTCGTAACAAAAAAGACAAAAATAATCTCTATCACAAATCCCAACAATCCAACTGGAGGGCAACTAAATGAAGAGGCTAGAAAAACAATCATAGAACTCGCTGAATGGGCAGATGCATGGATCGTCTCAGACGAAGTTTATCAGGGAGCAGAACATGACGGTCAAATAACACCAACATTCTGGGGGACTTACAAAAAAGCCATAGTAACCTCCGGTTTTTCCAAGGCTTATGGACTTCCAGGCCTGAGAGTAGGATGGATTGTGGCACCAGAAAACATAATCAATAAAACATGGCCATATAAAGATTATACCACAATAACAATAAGCGCATTAAGCGACCGGCTTGCTCGAATCGCACTTACACCTACAAACAAAGCAAAAATACTTGAAAGAACACGTAATATCATAAGAACAAACTTCTCAATTCTTGACTCATGGATGAATAAACAGCACGGACTCTTTTATTGTGTTCCTCCTAAAGCAGGAGCCATAGCCTTTCCAAGATATGACCTTAACATCAACTCAACTGAATTAGGACACAAAATACGTGAGGATAAAAGCGTCCTCATCCAACCTGGGGATCAGTTTGAAGTTGACTTCCACATTCGCTTCGGCCTTGGAGAAGATAAAGAATATTTCAAAAAAGCTTTGAGTCTTATTGAAGAATACCTAAACGTGCATTATTCATAAAGAATGCCGACACCTTTAGTTAATATTTTTGAAATCTGCTTTTCAGCATAATTTTTTGCAAGATTAAGAGATTTGCTTTCTTTGTTAAATTAAATTTTATTCTTATTATCGGCATTCTTTACCTTACAGGCGATCCGATCTTGCTGCACCTGCTTCGTTACAGGGCATTTGCGGTGAAATACCACAGCTACATACCCTGTGCCTCGCATCTACAGCAAGCTTGAATCGTGAATAACCCACGTTTCCCCGAATTATTCATAAAAATTACTGATTAGTTTCATTCCCACTGTATGGCCGGGTTGGTATATCCCCGTCCTCACTCAACCCATCCCCCAGTGGGACCCCTTACGCTTCGGGCGGCGATATCCCAACCCAGCCTACCCTTGATAAGAAACTATCAATAGTAAATGGCGTTAAAAATCTTAGTGGAGCGTAGACATGCCCTCAAATTAATCGTATCCTAATCTATTATCAGCAATTAAACTTACTATTCAATTCTGTTAAACCAGACAATTTCTTCTAGCATCTTTCTTTTTCTTTCTCTTGAGGGTTTTTTTTCATAATATCCCATAGCAAGGAGGGATATAACTTTGTATTTATTCGGAATCTTGAAAAATTTTCTGGCCTTCCTGGTATTAAACCAGCCTATCCAGCAAGTCCCGAGACCGAGTTCTTCAGCCTGGAGCACCATGTGCTCTCCTGCAATTCCAGTATCAAGAAGATGAAAGTTGATATTCTGGATTTGTTTTCCAAGCCGATGGACAACGAAATCAAGTTTAGCCAGTATCAGAATAAGAACCGGAGCCTTAGCCGCAAATTTTGAGACAGAATAAATCCCAGAAAAAACTTCTTCTGCAAAATTAACTCTAATATCAGGGTCATCGATGACCAGGAATCTCCACGGCTGGGCATTTTCTGCAGATGGCGCCAGCCGTGCAGCCTCAAGACATAATAGAATTTTTTCCCTTTCGACCGATTTATCCAGATACCTGCGTATACTTTTACGCCCCTGCACAAGCTGCTGGAATGGGCTATTGCTTTCAATGTTCTTATGTGACATCTTTATACCATCAAATCTATTATCGTCATTTTTTACCCTTTGGGCAAGCCGACGAAGTCGGGTCTGATGAATGTATGAGCACCGCTTGCCCAAACTATGTTTTTTTGGTATAGTTTCAAAAACTCTATGTTTAAAGAAATTTATTCACAATAAAAGGAGGAAATCAAATGAAAAAAAGCCTGAAAATATTTATGATTTTATTCCTTGCTGCATTTTTCCTAACTTCCTGCGGGAAAATGGCAGTAGCTCCCAAGGCAGGCTCTGCTTCGGCAGAAGACATGCTAAAGCTGATTCCTAAAGACGTAAAAGGCATTCTCTTTATCGATTTCCACAAGGCAATGGGAATAGAATCTGTAACAAATGCCATTACAGAGAACAAAGATTACGAAAAATATCAAGAATTTGTCGAAAAATCAGGAATCGATCCACAAAAAGATATTTATTTAATCGCAGTAGGAATCACAGCCAGCCCTGATGCTGGGAAAGGAGTTGCAATCATTAATCTAAAGTACAACAAAGATACATTGCTCTCCATAATTAAAGAAGAATCAGAAGCTGAATTCACAGAAGAAGATTACAATGGAATGACAATTTATAAGGAATCAGAAAAAAATGAGGGGTGTTTTGCTTTTATCGATGAATCAAACATAGTTGCCGGCAACGAACCAGAAGTTAAATCTGTGCTGGATATTGTTCAGAATAATGGTGAAAACATTTACAAAAACGAAGAACTTTCAGCTCTCCTTGCAAAAAGCAATAAAGATACAATCTTCTGGGGTACTGTTTCTATTCCCCCAGATGTTGTAAGCAAGGCAACATCTGACAAGCCTATGCTCAGTGCTTTAGAAGCAGTAAATGCCGTGTTTCTCAATTTTGATTACAAAAATCAGAATATCATTGCTGAAATAAAGGGAATAAGCAGCGATACCGCCAAGAACCAGCAAATTGCCGACATGCTTAACGGGCTTAAAGCTTTTGGGGCAATGGCAGCAAATGAAAAACCAGAGATAGGTGAACTTGTAAACAAGATACAGATTACATCAACCGAGGACTATGTGAAAATCTCTGCCAGCATTCCTGAAGAACTCATGGTCAAACTCAAAGAAGATTTGCCAGCATCTCCAATTAAATAAAAGGTCAAATTTAATCTTCAAAAATATATTCTTTTAAGCTAAAAACAATACAGGCTAAAGTAATAAAAACAGCTGTGATGAGTAACAGCATTCCTATTGCTATAGCAGGAGTGGTTGGTTCCAGTCTGAATAAAAGAAAGGAGAACCTTCCTCCCGGGGATGCCGCGGGGAGTATTGACTTAAGATAATGTGCAATGGCAAATCGCTGGGTGGATCCAGGAAAGTATTGGATGACATTTTCCCAGCCGAAGCTGAAGATCAGCCCAAACATAATCGATTTCTTCAGGAAAGTTCCTATAAAAGTAAAAAATGATGTGTAACAGATAATCCCCAAACATAAAACAGCTGTATCCCGAAAAAGAATTTTATATATTGACAGATTAAGTAGGTCGTTCACATTCAGGATTAAAAAAGAGAATACTACTCCTGTAACTGTCATTAAAATGGTCAAAGATGTGTAGGCTGCATATTTGCCAAGTATAATAGATGATTTCGGAACCGGTCGGGTTGTTAAATAAGTAAGTGTTTTCCCTTCTAATTCCTCCGAACAGACAGAAGTTCCAAAGAAAAGAGCCAAAATTAGGATTAAAAACTGCAGATAAAACGTCATTATCATATTGGAAAAAATATATATTCCTTCTATAAACTGTCTATCATAAAAAATTTGAGTAAATTTGATGACCATAGACATTAAAACCGGTAAAAAACTAACTAAATAAAGAACTTTTGTCTTTCGGGCCCTTTTGCCTAGAGAAAAAAAGAAAGCAAATACATATCTTGTCGAATTCAGAAAATACCTAAGTTTCCCTCTCTCATCCGGATTCATTTTATTATTTTCCTATTAAATAATCAAAAACAGACTGAAGATTATCATCAGGCGAAGTGATTTCCTTAACTTCTATATTATTCTCAATAAAAAGGGCAGGCAATAAGCTAAAAAACTTGTCCCTGTCCTTGGTTTTTACAATGACCGAGTCTTCTTCGGAAGTGAAGTCAACATTCAAGATAAAATCTTCATTTATAAATTTCGAAGCAAGCACACGAGGATTACTGCACTTAATATAGATCATGTGAGGATGTGTTTCTATCAAATCTCTAATATAATGAATATCACCCTGGGCAAAAATCTTCCCTTGATGGATAAGAATAATCTTCTTAGTCATAGCCTCAATCTCGGGCAAAACATGGCTGGACACAATTATTGTTCTTCCCTCTTCCTTATATGATTTTATAAGACGAATTATTTTACGCCTGCCGAGAGGGTCCAAACCGTTAAGAGGTTCATCAAGAATCATGATTTCGGGCTCATGTGCAATAGCCTGAGCAAACTTTAATCTTTGACGCATTCCGCGGCTGTAAGATTTTATCACTCTGTCTTTATCTTCTATCAACTCTACGATCTCGAGAGTTTTTTTTGCTTTACTCTCTATTTCTAAGGGAGATAAATGATGAAGTCGTAAAAGACTGCTTATAAACTGCCAGCCTGTCATTTCTCCATAGAATGAATCCTGCTCCGGGCAGAACCCGATTATGGAAAAGAGTAGATAATTATTTCTTATTTTTTCCCCTTTAATACTAACAGTTCCAATATTTGGTTTTATCTGACCGCTGATTAGCTTCAAAAAAGTGGATTTTCCTGCACCATTTGGGCCTAAAATACCTGTTATCCCGGGTTCAATCTGAAGAGTTACATCACTCAAGCCCAGAACATTTCCATACCACTTGCAAAGGTTTTGAGTCTTAATGACAGGCTTCATTTTATGATCTCAACTCCCTTGATTTTCTTTTTCAAAACACTAACAGCTAATACACATATTCCAGTAATTATTAATAATGAATAAAACCAAGGCACATGATACGGAGTTTTCTGTCCAAAAATGCAGGCTCCAACCTGCTGCAGATTAACCTTAATAGAAAGAAGTGCAAAATATTGTTTGCCAAAGATACCGAAAAAAATTCCAAAAAGAATATCAGAAAAAACATAGAGGCCAAAAATAAGAATCGACACATACCTCCTGTTCTTATTGACGGATGAAAGGAAAAGTGTATAAAAAGCGAAAAAACAAGTTAAAAAGGCTGAATAACCTATTACCGAAAAAGGCAGCCAGGGATAGGAAGCAAGAAATTTAAAACTTCCTGAAAAAATGAGCTTCATGACAATAAAAATAAGGCCGGGGATGAGAGTCAAAATGGACAAGAAAAAAACAATAACAGCAAATTTCCCAATAAAATAATCTTTTTTAGTGATGGGCCGGGAAAAGTACAACTGAAGCGAATTATATTTCAGATCGTCAGAAATAAGGCCGGCGCCACAGAACAACATGATTATGACTATCATAAAAAGCAGAAACTCGCTGGTAAAATAAGATTTAAAAAATGCTGGATTAACCTGTAATAAAGGGGCTGATTCCCTAATCATGAAACTGAAATCATCCAATCTTTCTGAAACATAAATTACTGCGAGATAAACAACAGCAGGCACAAGCGTCATGAAAAAAACAAATTTAAAAAACTTTTTCTTAAAGGTTAACTTGATTCCATAACGAGTAATCGGCCACCAAAAAAATTTTTTAGGCTGAAATTCTCCATCCCAGTGAGTATAGCCTTTCTCTCTGATCGGCATCAATCAACTCCCACTAAACTGGCAAAAACGTCTTCAAGAGAAGTCTGGCTTTTTACGAAATGTCTTATCTGATTTTTTCCTTCTGCAGCAAGCTTGAATATTTCCTGGGGTCCTTTATCTGGAGGCAGATATACTTTCATTATTCCGTCTTGGGTCTCCTCTACTTTACACTGGAGATCTCTCAGTCTCTTAACAAAATCTTCTGAGTCTCCTTTGGTTTTTATTTCATAAAGGCTGTAATTGATCTGCTTTAGATCGCTGATCTTTCCCTGAGAAGCTAGTTTTCCTTTGTTCAAAATCACAACATAAGAACAAACAGATTCAATATCTGAAAGAATGTGGGAAGAAACAAAAACCTGGATATCCTTCTTAGAAGATACATCCATGATAAGTTCTAATATTTCTTTTCTTCCCTGTGGATCCAGACCGCTTGTTGGCTCATCGAGAAAAATAAGCTTTGGATCATGTACAATAGCCTGTGCAAGCTTCAGCCTCTGTTTCATTCCTCCTGAATAAGTTTCAAGATTACGGTACCGGCTTTCCTCCAAACCCACATAAAAAAGTACTTCATGCGCACGCTTCATAGCTTCCTGGCGAGGCATTCCTGACAACTCACCGAGGTATGATGTAAAGGAAACCGCATCCATACTTGGGATTAAACAGTCATCTTCTGGCATATAACCAACAAATTTGCGAATCACAGCCTGCTGTGTCTTGATATCATATCCAAGAACTTGACCTTCCCCCCTATCCGGAGTAAGAAACCCAAGGAGGATACGAAGCAGCGTGCTTTTCCCTGCCCCATTGGGGCCTAGAAGTCCGACGGCTCCTTTAGGCAAACTCAGATCGATCCCATCCAAAGCCTTAATTTTTCCATAACTAAAACATATATTTCTTATTTCAACACTCATTTTCTGCCTAACTCTTTAAATAATAAATACGTAGATATCTAAAAAAAGTTCCCTGTATTTTCTTAAAATTCAATATCATCTTTTTTACCTTAAGACTTCTTCCTATTTTAAATCAATACCCTGGTTCCATTACCATAAACCAAAGCTCTATAAGTTTTTTCAATACGGTCCCAATATTCTTCCCGATCTAATGCCCAGAATCTTCCTATAACCGTAGCGACTTTCCCAACAGAAAGAGACCTGCACATCTCTTCGATCTTACTGATATAAACAGCTCCACTTTCAGGCCTTTCGCCTCTCCTGCCAATCAAGGCATGTATAAAAACATCTTTCAAATCCAGTTCTTTAGCCATACTGAGCAAGGCAAAAAGGTGTTTGATCGATCCATGAGAACTGTAGTGGGACACAATTCCTAAAAGATGAAGCGCTTTATTCTCACTTCTTGCCCTCTTCATTGCCCAGCAGAAAGATTCATTTGAGAAAAAACTCCCATCTTCGATGGCTCTATCTATTTTAACTCTATCTAATAGTACTCTTCGTCCAGCTCCTATGTGAAGGTGACCAGCTTCAGAATTGCCTACAGTATGGGAAGGCATTCCGACAGCTTCTCCTGATGCTTTTAATAAGGCATGAGGAAATTTGGACCACATACTGTCAAAGTTCGGCGTTTCAGCCTCAGCTATCAGGTTCCCATTTTTTTCCTTCCTGATTCCCCATCCGTCCAGGATAAGAAGAAGAACTCGCTTCTTAAATTTTTTGTTGATACAGGAATTTATTAGCAAACTTTCTCCTGTCATTTCCGCAGGCTTTTTTAACTTCAATAATTCAAGGAGTGTGGGAGCAATATCTCCAAGCTCTCCTTCTTGCTTCAGACTCCACTGGTTCGGATTTTTTAAGGAAAAATCTGCAAGAATAAACGGAACAGGATTCCTCGTATGCCCTGTATTAATAGTCCCATCAGGATATAGCCATTCTTCTGCGCTCCCGTGATCTGCAGTAATCACAAGTGTCACTCCTTGGGAACAGCAGTGACCGGAAATTTTCCCTAACTCACAGTCAACTACTTCAACTGCTTTCATAACAGCAGCCTTATCTTCAATATGGCCAACTACATCCACGTTTGCAAGGTTTACTACAATGACCTGCAAGGAAGTATCTTTGAGCTTTGATGAAACTTCCATGGCTATTTCTTCAGCTTTCATCTCCGGTAAAAGCGCATAGGAAGAAACAGTTTCCATAGAGGGGATAATTATTCTTTCTTCTCCTGGGAATGGTTGTTCATTCTTTCCGTTTATAAAGTAAGTGATATGAATAGCCTTTTCAGATTCTGCAATCTTGCAAAACCTCAAACCTGCTTTCGAAACAATTTCAGTTAAAGTATTTTTAATCTTTCTATCGGGAGGAAATGCCACTTTTACATCCAATACAGAATTATACTCAATCATGGTTACAAAATTCAGTTTTAGATTTTTCTTCCGAACAAAATGTGGAAATTCCTCTTCAATAAGGCTCTTCGTCAGTTCAACCTCTCTTTCCCCTCTAATATCGTAGAAAATAATATAATCTCCATTCTCCAGCCTTCCAACAGGCTGGTCTGAAGAGTCTATAGCAATGATTGGCTCCAAGGCTTCATCTTCCTCTCCCTCTTTATAAGCCCTTTTTATGGCTTTCACTATAGGCGAGCTTAAATCAAAATCTCTACTATCTTTTTTCATCCTGTCTCCTTATATCAAGCATATACTGAAGAAATGCAGCTATAACTGGATGTTACATAATTTAGAATTTTATTTGATTACCATCTTATTTTAAATCTAAATCAAGAAGAGAAAAAGGATCTACCCGATTCCCCAAAATCTTGACGCCCCAGTGGAGGTGCGGCCCGGTTACTCTTCCAGTAGCACCAATTTCTCCAATAATATCACCCTTTTTTACAAAAGCACTTCTTGATGTTCTTATTTTAGAAAAATGGCAATATAGCGTAAAGACACCCAGACCATGGTCAATGATCACTGTATTGCCTGCAAAATACAGATTATTAGCAAGAACAACCCTCCCAGAATTCGAAGCCTTGACGGGCGAACCGAATGGCGACGATATATCCACACCGCTATGAGAAGAACGTGGTTTTCCATTAAAAATTCTCCGTTCTCCAAAATTAGGCCATGCTTTCCCTATAGTAGGGATAATGAACGGACCATCTCCCAGCCATTGAGGTGTAAAAATATCGTAGATAACTCCAAGAAGTTCTGATTCCACTCTTATTCTCTCTCGAACTTTCTGAGGCGGAGTGACAAATTTTTCATCAACCCACAATTTTTTCAATGGAAATTGCTTATTGATAATATAAATCTCTTTTTTGATTCTCTCTGTAGTCCCATCCTTATAAAATGCAGTGATCTCTATCTCCCTGACTCCGGGTTTCATACCAAGATCAAGCCCGACTAAAGACATAAATTCAAAGGAGTTTTCATCCTGTCCCATTGGATATTTCACATCTGAAAACTGAATTCGGGCTTTTTGAACATTGGGGTTTGCTTTTAAAATAACTTTGACTATTTCTCCTGGCTGCAAAGCTCTATAACTAAGATTACAGTTTAATCCAGGAGGTCTCTGCCAATCTTGATTTTCACAGGCTAAGACACATAAAACTCCTAAACAAAAAATAAACGTATAAACAATAACAGCCTTTTTCATGAGTTTCTTCTGATCAAAGGAAATTTGTTATACATGCTTGCGCAAGATTTTTCCTGGCAGCTCTCCTGTATGTTCACCTCGCTTAATTACGACTCTACCATTAACAAGTACATATTCAATCCCTTCAGGATATTGATGAGGATCTCTCCATATAGCTTTATCAATAACCTTATTTTTATCAAATAAAACAATATCTGCAAAATATCCGCTTTTAAGCACGCCTCTATTAACAAATCCAAATTTTTTAGCAGGAATAGATGTCATCTTTTTCACCATTTCAGGCATTGAAACAATTTTTTCATCACGGATATATTTTCCCAGGACCCTTGGAAAAGTCCCATAACTGCGTAGATGAGGCTTCCCTTTCCCCAATAAACCATAAGGAGCAATAGCTGAACCATCACAACCCACTCCAACAAGAGGATGCGCCAGAATTTTCTTTAAATTCTCCTCTTTCATCATGAATATAACCATTCCCACTCTGTTTCTCTCTTCTATCAGAAGATCTCTCATAAACACGAACGGATCTTTCCCTGTTTCTTTTGCTCCCTGCAGGATGTTCATACCTTCAAAAACTCTATTCTTATCTGTGATAACAGACGAAATAATAACTTTATTCCATGAACCAAGTTTCTCTTTTCTTTCATCAATATAAGCACGCAACTTGCTTTCAAGCGAAATATCTTTCAATCGCGCTAAAAATTCATCCGTTGTTCCCTGTCTTGCCCAAAGAGGAAAATTAAAACTGAGGCCCGTAGACCCGGCAATATAGGGATACCTGTCGCAAAAGATTGGAATTCCCTCCCTATTTGCACTCTCAACCTTAGACAGAGCCTTATCAACTTTATGCCAATTACGGGGATAAGCAACCTTAAAATGTGAAATTTGGAGGCTAATTCCTGTCTTACGCGCAACATCAATGCTCTCATCTAAAGACTCAAGCAAATAATCCCCCTCATCACGCATATGAGTAGCATACACTCCATCATACTGGGCAACTACTCTGCATAACTCAGCTATTTCATCAGCCTGAGCATAGCTCCCAGGTGCATACTCAAGACCACTTGAAAGACCGACTGCACCATTTTTGATGTTCTCTTCTACCAAACCCTTCATCATTTCCAGATCCTCGGCTTTTGGAGGCCTGTCATTGAATCCCATGGCTGCTCCTCTGATAGAACCCTGGCCAACCAGAGTAGAATAATTGATAGTAATTCCCTTTTCCTCCAACGCTGAGAAAAATCCTTTGATATCTCTCCATGTTAGATCTATTTGATATTCTTCCTTCATATTCTCTTTTGCTTCCTCAAATATTTCTTCAGCAATAGGAAAAGGAGAAGCTCCACAATTCCCACTGATAACAGTGGTGATGCCCTGACGGATAGAGCTTTCCGCTTTTGGATTCACCAGAAGCCCTACATCCGTGTGATCATGGGCATCAATAAAACCAGGGCATACACTAAGATTTTTCGCCTCAATAATAGACTTTCCCCTAGAACTGGATATTTTCCCTATATACTTAATAAAATTTTCGCTTATTCCAATATCCGAAACAAATGCTTCATTTCCAAGACCATCAAAGATACATCCATCCTTAATGACTATATCGAACTCCTGTTTTGTGCTGCATCCTTTTAGCAGTATTCCGCAACCGGTAACAACAGCAATCTTTGATGACTTTTTTATAAAATCTCTTCGAGTAATTACTTTCTCCATTTTCTGCTCCTCTTAAAAAACACCTACGAATAAATATATAAAATAGCCCACTCAAAGTCCAGCCTGGATTATTCATGAAAACTTCTCCACATGATTGTTGGGTTTACTCGTGAATAATCCACGTCAGGAAATTGAATGAAGAAAAAAGGAGAAAGCATTCACAACTGCCGAGTCAATCAAAAACAGAAAGAAATAGAAAGAGACTGCTCATTCGGAGAAAACTGGAAGCCAATTCTGAAATCTTTTGAATTCTGCTTCCGCCTTAAAGCCGAAATCTTTTTTCCTACAAAATAACCAATAGAAGACCCAATAAAAACATCAGACGCCCAATGTTTGTTGTCATGGATCCTGTATATACCCACTAGAGTGGCTAGACTGTAAGCTAAAAAATCAATTGAAAAACTATCGGACTGATCTGCTATTGTTGCCGCCACAGCAAATGCGGAAGCCGCATCCCCTGACGGGAATGAATTGTAACTGGATTTGAAAGAGAACGGATGGAAAGCATAACACCCCTTACCTACCCCTGGCCTTGCTCTTCCTGTAACAAACTTTAGTCCCAAGACAATAACCCCTGATGTCAACCAGCTCTCAAGACTTAACAGAGCCGTTTTTCTCAGATCATCACGGTCAAAAATTTCTCCAGAAGCATACAATGAACCTGTGAGCATACCCAAAAAAAGTCCTTTTCCAAGAGGAGAAACAAAACCAGAAATATTATCTGAAGTAGGACTGCGATTATTCTGAAACCAGTCTTGAAAGTTCTGGTCAACTGCATACAGTAAGGTTCCAGTTCCGATAATAATCGATAAACTTAAGATATCCTTAGAGCCCCAATGCCCTGGTGATTCGATGACATTAACAAAATCATCCTTAAAATTACTCAGAAATTCTTTATTAAATCTGTTTTCAGAAACAGAATCCTTTGCATAAACTGGATATTGAACAAAAGAAAAAAACAATACAATTATCAATATTAAAACAAAATATAAAGATTTCAATTTCTGAAAAATATTCAGCATATGAAATATCCTCTAGGAATCAGCCATCCAGTCTTCAATGACTTCAAGTGTTCTCTTCGTAGCTCCCTGTAATGAATTCAGGATTTTTTTTGCCTTATTTCCCATTTCTCTTAACCAGTTCTCGTCCTTAAACAGAAATAGTCCAACCAATTCCTCATCTTTATAAATTATTTGTGCAGCTCCAGAATTGACAAACTTCTCAGCAAGATATGCAAAATTATCCATATGGGGTCCGAAAAAAATTGGTTTACTGTAAAACGCTGGCTCAAGTAGATTCTGCCCTCCCCATGGGACCATACTTCCTCCTATAAAGGAAATATCTGATAAAGCATAAAACTGTGCAAGTTCCCCAAGACTATCTAATATCAATATATCCCACTGCAGCCCTTGAGAAACTGAAGTCCTTTTCATTACATTGAATGAAAATTTTTTACAAATTCTCTCTACTTCATAAGCTCTCTCAGGATGGCGTGGAGCAAGGATAAGAAGAATATCCTTTCTAATTTCCTTTGCCTTTGCATATGCTTCGAGAAGCTTTTCTTCTTCCCCCTTCCGAGTGCTTCCAGCCAGAATCACTCTTTTTGTTTCTGGGATGCTCAAGTCTTTTTTCAATTTCTGTATGCTTTTTTCATCGAGTACAGGGAGACTAATTTCTGATTTAAGGTTTCCTGAAACTTCGATATATTCTGGAGATATTCCAATCTTCTCAAGGCCTTCTTTCTCTCTCTCTGTCTGGACTAGAAAAAAGTCTATATTACTTAGAACTTTTTTCATTAAAAACTTGAACTTTTTGAATCGTTTAAATGAATCCGTAGAAATTCTGCCATTGATAAGCAGAACTCCATTCGTATATTCCTTTGCTGTCTTTAAGAGATTTGGCCAGAACTCTGATTCTGCCAATATAAAGAGTCTGGGTTTAAGGGCTTTAAAAAATTTTCTTGTAACACATGGGAAATCTATTGGTATAAAGAAGATATTATCTGCTTCAGACAATTTTTCTTTTGCCATACGCATACCCGTATTTGTAAGAGAAGAAAAATAAATGACCCAATCCGGGTGTTTTTTCTTAATCTCTATGGTTAAATTCTGAAGTGAGAGAACTTCTCCAACCGAAACCGCGTGAATCCAGAGAGATTTTCTCTGCTTTTTCCCAATAGGAAGCCGAAATCCAAGTCTTTCGCATAGATAGAGGTTTTCCCTTTTGAGTAATTTCAGTTTAACGAAATATATAAGAAGATAGCCAAGAATCACAAAAAAAAGAAAAAATGAATAAATTATGTACATGTTCAGATGACTATACTAAATTCCTTATTTCTGTGCAAGATTTTCTCATTGAAAGTGCATACTTCCAGCCATTTTTATAACTTTAGTTTCTCCTAATTCCCATATTTCATTAATGCAAAATGATGTTTTACTTACCCAGAATACATGAATTGAAAAATATAAGAATAAATTTCCAGGGGATTTACATGACTTATTTAGCTTGACAACAATTTTTTGTTTTTATAACATACGATAAATGTATAACATTACTTGAGAAATTCAAATAGATTAAGGGTTATGGTGAAGAGAAATAACGATGACTGAAAAAAACCCACCAGTTTTAAAAGAAAAAAAGATAAATGTTCTCATTTACTGCACATCGGATTTAATCCTCTCTGGCATCCTAAAAGCAGTAGAATCAGCATCAGATATAGAAATAGTTAAAACAGAAAAAAACACAATAGATACTTTCTTAGAATCAATAAAAAGCATCAAACCCAATGTTATTCTTTTTACTAATTCAGAACCTATGCCTAATATCCGAGAAATTTGTAAAGCAATTAAAGATATCTCCGAGGACCAGAAAAAGTTACAACTTATGCTTTTAGGAAACATCCCTTCCCATGAAGAAATCGTCGGCCTTATGAATTCAGGTGTAAGAGGTTACTTTGATCTAAACGATCCTTCCAATCAACTCGCAGAAGCTATTCGTGTTATTAACAATAAAGAAATCTGGCTGCCTCGAGACAAGATGAGCAGTATAATGGATCGTATCATTTCCGTTGTAGGACGGGATCTAAAAGAAAAAACACTTGATCAACTCACCCCTACGGAATTTCAAGTTCTAAGAATCATCGGCCAGGGAAAGAGCAATGATGAAATTGCTGATGTCATGTTCATTAGTAAAAACACTGTCAGATCACATATAAAAAGTATCTATGCAAAGCTTGATACTCACAGCAGGCTCCAACTTGCTTTGTACGCTATTAATTCTGCCCTATTTTAATTCACTTATGATTTTCATGAGGTAACAATGACAAAAAAGTCGACTTCAAAAAATCCCACAAAGAAAACTCCCATCATAGAAAAGAGTTTCTCCAATATCGTAAAAAATCGCAGAAAAGAATGGAGATTTGAAATCCCTTTAGAGGCTATTGCCAAAGGGAAGCTCCCAAAGGGAATAAAATTTAAAGAGAAAACAACTCTTGAAAACATAAGTTCAACAGGAGCTTATTTCTGTCTCGATTCAGGAATTACAGTCGGATCTAAGATCAATCTCGTTATCGATTTACCTCCTAAATTAACGGAAGGCAAAAAGACAAAACTTTCTCTTGGAGGACTAACAGTTCGCCTTAAAAAATCTGATAAAAAGGATAAAAAACAGGGAGTTGCTCTTTGTTTTAGTGAAGAGTTTCAATTCGTTTCCGAAGAATAAAAAACCTATAAACTCTAAAGAGCTAATGCTGATTGTTACTTTAACAGGAGGAATTGCTTCGGGAAAATCTGTTGTAGCAGACGTTTTAAAAGAACTCGGCTGTTATATTAATCAGGCCGACAAAATAGCACATCAGCTTATGGAACCCGGACAATTCGCATGGGAAAAAATCGTATCCCACTTCGGCAAAGATATACTCAATAAAAATAACACAATCAACCGCTCTAAGTTAGGAACTGTTGTTTTTTCTGAGGAAAAAGAAAGGCTTTTTCTGAACCGAATCATTCATCCTCTCGTTTTCAAAAGACAAAAAAATATCATCCAAGATCTTCAAGAAAAAGGTCAATATAAAATATTTATTTCTGAAGCTGCATTGACCATAGAGGCAAACCTTGCTAATTTTTTTGACAAAATCATTGTTGTATATTGCAAGCAAGAGATACAGCTCAAACGACTGATAAAACGAGACGAAATCAGTAAAACCGAAGCAATAAAGAAAATGAAAAGCCAGTTGACTCCTGAGAAAAAGTTAAAAAATGCCGATTATATCGTAGATACTTCCGATATAATCGAGAGCACTGTTGAACAGACAGAAAGGATCTATAGAAATTTAATATTGGATTACAAAATCAAATCTCAAAGGTCAAATTTCCAAATTTGATTTCAAGTCAATTCTAAATCGTGTTTTAGAGGCCTGAATTCATTCTGCTTTTAACGAAGCTGCAAAAAGAGGAATCATAATCTCATGATGGCCGATAAAATAAAACCCTTTCCCTTTATTTCCTAAAGGCCTCTTAACCACATTCTGGTAGGCCCGGTAATGATGTATAAAATCGAAAACCGCTGTAGAAAAATTATCAAGAACATTTCCTTTATTCCTGACAAAAGATACGGCCTTAAGAAAAATTTCAGGAAGAATCACCGCAGAACCAACATTGAGAAAAATTCCTCCTCCATTAATTTCCTTAACAATTGAACAGAATAGGAAAAAATCTCTCAAAGTGGCCTTACCCAACTCCTCCCCTTTTACATCTGGATGAAAATGAATTATATCTGTGCCAATAGCTACATGTACAGTGACGGGAATATTTAGATCATATGCAGTTGCTAATAAACTATAACTCTTATATGGAAAATCAGAAGCTGCTATCATTTTTCCTACAGCCTCTCCCAATCCAAGGTCCTCTTTCCCTCCGGCATTTATAGCAACATTCAACATTTCACCTGTTTCTTGAGCCATCCCAAACTGGCCATTCCTGATTTGAATATCAACTTCCTCAGAAGTCTTTCCTGCAAAAGCAATCTCAAAATCGTGAATAATGCCAGCTCCATTCATGGATAATGCTGTTATCCAGCCCTCTTTCATTAAATCTATAATAATTGGAACCAAGCCCACTTTTATGACATGGGCCCCCATAGCTAAAATAATAGCCCTGCCATTTTTCTTTGCCAGTTTGACTAAAGCAATAAATTCTTTATACTCTCTCCCCGCTAGAATATCAGGAAAACTCTCGATAAAATTTTTAAAACCTTTATCCTGATCAAAAGGCCGAGCAAATCCATCAATGTCCACCTTACTTTTTCTTGACTGTAAAGAATAAGTGTTAAGATCTTCAGGCAGAAGAGGTTTTACTTTATATTTGCTCATGACTTCTTTTCAGTAGTCACCCGGAAGTTGCTATTTAGAATCTATTACAATACATAAAAATAACATAAAAAAATTTGGGTAAAAGGCAAAAACTGTTTTAAATATTTTTTAATTCCTGGCCGGGTCTGAATTTTATCCTTTTTCCTTTTTTGATCTTTATCTGCTTCTTACGACGAATATCCCTTCCATATCCAGTTTTTTTTGGAACAACCTTTAAGCTTGAAAAACCCCTAATTTCTATTTTCTCATTACTCGTAAGAGCTTCCTTTAAAGAACTAAGGATAATTTCAACAATTAACAATGATTTTGCCTTAGTAAACTCAGATCCTTCTTCGATAGCTAGGGCAATATCATTCTTGATCATTAAAATCTCCTTATAATTAATTATAATTAATTTATTAAAAATAAAAAGTCAAGATAAATTATTGACTTGTTGTAGTCTCATTTCTATAATTAAGTCACAGTGAAAAAAAATATTCTTATTTCCCTTTTTATCTTTATTTTTCCATTGCTTAGCAATGCTTCAATTTTGAAGATCACAGTTAATGCTGCAATCCACCCAGTTACCTCAGAATACATTCGGAATTCTATTGACAGAGCAGAAAAAGAAAACGCCCATTTAATCATCATATGCCTCAACACACCTGGAGGTTTAGACTCCTCCATGAGAGAAATCATAGAAAGAATCTTGAGTTCTAAAGTTCCTGTTGCTGCTTATGTTACTCCAAGTGGGGGTCGTTCTGCTTCTGCAGGTTTTTTCATCGCTATTGCATGTGACATTTTTGTCATGGCTCCCGGAACCAATACAGGTGCAGCTCATCCTGTTGGGGTATCCATCACAGGACAGCAGATGGATAAAACCATGGAAGAAAAAGTCACACATGATGCAGCCTCCTATATCAAGAGCATAGCCGAAAAAAGAGGCAGAAACACAAAAATGGCTGAGGATGCTGTCAGGAAAAGTTTGTCTTACACAGAAAAAGAGGCCCTGAAAGGAAATCTAATTGACTTAATAGCTAATAATGAACAGGAAATCGTTGATTATTTCAACAGCAGATCCATCAAAAGATTTAATGGAGAAGAACTACTTCTCGAACTTGAAGGCGATGAGATTATTGAAATCTCAATGTCAGGTAGACAGAAATTTCTGCTTACTATTTCAAACCCAAACCTGGCTTATATCCTCTTCATGATAGGGTTACTGGGATTATATTTCGAATTTTCAAATCCAGGGGCTATTATACCGGGAGTAGTGGGAGTAATTTCACTTCTTCTTGCAATATTTGCCTTTCAAATACTGCCAATAAATTATGTAGGTTTAATGTTGATATTATTGGCTATCGGCTTATTCATTTTGGAAATTAAAATTCAGAGCTATGGAGTTCTATCAATAGGAGGAATCATTTCTATGATTATCGGCTCGACTATGCTCATAAATAGCCCAATACCAGAATTGCGGCCTAGTCTTAATTTTATAATTCCAGTTGCTATTGGTATTTCTTTCATCATTATTTTCCTGATTTTTATAACCGTTCGAGCACATTCAAAAAAAGCATCTACAGGAAAAGAAGGCCTTATCGGGGAAATTGGTACCGTCCAGAAAAACTTGAATCCTGAAGGAACAGTTTTTGTCCATGGTGAAATATGGAATGCTGAAGCATCTGAAGAAATCCTTAAGGGCGCAAAAGTTAAAGTTGTCGAAGTTTTGAAGAACTTAAAAATAAAGGTCATAAAAATCCAATAGAATTTATATCATTGAAAATAGCATTTTTATTAAAAAATTGTTAAACTTGGATTATTCACGAGATAAAGAACAATAGTTAGGGGAAAACCAGAGAATAATTCTTATGGTTTAATTTAAAACCTAACTTTTGCATAAGGAGGTAAAAATGTTAACCTTTCCAGTAATAGTAATTGCTATAATCGTGCTCTATCTATTGAACTCTATTAAAATCTTAAAAGAATATGAAAGAGGAGTTATTTTCCGGCTTGGGCGAGTGCTTCGCAAACCCAAAGGCCCGGGTATCATTCTTGTATTTTCCCCAATCGACAGGATGGTAAGAATCAGCCTTCGAATCATTGTCATGGATATCCCCCCTCAGGATGTCATTACTAAGGATAATGTTTCGGTCAAGGTCAATGCTGTTGTATATTTTCGTGTCATGGATCCCCAAAAGGCGGTGGTTGAAGTCCAAGATTATCTTTTTGCAACTTCACAGCTTGCCCAAACAACACTGCGGAGTGTTTTGGGTGAAGTAGAACTCGATGGACTTCTTTCAGAAAGAGAACAATTAAATTCCCAACTCCAGGAAATCATAGATAAACACACAGACCCCTGGGGAATTAAAGTTCAACTGGTTGAAATGAAACATGTGGATCTCCCCGATAATATGGTCAGGGCCATTGCTAAACAGGCTGAAGCAGAAAGGGAAAAAAGAGCCAAAATAATCCATGCTGAAGGTGAATTTCAAGCAGCAGGCAAACTAACCAAAGCTGCAAATATCATCTCAACAAACCCTCAAGCCCTCCAGCTCAGGTTTTTAGGAACCCTAACAGAAATTGCCACTGAAAAGAATTCAACTATTGTCTTCCCTCTTCCTCTTGACATGCTAAAAGCATTTACATACAAAAAGAAATAACTCTCAGTCAACAATGAGAAATAAAGACTACAGAGAACTTCAGGTTTCAAGCTCTCAGCTTGTTTTACTCTTTCTGGGAATAATAATTCTTGGCATTGTTATTTTTCTACTTGGAGTATCTGTCGGGAAAAAACATGCTCAAATTGTTAAATCATCCCAGATAGCTACGCATAATATCACAGAAAATGTCAAGCAGGAAAAACCTGTACCAGTCAAAGAGCCCGAAGATTCTATAAGCAAAGAATTGGCTTCCCATGAAAAATCCAAGAAAGAACTTGAGAAGCCAGCAGTCCCTTCACCACCTCCAGCACAAAAGAAACAAAATCTCTATTATGTACAGGTAGGAGCCTTCCAGATTAAAGAAAGCGCCTTGTCTCTCGCACAAAGATTAAAGGATAATGGCTACTCTTCCATTGTGCTTGATCCATTCCCTAATGATAAAAGAGATATATATCGACTACGGATCGGGGGTTTCGAAACTAAAGAACAAGCTGAGGCAATAAAGGCAAAACTGGCAAAATCAGAAGGCAAAAAAAAGAGTGACTACTTTATAGTCAGATACTAAAATCTGAATACTGATTTTTAAATTCTAATTTGTGATGTAGTGTGGATTCCTGTTTGGCGGTAAAGTTTTGAAAATTAGAATAAGTGATATTTTAATTTCTACATTGAGTGGCACTTTAACTGCCTTCTCATTCCCAAAGTTTAATCTTTCTTTTTTCTCCTGGATTTCGCTTATTCCTATAATACTCATCATTTCGAAAAAGAATCCTAAACAATCTTTTCTTCTGGGATTTATCTCTGGCTTTTCTTTTTACGCCGTACTTCTCTACTGGATCCCTGATGTCCCAACTCATTACGGCAATCTGTCCCTGGCCTTTAGCATTCTGATTTATATTCTTCTTATACTTTTTCTTGCGCTTTTCTGGGCTTTTTTCTCTTTAACCTATTCCAAAATCCATCAATCTTTTCCAAAATTTGTTTTATTTCTTGCCCCTTTCATCTGGGTATCCTTTGAATACATCTTAACCTACATTTTCACCGGCTTTCCCTGGGGGCTAATCGGCTACAGCCAGTATAAAAACATATACTTTATTCAGACAGCTTCCATAACAGGTGTATATGGAATTTCCTTTCTTCTTCTTCTTTTTCAAAGCTCATTCATATTCTCTGTAAATTTCAAGAAGAAAGCTCCGTTTTTTTCTGTATTAACTCTTGTGCTTATAATCCATTTATGGGGGTATGCTATTATAAAACCTATTCATTCAACCGATAATTCTCTTAAAGTTTCCGTTATCCAAGGCAATGTACCATCAGAAACCAACTGGAATGAAGAATCTCCCCAAAAAATATATGATTTATTCGACCAGCATCTCGAACTAAGCTTTCAGGCCTATCTACAAGGATGCCGTCTAATTGTCTGGCCCGAATTATCAGTTCCTCTGTGTTTTAGCTGTCACTACGGCATCTATGAAGAATTCAAGGACAAGCTCTTTCAATTTGTTAAAAAAACAGGTTGTACTTTTCTCCTCGGAACATACGAGTCAAAAAAGACCAAGGAAGGCATTCAATATTATAATACAGCATTATGCCTCAGCCCTAACCTTTCCACGAGTCAATATTACAAGATGCATCTTGTTCCTTTTGGAGAGTACACTCCTTACAAAAAAATCTTTTCTTTTATTTCGAAATTTACGCATGCAATTGGAGAATTAACCCCAGGGGAAAAATACTATATTCACGAATTTGAAGGCATTAAATTCGGCTCGCCAATTTGTTATGAAATAATTTTCCCCAATCTTGTGCGAAGATTCGTTAAAATAGGAGGGAATTTTCTGGTTACAATCACAAACGATGGTTGGTACGGAAAAAGTTCTGCTCCATACCAGCATTTTTCTATAGCTGTATTTAGAGCCGTTGAAAACAGACGTTTCTTACTAAGAGCGGCAACAACCGGAATAAGCGGAATTGTCGATCCTTATGGAAGAATTCTCTCCCAATCTAAATTGGATACAAAAACACTTCTTTCAGGGAACATTATTCCATCTCAATCTCTAACTCTCTACACAAAACATGGTGATGTTCTTCCTTTGGCAAGCTTGACTTTATCAATCTTATTTCTTATCCTGACTGTAGTGAAGAGGAAGAATGAAAGAAAAAAATCATATCAATAAAGAAAAATTTTCTGAGCTTCAAGCCACAATTAAAGAGCTCTTCTCTAAGTTTGAAGAATTACGAGGTTTTCTTTGACCAGAGTCATAAGAAAGCTAAAATCGATGCTATAAATCAAGAACTATCCTCCCC
The DNA here is from genome assembly GCA_964648465.1 of uncultured Eubacteriales bacterium. Lineage (GTDB taxonomy): Bacteria > Acidobacteriota > Aminicenantia > Aminicenantales > Aminicenantaceae > Aminicenans. The sequence goes on along the minus strand of CAZYMU010000008.1, from coordinate 7,339 downwards.
TGATATCTGGAAAAAACAGGAAAAATTTCAATCACTCCAACAAAATAAAAAAATATTGGAAAGAGATATCATTTTTTTCTTAAAAATAATCGAACTGAAAGAAGAAATTGAAGTTTTCGAAGAACTGCTTAAAGAGGGAGAAAATGTCGAAGCAGAATTAAAACAGAGCATCTCGACTTTTGAAAAATACTTATCGGATGCTAAATTCCAAACACTTTTCTATGAAAAGGACGACCATTTAAACGCTATCCTGACTATCCACCCAGGCGCCGGTGGTACTGAATCCCAAGACTGGGCACAAATGCTTCTTCGGATGTACCTCAGATATGCAGAAAGAAAAGGTTTTAAAACAAAAATTCTGGATATCCTTTCTGGAGATGAAGCCGGCTTGAAAAGCGTAACCGTCCGAGTGGAAGGAAATTATGCTTACGGTAATCTGACCCATGAATCAGGAGTACACCGCCTGGTCAGAATATCTCCTTTCGATGCTAACAAAAGGCGTCACACATCTTTTGCAGCAGTCTTTGTCTACCCTGAGATTGAAGAGGATATAAAAATTGAAATAAATCCTGACGATTTGCGGATCGATACTTATCATGCATCAGGCCATGGAGGTCAACATATAAACGTTACTGATTCAGCTGTTAGAATCAGCCACTTGCCTACTAATATCGTCGTCCAATGCCAGAACGAAAGATCACAGCACAAAAACAAAGCGACTGCAATGAAGGTGCTCAAGGCCCGTCTCTATGAATTGGAAAAGAAAAAGAAACTTGAGAAGCTTGAAAAACTCGAAGATACAAAGTCAGATATAGCATGGGGAAACCAGATCCGTTCATATGTACTTCATCCTTACCGTATGATAAAAGATTTAAGGACAAAAGCAGAAACAGGAAATGTTGAAAAAGTCCTCGATGGAGATATCGATGAATTCATCAAAGCCAGCCTGCTGTTACGCAAGAAAATGCATTGAGATTGATCCGTTGGTAAATTTATAAAACCTTATTTTTTGCCTGTTCCCAGAATTTATCCATCTCCTTTAAACTTGTTTGACTGAGTTCTTTCCTATCTTTCTTTCCAAAGTCCTGTTCGGACTCTTTAATGTCTTTCATTTTTCTTCTTTCTTGCACTATTCTTAACATTATTGTATATTTTTTTTGGTCCAAGAGAAATATTTTAAAATAAAATATTTAGTTGGCCAAAAGACTATGTTCTTTCTACTTGATCTTCTATAGCCGAGCCTGGATTATTCATAAAATGCAAGTTATAATTAGTTTAGATAAGCTTCCTTCTTTTCATAAGAAAACCGTTGTGGCCATTGGGAATTTTGATGGGCTTCACCTCGGACATAAGAAAATTTTGCATTTCCTTGTTAAGGAAGCAAAATCTCTTAATCTTCCCCCTCTAATTTTGACTTTTTCTCCACATCCAAAAAAAATCACTGGAAAAATCTCTATAAAAATGATTCAGTCCCTCGATCAAAAATTGAGAAAGATCAAAAATTTTGGCATTCACACTACGCTGGTTTTACCATTCAATAAGAGAATTTCGAATCTATCCAGCCAGGATTTTATAGAAAAAATAGTCGTTAACTTTCTAAACCCTAAAGAAATAATAGTCGGGGAAAATTTTAGATTCGGGAGAAACCGGGAAGGCGACATCCTGACTCTTTTCAATCTTGCCTCCAAATACAATTTCAGCATCCATTCTATCCCGGCTCTTATTAAAGAAGGAAAAATTGTAAGCAGCAGCCTTATTCGAAACCTTCTTCAAGATGGGGAAATAGAAAAAGCCAATACTTTGCTTGGAAGACCTTACGAAATAGAGGGAATGGTTATAAAGGGCAAATCAAGAGGGCAAAATCTTGGTTTTCCAACAGCCAATATCCGCACAGAAAATGAAATCATTCCTTCAGGAGTTTTTATATCTACTGTCAGGATAGGAAATAAAACATTTCCGTCTCTTACTAATATAGGAACATGTCCAACATTTAACAAAAATGAAACAAACATTGAATCCTATCTCTTAAGTTTCAATGAGAATCTCTACGGCCGAAAAATAATATCCAACTTCATAAAAAAAATCAGGAGTGAAATAAAGTTTGAAACACCAGAAGATCTATCCTTGCAGATTAAGAAAGATGTTGAGATAGCAAGAACCTTCTTCCACCTGGGTTATTCATAAAGAATGCCGATAAGTTATTTAGGTAAGATGAATTTGAGGGCATGTCTATGCTCCACTAAGATTTTTAACGCCATTTCCTCCCCGATCTTCTCGGCTCTGCTGGAACTCCGCATGCTTATCCTAAGCAACGCCCCAATGTCCGCGAGCCATCATTAACACCGCCACTTTGATTATATAGTGCTCACACATCCATCAGGCCCGACTTCGTCTGGTTCCCTCGAAGATCGACTCAGAAAGGCTAAATCTTTTAATGTCGTTTCCTCCATCCCCTCAAATTCATCTGCTTTACCCTTTCTTGATTAAGATTAATATGTTAACTAACCTCAATAATTCAAGAGTCAATCTTGCTGCAGATGTAAGGCACAGCACATGAAGTTGTGGTCCCTTCACCACGAATGGGCTGTAACGCAGCAGATGCAGTAAGATCGGCTCGCCCGAAAGGTAAAGAATGTCGATTATAATTAATATTATATTCAATAAAGAAAACAATTCTCTTAATCTTGCGAAAAATCACGCTGACAAGCAGATTTCATCATTGTTAAATATTGGTGTCGGCATAATTTATGAATAATTCAGGATGAAGATGAGCAGTTTACTATTGATAGATTCTGATCTAGGGTAGGCTGGGTTGGGATGTCGCCGCCCGGAGCGTAAGGGGTCCCACGGGGGGATGGGTGGAGTGAGGACGGGGATATACCAACCCAGCCAATATCAAAGCAATTCTTATGAATAATCCACGTACACGTGGGTTATTCATAAAGAAAACATATCTTCCTTGACTTTTATTCCAATATATTGCATTTTCTTATAGAAAAACTTCTTTGGTTTAATATGATTTATAGAATCATGAAGAGATGCTGAAAGAGGAGTGAGCTTATGGATGAAAAAATTAAAGCACGTGTTATGGACTCACGTAAAATAAAACGAGCTATCCACAGGATGGCAACAGAGATAATTGAACGTAACCGTAATTTGGATAATTTAGTCATTGTCGGGATAAAAACACGAGGTGTCCAGCTGGGAAAAATGATAGCAAAATTAATCAAAGAATCAGAGGGTATAGATATTCCATTTGGAGCCCTGGATATAACTCTATATCGAGATGATTTCTTAGAACTAGAAACACAACATATGGTAAAAAAGACTGAAATAAATTTTCCTTTGACTAATAAAGATGTACTTCTCATAGATGATGTGCTTTTCACTGGAAGAACAATCAGGGCAGCGATGGACAGCCTGATAGACCTAGGGCGTCCAAAGACCATTCAACTTCTTGTGTTAATTGACCGCGGTCATAAAGAACTTCCAATAAGGGCTGACTATGTTGGAAAATTCCTTCCAACATCCAGGAAAGAACTCGTGCATGTACGGCTTAAAGAAATTGATGGAAATGATGAAGTTCTGATAGCAGAACCCAATGAAATCAAATAGGAGATAACAATTGGCATTTAACCATAAACATCTTCTCGGCATTGAGCATTTATCTGACTTTGATATCATGACAGTACTCAATACAGCAGAATCTTTTTTAGAAATTTCTACCAGAGAAGTAAAAAAGGTTCCTATATTGAGAGGAAAAACTATTATCAATCTCAATTTCGAACCCAGCACACGAACAAGAAGTTCTTTTGAACTTGCTGCAAAAAGGTTAAGCGCAGATATTACTAATTTCAGCAGCCTGAACAGCAGCACCATTAAAGGCGAAACCCTTAAAGATACTGTTCTCAACCTTGAAGCCATGAAGGCAGATGCGATAGTCGTCCGTCACTCATGCGCAGGAGCTCCCTATTTTATCAGCACATTCTGCTCTTCCCATATCATAAATGCAGGAGATGGAGCCCATGAACATCCCACTCAGGCACTGCTTGATGCTTTTACCATAAGACAGGAAAAAAAGAAAATTAAAGGCCTAAGAGTTATCATTATAGGTGATATCCTTCACAGCCGTGTTGCTCGATCAAATATATTCCTTCTAAAAAAACTCGGAGCAAATATCGTCCTTGTTGCCCCTCCTGGCTTTGTTCCTGAAGAATTAAAAAGATTGGGCGTTAATATTGACTACAACTTAGATAGAGCGCTGGAAGGAGCCGATATAATCATGATGTTAAGAATTCAGATGGAAAGGCAAGAGAAAAATTTCTTCCCTTCCATTCGAGAATACAGAAATCTTTTTAGCCTGACGGGGGAAAGGTTTCGCAGAGCTAATAAAAATGCCATTATAATGCATCCGGGTCCCATAAACAGGGGTGTAGAAATTTCGGCTGATCTGGCTGATTCTGTCAAATCAGTCATACTCAAACAAGTTGAAAACGGGGTAGCCGTCAGAATGGCAGTCCTTTACCTTTTATTAGGAGGAAAAGAGCGTGAAATTACTGATTAAAGGTGGAAGAATCGTTGATCCTGCTTCTAGAATTGATGGAATTTTTGATATTTTGATTGAAAAAGGAAAAATCGTTGACATAAAGTCTAATATCGGAACACAATCAGCAAAAAGCATTAATGCTTCAAATTTGATTGTCTCCCCAGGTTTTATTGATATGCATGTTCATCTCAGAGAACCCGGGCAAGAAGATAAAGAAACAATAAGAACCGGTTCACTTGCTGCAGCTAAAGGGGGTTTTACTTCGATAGCATGTATGCCTAATACTATTCCTGTAAATGACAATCAGGGGGTCACAAAGTTTATTTTATCCGAAGCAAAAAAAAATACTTCTGTCAATGTCTTTCCTATTGCTGCTATAACAAAAGATCAAAAAGGTGAAGAACTCACAGACATGGCTGACCTCAAAAATGCTGGGGCTGTCGCTTTTTCTGATGATGGTCAACCAGTCTACGACAGCCAAACTATGAGGCACGCCTTAGAATATTCAAAACTACTTAATTTCCTTATTATTGACCACTGCGAAGATAAAAATCTAAGCAGAAATGGAGTAATGCATGAAGGGTACTATTCATATCTCTTTGGCCTGAAAGGCATACCGAGCTCCTCAGAAGATGTTATTATAGCCCGAAATATTATCTTGGCCGAAAAGGCCGATGCAAGAATTCACATTGCTCATTTAAGTACAAAATTAAGTGCTGAACTCATCCAGAATGCCAAAAAGAAAGGGATAAAAGTTACAACAGAAGTAACTCCTCATCATATGTTCCTTAACGATTCTGACCTTAAAACTTATGATACAAACCTAAAAGTAAATCCACCTATTAGAAGCAATGAGGACTCCAAAGCGCTGATAGAGGCAGTTAAAAACGGGATTATTGACGTCTTTGTAACCGATCATGCTCCTCATACGCCTGATGAAAAAACAGTTGAATTCAACGAAGCCCCATTTGGCATAAACGGATTGGAAACCGCTGTCTCGCTTATTCTGGACAGACTTGTTAATAAAAAAATCATCTCTCTTGAGAAGTTTATAGAAATGATTTCTTTAAAGCCTGCCCATATCTTAGGCCTTGAAAACAAAGGTAAAATATGTGTCGGAGCTGATGCCGACTTGACTATTTTAGATATTAATAAAGAAATTGTTGTAGATGTAAACAAATTCGAGTCTAAAAGCCGAAATAACCCTTTCCATGGCTGGAAACTAAAAGGCTCCCCAGTAATGACAATAGTTGGTGGAAAAGTAGTTTATCCTTTCTAGCTCTCCCACAACAAAATTATAATAATGCTCAATAAGCAAATAAAAAAGAATCTCCTTCAATTCGAAAAACAGTTGAACTATGAGTTCAAAAAGAAAGAGTTTCTCCTCAAAGCCCTGACACACAGTTCCTATGCATACGAAAGACAACAAAAGGAGATATCAGATAACGAAGTGCTTGAATTCCTTGGAGATTCAGTTCTCGGGCTGATTGCAGCAGATTATCTTTGTTCTCAATATCCGGAGCTTAGCGAAGGAGAACTTTCAAAGCTAAAATCTGCAGCGTCAAATACTTCTGCTCTATTTTATTTTGCCAGGAAAATAAAGTTAGATAAATTCATCTTTCTGGGAAAAGGAGAGGAAAAAAGTGGCGGCAGAAAGAAAAGGACTATTCTGGCAGGAGCTTTTGAAGCCCTGACAGCAGCTATTTATCTAGATGGAGGAATTGACAAAACAAGAGAGCTTCTTGTTGATTTCATAAGGCCATTTTTTGAAAAAATCAATGTAGAAAAATTCTTTATTAACAATTACAAATCAGCCCTTCAAGAATATCTTCAAAAAGAAAATCTTCCTGCTCCATTTTATAAGACCATCACTACAAAAGGACCAAATCATAAGAAAAACTTTATTATCGAAGTTTTTTCCAATAAAAAATCACTGGCCAAAGCCAAAGGCATCTCCAAAAAAAATGCCGAACAGAAAGCTGCTCAGAAAGCCCTTAAAACTCTTTTAGGGAAAAAAATCAGAATCTTGAGTTCAGATACATTTCGCATGAAAAAACGATGATTGAATCTTATACTTTTGGCCGCATGATAGTTGACGGTAGTGTTTATACCTCCGACATTATTATATCCAATAACCTGATAAATTCTTCTTGGTGGAGAAAATCAGGACATAAGCTTTACTTGAAAGACATTGAAACTATTTTATCAGATAAGTTTGAAGTGCTTATCATAGGCACGGGTTTTTTCGGGCTAATGAAAGTCGAACAGGAAGTGAAAGAATACTTTCAAAAAAAAGGAATATTACTCATCATAGAAAATACAAAAAAAGCAGTCCTGCATTATAATAAATTTTCTTTAAAAAAAACCACAGCCGGCGCTTTCCATCTAACCTGTTAACCTGAATTATTCATAAAAATTGCTGATTAATTATATCAATTAAAACATGCTTTGATCGCTCTCCAAGAAACCCTCAGAACTAGTTTATCCTCTATCATATCGATTAATATAATTTAAATCTATCATCAGCAATTTTTACCTTTCAGGCGAGCCGATCTTACCGCATCTGCTTCGTTGCAAAGGATTTGCGGTGAAATACCACAGCTTCATCCTTTACGCCTCGCATCTGCAGCAACCTCGACTCGTGAATAATTCACGTCCACCTGAATTATTCACGTCCACCTGGATTATTCATAAAAATTGCCGATACCTTTATTTAACCTTGATGGAATCTGCTAATAAAAGCATATGAATTTGAGGGGATGGAGGAAGCGACATTAAAAGATTTAGCCTTTA
>CAZYMU010000007.1:0-83728 GCA_964648465.1 uncultured Eubacteriales bacterium | reverse complement strand
CAGATTATGCCAGAGAGCCGAAACCCCGGGCTTTAGCCCGGGGTGTGGCTTCATTGCTCATCACTTTTGTTGTGGCGATGGCCGGAGCCGGTCTTGCCTTAACCTTACATTGGTTGGTAGATACCAGTTTTATGCCCTGGACAAATTACATTAGTGATTTAAGTGTGGGGCCAAACGGTAGTAATATTGTTTTTATAATTATGATGCTTGGGATGGCAGTTGCACTCGCTCCATTTTTTCTGTTTTTAGCAAGGGAATTGAAGTCCAGATGCAATGTTCACGGTCCGGCGACGTTTGCTTTAATTGCAGGCATTGTTGGCTGCATAGATGCTATTGTCATGGTGTTTTTCCCTCTGGATGCCAGCAAACCAGTGATTTATAACATTCATATTATCACAGGAGTAATAATTTTTCTTTGTATGACCTGCTATTTGGGAGCTTATGGCTGGGTCTTTCTTAAAAAAACTAATTTCCCCAATATTTTAGCTATACTTGCCTGCTCTGCATCTCTCTGCTCTTTTGTATTTGCCGTTTTACTGGCTTTAACCGAACTGTTTGATGTATTAAATCAAAGCGCAATCACTTATCTCATTGAATGGGCAGCATTTGGGTTTTTTGCGGTTTGGCAGATTCTGACAAGCTTACACCTACGGAAAACGCCGGCAGAATAAAAACTTGACTGATTTTAGGATCGCCGACAGCACATTTTCCGGTGAAGGGTGGGGGTAAAGTACCCTACAGGATGATCTGGATGATGGATCTGGAGATGATTCCGGTGGGCTCGAAATGATGCGTTTTGGTGTTGGGATTGCACGTCGGGCGTGGCTTGAAAAGAAAGATATTATAAACTGCTTAAGCTGTGAAGATATCCGCCATAGGTCATTCAGACAGAAGCCTTGAAAAAATTCTAAAACGTTGCTCTAAGAATAAGACTTCTGATTAAACATTTTTAGTTAGTAATTTTCCATAAACAATTCAAAATATTCTCTCGGATGACTGCAAACAGGACATTTTTCTGGTGCTTCAATTGATTCAATAATATGTCCACAATTTCTACATTTCCAGAATACCTTGCCATCTTTTTTAAATACAGTATGTTCTGCCACACTCTTGAGTAACTTTCTATATCTTTCCTCATGTCGCTTTTCTACAAGGGCAACTAATTGGAATGTTTTTGCAATTTCAGAGAAACCTTCTTCTTCAGCAACTTTTGCGAAAGAAGGATATAAATCTGTCCATTCTTCATTTTCACCGTTTGCTGCGTATTCTAAGTTTTTCAAGGTATCAGCATAAGCAACAGGATAACCTGAATTTATCTCCACAACATTTTCATTTAAACCATAATTAACAAGATGTTTCCAGAACAGTTTTGCATGCTCCTTTTCATTATCGGCGGTTTCAGTGAAGATCTCTTCAATCTGTCTGAATCCTTCTTTTCTGGCTACAGAAGCGTAATAGGAATAGCGCATTCTTGCCTGTGATTCACCAACAAAAGATTTCATTAAATTTTCTGCTGTTTTTGTTCCTTTTAGATTTTCCATTTTCTTTGTCTCCCTTTCTTGGGATGAGTTATTCTCTTGTCATTTTTCATATCTATTTTCTTTAGATACTGACTTTAATATCATCCCAAAATATTTTTAACATCATCTTCTGGCTCTCCGATGAGTTTTAAATCGTAATTCTCTTGAAGCACCTTGAGAATGTCATCATTTACCCATGCAGGAAGTATTGGTCCGAGATATATACCTTTAATATTAAGTGAGAGCAGACTCCAAAGAATTGCAACTGCTTTTTGCTCCATCCACATCAATATAATGGACAGTGGAAGTTCATTTACACCCACTCCAAAGAGTTCTGCAAGTGCAACTGCAATATCAACTGCAACTATTGAATCATTACACTGGCCTAAATCAATAAGACGAGGAATTTCTTCTATGTCTCCCAGATCCAGATCATTGATTCTGAACTTTCCACAGGCGAGTGTAAAGATGATTGTATCTTTTGGAAGAAGTTTAACGAATTCTCTATAGTATTCATCTTTTTTAATGGGGGCATCGCAACCGCCAACAAGGAAGAAATGACGAATCTTTCCACACTCCACTAATTTTTTGATTTTATCTGCTAATGATAATATAACAGATTTTGAAAAACCTGTTGTTAATACAATATTACCTGCTTTTTTTTCTAATTCAGGTAAGGATTTTGCTTTTTCTATTACCTCAGTAAAATCATAACCTTTAATGTATTTCACCCCTGGTAAACTTACAGGTCCGGTTGCAAACATTCGGTCTCTGTATTCATCTTTTGGAATTAAGGCACAATTTGATGTCGCAAGAATTGCTCCTGGGAATTCTGAAAATAACTTTTTCTGGTCAAACCATGCTTTTCCAAGATTTCCAACAAGATGCTTGTATCTTTTCAATTCAGGATAACCATGTGCGGGTAACATTTCTGAATGAGTATAAATATTTACTCCTATTCCTTCTGTTTGCTTTAGCAACTCTCCAAGTGCCTTTAATCCATGTCCTGTAACAAGTATTCCAGGCCCTTTCAATGTGCCGGTTTGAACTTTTTGAGGTTCAGGCTCACCGTAAGTTTTGATATGTGCTTCTTTTAAAAGTTCCATTGTTTTAATATTCATTCTGCCAGCTTCAAGTGCCATTTCAACAAGATTTTCTGCATTAAAATTTACATTTGTAAATGTAGCATAGAAGGCTCTTTCTAAAAAGGCATCAATTTCTGAATTAGTATATCCAAGTTCTCGTGCATGATATAAATATGCACTCATTCCCTTTGTTATATAAATTAAGTTGTCCTGCAGCCTTGCTACTGTGGACTCTTTTCCACATACCCCTTTGATGGTGCAGCCCGTTCCTCTTACTGTCTGGGAACATTGGTAGCAGAACATTTTTAGTCCTTCTTTTTCATTCATTTTTAATTCTCCTCATATTATTAAATCTTTTTATTTCTCTTTTAGCCATTATTCCTCCTGCAATTCAAACATATCTTTACTGACTCCACAAACAGGGCAAACCCAATCATCAGGAATGTCTTCAAATGCTGTTCCTGGTTCTATCCCGGAATCCGGGTCTCCAACTTCAGGGACATATACATAACCGCATACTGTGCATACATATTTTTGCATTTTCTTTGCCTCCTTCTTCTTACTTTTTTCTTCGGAAATATAAGTTGGTGCTGTTTTTGGTGCTTTACCTTTTTTAACTTTATGATAGTAATCATAGGTCATTGGCATTTCATCATTGATAATCTCTGCATCTATCACTTTTCCAATAAAAACTGTATGTGTTCCTACATCTAAATTATTTATAACCTCACATTCTAAATAAGCAACTGTATAATCAAGAATAATTGGAGAATTGGTGGCACCAATCTTATAGTTCACATCTTTGAATTTGTTTATATCTTTGCCTGATTTAAATCCAAAATGTCCGATGAATTTCATTGTCGCATCTTCTGACAAAATTGATACACTAAAAACTCTGCTTTTTTTGATAAACTCGTGAGTGAGATTACCTTTGTTTATACTAACTGCAATAGTCGGCGGTTCTGAAGTTATTTGAAAGACCGTATTTGCAATCTGACCGTTGAACTTCTCATCAGATTTTGAACTAATCACATATAAGCCATAACTAATCTTGTGTAATGTTTTTTTATTCATGATAATTTTCTATCAGTTTTGTTTAATTTTCGCCGTCTGAACTGTTAAGTTAAGAATAATATATAGAACATATCCAGTCAATAATAAATTTTAAGGATGAATAGACCTTCCCTCATGTGATAGATTTAGTTGAATTACGTTGAAACTACGGTATTGCGGTTGAAAGGAAAAAACAGGGAAAATCAGTGGTAATCAATAGAATCAGACTGGCTGGGAAGCAGGGATTCGAACCCCGATTCCATGATCCAGAGTCATGTGTCCTGCCATTGGACGACTTCCCAGAGATTCCAATATGATAATAAATAATCCGAAGATTTTCAATATATACCTTTGTTCCAGTTTCGCCAAGTGCAGCCTAAGAGGTCGTACGGAAGGATGAGTGGCGTGAGGACAGGAAGACTCTGACCCAATCTAACAAGATCCAGCCTATGTAAAAAGTAGTTTGACTACAAACAGCAGATGGCAAATATAAGATGCCATTGTAAAAAGCAGTTTGACAGTAAATAGTGATGGTGATAATATTCCGCATCTGATGAAAAAACCATGGATCAGTCTGAGCTTTGTGTTTATCCTGACATTAGGTTTTCTCTATTTTTTCTTTAGAAGTGTCGGATGGAAAGAGGTCCTGAATTGTTTGACTGATGTCAACATCATCATTTTTGTCGTTGTTATTCTTTTAACACCTTTACACTTCCTCACCCGTGCAATCCGCTGGCAGTATCTCCTAAAGCATGAGAAACGCGGTGTGACTTTATTCAACAGATTTGCAGCTAATGTGATCGGTTTTACGGTTACTTTTACTTTCCCTGGAAGATTGGGAGAAATAGCCAAGCCTTTATATTTAGCTAAAAAAGAGAACATGAAAAAGGGATTTGTCCTTGGGACACAGGTTGTTGAGAGAATTTTTGATATTTTAGCCATGTGTTTTCTATTAGCGGTTTTTCTTTTTTTTAAGTCTTATTATGCGCCCTATTTCAATCCAGATAAGGAGACCTATTCCATTTTGACCTTTACGGGAATAGGTGCAGTTGTATTTGTTGCTTTTATTCTCATTTTGATTTTTTCTATATATTTTTTCAGGGAGAAGACTCTCTCTATTATTGCACGTATCCTGAAGTCTCTGCCGCAAAAAGTTTCCAGTAAAATCCATGTACTAATTGAAGAATTTATAGAAGGGCTGAAATTTTTCCATTCTATAGGGAATATACTTATGTATATGCTCCTTTCTGTTATTGTCTGGCTTGGGATTACCTTTTTTTACTGGATGTTTTTTTTCGCTTATCATGTTTCTGTTCCTTTCTTTTCTCTTATACCTTATATGTTCCTGACAATGGTTGGTGCCTCTATTCCAACTCCTGGAATGGTTGGAGGATTTCACTATTTCAGCAAGCTTGGCCTAACTTCTTTTTTTAATATTGATCCTAACCTGGCAGTTGGAATGACAATTGTAATGCATGTGCTCCAGCTTGTAGTGACTTGTATAATTGGGTATGCTATACTCTGGAAAGAGGGGATTTCTATGTTTCAGATAAAAAAATTAAGACAAGAGAGTGAACAATGAAGTGTCCATATTGTGAAAATCCGGAAAGCAAGGTTATCGATTCAAGGGAAAGCAAGAACGGCATTACTATTCGCCGTCGGCGTGAGTGCCTTTCCTGCCAAAAAAGATTTACGACCTATGAAAAGATAGAGGAAATTCCTTACATGGTTGTAAAGAAAGATGGAAGAAGGCAGCGTTTTGATAGCCAAAATATAATGCGTGGGCTGCTCAAGGCCTGTGAAAAAAGGCCTATTCCTGTAGCAAAACTGGAAGAAATTGTGGAGGATATAGAGTTAAAACTACAAGAAAAACCCGATAAAGAGATCGCTACCGCTGAAATCGGACAGTATGTTATGAGCAAATTGAAAGAATTGGATAAAGTAGCTTATGTAAGGTTTGCCTCTGTTTATAGAGAATTCAAGGATGTTTTAGAATTTAAGAAAGAATTAGAAACTCTTTTAAAAGAGAAATAAAATAGCCTCCTGGGAAATAAATATTATAGGGACAGAAAATACAGGGAAAAGAGGGGAGATGCTTTATTACGGAAAGATTTTTATAAGAATGAGTGTAGGGAATAAATACGGAGAAAAAAATGGCCGAAGAGAAAAATAACAATGACGACCAGCCGGAAAATATAATCGGAGAAGAAGGGCAAAAACTCAAAATCCCTAAGCATCTGCCGGTATTGATGTTGAGAGATATTGTTGTTTTTCCTTATATGGTTGTTCCCTTGTTTGTGGGTAGAGAAAAATCAAAGGAAGCTATTGAGCATTCCATTTCCTCTCACCGGATGATTTTTCTCCTGACTCAGAAAGACATAGAGACGGAAAATCCAAAGAGCGAAGATGTATATGAGATGGGAACAGTTGCATTGGTCATGAGAATGCTGAAACTCCCCGATGGAAGAGTAAGAATTCTGGCGCAGGGCCTTATAAGAGCCGGATTGAAAGAGCTTGAAGAAGATAAGCCTTATTATAGGGCCAGAATAAGTGTGATTCGCGAATTGGAAGAAGAAAAAAAATCTATAGAAGGTGAGGCCTTGATCAGGAATGTCCGAGATGGACTTGACAAGGCTTTATCGCTTGGGAAAAATATCCCCCCTGAAATCATAATCATTGCAGCAAACATCGAGGAGCAGGGGAGGCTGGCTGACCTTACCGCAGCTAATCTGGATTTAAAAATTAAAGAAGCTCAGAATCTTCTGGAAATGATTAATCCTTTCCAGAGATTGAAAAAATGTTATGAACTGTTGACAAAAGAAATTGAGCTTCTGGATGTCCAGTCAAAGATCAGCAGCGAGGCTAAAGGCGAAATGGATAAGCTCCAGAAACAGTATTTTCTTAGACAGCAAATAAAAGCCATCCAGAAAGAGCTAGGTGAAGGTAGTGAAATTCAGGAAGAGATAAAAGGCTATAAGAAGAAATTAAGAAAGTTAAAAGTATCCGATGAGGTAAGACAGGAATTGGGAAAACAGATCAGCCGCCTTTCCCAGATGCATCCGGAATCAGCGGAAACCGCAGTGGTTCGCAATTATCTGGATTGGATGTTTGCTCTTCCCTGGAACAAACGCACTGCCGATAATTTGGACCTTCGCAATGTTAAAAAAATTCTTGATGAGGATCACTATGGTCTGGATAGAGTTAAAGAAAGGGTTCTTGAATATTTGGGTGTTAAAACCCTTTCCAAAAAGATAAAAGGTCCTATTCTTTGTTTTGTAGGTCCTCCTGGAGTAGGGAAGACTTCTCTCGGCCGTTCAATAGCAAGGGCACTTGGGAGGAAGTTTATTCGCATTTCCCTGGGTGGTGTGAGAGATGAAGCAGAAATCAGAGGACATAGAAGGACATATGTTGGAGCAATGCCAGGAAGGATTATACAGGGATTGAGACGCTGTGGTTCTAATAATCCTGTATTCATGATGGATGAAGTAGATAAAATCGGGGCTGATTTTAGAGGTGATCCTTCATCTGCACTTCTGGAAGTGCTTGACCCTGAACAGAATTTTTCTTTTAGCGACCATTACCTTGGTGTTCCATACGATCTGTCCAAGGTTATGTTTATCACTACCGGTAATCTTCTTGACCCTATCCAGCCGGCCTTCCGTGACAGGATGGAAATTCTCCGCCTTCCGGGTTATACAGAAGACGAAAAACTTGAGATAGCTTTCCGCCATTTGCTCCCGAAACAAATTGAGGAAAACGCCCTGAGTAAGAATTTGATTTGTTTCACAAAGGGTGCTGTAAAAAAAATTATTTCTTTCTATACAAGGGAAGCAGGAGTCAGGAATCTTGAAAGGGAAATTGCCTCGGTGTGCAGGAAAGTAGCCAGGAAAGTAGCCGAAGGCAAAAAACATCTGACCAGGGTTACAGCCCAGAACATCGAAAGATACCTGGGCCCACCTAAAGTATTCAGGGACCAGCTTCAGAAGAAGAATCGTGTCGGTGTGACTACTGGTGTTGCCTGGACTGCTGCTGGCGGCGAGATACTTTTTGTAGAAACAACGAAAATGAAGGGAAAAGGGAACCTTACTTTGACTGGTTCACTTGGTGATGTCATGAAAGAATCTGCTCAAGCTGCTTTGAGTTATGCGAAATCTAATTCTAAAGAGCTTGGTATAGACAACCAGATTTTCTCTAAAAATGATTTCCATATACATATCCCAGAGGGTGCAATACCAAAAGATGGCCCTTCTGCAGGAGTGACTATGCTGACTTCTTTAATTTCTGTCTGTGCTGACAGAAAAATCAGATGGGATGTAGCAATGAGCGGTGAGATTACATTACGTGGTAGTGTTCTACCGGTGGGGGGAATTAAAGAAAAAGTTCTGGCGGCCCAGCGGTCTGGAGTAAAAGAGATGATTTTACCTCTGGCTAACAAGAAAGATTTATTTGATATTCCAAAAAAAATAATGAAAGAAATGAAATTTGTTTTTATAGAAGATGTAAATGAGATTATTAATGCTGCTTTGGTGAAAGATTCTGGTGATTAAACCTGAACTCCGGCATTCTAATCAAGTGTGTTAGTTTTTCTTTATGAAACTACAGGGTTTAAAAGAAAAAGAGCTTATTTCAGAACTAAGGAAGGAGTTTTCTGTATCGTGCCCGGAATTGACAGTTGGTATAGGCGATGATGCCGCTGTTATTAAGGCAGGAAAAAGCTTTTTTATTATCACCAAAGACCTGCTTGTTGAAGATTTTCATTTTGTCTCCTCCTTTCATCCTCCCTATTTTCTTGGCCGGAAAAGTTTAAATGTTAACTTGAGTGACATAGCAGCAATGGGCGGTGTGCCCAGGTATGCGCTTCTCGGGTTGGGCTTGCCAATACAGATAGAGCTGGATTGGCTGGAAAAATTTTTCGCAGGACTGAAGTCAGCAGCAAAAGAAGAAAAGGTCATTCTTATTGGAGGAGATATTTCCCAGGCAAAAAAAATTACAATATCTATAACTGCTGTCGGAGAAGGGAAAAACATTTTAAAACGAAGTGGGGCAAAACCGGGACATCTTCTTTTTGTTTCAGGCACTTTGGGTGATGCCAGGCAGGGGCTGCTGCTGGCAAGAAAAGGATACAGTATTGGAGATGATAAAAAAGCAGATACACTGCTAAAGGCTTTTCTGGACCCTGCTCCTTGCGTTTCGCTTGGATGCGAACTTTCCCGTCTTATGTTGGCTTCTTCCATGATAGATATCAGTGATGGTTTATCTGTAGACCTGGGCCATATCTGTGAAGAAAGCGGGTGTGGTGCTGAAATATATTTGGAAAAATTGCCCATCTCCACTGAACTGCGTTCCATGCAGAGAAAGGCTTTTTGGTATGCTCTCCACGGTGGAGAGGATTATCAACTTCTTTTTTCAATTCCACCACAGCAGATCGATTCAATTTCTAGACTACAAAAGAAATTCAGGATTACTAAGATAGGCAGGATAATTGAGGGGAAAGATGTTTTTATAGTGGATAAAAGCGGAAAGAGAAAAAAATTAATAGAAAAGGGGTATCAGCATTTCAAAATGTGGTGAGCCATATCTGATTCAGGCCGAAAGAGGCTAATTTTGGAGGAAATTACCTTCATACAATACTACCGAAGGCCCTGACTGGTGAACTTTCTCTTTTTCCCATTCTACTGTTAGGTTCCCCATGGATGTTCTTACATTTACTTTTCTTTCCGTCAGATTTTTAAGGATGGAAGCCACTGCAGCAGCACAGGCCCCACTTCCTGAAGATAGAGTCTCCCCTACACCTCTTTCCCAAAAAAGGACTTCGATTTCTTTTCTGTTTGAAACTCGTATAAATTCGGTATTTATTCTCTTTGGAAAGAAAGGATGGAATTCGATTTCGTATCCTATTTGGTGCCATTCGATTCGAGCAGGGAAGCGGTCGAAAAATATACCGCAGTGGGGATTGCCTAGTGAAACCAGGGTAATATAGTGGACTTTTTTATTGATGGAGAGTGGATAGTCGATAATTTTTTCATGAAAAGTTCCATCGTCAAAAGGGATATCCTTAGAACTTAAATGGGGAATTCCCATTTCGATTTTACTGTCAAAGGAATTGTCTTTCCGGTTGAGCAGTTCACATTCGCGGTTTCCTATTGTTGTTAAGAAAGTGATTTTGGGAGACTCGATCTTTTTTTTATAGTATAAATATGCTGCAGCGCATCTCAGGCCGTTTCCTGATACTTCTGCTTCGGTGCCGTCAGCGTTGAAAATCCGGAAGTTGACGAACCCCATGCCTTTATCCTTGACGGATATTAACAGCAGGCCGTCGGCTCCGATTCCCGTATGCCGTGCGCATATGCGTCTTGCAAGGGTAGCTTTTTCTTTAATACAGGGATTTTCTTCTTCGTCAATTATCAGAAAGTCATTGCCTAATGAATGAACCTTGGTTATTTTCATTCAGGTATCCTTAAAGTAACGATAAATTCTTGTGCTTGCCGATTACTTTCCCTACTGATGAGCAGCATTATTGATTCTCCGGGAGAAGTTTTTTTCAAGATAGATGCTAATTCTCTTACGTGCCTGACTCTCTTTCGATTAGCTTCAAGAATAATATCTCCGACTTCCAGGCCTTCTTTTGCTGCTTCGCTGTATCGTCTTACTTCGGTTATTATTAGGCCTTCTAGTGTCTTGTAACCGTAACGGTTTGCCAGGCTGGGAGTTAATTCCCTTACTGATAAGCCTATATCCTTTCCTGAAGAGGAAGTTGTTTCCTGTTCTTCCTCGGGTTCCAATTCTGCGATTTTTACTATATAACTTTTTTCCTTGCCATCACGGATAACCGAAAGTTTAACTTTTGTACCAGGCTTGATATCGGCAATTTTAAACATCAGGTCGTTAGGATTTTTTACAGGTTCATCATTAACTTTAATTATCACATCGTAGCGCTCAAGTCCGGCTTTGTCAGCAGGAGTGCCTGGTTCAACCTGATTGATCATGACTCCATTTTTTGACTTTAGACCGAGATTCTTTTTTGTTTTTTCATCAATAGGATAGAGCCCTCTGACTCCCAGATAGCCCCGTATTACTCTTCCTTTTTCTTTCAGTTGTTTGACTACTTTTTTTGCCAGACTGGAGGGAATGGCAAAACCGATCCCGATATTTCCTCCAGTAGTAGTTGATATCAAACTATTAATACCGATGACCTCGCCCTTGGTGTTTACTAGAGGACCACCGCTGTTTCCGGGGTTTATGGCGGCATCGGTCTGAATATAGTCCTGGTAAGTCGGGAGATTCATTCCTGCCCCAAGCTGTCTGCCTTTTGCGCTGACGATTCCGGCTGTGACAGTATGTTCAAAGCCTAGAGGATTTCCTATGGCAAGAACCCATTCTCCCGCATGTAATTTTGTTGAATCTCCAAGCTCAGCATAGGGCAAATTTTCTTCATCAACCTTAAGTAATGCCAGATCGGTGCTTGGATCAGTGCCTACAATCTTTGCAGTGTATTCATTTCCCTGAAGAGTAGTAACGGTGACTTTAATAGCTTTCTCTGCGATGTGATTGTTTGTGATTATATAGCCATCTGCGCTTATAAAGAAACCTGACCCCCTGGCCGAAGAGCGGTATTCCTGTTCTCTCTTGGGGGGAGATCCAAAAAATCTATCCCAGAAATCATCGAAAAAGAGATCATCTCCAAAACCGCTAATCTTCCTCGTTACTACCTTCTCGGCTTCAATTCTCACAACGGCAGGGCTCACTTTTTCAGCGATTTTTGCAAAGTCTAGATTTTCTCTCGGCTGGGAAAGCGAGGAAGCATATAGATTAGCAGAGGTAAGTGAAGAAGTCGATGAATTCTCTAAGAAGTTATCAGGTGAATTTTCCCCAGGGGAATAAACAAGAATCAGGCCTGTTATGATTATTCCGAGCACAAAACTTAATAAAGCTATCAGTGAAGTTTTTTTCATTTCCCTACCTCCAAAAGTATACTTTAAACTAGCATAATACTATAAAAAATTCAACCAACTTATTGGGGACAGGGACGGTTCTGTTTTTTCCCTTACATAGTTTTAATTTCTTGATATTTCAGAGAAAATAGAACCGTCCCAGAAATATGGTAAAACTATCACAAAGGAGGAAAAGTTGCATTATTGCGATGAACCTACAGGATAAGTTTGAACTTTTTTGTCTTCTATTATATTATCCTTTACTGATTAAGGTTTAAGATTCTGGGTTTTAAGGTCAAATGAGAGAAATGGGATATCGCTTAAAAAAGGGAATTCTGATTGTTTTTGAAGGTATAGATGGGACAGGGAAAACTACTCAAGCTGAAATACTGCTGAACAGGCTTCGAAAGAAAGATTTTGAGGTAGTTTATTTTCAGGAGCCTTCTATGGGTAAGTGGGGCCGTGAAATTAAGAAAAAGGCAGCATTTTCGAATTCAATCACGCCAGAGGAAGAATTAGATCTGTTTCAAAAAGACAGGAGAGAAAATGTTGAGAAAAACCTGAAGCCTGCTTTGGAAAAGAGAAAAATTGTTATTTTAGATAGGTATTATTTTTCGACTATAGCTTATCAGGGTGCAAGAAGGATAGATCGAGGATTTATCCGCAGCATTAACGAAGAGTTCGTTGTGATGCCAGATCTGGTTTTTATACTGGATATTGATGTGAAAAATGGCCTCCAGCGTATAGAGACGAGAAAAAAAAGGGATATCCTTTTTGAACAGGAAGAATATTTAGTCAAAGTAAGAGAAATATTTAAGAGTTTTAATGGAGAAAACATCATTCATATAGACGGACATAAATCTATAGAAGAAATATCTAATGAGATAGGAGCAGTCGTTTTTAAATACCTTGATTCTCTGTCAGTAAAATCTTAGCTTATCGGGAACGGTTCTATTTTTTCCCTTCGCTAGATCTAGCTCTAGTTTTAATTTCTTGATCTTTTAGAGAAAATAGAACCGTCCCCCAAATATTCTGTCTAATGCCGACTGGCTACTTGCTCTCTCTCGTAGAGATCTGCTATATTCTAAGAGTAGAAATGAAAAATAAATTTGTCTTAAAGATAAAGAAATTCAGAATTAAAAAATCGAGCTTAAAAAAATTAAGAAATCTCAGCAGGAATAAATATTATAAAAGAGCTTTCCTGGCCTTTATTTTTTTATTGGTGTGTATTTTTGGAGCACTGCTTGGATTTTATGTCGGGGTTCTGCGGAATGTTCCTTCTATCTCTAAACTCGAGGAATATAAACCAAACATAATTACTTATATCTACTCTGATGATGGAGAAGTCATAGGAGAATATGCATTACAAAAAAGAATTGAAATCACATATGAAGAAATCCCCGAGGTTTTGAAAAATGCAATTATTGTAACAGAAGACGCGAGGTTTTATAACCACCATGGAATTGATTATAAGGGTATTTTGCGGGCTGTTAAAGAAGATATGAAGCTGATATTGAAACCGAGAAAGCTTCATGGGGGAAGTACTATTAGCCAGCAATTAGTGAAACAGCTTTTTCTTCATCCAAAACAGACTGTGCGGCGGAAACTGAAAGAAGCGATTCTTGCCATTCAACTTGAAAGGAAGTATTCCAAAGAAGAGATACTGACTATGTACTGCAATCAGTTTAATTTAGGGCATGGTGCATATGGAGTTGAAGCCGCATCGCAGTTATACTTTGGTAAAAATGTCTCAGAGTTGAACCTTGAAGAATCGGCTTTGATTACCGGTATCTTCAGGGCGCCCACTTCTTATTCTCCCTACAGAAATCCTGACCTGACATTGCGCCGCCGCAATCATGTCTTTAACCGTATGGTCGAAGAAGGATTCATAACAGAAGAAGAAGCCGCTGAAATCAAGAAAGAGCCACTTAATGTTCTTCCTTTACACCGGGGAGATTCTGAATTTGCTGCTTATTTCAATGAAGAAATCAGAAGATATTTGTATGATAATTACGGCAAGGATTCTCTTTACAGAGAAGGGTTGAAGGTCTATACAACTTTAAATACAGAGTACCAGGGATACGCGGAAAATGCTGTAAGGAAATGGCTCCATGTTCTGGATAAGAGGCAGGGGTGGAGAAAAGACAAAGAAAACTTGCTGGATATGGGGATTGAAAACCTGGAAGAGCTGGAGAAGCCAATACAAAATCCCGTAAAGAGTGAAAAGCCTGAAAAGTTACTGATGGATTGGCAGAAACCTTCTATTGAAAAGGGAGAGGTAATTGAAGCGGTTGTCCTGTCGGTTGAGACACGCAAGGCGGATGTTAAGGTGAAAGATTATATTGGCAAAATGACGAATAAAGATATTGCATGGACCAAGACGAAAAGCCTGAAAAACCTTATTGAGAAGGGAGATATAATACATGTTAGAGTAAATGACTTAGATGAAGAGAAGAAAGAACTCCTTGTTTCTCTTGACCAGGAACCGCTTCTTGAAGGGGCTTTTCTTGCTATCGAACCCCAAACGGGCCAGATAAAAGCCATGGTGGGCGGATATTCTTTTAAGAGAAGTGAGTATAACATTACAACTCAGGCTTTAAGGCAGTGTGGTTCGGTAATAAAACCCATACTTTATACAGCTGCTATGGAGAATGATTTCACACCTGCAAGCGGGATTGTTGATGAGCCTACAGATTTTGAAGACAAATGGTCCGGTGAATTGTGGTCTCCTCCAAATTACGATAATAGATATAAGGGACGTGTTACTTTACGTAAAGGCTTGGAAGAGTCAAGAAATATTGTTACGGCTAAACTTCTGGAATATATCTCGCCTCAGACTGGGGTTAATTACTGCCGTAAATTCGGAATTACTTCGACGATTTATCCTTATCTTTCTCTGGCATTGGGAGCCTTTGAGGTTAAAATGATTGAGCTGGTTTCGGCTTTTTCCACTTTTCCAAATAAAGGGATTCGTATAGGACCTTACTTCATTACACGTATAGAAGATAAAGATGGGGACATTTTGGAAGAAGCCAAGATCCAATCAGATGAAGTAATATCTCCCCAGATTGCATATATAATGACTTATTTACTTCAGGGAGTTGTGCAGAGAGGTTCTGCTCAAGCAGCAAGGTTCCTGGAGAAACCTTTGGCCGGGAAAACCGGGACTACTGATGACTTTTCCGATGCTTGGTTTATGGGTTTTTCACCTTCGCTTTGTGCAGGTGTTTGGGTTGGCTATAGGGAGGGGAGGATAAAAATAGGTGACCGGCAGTCAGGTGCTGTGGCTGCTCTTCCCATATGGGTAGATTTTTTTCAGAGAATCATAGAGAAAGAGAAAAAAGAAGCAGAGGAAGCAGGTGAAGCGGAACCAATACAGGAAGAATTCGAAGTCCCATCCAATCTTACTTTTGTGGAAATCGATCGCAAGACCGGCTTGCTGGCTACTCCGTTCTGTTTGTTTCCTATGATGGAAGTTTTTATTCCAGGAACAGAGCCGAACAGATTCTGCTCTTATGAAGATCACATGATGACTTTGGACTATTATGAGACTTTAAAAAAGAAGAAATGAGAAATAATTTAAGTGTCACTATTTCTTTTTGACTTTGCTGGAGCTTGAAGAAGAACGAGTGCGGGAAGAAGATGATCTTCCTCTTGAAGATGAAGTCCTGGAACGTGAAGAGGAGCTAGAACTTACTTTTCTAGAAGAGGAAGTGCGTGAAGAGCTGCCTTTGATATATTTGCTGCTTCTGCCTGAAATGTAATTATACAGCCGGCCGAGAGTGGAAGTTGATTTTCTTGTTCTTGACAAACCAGAGTATTTTTTAATGCTGATGTTTGGTGAGGAAGGATAGCCTGTCTTTCTCTTAAGAATATTCCTTTCATTTGAAGGTTTGAGATTCCGCACACTGCTTTTTTTGACCAGTCCTGAACCCTCAGTTTTAATCTTCCCGTAATTGGAAGTACTTTTGCCTTTAATTTCTTTAAATTGAACCGCAGTTTCTTTATTGTGAAGAAAGACCTTTTTCCCTTCAAGCTTCTGTACTGCGATTTCGCTTTTTGTAAGCTTGATATTCGGCCCTTTGTTGGTCATGCTGATTTTGCCGAGTTTCTTTATCGAATCCTGAGTTAATGCAACTTTAGAAACGTTTCTTGCTTTAAGCTGATTCTTGTGGATTACAGTAAGAGCTCTGGAATTATAAGGGTAGTATCCTGTGTACCTGCTATAATACATATTATTGTAGAGGTAGCCAGGATAGCCATAATAGCTCAAAGGTGCCCAGCCGTAATAGTCATATCCATAGTACCAGCTTACCCAGCCAGGGCCCCACATTGAAGTGGGAATCCAGTACCAGCCAAGGCCTACCCCCCAGTGCCATCTGCCGTAGTGATAAGTTGCCCATCCCCATGGTTCGTAGGGAAGCCAGGTCCAGCCTGCTAAAGGAGTCATGATCCATCTGCCGTTGTAGTAAGGACGCCAGTTTACTCCTACACCGCCAGGAACCCAGACATATCCATATGGTGGGACATAAGTCCATTCTCCATTCGCGTCTAGTTCATTTTCAAAATCTTCAAGTTCCTCGGGAAGATAAGCATTTGCCATATGTTTCCGGGCTTCTGATTCTCTGTTTTCGCTCCACCTGTCAAAACTGTCATCAGCGACTGCCATGAATCGTGTTGGCTGGGAAGTAAAATGGCCGTTGATTACTTCTAACCTATGCGCCTCTTTTATCAGGGCTGATCCGGATTCTCCGGCTGCTTCCATCAATCCCTCGAAAACAAATATTTCTGTTTCAGTGTTTTCTCTTACATCGAATCTATACAGGCCCACATTTAGAATGTAAGCAGAAACATCTGAACTGTGGATTTCAATAGTTTTTTCTTTCTTTAAATTATAAACACTTAAATAAATATTCCCAGACCAAAGCCGGACCTGAATGAGGTCATCTCCCTTTTTTGGCAGGTTTAAAAAGTCTAATTTTGTATTGTTGTCCAAACGAATATAATTTCCTTTTCCCAGATATATTTCTACTCTGCCGTCTGTTGTCCCGATTCTGTCACCTTCTGAAATCGGCATGTTCACGATGCTTTCTTCGTAAGTGAGTTCAGAAGCCCTCTGGACATAGGAGTTTCCAGTGACATAGCTTAAGCGTGCAAATGAGTTATTGGTATATGTAATTTCTTCTGCCCCCAATGTAGAAAGGAAGAAAAGAAGAATTATTGATGCAACTGCAATTTTTTTCATTTTCCTTCTCCTTTTATTCTAATTTCATAATACGTTATGCAATTGTTATGCCAACTTTTCTCCTCTGATTTCGGGGTTTTTTTTGTCCTT
Source organism: uncultured Eubacteriales bacterium (assembly GCA_964648465.1). Taxonomy (GTDB): domain Bacteria; phylum Acidobacteriota; class Aminicenantia; order Aminicenantales; family Aminicenantaceae; genus Aminicenans. Next base: position 66,804 of record CAZYMU010000007.1, on the reverse strand, counting down.
AATAGATGACGCATGATACATTAACAATACACCACGTAGATTATTCATAAAAACAACTTCATGCGCTGTGCCTTGCATCTGCGGCAAGCTTGACTCGTGAATAACCCACGTCCTCCTGGATTATTCATAAAAATTGCCACCGCCTTTTTTTAATTTCAGTTTTAGATAAATATAGGCCATGATTGAGTATCTTTTAATATCTCCAAGAGAGCGGATTTTGGAAATAATTCTTGGGATTTTTCGGAATATCCTGAATTTTCCTCCACTTAATGACCAGCGAAAAAGTAGTTCGCTGATTTGAGCCCAATTCAGCTTATCCACAAAGAGCGGCACTTCTCCCTGGGCAGTTGGCAGAGTGACTATCTTGGAACGATATTTTTTTGCCCAGGAAAAATCTTTGGGCAGGATTCCAAGCTCCTTGGCTGTTTTTTCGAGCGGAGTCCCCGGATAAATGTGAAGAATAGCAATGCTTCCTTCGATTTTATCTTTATATTGTTCGATTATTCTTACGGTTTCTCTGGCTTCTTCCCATGTTTCAGTGGGATGACTGAAGATGAAAAAGGGGTTTGGAATGACATTAAGTTCAAGGCACCATTGAACTACATTATGAAAGTCAGTGATGTTTATTTTCTTATTTATTATTTCGTTGCGGATTCTATCAGAACCTGCTTCGAGGCCAAAGGAGAGATGAAATAATCCCGCCTTTTTCATCTTTACAAGGAGGGCTCTGTTGAAAATGTCGATCCTTATGTCACATTTCCAGAAGATATTAAGTTTTTTTTCAATAATAAGGTCGCATATTTGTTCGACTCTTTTAGGGTTAGCGTTGAAAGTGTCATCATAGAAAAAGATTACTCTGATTCCGTATCTTTTGATAAGAAACTCGATTTCATCAACGATATTCTGGGGGCTTCTCATCCGAACTTTTCGTCCCCAGTTTATAGGGGTTGCACAGAAATTGCAGTTAAATGGGCAGCCCCGGCTGGTCATCATGTTGACTGCTGGAAGCATGCCGTGGCCAGGAACTCCGAATAGGAAATTATATTTTTCAAAAGGTACGAGATGGAAAGCAGGAAAAGGAAGACTGTCGAGGTTTTGAATCTGAGGGCCGGCTGGGTTTGTTTTGATTTTGCCGTTAATTCTTAAGGAAATGCCGGGAACAGAAGCGAGGGATTCGATATTTTTGTCCTTTTCAAGGGTCTTGCACATCTCGGACATAGTCATTTCCCCTTCGCCTCTGACAACGATATCCAGCTCTGGAAGCTGTTCAAGGCAGTCTTCTGCGGCCATGGAGGCATGCGGTCCTCCTAAAATAGTAAGTGCTTTGGGTAAAGCTTTCTTGGCAATTTTTATAAGTTTGAAACTTAAAAAACGGTTTTCAGTAGTTGATGTGACTCCAATTATATCTGGGGTAAAAGCCTGAATCTCCCTTCGGATTTGACTCCAATTTAACTTAAGAATGTCTGTTGGCAGTATGCGGACATCATGTCCTTCGTTTTCCAGTACTGCTCCTATATAAAGAAGTCCTAAGGGAGGCATTGATGACCCTTTGGACCAGCGTTCTGCAAAATACCCACCAGGCGGGATTAATAACTGGACTTTCATTTCCTCTCTTCTGCCTCCTTTTTCTCGAGTTTTAAAGCATAAATGTTTGTGATGTTGGGCTCTGGCATGGTTGTCCCATAGATATAATCGGCAACTTCCATAGATTTGAAATTGTGCGTAATGAGTATGAACTGTGTCTGCTTTTTAACTTTTCTCATTAGATTGAGAAACCTGGTTAAATTCGTTTCATCCAGAGCCGCATCTACCTCGTCAAGGATACAAAAAGGAGCAGGTTTGTAACGGAAAAGGGCAAAGAAAAAAGCCAGGCTTGTTAAGCTTTTTTCTCCTCCTGATAATAAGTTCAGGCTATTTACTTTTTTCCCGGGTGGTTGAGCAGTGATCTCGATTCCGCTATCTAATGGTTGAGATGGCTGGCTTAATTTAACTTCTGTATGGCCTCCTTCGAACAGGAGAGAAAAGACTTCCTGGAAGTTTTTATTCACTTCCTTCAAAGCTTCTTGGAATTGAATTTTGCTTTCCTGGTCAATTTTTCTGATGGCTTCCTTAGTTGAATCAATAGATTCGCGGAGGTCTTCATTTTCTTGAATGAGGAAATCGCAGCGTTTTTTCTGGATTAAATATTCTTCCTCAGCCAGGAGGTTTACACTCTTAAATTTTTGAAGCTTTTCTTTAGCCTCAGTTAATAATTCCTCTATATCACGCTCAGTTTTCTCTTGAGATATGTTTTCATTTTTTATTTCTCCTGCCGTTTTTTTAAGTTCTTGCCAGCAGGATTCTTCAAGATTGACCATGTCACGATCTTTCTCAGCTTTTTTTATTTCCTTCTGGACTCTTTCTTCCTTTTGTGCCTCGTATTTTTCTCTTATGCTTTTGATTCTTTCTTCATTTTCATGCTGCTCATTAAGAATAATGTTCATGTGGGATTCATTTTTAAGTAATTTATTTTCTTTCTCATTATTTTCTTTTTCAAGAGCCACAGCGGTTTTTGTAATTGAATTGATGTTTTCTTGAATCTGCATCTTCTGTTTTTCAGAGAATTGAATTTCTTTATCTAAAGATATAATTCTGGCTTCGATAATTTCTTTCCTTTGATTAATTTTACGATACCGTTGATTCAAGTTTTTTATCTTTTCCTTAAGTATATCAATGCTTGATTTGACCTCAAAGAACTGTTTCTTACCGTGCTCGCTTTTTCCCTGGAGTATGCCAAAAGTTTCCTCTTCCTTTTTGATTTTTTCCTTCAAAGATTCTTGTTCCTCTTCAAGTTTTTTAGAGCTCAAAGAGATTGCCTCGAAATTGTTGATTAGATCCTGCTTTTCTTTAGAAATGATTGAAAGCTCTTTTTTTAGAATGGCTAGATTAGCTTCGATTTTTTCTTTCTCTCTTTGTTCATACTCATTTTCTTTTTCTTTCCCGGTAATTTGTGTTTCAAAGTGGACAATTTCTGTTGATCTTATCTTTATCTTTTCTTCAAGCTTCTGTTTTTCATTGTTTTTCCTAGTAATTTCAAGGTTTATAGGTGATATCTCTTTATCAGTCAGTACAATGTTTTCTTTTAGTTTTCTTATCTCTTGGGTAAGAGCAAAGATCCCTTCTTTTTTCCGTCCTGATTTCAAAAGTCCGGAAGATAATAACACTTCACCACGGACAGTGATGAAATTGATTGATGGATAGCTAACCCAGAGTTCTAAAGCTGTTTTTATGTCATCGACAATAGCAGCTTCGCGGAGTTGAGGGAGGTAATCTTTGATTTTTGGGTCTGGCTTGACATGCGCTTTTAAACGGCCAACAATACGTTGGTCTTGATATGCTTTTTCAAAAACTTGCTCTTTTTTTTCTGGGGAAAAAAGAAGAAAGTCGCCTTTTAATTCTCTTCCAGCGAAATTTTTCAGGAAATCTTCTGTGTGGATGAGAGAAGCTTTTGATTCTTCTTTCCACAAAACATCTATTAAAAAGGCATGTTCGCTATCAGTTTCTATCAAATCGGCCAGAACCCCCATTGTTCCTGGAAAAGCGGCGTCACTATGCTGGCCTTTTTCTTTTTCTTGCATTTTCTCTAACGCATGAAGGTGATGAAGGGCCTCGTCTTTTTTCTGTCTTAGATTTGCCAGTTGGATTTGAAGATTCTCAATACCTGATTGGATTTTTTTCAGTGAATTTTGTTGTGTTTTAAGCTGGAGTTTTTTTTCATCCAGTATTTTCCAGCTCCCCTTAATATCATCCGAGGATTGTTCAAGCTTTTTTGCTTTTTGGAGTACGAGGTTATGATTTGATTCTATCTGAGTAGAGAGCTTTTCTTCCTGGCGGAGGGTCAACTCTAATTCCTTATCAAGTTTAACCCCCTCGTTTCTTATCTCTGTATATGAAGAGAGTTTGATAAGATGTTCATTTCTTAAAGTTTTGATTTCTTTACGTATTGACTCCAATTTTTCCCTAGAAGCCTGTTCTGCTTGATTTAGGTCCTTTAAATCATTTTCTCTTTGTTCAAGAGTCTCATTTAGGACTTTAAGATTTTTTTCTATTTCATTTTGCTCTTTTTCAAGAGATGCCAGCTCCTGCTTGAATTCTTCTCTGTTTTTTCTTGCTCTGCTGCTTTTTTCACTGAGGGAATCAATCTGCCTCGATCCATTTTCTTTTTCTGATTTGAGCCGTGAAACCTGTGTCTTTAAAGCAAATAGATCTTTCTGTGCTTCCTTATTGAATTGTTCAAATTCCCATACTTCTTTTCTTTTATCAGCAAGATTTTTCTCTTCGATTTTTAGTTGTGCGGTAATTTCGTTTTCCCGGCTCAGGCTTTTTCTGTAAGAAATTGCGGTTTCTTTACGGTTTTTTTCAAGTTGGTCAATTTTTTCCCTGAAGAGTAGGAATGTCAGCTCACGGATTTTTTCTCTTAGTTTTCTATATTGTATGGCAGCATGAGCCTGCCTTTTTAGGGAGTTTTTCCCTTTTGATATTTCGGCTATGATGTCTTCTAACCTGATCAAGTTTTGCTCAGTCTCTTCCAGTTTGCGCTGAGTATGCTGTTTTTTATCTTTGTAGTAAGCTGTGCCTGCAGCTTCTTCCAGCAGAAGTCTTTTTTCTATTGGTTTTGAAGATAGGAATTGACCGATACTCCCTTGCTCGATTACAAAATAGGCTGTTTCCCCGATGGATTTTTTCCAGAGTGTTTCCTGAATGTCTTTAAGTCTGACAGCTTTGCCATTCATCCTGAATTCGCTTTCGCCTGAACGGAAAAGACGGTGATTAATAATAAGTTCGTCTTCGTCATCCCCTAAAAACAGGGTGACGTCTGCCATGTTCATCGGTGCTTTTTTTAGGTTTCCGTTAAAAATGACATCGCCGCTTCGTTCTCCCCTTAAGGATTTAAGTCTTTTTCCCTTAAGAACCCACAGGAGGGAATCAACGATGTTACTTTTTCCTGTGCCGTTTGGGCCGACGACAGCAGTTATTCCAGAATGAAAGAGGATCTTCGTTCTGTCGGAGAAAGATTTAAAACCCTGAATTTCCAGTCTTTTTATATTCATTGTCTGCTTAAGGCTGTAATAGTAATGGATTTTGTATGTTTTGGGCAAGCATTTCTCGTGAATTATTCATAAAAAATGCCGATACCAATATTTATTTTCCATTATATCTGCAAGTTACTTTGATATTTCCTTCGGCATAACATTTAGCTCTCTTCAAATGCACTTCTTTTTTCTAAATATCGGCATTCTTTACCTTTCAGGCGAGCCGATCTTACTGCATCTGCTTCGTTACAACGCATTCGTGGTGAAGGACCACAACTTCATGCGCTGTGCCTTGCATCTGTAGCAAGTTTGGACTCGTGAATAACCCACGTTCTCGTGAATTATTCATAAAAAATGCCGATACCAATATTTATTTTCCATTATATGCGACATATAAAGACATAATCTTGACAGTTGATACTAATTCTATTATTTTCTATGTGTTCTGAAGTAAGAACTGACAAAGAGCCAGTGTAGCTCAGAGGTAGAGCAACTGATTCGTAATCAGTAGGTCGAGGGTTCGACTCCCTCTGCTGGCTCCACCTTATTTCCCTGTTTTTTCAATAGTTTTCCTCTGAGTACAGTTTTAGCAATAATATGCTATTTTAAGCTATTTTTGCTACAAAATGGCAAAAGTGTGGCAAATCTATATTGACTTATGATTTTTTACTTCTTATTATTTTAATATGGGGGAAAAAGATAAATCTATGCAATCTCACAAATCAGTTGTTCTCATTTTCTTTTTAATTATGCTGATAAGTGCATCTTTATTATTATCCACGCCACAACAAACAGAATATAAAGGGATAGTTCATAGTATAGAAGTTAATGCCATTTCATTAGCAGTTACAGTCAAGGATAAAAAAGGAAGGTATATTAACAACTTAACAAGTGAAGATTTTACTATATATGAAAATGATAAAAAACAGGATATAACATATTTTAGCCACGATTTTGAAGCTGACATGAGTTTGACTGTCTTACTTGATGTAAGCGGGAGTATGGCTGTTCAGGATAAACTTGAAGAAAGCAAAAAAGCGATTAATTACTTGATTAAATATCTTCTTGGTCCTCGGGATGTAATTTCGTTATTAATTTTTGCTGATGGAGAGGTGGAAATTGCTGTAGGTTTTACTGCTAATAAGAATGATTTTTTAACCGTACTGGAAAAAATTGAGGCTTATGGACAGACTGCTTTAAATGATGCTATAGCTGTATCTCCAACATTTGCGAATAAAGGAAAAAATGAAAAGAGAGCACTTCTTTTAATTACAGATGGGATTGAGAACGACAGCCAATATTCTCAAGATCAGGCAGTTGAGATTGCAAAAAAAGTAGATATACCTATATATACCATCGGGTATAAAATTCCTTTAAGCGAGCAATATTTAAAAAAGTATAAACATTCTCCTGCATTAACATCTTCTGGTATAGTGGATTCTCTGGAGGGATTCTCAAAAGCAACAGGAGGAAAGGCATTTTTTATTAATCAGATTGAAGAATTGATACTTGCTTTCAGAAAGATAAAAAAAGAACTCAGTTATCAGTATATACTTGGATATACATCATATAAAAGCCAAGAAAATGAGTATCGAAGCATTAAGGTTGTTACTTCAAAAAAGAAATATAAAGTAAGGACAAGAGAAGGATATTATAGCAGCAGGAAAGAAGGTGATGGATAAGTTGTTGATAATTACAAATTATTAATAGATAATTATTATTGGCTTAAGTATGGAGGTGAAAATGAGTAAAGAAAAAATTACATTTTATTTTGGAATTGTATTGCTAGTGTCGCTGATGGCCTGCACCGGTTGTGCTACTAAAAAATACGTTCTCGGAGAGGTAGCTGTCATGGATCAAAAAGTAGAAGCGGTGGAAAGTGCAATTGAGGAGAGTCAGAAAAGAATTAAAGAACATGATGAAACATTGGCTACACTCGGTTCCTTGATTTCCCAGCAAGAGTCTGAATTTGATAAATTTGATAGCAAAATTGAAGAAGTGAAAAAATATGCCCGGGGAAAATTAATTTTGCAAGAGATTATTATAAATGAGAAAAGTAAATTTAAAATAGATAGTTATGAACTCAGTGCTGAAGTCAAAGAGATATTAGATAAGTTTGTCATGATGCTTATTGCTCAAGATAAAGGTGTGTATCTGGAAATTCGTGGACATACCGACAGTAGTGGGCCGGAAAGCTGGAATTTAGTATTAGGAAAGAAAAGAGCTGAAGCAGTTATGGAATATCTACACAAAAAGTATAATATTCCTCTCCACAGAATGGAAGTGATAAGCTATGGAAGTTCAGAACCAGTAGGCGACAATGCAACTCGTAATGGAAGATCTCAGAATAGACGGGTGGAAATATTGGTTTTTGAATAGGAACCAGAGTATATTATTTTAAGCTATTTTTGCCACAAAATGGCAAATGAGGGGCAAATCTGTAGTTAATGAAAGAGTCCGTCCTTTCTCATTTAAATCAAATTTTCCTTTGTGATATAAGTCAAAGTATAAATAAAAATGATAATATAAAAAGGTCCTCAATGCACCTTAAAAAAGGCTGTTTTTTGTCCAAACAATGTTGAGAAGCTCAAATGGTAAAATAAAGTATCCAAAAATGGGGGAAAAGGATATAATAAAATCAAGCCCATGACTTTTATCGGACTGCTCCACTGATTCTCTCTGAATCAGATAGACTATGCAATATTGTAACGGAATTATTATCTCTGGTACATCAGTCAGAAGCTGACGTTTTTAGGCCTCTTGTTTTCTCTTCCTCAGACGGCCTTCGAAAAGAGAGTAGATGACAGGAACAACAACGAGAGTGATCAGTGTTGAGCTCAATAAACCGCCTATGACGGCCCGGGCCATCGGTGCCTGAGCTTCACCGCCTTCTTTGAGCCCCATGGCAAGGGGAATCATGGCCATGATGGTTGTGAGCGCCGTCATCAATATTGGACGTAAGCGGCGCCGGCCAGCCTCTTCGATCGCCTCCCGTAAACCCATTTTATCTCGGTGCCGGAGAAGGTTTGTGTAGTCCACGAGCAGAATGGCATTATTAACCACGATGCCTCCCAGCATGATACTTCCTATGTAAGACTGGACGTTGAAGGTTGTGTTGGTGATAAAGAGCATTAAAATGACGCCGATAACTGCCAGGGGAACTGAGAACATGACGATAAACGGATCACGAACTGACTCGTAAAGCATGGCCATGATCATATAAACGAGCATTATAGCCAGGAGAATACTCACTAGAAGCTCCCGGAATGCCTTCTGTTGCTCTTCGTAGTCTCCGGTGAAGCCGATGCTGAAGTCCCTGGGAATGGGAATAGAGCGGAGGCCTTCACGAATATCGGCTATAACTGAGGCAAGGTCTCTTCCAGCGATTTCTGCCGAAATAGTAAGAACCCGTTCCCTGTCCCTTCTTTCAATTCGCATAGGTCCTCTCCGAGGTCGGACATTAACAACATTTCTTAGAGTTACTTGTTCTCCGTCTGAATTTGTCAGAGTAAGATCAAGAATATTATTGATATCTAATTTTTCCGAGTCTTTAACCTTAACCAGGATTCTGTACTCACGCCCACTTTCTCGGTACTGGCTAGCCTCGGTTCCCATCAGAATAGTCTGGATAAATCCTCCGATCTGACTCACCGAAAGTTTCATGTCCGCAGCTGCCTGCCTGTCTATGTTGAAAAGCTCCTCAGGATTTCCTATTTCCCGGCTGAGTCTGACATCTGTAACTCCCTTGACATTTTCGGCTATTCTCTTGACCTGCTGAGCCAGCGCTTCGCCGATTTCCAGGTCATACCCCCGAATTTCGACTTGAACTCTTTCCTGATCTCCTCCTCCTCTCATCCCGAACATCATCTGACCTCCACTCACCCGAGTCCTGATGGTGACTCCCGGAATGTTAGAAAGTTTCCTTCTAAGATCCGTAGCGATTGCTTCGCTTGATCTCGAGCGCTGGGATTTGGGCTTGAGCTTAATGGTGATATTTCCGCGGTTAGCGCCGGACCGCCAACCGCCGCCGCCTCCTCGTTCTTCAATGCTCTCCAGATTCGGAACTTCCTTTTTTATAATTTCGGAAATCATTTTTAACTTTTCATCCATGATACCCAGCCTGGTTCCCACTTCCATCTCAACCGTAATCCGCACCTCACCCTCATCTGTAGAGGGCATGAATTCGCTTCCTACAAAACGGATGAGTACTATACTTCCGACCAGGAACAAGGCCGTTATTCCCAATACCAGAATGCGGTGATCGAGAGCATAATGGAGAAGGTTTTTATAGGAGTTTTCTAATCTTCTGAAAAACTGACGGATAATGACAATGGCTTTTTGTCTCCGTTTTATAGGATGGGGATTGTCCAGCCGGGTAGGCCTGAGAATGCGACTGGAGAGCATTGGGACTAAAGTCAGAGCAACAAACAGCGAACAGATGAGAGAAAAACTGACTACATAGGCCAATTGCTTAAACATGATACCCGACATACCACGGATAAAAACCATGGGTAAGAACACAGCAATAGTTGTAAGAGTACTGGCAATAATGGCTGCGGTAACTTCATGACTGCCTTGCTCAGCAGCTTTGAAAGAAGGAACCCCAGAATCCTGCAAGCGGTAGATATTTTCCAGGACGACAATGGCATTGTCGACCATCATCCCGATCCCTAGAGCCAGCCCGCCTAAGGTCATGATGTTCAGGGTAAACCCGCCAAAATATATCAAGGAAAAAGTAGCGATAATGGAAATGGGAATGGAAGTGGCGATGATCAGTGTGCTCCCAATATTAGTCAGAAATAAAAGAAGCACTAAGACCGCCAGGATTCCACCGTACAGAGCTGCGAAACCCACATTACTGATGGCATTTTTTATGAATTGAGAGCTATCTCTAGCCGGGATTATCTGGATTTGAGGAATGTCCTCCTGAATTTTCTCTATTTCCTTCAGCACTTCCTCAGCCACTTTGACCGTGTTTTTGCCAGATTGTTTATTTATAGCAATCCGGACTCCTGGTATTCCGTTAATCCTCGCAACTCGTGTTATTCTTCTGTGTGTATCCTCGATACTTGCAATTTCTTTCAGCCGAATAGGAACTCTATCACGCATGGACACAACTGTTTCCCTGATTTCATCCAAGTTTGCATAGACACCGGGAATACGGATGAGAATTTCATAATTTCCTTTTTCAATGATTCCTGCGGGCAGGTCGATGTTTTCCTGTCTAATTTTACTTATAATCAAATCAATCGGAAGGCCGAGGGCTTTAATTTTATCAGGATAAAGATTAACCTGAATTTCCCGCTCAAGTCCGCCCCAGATATCGACTGATGCCACTCCCGGAACCCTCTCGATTCGGTAAGCTATCTGTTCGTCAATGATTTTTCGCGTTTTGATAGGGTCAAGGTTACTCAATGCCCCGAGTATCAGGATAGGAAACATTGCAGGATCGAATTTCCTTAGCGTTGGCCTGTTGATGTCCTCCGGCAGACGAGGTACTATTCGATCAAGACGCTCTCGGACATCATCAGCCGCATCATCCAGGTCAGCTGCCCATGAAAACATGATTCTCACTGTACTTCTTCCTTCTGTAGAAACAGAAAAGATCTCTTCCACGCCTTGAACCGAACTCATGGCCTCTTCAATAGGACGAGTAATCAACTGTTCGATTTCTTCAGGACCGGTATTCGGGTAGGATGTAGAAATATTGAGAGTGGGATAGACTATTTCCGGCATAAGGTCGATGGGAAGCCGACTGAGAGAAACAACTCCAACAGAAATAACAGCCAGGATTAACATCACCGTGAAAACAGGGCGTCGAATCGAAAACGCGGTAATATTCATTTCAGGCTTCCCGAAGAATTTTTCTCGCCGGCGGTTGGCTTTTTGGAAGAATCTACATTGGCCTCTGAAGTGGAAGGTATGTTCCGGGGAAGAATAATGCTTATACCATCTTCCAGGAGATGATGTCCAAGGGTAACCACATATCCGGAGATCTGGGGAGGTTCAAGGATTTCAGCTCGCTCTCCTTCGATGATGCCAACTGTAATCGGTTGGAAATAGGCTTTTTTATTCTCAGTATCTACCAGAAAGACTCCCCGTTGGTCGCTTCTATCGACTAGAGCGCTGTACGGAACTATCGTTGTCTTCTCGCGTCTGGCAAATTCTATCTGAGCGTTGATAAACATGCCGGGCTTGAGGATTCCCTCAGGATTCTGAATTTCAATCTCTACCCTTGCTTGCCGGGATGTCTCCTTCAGGAGCGGAGCTATTCTGATCACTTGGCCGCTAAAGGTTTTCTCAAGAAATGCGCTGCTCGTAATCGTTGTCTTCTGTCCAGTTTTCAACCGAAAATAATCTTTGTCAGTTACATGAATAACGGCTGTGAGGGGCTGAAGGTCGATGATGGAAAGAATAGGGGTGTTGGAAGACAGCATCGCGCCCGCATCGACGAACCTTTCTCCCACATATCTGATATCGCTTCCTTTTTCCCATGAGGCTTTAATCCGGGTGTAAGAAAGACGAACCCTGGAAGCTTCCAAAGCTGCTTCTTTATTCGCCAGTTGGGCAACCGTTACCTTGCACCTGGATTCCTGAGCATTATACTGGGCGACAACCGCATCCAGCTGGGAATCGGATTGTATGCCTTTCTGGTGGAGAGTTCTCGCCCGCTCCAGGTCTCTTTTGGCTACTTCCAGAGAGCTATTGGCCTCTTCAAGGTTAGCCCTGGCGACTCGAAGGTCCGCTTCTGCCTGAATGGCCTGTTGTTGATACTCTTCATCCTCGAGAACAGCAACCAGTTGACCGCGCCTTACCGGATCGCCGATATCGATGAGAAGCTGGTTCAATTTACCTGAGATTTTGGGGGCAATGGTGAACTGGGATTTGGGAATCAGTGTCCCGTAAAATTGGCCTAAATCTTTGATAGAAGTTCTCTCAACTGGCGCAATCTCGACGGCTATAGAAATTCCTTTTTGGCTCATTCCTGGGATCTTATTGACCATAAAAAGACTTTTGTAGACTCTCCAACCGAAGAACCCCACAACGGCGATGACTAAAGCTATGATTATCGGAGCTTTTCTCTTGATGATTAAGTTTTTTAGTTTTATTTTCATAGTTTTACTCTCTAATAAAAATGTGTTCTTTATTTATATCCAGTCTGGCTTTTTTCTTTCTTGCTTACAGACTATCAATTTTCCCTGCCTTTCTTATAAAACCTGCTGATGTTTTGTTTTTCAAGGCCTGTTCCCTGAATTCGCTTGAGATTGGCTAATGATATATTATAGTCTACAACGGCCTTGAGTTCCATGATCTGAGCACTGGCCAAATCCCTCTGGTATTGAAGAATGAAGTAGTTTGTGCTCAATCCGACCTTAAATTTTTCTTCTTCGGCCTCCAGCTTTTTCTGAGCCAGTTCACGGGCTACCTTGTAGGCCTCGGTCCGCTGATAGTTTGACTGGACGGTCCGTACAGCGGTTTTGATTTCCAAAAATATTTGTTGTTCCTGGTTTTTTAACCTCAGCCTGCTCTGTTCCAGGTTGAGTTTTGCCTGAGCGTAGGAAGCTCGGGAGAGAAGGTTATTCAAGGGATAAGTGAGGGTCAGTCCCACAGACCAGTTCTTGTATTTGAAGTTGAAGGCATCTTTGAGGGCATCGGAACCCCCACCAGGGATTTTCCCGATTATCTTTCCAGTCAGAGCGTTCCCCTCCTCATACAGAATCTGGTCTCCTGAGATACCCGGACTCCAGTAAGAAGCCTCAAGACGGAGATCGGGAAAGAGCTGATTTTGGGCGTAACTATAATTAAGCTCTTTGTTCCTTAAATCTACCCTTATGGCCTGTAAGTCCGGCCTGTTCTGCATGGCTGCAAGCAGAGCTTCTTCAAGACTAAGTTCTTTTCTGACGACTGAAGGGCTGTCCGTGGGAACGATCCTCATAGCTTCGGTGTTTTCCGTTTCGGCCGGAAGGTTCATAATTGTCTTGAGAAGATCTTCGTTATTCTTGACCATGGTTTCTGCCTCCAGTATATCCGCTTCTCTTAAGGCCACATCAGCTTCAGCGCTAAGGATTTCGATGGGAGGAAGAATGCCGGCTTCGATTTCGGATTTGTTTTTTTCCAGCAATTCCTGGGCTAATTTCAACGATTGCCTCCGCACTTTCAGGTTTTCAATGCTGTAGACTAGATTCCAGTATGTGTTTTCCGCAAGGTATATGGTGTCCTCCAGGGATTTTGTAAAATTCTTTTCAGAAATATCCCTATTGTTTTTAGCGATGTTAATTTCCCGGCGGTTCATCTTGAAACCGAAATCCTTTAACAAAGGCTGACTGAAAGTGAATTGGAGAGTGCTTCCGTAACGGGGATTGATACTCTGAAACCTGCGGTTTGTGTCGTTCATGTTGCTGTTTAAGCTGAGGGAGAAGTCGCCTCCTGTGGGAATAAACTGGGAAATCTGGACGGAGTAATTGTTTTGAAGTGTGGAGACAGTATCTGACGCATCAAGGAATGAATAAGATGCTGAGAGGGCATCCTGCTTGTTATAAATTAAAGCCAGCGCAGGCATGAATTTTTCGCTGGCGAACGAAACCGAGAGATTGGCAATCTCAGGGGTGATAATTTCTACAGCCAGCCCGAGATTATTCTTCACTGTCTTTAAAATACATTCTTCAAGGGAAAGAGAAAGCGCATTTTCTTCCTTCTGTGCGAGTAGAGGGAGAGAAATAAAAAAGATAAATGCTATCAAACCTCCTTGGATTTTTCTAGGCATTTTTTGCCTCCATATAGAAATTTTGGGCATTCCTAGCTTAGGTCAAGCAATGAATAATCCTAGCTGAATACTATAAGTTTTCTTTTTTAGGGAGAAAACAAATCCCATAAAGGCATGAAATATTTCTTCTGCCTATCAACTTGATTTCTTCTCTCCATAGATATTTAGACGAAGGAATCTATATTTTCTTCCCTTTAATATCACTCTCAACATTTCTTCCTGATTTTAGAAATTTAATTATGAACTAATAAGGAACATAAAAGCACTTGCCCGCCCCGAAAATATAGTAATTTGATTTTTGTGCTTGCCTCGGTTTGCTCTCATTTATGTCCAATTTAAACTTGCTTACATTCACAATCACATATTTTATTATAGCGAAAAATTGTGAATCATTAAAGAATGAAAAGACTTCTATAACTATAATAGACCTCATGCAGCCTTAGGAGGGAAAACTCCTTATGAAAGATTAAGAGAAAAAGTAAGGCTTAGTGTGTAAACGATCATGTTCAGTCCCACACGCCATTCCCTCTCTGCCATTCTCAGGGGCTGAGGAACTGCGCATTTTTGCTCTTAATACACTGGGACGGGAAAAAAGATACTAATATTTTTAAATTTTAGATGTATATGATTCCTGAAATTCAGATATAATAAGAAAATGGATTGATGAGAAAAGTCATAGTAATATCATTCATCAGCGCTATCATAGCTACCCTTGTTTTTATCGTCTTCTTCACCGCAGACAATGAAAAATCTCGGCAGCTTGATTCCACAGAAAATCTGAAGTCCTTACCTTATCTGACTTGGGTTCCGGCAGGGAAAAATATTCAAAAGTCAGGCGTAACCCAATATGACCAGAGGCGGTCTTGTAAGGGAATAAACCTCTACAATTCAAGAAACCTCTCCATGGCTCATCTTATGGACATGCAGGGAAGGATCTTGCATACGTGGGAAGGGAAGATCAACGAAGATGATTCCTGGCAGCATGTCGAGATCTGCAAGAATGGTGACCTGTTAGCCATTGTAAAAGACAGAATGCTGGTGAAGCTGGATTGGGATTCAAACATCAAATGGTTCCAACACATGCGCTTCCATCATGATCTTGCTGTGGCCGAAAATGGAGACATCTATTCTTTGGCGAGGGAAGAGGAATCTGTTTTTGTCTCAGGTTTCTCAACCCCGATCCTGAATGAATATATTGTCATCCTCTCCCCAGAGGGAGAGATCAAGAAAAAGGTCTCTCTTTTTGATGTCTTCAAACGAGAGATTCCCACTGGTAAATTCGCCGAAATACGTCGCTGGTTGAATAATCCTCGTAACCTGAAGGAGCTCGATAGGAGGAAAGTGAATAATGATTTCCAATTCACCAGCAGAGACCCTCAGGATATCTTCCATATAAACACGGTTGAAATCGTAGACAGGAATATCGATAAAGTTGGCCAGAAAGGCAATCTTTTGGTTTGTGCTCTAAAACTAAATCTCGTGGGGATCGTTGACCTCGAGAAACAGAAAATGGTGTGGAAGTGGGGACCCGGGAATTTAAGTAAACCCCACCACCCCGCCTTGTTAGAAAACGGTCATATTCTGATTTTCGATAATGGGGTCGAGAGAAGACATTCTCGAGTCGTGGAGCTCGATCCTCCAAGTAAGAAAATTGTCTGGGAGTATCAGTCTGATCCTGCTCAGCAGTTTTTCTCTGTATCAAGAGGCTCAAGTCAAAGATTGCCGAATGGAAACACACTCATAACAGAAAGCGATAAAGGTCGCGTCTTTGAAGTAAGCTATGGGAAAGAGATTATGTGGGAGTTCTTCAACCCAGAGATAAGAATGGAAGATGAAAAAAGAGCAGCCATATACCGAATGACCAGGCTTATCGATTCGAAAAAATACCCCTTCCTCACCAGCTTGGAATAGCTTTTCTTATTGTACAGGTTTTACATATTCTCCCTGGCGGGCTCTTTTTACTTCTCCCTGAATTCAAGAGGTTGAAGAAAAACTCAATTGAGCAGAAATCCAGAATTTTTTTTTATGTTATGGGGTCGACTTTTGGAAGCAAGAAGTCTGATTTGCTAGTGAGTCATCCAGGATCGATTTTTCATAGTCAGGATAGCATAAGGAACAATCCACCATAGACAAAAGGCCGTGATGATGCCGTAGGGAATACCGTAGAGAAAGGTCGCGCTCTTATTGGTGCGGAGATAATAAAGCGAAAGAATGAAGGAAAAAGTAACTAAGAACGCCAAATGCCGTATGATAAAGAAAGGGTTCACAAAAAAGGAATAGGTGATCAGGCCAAAAGTGAAGATGTGGAAAAGGGGAAGAGAATTTAGAAATAAGAAATCATAGATGGGTAAGAAGCGATGTTTTGATCTGTAGTGGGAAAACATGAATTCTGCAAAAAGAATTGATTCTCGGACATAACTTCGGGCCCAGCGAAGATACATTCTGCTCATTTGGCCGAATGTCGAAGGAACTTTGGTGTAGACAATCGCGTTTGACTGAAATCTTGTCATGTATCCTAACTTAAGAATTTGAGTTGTCAGGGCTCTATCTTCTCCATAGGTACAGGGAGTGTTCAAAAATTTTTGATTGACCCATTCACGGATGAATCTATTCAGGACATCCTTCCGGTAAGCTGAGAGAGCACCAGGACAGCAGAAGACAGCTCCATAAACGCTTTGGAAGGCCCGGCCAAAGTTAAAGGAGATGGAGTACCGGATAGAAAGCATCCTGGTAAGAAAATTTTGCTTTTCATTTAAAACCTCGACTCGGCCGGCCACGGCACCTACATTCTTATCATTAATCAGGGGTAAGGCAAGATTTTTGATGGAGCTTTTCTCAACTTGACTATCAGTATCCACTGTAACGATAATTTCCCCTTGAGATTTCTTTAAACTAGCATAGATAGCCTTTCTTTTCCCCAAATTTTTCGAGAAATTAATTACCGTTAGCCTTTCACCGTACTTTTCCTTGGCTTTCAGCATATTTGAAAGGGTCGAATCTGTCGAGCCGTCATTGATGCAGATAACTTCAAACTTTTCTGGTGGGTAATCGATGGCAAAGATAGAGTCGATTGAAGCCTGGATGAGTTCTTCTTCGTTTAAAGCGGGCATAAGGACGGATATAAAAGGCCAATTGACTTTTTCTCCACACTTGATGGCCAGGGGATTATAGCGGAGCCAGAAGAATGTCCGGAAAATCAACCCAGCAATCACAATAACAGCAGAAATCACAAGAGGATAAGTGGCAATACGCAAAAAGGCAGTGCTCTGCAGAAAGTCTGACCAGAGGTAAACGATGCGAAACTTGAGGAACAAGGTCAGTATCGAAACACTGATGATGGCAATTAAAAAGATAAGAAAAGGGTCTGTTCTTTCTTTGATAGAGAAGTTGGAAACCAGTTTTGTTTGTTTGATATTGAGCCTGGTTTTAGAAAGTGTTTCTTCCCACATTAGGGCACCACTGAAATTTTCTTAATTTTCTTCCTTATCGGAATAAAAATTTTAAATCTAATAGGAAAAAGATAAACAAATTTAATAGAAATATTATTAGATATATTTGGTCAAGTCAAGTGTTATAGGTGGAAGCATCTTTTTTTTAGGTAGATCATAAGATTCCGTGTATGCTTTTGGGCATGGTTTTGCTCCCTTCAGATTTTTAACACCATCCCCAAAATTATTACCGGAAATGGTCTGGATTTCAAGACCAAATTTAAATCTTTTTTGTAAATATGTAAATAGGGTCGTAAATAGGGTCAGATCCTATTCCCATAACATTTGCATAGGTCTGACCCTATTCCCACTTAAGCACTCCATTATTCTCACTTAAGTCCTTCGGCTTTCTGTTAGAACAAAGTCATTACCCGGAGACAGTGCGGATAAGAGATGGCTGAATTTTTCCATGGTCGGGACGGCTTTTCCTTGCTCATACCGGGCATGTGAATTGAGTGACTTTGCTCCTAAACGCCTGGTAACTTCCACCAGTGTAAGACCATGTTTCACTCTTTGCCTGCGGAGCAAAAAAGCAGTCAAACCGGCCACGTCTGCAGAGCCGACTTCAAAGTAAGAATCCTTTCCTGGATAGACCTCGATCTTGAATTCCTTTTTATTTGCTAGAGATTCGATTGCATCGGCAATCATCACGAAAGCATCTTTCTTAGTATGTCCCTGAGTTACAACATCAAGAATCGGCACTTCGATTGCCCAATACTTACCGGCTTTAAATACACGTCCTGCCAAGTGCATCAAAGGCCTCCTTTTGCTAATTTTAGAATTGTTTTAGCTGTGATTTTATTGATCTCTTTGTGTCTGGGTACAGCATTGTTATAAAATCCTCGGCCGTGATTGAATCCTATTATCATTGGTCTGGATTGAGAAGTATGTTAGAATAATTGTAATTTGCCTAGGATGGCATGATATATCACCGGAAAAGTATGAAGATTACTATCCGGTAAAGGAGCAGTCACATGGCTAAAAGCAGAGACAAGAAAAGAGTCCAGGACAAGAAGAAACCGAAGAGAACCTTAAAGGAGAAG
This sequence comes from uncultured Eubacteriales bacterium, assembly GCA_964648465.1. Taxonomy (GTDB): domain Bacteria; phylum Acidobacteriota; class Aminicenantia; order Aminicenantales; family Aminicenantaceae; genus Aminicenans. The sequence goes on along the minus strand of CAZYMU010000007.1, from coordinate 48,437 downwards.
AGGAAAGCGAAAAAGGAAAAAGCCCAGGCATTGGACCAATAATTGCCTGCTGCGGATTCAATGGAACCTGTTTCCAGCTTCCAATCTCCAAATGTGGAGGCTTTAGCCGGAAGAGAAAAGAAAAGGTGGAATAATGGATACGACGCGAAAAAGAAGAGAGAAAAAAGAAAAATATTGGAAAAAGACCAAATCTAACAAGAACAAGGACCAAAAGAAAACAACTCCGGCCAAAAAGAGTAAAAATACAAAACCCAAAGTGAAGCTGACCATCCCTTCCCGGGGGAAAGCGGGAAAGAAATAGCGATTTTAGCACATTTGTTTAGCGGAGCAAGTAGCCTTAAATCACCACTATCAAGAAAAGGGGATCGGACTATGCTAACTTATAGATATCATGAAAGATACCCCATAATAAGGGCTTAAAATAATTAAAGTATATCAAGAGGAACAAAAGGAGTGAAAATTAAAATGATGAACGTAAGTAAAAACAAATGTGTAGGATGCGGAATTTGTGAGAGTGACTGTCCAGTTGGGTCTATTTTTGTAGATGTGGAAAAAGGCATTGCTGTATTTGATAGAGATAAATGCATTGATTGCGGGTTATGTATACAAAATTGTCCTCAAAGTGCAATAAGAGACGTTGTAGAAGAATTAACTATTGCCATTGGAACAGATGATGAAAAAATAATAAAACCAGATGATCATATTGGGATGTCAGAATATTTCCAGGTTTGGAAATATTCCAATGGCAAGATAATTTTCAAAGAGACAAGAGAAAACGTCAAATATACTGAGGATGAAACAAGAATTCATGGAGACCCAAAGAAAGCAGAAGCAACGGCTTCTGTTTTAAAGGATATTGATGTTTTAGTAGGAAAGATGATGGGGCCCAATATCAAAAGATTAAAAAATAAATTTGTCGCTGTAATCATTAGGGAGCCAGAAATCGAGAAATCTCTTAAAATAATCAGAGAAAATATTAATGAAATAGTTGAAGAAAAAGAAAAAACTGAAAGAGGGGGGTTAATATTACAATGAAAGTAAGAATAGATAAAACAAAATGTATTGGATGTGATGTTTGTGTAGATATCTGTCCAGAGGGCATTGAGATGGTGAATGGAATAGCAGAAATAAAAGATGAAAATGCAGGATGCTTAAAAGATGCTGCAAATGCTTGTCCACAAAAAGCCATTGTTTTTAATGGAGAAAAATCTAACAATAGAAAGGTAATAGACAAAACTTTCAGCCAGAATTATGGACAAGAAAGAAGAATAAATCAAGGAATGGGCAGAGGAGCAGGCAAAGGAAGGGGCCTAGGCAGAGGACCCAGAGATGGAAGAGGTGGTGGCCGTGGTGGTGGAGGCAGAAGAAGGTGGTGAAAATAGATATAGGGGTTTTTTAAAAAAATCCTCTATATACTTTGTTTCCAACATAAGCTTTCACGGTTTGTGTCCTTTCCAAGAGTGTGCCTTAAGAATCTCTATGATATTTGATAAAAAAATATTGTTCTCCTTTGGTGTGCCTATGGATACTCTGAAATAACCTGGTAGCCATTGGCTTGAAAGATCAAATATTAGTATTTTTCTATCCTTGAGTTCTTTCGCTACATCAGGTATATTTGTTTTTATAAGCAGAAAATTGGTGGTACTGGGGCACACTTGAAACCCTATTTTTTCTAATTCTTTGCTTACTCGTTCTCTTTCCTTAATAGTAAGCTCAATATTCTTTTTGATATAACTAGGATCTCTCATTGCCTCTATCGCTGCATATAGACTAGATTGAGGTAGAAATGTAAAAAATGTGGAAAATTCATCCAAGAAATTTTCTCCTGCAATGAGATACCCAATTCGAGCACCTGCCAAGCCAAAAGCTTTATCAAGTGTTCTAACGACCGAAAGATTTGGATATTTTTCTACCAAATCAGCAAAGGTTGCTCCAGAAAATTCATAATATGCTTCATCTACTACAAGTAACACATTTTTGTTTTCAAGAATGGCTTCAACCATCTCTCTATTTATAAGAATTTTGCCTGTTGGATTATTAGGATTATCGACTATCACTAGACTGGGTTCACTTGTCTCGTTAGTTATAATGTCAACATCTAAATTGAACTCTAATGGACTAAGCTGAATTTTAACCAATTTTGTTACAAACTCTTTCGTACATTGAACAGTAGGAAAAAAAGACGGATTTACCATAATAACTTTTCTACCTCTGGAAAACACATGAATTATTTCTCTTAATAGAAAGTCCGAGCCAGCGCTTGAAATGATATGCCTTTTGGAGATACCTGAATAATCAGCAAGAAATTCACGTAGCAACTCTAATTCTTTTGGATTGGTATATCGATTCAAGTTTGATAATCCTTTTTGAGCTGCTTCAATAACCTCTTTTGGAGGAGGATATGGCATCTCATTCATATTCAACTTAATTTCATTCAACATCTTACCTCCATCACCATTTCCTCTTTTTCGCCAACTACAACTCTTATGTAACCTGAGAGGAGTTTGTCTATCTCGAAATTGCCAGTATCAACCCTAAGGCATTCCAATTTGCTTATCTTACCATAGGTACCAACGATTATTATATTCTCTCTACCAACAACTTGTATTACTTTTGGAGTAAATTGTTTACTTCCGCGGCCAAAAATAAAACCATTTCCGCCAATAGGGGTTACCATTATCTTTTTACTTTTATATTTCTTTAAAAGCTTCAGAATACCTTTTTCGTTTAGATCTATTCCAACCAACCTATTGTCATAAATTGCGTCAACACCGAGAAGTGTCTTAGGAAGCCTCATATCATTAGTGATTGCCTTCAAAGTTGTTCCTGGGCCAAGCAGATATAGAGCTTCTTTATCCATATGTTTAACGATATATCTTGCTATCTCATTTTTATTATCTACAGACGATTTGTCTATACTTGAAGCTTCTTTACCTGCTTGCAAGAATTTTTTGACATTGGGAACCATGAGATAGCCATATAGCTTTGAGGCTAGTCTGTTATTCCTGAAGGCGTTTTCATCTATATCAAGCACTTCCTCCTCTGATAAATCTGTACCCTCGATAAAAGCATCGACCATTTCTGCTGCTGCCCTTGCACTGACTGCAAATACTGAACTAAAAATCTTAACACCAGAGGGTACAGCTACAACTGGAATCTTAGAATCAACTGCATCATAGACATCCCTTGCAGTACCATCCCCACCAACAAATACCAAAAGTTCGATGCCGTCGTTCAACATTTCTTCTGTAATCCTTTTAGTATCTTCTGCCGAAGTTTCTTTAGGCGCCTGACCAATTAATTTGAAAGCGATATCAAACTTTCTAACATATGTCTCTCCCATTTTATCAGGTGCAATAACCAGGCTAATGTCCTTTCTCTTCTTGATATAAGACAAAAATTCTTTCGTCCTCCTGGGTGTCACAGCCTTAGCTCCTAGCCTTAATGCCTTTTTGTATATCTCTCCATCTGTTCCCTTCAGCCCAACACTTCCACCCATTCCTGCTATGGGATTCACAATCAATCCTATTTTTTTTATACTATTCTCCCTTCTTAAATTTAATTTTTTATCATCTTCTCTATGCATAAATTCCACCTCTGTATTCTTGTCAAACCTACAACCTCCAGTGCTTAGATTAACATATAGAGTTCGTTTTGAATATTCTTTCTAATTTTCTCCTTTTTTATATTTATACTCTGCAAAAACAGTTTTTACTTCTATTTTCCCCCACTTTTTGTCAGAGAGCCTCCCGTTTATTGACTTTTTGATAATTAGTTAATTATAATATGAATGACTATGCTGGCTGGAGAGGAATCCTCCTTAGCCCCGCTTCCTTTTCCAAACCTTGGCGCCTCGACAGCCAGCGCCTTTATTTTATCTGATTTTTTACTGCTTACTTCTTTTTATTTATAATGCCTTTAACTTTCTCCTTGGTAAGTTTCTTGATGGATTCTTCTTGCTTGAGATAAGAAATCCCTTCTTTCAGCCATTTGGGGGCTGGTTTGCCCATGAGGTAATGGTCAAAAAATTCACGCATTCGGATGGTATAGTCTTTGCGGTTAGGCTGCTTGCGCAGGCCGTGATTTTCGCCTTTGTATTGCAGCATGACCACTGGCTTACTCAGCCGCCTGATCGTGTTGAAATATTCGATTCCCTGGTTCCAGTCAACAGCGCCGTCCTTATCGTTGTGCAGGATGATCAGCGGAGTTTTTATGTTTGTGGCATAATAAACAGGAGAGTTTCTGGTGTATGCTTCTATATTGTCCCAGTAACCTCCTTTAAACCGTCCCTGACTGCTTTCAAAGATGGGTTGGTTTGCTGAACCTGAATTCCAGTATATGGAGCTGTACATGCTGAGCATGTTTGTAAGAGGCGCTCCTGCAATTGCAGCTTTAAAGGTATCTGTCTGTGTGATGAGGAATGCAGTCTGATAGCCACCCCAGGAATGCCCGTGAATTGCCACCTTGTTTTTGTCCACAACTCCAGTTGCTGCGGCAGCTTCGATGGCAGGAAGCACGCACCAGACTGCTGACATGCCAGGGTCGTTGATCTTATAGACTATGTCCGGCATAAGCACAGCATATCCACGGCTTGTATACACGCTTTTGTTGAAGCCGCCGGCTGTGGGGAAATAATAGCGATTTAATCCCTGGGAAAGCTTTTCATAAATATAAACGATTGTAGGGGAGCTTTTCCCCTTCTCATAATTTGCCGGCAGGAAAAGGGCTGCTTGAAGTTTATCTCCTTTAGCGCTCTTATAATCTATGAGCATGGAGCCGGCAGACCATAGGAAGTCTTTTTGCTGAGGGTTGGCCTCTGTGAGTTTTTGGCCTTTCTTTAGTGAGTGGTCGCTAATATAGTAATCTGGAAAGTCTTTGTAGGTCTGTCTTGTATAGAGATATTTATCCGCGTTTTTCGCTTTGGAAATTGAAAATACTGCATCATCCCAGAGGAGCATTTTGGCTCCAGGTTTTCCTTTGTTGATACAAGCTATGCCGCCTTTTTTTGTCCATTCTCCGTAAGTGCTGATATATAGAAGTGCGGAAATGTCTATTCCTTTCTCCTCGGGATCCAACCGGAAGCGTCGGCGATAACGAATGCCTTCTTTTTTCCCCTTTACAGTTAAATTTGTTCCTTTCCCTCCGTGGACAGGAACATTCCATACATCCCAGTTGTCATACAAAAGCAGAGACACTCCGTCTTTAACCCATCCGTAGCGGTATGGGGAAATAGGTGGATTAACCACATTTTGATCGTTTTCTTCATCTATAAATGAAGTAGGTACATCTTTTGTTATGTTGTATTTTTTACCTGTGGCCATTTCATAAGTGTAGAAGTTCCCGTCATCATAATAAAGGAAATGGGTTCCGTCCGGAGATGGTGTGTAATACCACCGGCATTTTTTGAGGGCTAGTTTACGTGTTCCGCTTTTGAGATCAAAAACATAAATATCCTGATAGTGCCGCCCGTCAAGATTTCCAATCAATTCATATTCTTTATTATCGAATCCTACGGCCCAGTGCTGTTTGGGGGCTGCGACGACTTGTTTTACCTGTTCGTCAGCCAACCTGATAAACTTTTTTTCTTTCACTCTATAGATTGAAAGATAGCTGGAATCTTTATCTCTTTTTTCCTGTACCTGCTGCATGGACTGGAGCCTCTTATCGAGCCAGTGCCAGATGACAAGGCCTGGTAAATCTTCTTTATCAATGTCTTCTGCGGGTTTTTTGTCAGGAGCTTCTTTTTCCTCTTTCTCTTTATCTTCTTTTTTTTCTTCGGCTTTTTTCTTATCTTCTTTCTTTTTGATTTCATGAATTCCAAAGAGTATTCCTGTCAAGTCCTCGGTCCATACGGGATTTCTGTTTGGGCTTATTGAGAATCCTTGTGGAAAGTCTTTATCATCTGCCGGGTCATAAACAACTTTTGCAGGGCAGGTGGAAGTAAATTGATTGAAACCTATTAAGCTGAAAAGATTATCCTCATAGTTTTCATCCTCTTTTCCTTTCAATACTGCTAGTGCGTCTCCTTTTTCTGTCCAGGTCAGTTTTTTGTAGTTGGCTTTGTCACTATCGAGGGGGAGTATTACTCCTGAATTCATATTACGGAGCTGGACTCCGTTACCGCTTTTTCCCTGAGCATCCACAATCCATGCTAGCCATTTTCCTTTTTTATCGAATTCGAATTCTGAGACATTTCCGATATTGAGCTCTTTTTGAGTGGCCATCTCATGAAGAATCATATCCGATCCACTCCATTTGTCCTTTTCTTTAGCTTGGCTTTCTGCTGGGTACTTATGAAGTGCTAACCAGGATGGGTTTTCTCCTGAGAATGAGAATGATTTTACTTTATCAAACTCCTGTTTTTTCCCTGTAGCAAGATTTACCAATCCAACTTTGTTGTACAGTTTTTTCTTTTGCTTTTTCAGTTTTTTTGCTTCCTTCGCCTCTGTCAAAATTGTGAAAGCAGCCCATCTGGAATCTTCTGAAAAAGATATGTTTCCACCAGAAGAATACATGGGAGCTTCTCCTGCTGGGAAGCGAAATTCTTTTTCGCCTTTTGTTTGGCGGATAACAACCTCACCGTCTCCTTCAGAAGGAGACAACCTGTATGCAAACCACTGGCCGTCATTGGATATGACTGGGGACCTGATATTTTTCCATGCCATGATGTCTTTGATATCCTCAAGCGGCCCGGGTTCTTTGGATACGACCTTCTCTGTCTGTTCGGCAAAAGCGGGAACAAACAGAAAAATCAATAGGAAAATCAGCAGAATATTTCTTGCTTTTTTTATCATTTTTGCCTCCTGTTTTTATTATTCTTACGATAAAAAATAATGAGCTGAAAGTCAAAACAATTTACTATTCACTATTTTCCGTTTTCAATCTACAATTGTCACGCCTGTAAACAGATTTATTAGTTCGGGCGTAATATAATTATGTAAAGCTAATCAGATGGATGAAAAACAGCTTTTGAAATGCTGTCTTCAAGGAGAAGTAGAGGAGTATGAAAAAATCGTGAATATGTATAAGGGTAAAGCGATGACAGTGGCTTTAAACATGCTCAGGAACAGGGAAGATGCCGAGGATGTCTGCCAGGAAGCTTTTATTCAGGTCTACCGCAATCTGGATAGGTTTGATTTTAATGCAAATTTCAAAAATTGGTTCTATTCAATCCTTTATAGAAAATGTATTGACAAGATAAGGAAGAAGAGCCGTTTATTCAAATCATTCAATAAGTTGAAAATAGAAACAGAGAAGTTGTCCGCAGTACAAACGCCTGATCCATCGCTGGCCTTTCCTATAAGCCATAAGTTTTTAAAAGAATTAAGCCCGAAAGAAAGAATCACACTCATACTTTGGGCCCATGAAGGATATACAAGCGAGGAAATTGCTTCTATCCTTAGATGCTCTTCGAGTACAGTAAGAGTTTACCTTTTTAAGGCCCGCAAAAAAGTCAGATCGTTATCGGAGAAAGAAAATGTTCAAGTGTAAAATAGTTGAATTTTTCTTTTATATGTTTCCCCTGAAAATTTGGCAGGATTTTTTGATCCAACACCATATTCAGAAATGCCACCTTTGTTTGAAAAGACTTGCTGATGAAGAAGAAGTCAGATCCCTGCTTCTTCAGGGAAATGAAGTCGGAGATTTATGGCCTGCAATAAGGAATAGATTAAGTGGTGTAAGGGGAAAAGGACATTCCTTTTTATGGGGTAAATGGAAATTGGCTTTCGGGGCAGTAAGTTTATTTGTTGTTGTTTTGGTGAGTCTTTGGCTCCATAACATATCGGTTCAAAAGAAAACAACCTTAAAAGAGACCAATTGTTTCAAGATCGATTATATAAAGGTTGGGGACAAGCCAGCACAGGCTTTTATCTATCAGCCCAAGCATTCTAATATGATTTTTATATGGGCAGAAAAAATTGTTGAAGGAGAAGAGATATGAATAAGAAAAAAATTATTATGCTTTTAATTTTTATTGCCGGACTTTCCTTTCTTATGCTTCGAGCTTCCATAAATCTGGATATAAAGCTCAGGGTTTTTGAAGGGAGCAGACATGAACCTTTAGATCCACCGCAGTTCGTCACATCCTCATATATTCGGCCTACCATAACTGCAAGCATTCAATCTGACTCTAAACTGGAAAACGAGATAAAACAGATTAAGAGAGTTTTTAATTTGCAGAATGTAATTTTATTGACAGAAGCTGATTTGCATTTTCCGTCAAAGAATGAGAATTCTGATTCCGTAAGCCATTTTTTTCGCTTGAATGGTAATGAATACTCAATTCGTGTCCTTCTTGAAGAATGGAAATATAAAGGTCAATTCTTAATTCTTGTAAATGAACATGTCGGTGATGAAAAAAAGAATGTTGAGAATGTGTTAACAACAGAAATTACACTGCTGGGTGGCAATATGGCTGTCTTCGGATTCGAAGACAGAAAAGGAAAACCATATTTTGTCTCTTTCCATATTACGGGCCCGGAAGATAAGGTTCTCCCAGTCCCACCTCCACCACCGCCAGCCAAGAGAAAAGTTCTTCTCCCTCCACCACCACCGTTTCCTCCATTATCCAAAGAATTGAAAAAGGAAATAGAAGAATTTGAGAAACAAGCAGTCAAAACAACAGGAAGTATCATTCCACCAAAGTGTATAAAAAAAATTAACCCGATTTATCCTTTAGAAGCAAGAAAGAGTAGAATTTCAGGTGTTGTTATTCTCAGTGTGAGAACAGATATATGGGGGCGCGTTTCAAAAGTCATGGTCTTAAAGTCGATTCCAAAACTGGATAAAGCTGCAGTAGATGCAGTTAAGCAGTGGATTTATGAGCCATTTATTTTAGATGGAATGCCGAGGCCAGTTATTTTTACGGTTAGGGTTACTTTCAAGCTCACTTGACCTGGGTTATTCATAAAGTTACTAAGATTGCACCGATTACTGCAAGAAAAAGTGCGATTATTCTTCCTTTAGTCACGGGTTCTTTAAGAAAAACAGCACCTAATATAAAGATAAATATTATGTTTAGCTCGCTAAGTGCAGATGCCTGTGATGCTTGAGTATATTTCATTCCTCCCATCCAGACTAGGAGTGCAATACATCCTCCAAGGAATGAGCCAGGGACCATTGGCCCCCAGTTTTTTGGTGAGAATGCTGCTGCCAGTATCTCACGGCGTTTTGGATTGAGATAAATCAATATGCTTAGGAATAGAACTCCTCCAAGAAGCCGGACCAGGGTTGTCCATAGGAGGGGAGATTTATTCAGGATAGGTTTCATTATTACTATTCCTACTGCAAGTGTGAGCATGGAGGCTGTTCCCATGGAGATGCCTGAAATGAGGTCTTTTCTGGGTATATGGCTTTCGTGTTTTTTTTGGGAGATTGTCAGTACTGCTGAAGTAATTAGAAGAACGCCGAACAACTGCAATAAAGTCATATGTTCTTGGATAAATGCGACTGAAAGAAGAATTACAAAAGGGCTGTAAATGCAGCTTACAACTGCAGATAGGCCGGCACCGAGGCGGTTGAGGCTGGCAAAGAAGAGTGTTTCTGAAATCCCTATGCCTATTATACCGCTCAATGCTAGCAGTATATAGCTTTGCCAAGGTGTTTTTAAAAGGACAGGTTGGTTTGTTATCAAGATCATTCCGGCAAAAAAAAGAATTGAAACTATACATTTGAAAAAATTCAAGCCGAGAGGATTGACTTTTCTACCGCTAATCCTGAAAAGAATTACTGCTGCTGCCCATACAAAAGCCGAAGTTAAGGCCAATGTTTCTCCGAGATACGGAAAGGTCGTCAAGGATTCTATTAGTGAAATCATTTCTAGAAAAAGTAAAATAACGTATGATTATACGGAAAAAATGTTATTTTAGATAGTAAAATCCGGAAGTTATTATGAATAATCCAAGGAAAACTGATAATGGGATGTCAAGGATTTACTGAAAATTCTTCTTCTCTTGTTTCTTTAGCTTTTTCCTTTGAGTTTAGCTTTTCTTCATCTTCTTTTTCAGTTCCAATTTCGATTCCTAAAAGTTTAGCTCCAGCTTCATACATTTGTTTAAATGATTTTTTTGATTCTTGGAGTTTTGCTAGTTTTTCTCTAGCTATTTGAATCTCTTTTTCCATTTCTGCATCGATTCCATCGAGCTGCTTTTTTGCCTCTTCCATGGTTCTTCTGTAAAGGTTTTCCTGCTCTTTATTAAGAGACATCATTATCTCCTTAGGCTTTGGCCTTAACCTGAAGAATCGAGGTTAATTCTTATATATTTTAAGTCATAGTTTTATAAAAGCGCAATCCCCTTTTGGGGTGATTTTTAAATTAAAGAGGGGGGATTTCTTATATTATGTACATCTGATGAATTTGAGGGCATGTCTGCGCTCCACTAAGATTTTTAACGCCATTTCCTCCTGATCTTCTCGGCTCTGCTGGAACTCCGCATGATTATCTTAAGCACCGCCACAATGTCCGCGAGCCACCATTAACACCGCCCATTTGATTATACAGTGCTCACACATCCATCAGGCCCGACTTCGCGGGTTCCCTCAAAGATCGACTCAGAAAGGCTAAATCTTTTAATGTCGCTTCCTCCATCCCCTCAAATTCATATGTTTTTTGATATTATATTAATTCTATCAGCAATTTTTAAAGAAGAAAACCTGGACTTACATCATAGAAATAATATATATAGAATATATCTGGATTGCAAAAATATAGAGAGTTTGTGTGAAGAGGTAACATGAAAAAGTTTAGTTTTAAAGCATGTGTTTTATTTGCAGTTTTCTTTTTAGTTTTTTACCAGCTATCGTTTGCCAAAATCGATCCTCAATTGTTGGCAGGATTAAAAGCCAGAAGTATCGGCCCGGCCAATATGAGTGGGAGGATAGGGGCTATTGATGTTGCAGTATCCAACCCCAATATTATTTTTGTGGGGGCTGCTACTGGAGGGCTCTGGAAGTCGATAAACGGTGGAATTACATGGATACCGGTTTTTGATGCCCAGCCTGTATCTTCGATTGGAGCGATTGCCATAAACCAGTCCAATCCCAACATCGTCTGGGTGGGGACAGGTGAAGCTGCACCTCGCAACAGCGTTGGTGTGGGCCGTGGAGTGTATCTCACTGTCGATGGAGGGAAAACATGGAAGTTTCTTGGCCTTGAAAAGACCGAAAAGATTTCCAAAATCCTCTTGCACCCAGATGACCCTGATATTGCATATGTGGGAGCCCTTGGAACTACATGGGGAGAAAATCCGGAACGTGGTGTTTTCAAGACGGTTGACGGCGGAAAAACCTGGAGAAAGGTCTTATATGTGGATGAAAAGACAGGTGTTGCTGATATGGCCATGCAGCCAGGCAACCCGAACAAAATTATCGCTTGCATGTGGGAACACAGGCGGTGGCCGTGGTTTTTCAGGTCAGGTGGTCCTGGAAGCGGTCTTTATATCACTGTAAATAGCGGGAAAGAGTGGAAGAAATTAGCTCCGGAAAACGGTCTCCCTAAAGGAGATCTGGGACGTATGGGAGTTGCCTTTTCCACGAATAAGCCGGAGATCGTATATGCTCTCGTTGAAGCTAAAAAGGGCGTGCTTCTACGTTCGGATGATGGTGGATTCAAGTGGCAGGTGGTTAATAACCAACCCAGTGTAAACAACCGGCCTTTTTATTACTGCCGGATTTGGGTCAACCCTGTGAATGAAAATATTGTATATATGCTTCACTCCCGGATGGTAGTAAGTGAGGATGGCGGAAAGAATTTCAAATCCTTGACTTCTTGGGGACAGTCTCATTCTGATTACCATGCGATGTGGATACACCCTGATGGAGAGATGATGGTTGTTGGAAATGACGGCGGTGTTGTAATCAGCTATAACAGGGGCAAAAACTGGCGTTTTGTGGAAAACCTTGCTCTGGGCCAGTTTTATCATGTAAGTTTCGACAAGGAGATACCTTATAATGTATATGGTGGATTACAGGATAACGGATCGTGGCGGGGACCAGCCTATGTTCTGAAGGAAAGAGCAATTTACAGCTATTTCTGGAAGACAGTTGGGGGGGGTGATGGTTTCGATACAGAACCCGATCCTGAAAATCCTAATGCCGGTTATGGCATGTCCCAGGGAGGAAATCTCTATTATTTTGACATTTCTTTAGGAACAAGCCGGAATATTATTCCGACTGAGTCCGATGTTAAAGACCGCTATAACTGGAATGCTGGTTTTGCTGTGGATCCTTTTAAACCTGCCACAATTTATCTAGGAAGCCAGTTTGTCCACCGAAGTACAGACAAAGGAAAAACTTGGGAGATTATGAGTCCGGATCTAACGACAAATGACCCTGAGAAACAGAAACAGGCAGAAAGCGGAGGCTTGACTCTGGATGTGACTAATGCTGAAAATCACACAACGATTATGTGCATCGCTCCGAGCCCAGTGAAGGAAGGAGTGATCTGGGTAGGTACTGACGATGGGAATGTTCAGTTGACTCAGGATGCAGGAGAGAATTGGGAATTAGTTTCCAGGTCCCTTACAAGCGGTAAAAAAGCACCTGTTCCTGCTGCAGCATGGATCCCTCATGTGGAAGCGTCCAAATTTGATGTTGCTGTGGCCTATGTTGTTTTTGATGACCACCGCCGGTCGAACTGGACGTCTTATGTGTTTGTCACACATGATTATGGTAAAACATGGAAGAGCCTGGTTACTCCTGAGATTGATGGTTTTGTACATGTTATTGAAGAGGATACGGTAAATAAAAACCTGCTGTTTCTTGGAACAGAATTTGGGCTTTTTATCAGTTTCAACGGCGGAAAAAATTGGATGAAGTGGACTCACGGACTGCCGATTGTTCCAGTACGTGACCTGGCAGTTCATCCAAGGGAGAATGATTTGATTATTGCTACACATGGCCGTTCTCTCTATGTCATCGATGATATATCTCCATTGAGGGAAATTTCCGAAGCTTTTGTCCAGGAAAAACTCCACCTTTTCAAGGTTCCGGATGCATGCCAGTTTCAACAGGGGCGTTTTAGTTCCTACCAGAGTCCTGGAGATACTGTGTTTGTGGGTGAAAATAAAAGATTGGGTGCTTGCATCACTTATTATCTTATTCCCAGCAAGCCTAAAGCAAAGGATTCAGAGAGTGAAGCCAGGAGCGGTATGTCCCAGGAAATGATTGAGCAGATGAGACAGCGTAGTGGAATGCCGCGGATCGGCGGAGGTGCAGGGATGAATTCACCTTCGTCAAGAGTTTCCATTACAATCCTGGATAGCGACGGCCATACAGTGAGCCAGTTGAGAGGTACTGAAAACAAGGGTATAAACCGGGTATACTGGAATTTTAGAGAGCAAATGCAGCAGGATGTTGCTTCTCAGCAGGCAGGACGTTTTAGGAGACGCGGTTTAACCGTACTTCCGGGAGAATATAAGGTAAAGATTAAATATGATGGTCAGGAAGCGATACGGCCGTTTACTGTTAAGACTGACCCCAGAATAAGAGTGGACATGGAAGTTCTTAAAGCCAATTATCAGATGAGCAAGAAGGCTCAAAAATTAATGGAGACAGTAAACTCTGCCCAGCGTCAGATCGAAGAAACTAGGAAGGCAGTAAAAACCGTCCAGGAATATGCCAGAGGAAACCGTACAAGCAAGACAAAAGAAGTTCTAAAAGCTGCACGTGATCTTGATAAAAAACTTGAGAACATTGCAGGTGTTTTGAATCCTGTGGCGCCAAAGCAGGGGATTGCCGACCGTTCCAGCGGCTTAAACAGCCAGGTAAGACAGGCCGTTTACGGGATGTCAGGTGGAATTGAACCGATTAGCCAGGCAGCTAAGGTTAAACTTAAGAAAGTCCAACCTAAGGTTGAAGATTTCTTGGAAAAGTTTAATAATTTATACCAGACTGATGTTGAAAACTTTAAAAAGTTACTCAAAGAGACAGATTTCTCGCTTTTCAAAGTATTTAAACCTCTAAAACTTGAAAAAGAGTAAAGAGGGGTAAGGAGGGTATTTTGACTGAAGAGGAAAAGTCAGTGGAAGAAATAGGTCCTTTTGGAAGGCTTGTTGGGATTTTTATGTCCCCTCGTGAAACTTTCGATAGCATTGCTCGGAAACCGACGTGGCTGTTTCCGTTTATCGTTGCAGCTATCCTTACGATCGTGATGAGTATGACGGTGATGGATATTATAGTGAAGGAGAGGATTGCCGACATGGAAGCACGGGGTATCCCTGCTGAGCAGATGGAAAGGGCGCAATCCATGATGCAGGGAAGTATGAAATACGTAAGCGTCGTGCTTACTCCTGTTGGATTTCTTATTGTTTGGTCGATTCTGTCAGGAGTACTTCTTTTGGGCTGCAATACAATTATGGGAGGAGAAACAAAGTTCAAGAATATTTTTTCCGTTGTAGCATGGACTTCCATGGTAACGACATTGGGAGGGATAATACATTCGTTTCTCATCCTATCGAAGGGAACGACCCTGGGTGTATCGACTAACCTGAGTCTTTTTCTTCCAATGCCCGGAATAGGACAAGACTCATCGATTTTGTATCGATTTCTTTCTAAGTTTGACTTGTTTGTAGCGTGGCAGTTAATTTTGTGGATTATCGGATTGGCAGTTGTGAGCCGTTTAACGGTAAAAAAATCAGCTGCATTTGTGCTCTCACTCTGGGCCTTATATATTGTAATAACTGTTGCTCTAGGGAGTGTTTTAGGCCCGACCTTTGGAGGATAACAGGAAAGGGTGAGTGCGTTCAAGAACTTAGAACATTCCTAAGACAATTCATCATGGCTTTCCAAGTACAGCGATTATCTCTACTGACAAAATTCTAACGGTCATTTTACCGCATTTTGTCGCTTATTAGGGACCGGCCGAAAATTGGGCATCGTACCGTGACCATTTGAATAATCATTAACATTTCAATCACTCTTCTGCTCAATGCAATAATGTTCTCTTCCATTAAGGTTCTCCTTACTTTTTTTAGTAAATAAGAACCTTAACTTATTTTTCATAAAACGGACATTATCACGTTGTTGCAACAGAGCTTTTCTTTACTTCTAGAATCTCCTGAATGTACTTTCTTTCAACTTGCTTGTTTAAGTATCTTTTAAAAAGTCCTTTGACTTGATTATCTGTAAATCTCTTGTGTAACTGTGACATAATCTGAAACCTCCTTATATGGATTTAGATTATATCTATAAAAATAGATGCTTTATTAAAATTAAATAAGCAAGTGTGCACTTTTGATTCTTAAATGACACAGAGCCTAGACGCTCTTGACAAAACAGAATTTTTTGACTAGGTTGAGGAGTAATGTCTGACAAAAATTAGTCAATATAAAAAACGAACCAAATGAACAAATAAAATGAGAGGTCAAAATGATGAAATTATTAAATTCAATTATATTAAAAGGAATAGCAATCGCTGCAATATTAGCAATAATTACCTTCCTGAGTTATGAAAAGAGCAAAGGAGAAGAATTCATTCGTAAAGATTTAGGAAAAATAAATGGAAATACTGTCAAAAATTTAAGTATTATTGTTACTTACGATAATAATCCATACATGGAAGGATTAGAAACTGCCTGGGGTTTTTCCTGTCTTGTGAAAGGAACAGAGAAGACTATTCTTTTTGATACAGGCGGAAATGGTTCAGTACTCTTATCAAACATGAAGAAATTAGGGATTGATCCCCAAGGAATAGATCTTGTAGTGCTTTCTCATATCCACGGAGACCATGTTGGAGGATTGGATAGTTTCCTCCAGAAAAATCCCAGAGTGGTTGTTTATCTACCTAAATCATTTCCAAAGAGATTTAAAGATAGAATTAAGAAATACGGAGCGAAAGTCATTGAGGCTGGAAAGGCTTTGAAAATTTGTAAAAATGTTTATTCCACCGGTGAGCTAGGAACATTGATAAAGGAACAGTCTTTAATTATTCAAACAGATAAAGGATTGATAGTAATAACGGGTTGTGCGCATCCTGGTATTGTAAAAATAGTAAAGAAAGCAAAAGAAGTAGTTGAGGATAATCTACTTTTAGCAATGGGGGGATTTCATCTAACAGGGGAAAGCAAAAACACAATAGAAAAAATTATTTCAAGTTTCAAAGAATTGGGGATAAGTTATGTTGGTGCCTGCCATTGCTCAGGGGATAAAGCAAGACTATTGTTTAATGAAGAATATGGCAAGAATTTTATAAACGTTGGTGTAGGAAAAATAATAACAATGCAAGATCTGAAATGAATTATGACCTATAAAGGGATGAAATTTAGAACTGAAGTAATCAGTAAAAAATTCCAAAATAGCCAAGACTAGAAGAATTAAAATATTGGCGTAGAGAATTTCAGTATTACAATCTTTGTCCTCCTTATAAAGAAGGCTATTACGGAAATTTGAGTTCTAGAATTGAAAGCAGTGAAGAACAATTCATAGTTACTGGCTCAAAAATTGGTTTGGAAGACAAATTATCTCATGGTTGCTTAGTAAAAGTTTCCTCCTTAAAGACTTGCATTATGTGCTATAATAATTATAGTTTTCTTTAGCCGGCTGGAGAAAGCCCTCACCTTTTTTGTTCCCATCATTAACCCCCTTTTTGCTTACAACAGCCGACGTTTGTTTTGCTTGAAACATTGGATTATGTTCAGTTCTATACAAATAAAAAATAATAAGGTATAATTTTTTTGTATTTAATAAGAAATCAGCAATGTTGTAAATTTAATATAAAGAATCAATACTTACCGAGAGGTATCATCTCAGGATTTCCACGAAAGTATGATTCAGGAATTTAAACATGAAAATACTTTTAGTCTATCCTAAATATCCAGACACCTTTTGGAGCTTTAAACACGCCTTGAATTTCATTTCAAAAAAGGCGGCTTTTCCTCCTTTGGGATTATTGACTGTCGCTGCAATGCTTCCCAAAGAATGGAAGAAAAAGCTTGTTGATATGAATGTCTCATCATTGAGTGATAAGGACTTAAACTGGTCTGATTACGTTTTCATCAGCTCTATGGATATTCAAGAAAAATCGGCAAAAGAAGTCATCAGAAGATGCAAAGAATTGGAAATTAAAATTGTTGCTGGTGGCCCTCTTTTTACCACAAGATATGAAGAATTTGATGATATAGACCATCTTGTTCTAAATGAAGCTGAGAATACTCTTCCCTCTTTTATTGATGATTTAAAAAATGGATGCCCCAATCACCTTTATTCCTCAAAACAATGGCCAGACATACGAAAGACTCCTTGCCCCCAATGGGAACTTATCGATATGAAAAAATATAATTCAATGAATGTTCAGTATTCCAGAGGATGTCCTTTTAACTGCGAATTCTGTGATATCATTGTCTTGAACGGACACAAACCGCGAACTAAAGAGAAAGGCCAAATTTTAGAGGAGGTGGAAACTTTGTATAACCAAGGCTGGAGAGGGGGGGTATTTATTGTTGACGATAATTTCATTGGTAACAAAAAGAAACTTAAAAAGGAAATTCTTCCTGCTCTAATCGATTGGATGATGCGGAAAAAATACCCGTTTTCTTTTCTGACGGAAGCATCTATAAATCTCTCTGATGATGAAGAACTCATGCAATTGATGGCCAAGGCTGGGTTTAACAGGGTTTTTGTTGGAATCGAAACCCCAAATGAAGAAAGTTTGACAGAATGCAATAAAAACATTAACAAGAATCGCAACTTGATAGCTTGCGTCAAAAATATTCAGGAACACGGCTTTGAAGTTCAGGGTGGCTTTATCGTAGGCTTTGACAACGACCCTATTTCAATTTTTGAAAGGCAGATTAAGTTCATTCAGGAAAGCGGAATTATTACCGCTATGGTTGGGTTATTGAACGCACCTCGAGGAACAAGGCTCTACAGCCGCCTTAAAAAAGAAAACAGGTTAATGAATGACATCTCTGGAGACAACATGGATTTCTCACTCAACTTCATTCCAAAGATGAACCGCAAAATACTTATAAATGGCTATAAGAAAATTCTCAATACGATTTACTCACCAAAACGATATTATGAACGAGTTAAAACATTCTTAAAGGTATACAGGCCTTACTCTTTAAAGAAAAGAATAAATTTCGATTTCTGTTACATTGAAGCATTGTTCAAATCTATCTTGTATTTAGGGATAAAAGGAAAAGAAAGACTGCAATACTGGAAATTTATTGCCTGGACATTAGCGAAACGCCCTCAACTTATCGCAATGGCAATATCATTTTCTATCTATGGGTTCCATTTCCGTAAAATAGTGGGAATTTGATTATCACGTTTGATAATCTTGGTGTGGTTATTAATTCCCTCGACCTTGGCAGTCGAGATAGGAAAATAGAACTAATTATGTATACTGGCTATATGCCTGCGCATCTTTCTGGCGAAAGGGGCCAGTTATATTACCCCATTAGAAAGGCGGATAAAGTAAATAAAATTTCTCATTGAGAGAGATAGAATAAATAAGTGTAAAAAGAATATAAGATAATTGTTGTTTCAGCAATGCTCGTTTTAGCAAGCATTGTGATGGCAAGTTATAGAGAGAAATTCAATAATAGAAAGGAGGTGAAGAAAATGAAGAGGTCAAGAGTAGGCATTGATTTGGCAGGTTCGGGTGTTAAGGATGGCAGCGAGATTCAGGAGGCTGTGCTTACATTGTATTTTTTGGATAAGGCCGGGGCAGAGATTGTTTGTATGGCTCCAGATGTAAATCAGCTGGATGTTGTTAATCACTTAAAAGACGAGGCAGTGGATGAGACGAGAAATGTTTTAGTAGAAGCAGCGAGAATAGCTAGGGGAGACATTGAAGATATAAAAGATATTAGAGCTTCAGATTTGGATGCTTTAATCTTTCCTGGTGGATATGGTGTGGCAAAAAATCTGTGCAATTTTGCAGTAAAAGGCGCGGATTGCACTGTAAATCTAGAGGTAGAAAGATTGATTAAAGAAATGTATGAAGCAGGTAAACCAATGGGATTTATTTGTATTGCTCCTGTTATAGCCGCTAAGGTCTTGGGTGCAGAGGTAACTATAGGCAGTGATAAGGATACAGCAGCTGCCATTAAGAGGATGGGCGGAAAACATGTGGTAAAAACGGTAGATGATATTGCTTTTGATGGAAAAAATAATGTAGTTTCCACTCCTGCGTATATGTTAGGACCTACCATCTCTAAGATTGCTATAGGAATAGAAAAATTAGTAGATAAGGTGTTAGAGTTGGCTTAATTAATTGAAGATTGAACCGTTTAGTTTAATCCTAAATATAAGATTCTAAAGAAAAAAACCTCAGTTTTAATGACCCAGGCTAAAAATAAAAAAAAGCTAACTTACTGAAAATACAGACAATAAGGTGGGGTGAGCGAGGGGTTTCGAACCCCCAACCTCCGGATCCACAGTCCGGTGCTCTAACCTGTTGAGCTACGCTCACCGTGAAAAAGGGATTCAAATTTTCGCATCAAAGTGAGCCAATGTCAATACTCAAATTCTGAATTCTGGGGACACTAATCCTTTATTGTCTTTCGATCAGGTCAAGGACATTTGCGCTGTCGCGCCATCTTTTTTTGACTTTAATTTGAAGTTCCAAGAAGATTTTTTCTCCTAAGATTTGCTCAATTTCTTGACGTGCTTGGGTACCTATTGTCTTAATAAGCATTCCCCGTTTTCCTAGGATAATTCTCCTGTGATTGTCTTTTTCAACGAATATAGAGGCTTTGATATAGTTTTTCATTGCTCTGTCTGCAGAATCTGAAGCCCTCGTTCGCTTTTCAATTTTATCGATATGAACAGCCGTTACAAAAGGAAGTTCTTCTCTGACATACTTGAGTATTTTTTCTCTAATTATTTCTGAGAGTAAAAATTGTTGTGATTGATCCGATACTTTATCATCTTCAAATATCTTTTTGCCTTCAGGTAAATAAAAATAAATTTTTTCCTCAAGGATATCCAGATTTGTGCCCTTCAGTGCGGAAATAGGAATGATTTCCTTAAATCCGATAAGATCTTTATATCTTTCGATCATGGAAAGTATTTTTTCTTTTTTAATAATGTCAACTTTATTTATGAGTAAGATAATGGGAGTTGAGATGTTTTTAAGGATATCGATTACGAATTGATCTCCATGTCCGAAACTCAGTTTGGAATCGATGATAAGACAGACAAGGTTAGATGTTTCCAGTGAAGAATAGACAAGCTTCATCATTCTTTTATTCAGTTTGTGAAGAGGTTTATGGATACCAGGATTGTCAACAAAAATAATCTGTCCTTGTCCGGTGGTTTTAATTCCGAGGATAGTCGTCCGTGTAGTCTGCGGTTTGGAAGAAATTATGGCCACTTTTTGGCCCAGCATCTTATTAATAAGTGTAGATTTACCTACGTTCGGACGTCCAATTAATGCCACATAACCGACTTTCATTC
Source organism: uncultured Eubacteriales bacterium (assembly GCA_964648465.1). Lineage (GTDB taxonomy): Bacteria > Acidobacteriota > Aminicenantia > Aminicenantales > Aminicenantaceae > Aminicenans. The sequence continues at coordinate 28,037 of CAZYMU010000007.1, read as the reverse complement.
GTTAGATCTTTATTCCTCTTGATCACTCTGCAATATCTTCTTGATTCGAAGCTTCTTGACTTTCTTCTGGTCAACGTCGAGAATTTCTAGGGATAAACCTTTAATCTTAATATGTTCTCCTTGTTTCGGCAGTCTTCCCAGATAATGTGTAATAAGTCCCCCGACCGTGATATAGTCGTCTTGGCTGAGGTCTAAATCGAAAATGTCCTCGAGTTCTTCTACTTCTGCATCTCCAAGTACAATATAGTCAAAAGGTTTTTGTTCTATGAATTGTACTTTATCCTTATCATATTCATCCTGGATTTCCCCCACAATCTCTTCCATAAGGTCTTCCATTGTTATCAATCCGGATACGCCTCCATGCTCATCTACAACTATGGCCAATTTCTGTTTTCTTTTCTGGAATTCCTTAAGAAGTTCTGCGACTTTCATTGATTCGGGGATAAAATAAACCGGACGGATGAGGGGTTCGATGGCATCACTATTGTGCCTGTCGTCAGAGTATTCAAGAAGGTCTTTGGCGATTACGATTCCTTCTATGTTGTCGATTCTCTCCTTGTAAACAGGGATGCGGGAATGTTTTTCTTTGATAACCAGTGTTCTGAGCTTCTTAATACTTGTATCCTTTCTGATGCATATTATGTCAACCCTTGGAGTCATGATTTCTCTGACAAGAGTATCACCGAATTCAACAATACTCTTAAGTAGAGTTTCTTCTTCTTTTTCAATAATCCCTTCTTCTTTAGCTTCTTCTATCAATGCCTGGATTTCTTCTTCCGAAGCTTCATGTTGAACATCTTGTTCCTTTTTTAGGGATTTCGTCTTTTTCAGAAGCGGCAGGAACAGAGAAAAAATATATGATGTTTTAAAAGATGAAAGGAAGATGGTAAGTATTTTCTTATTACTGAATGAATTGATCAACCGGGGGAAGAGGTCGAAAAAAATCAAATAGACTGCTAGTGAAATCAGAAATAGCCAGAGAGGCCATATCTTTGGCCGCGGAAAAATAATATAGAGATATACCAGAAAAGCAATTAGAAAAATAACCCTCATGATTTCTATAAAGACTTTTAGTTCGTCATAGATTTCAATAATTTTAAGGCGGTATTCTTTTCCTTTATTTTCGAGGAGGCGGCTGATAGAGATTTTTGAAAAGGAACATAATGACATATAAAGCAGTGAAAAAAGAAAGGCTGCTGCAAAACTCAGCCCAAAGCCGATCCAAGTCATGATATTAATTTTCATATTCACCTACAAAAAATAGATTCTGTATTTTTTCCTCTTCTTCTTCTATATCTTTGAAGTGTTCAAATCCCAGAAGATGCAGGAATCCGTGAATGCTCAAGAGTTCGAGTTCTCTTTCCAGACCTTCTTTTTTTGGGGAACACTGCTTGTAGGCTTGGGGAACTGAAATAATGATATCTCCGAGGTAAAATTTTCCGTCGGCTCCCTTTTCATTAATAGGAAAGCTCAAAACATCTGTAGGAGAGTTTTTTTTCAAGAATCTATTATTCAAATCTTTAATTGTCTTGTCGTTTACAAATGCCAGTGTAACCTCCGGGTTTTTAAGTTTAAAGTGCTTGATTAATCTTTGCATCAGTTTCTTAAATCTGGCTGTGTTTATCGGGTATTTATGTTGTTGGTTTAGTATTTCTATCATTTGATGCTGGTTTTTTCTTTTTTTTGATTTCAAAATCAAATCCTGGGTAGTCGACTCTCGAGTGGTAGATTGTATAAAGAGTTTCAAGAAATGATGAAGCACAGATTTTCAATTCTTTGAAAGAAAAATTACAGTCGTCCAACTGCCCGTCATGGAGATAATTATTAAATATTTCAGTTATCACTCGCTTCAAGTTTATGTTAGTGGGGGATTTCAAACTCCGTGAAGCTGCCTCAATTGAATCTGCGAGCATAACCAGGGCGGCTTCTTTGCTTTTTGGCTTAGGCCCTGCATATCTGTAGCTTTCTTCTCCTATTTTTTGCGTTTCAGGGTCGTACTTTTCTTTTGCTTTTTCGAAGAAATATTTTACCAGAGAGTTTCCATGGTGCTGTTCGATTATGTCTCTTATCTTTTTAGGGAGCTTTAATTTTTTTGCCATTTCCATGCCTTCCTTGACATGGTTGATTATCACCAGGCTGCTCATGCTGGGCTTGAGGTCTCTGTGCATATCAAGATTTCTAGTTCTGTTTTCGATGAAGTATTCTGGTCTTTTGATTTTGCCTATGTCATGATAAAGAGCACCAGTCTTGACCAGCATAGGGTCTAACTTGATTTCTTCTGCAGCTTTTTCTGCTAGAGATGAGACGATGAGAGAATGATGGTAAGAGCCGGGGGCTTCCAGCGCCATCTGCCTGAAAATTGGAAGGTCCGAGTTTGTAAGTTCAATGAGTTTAGGCTGAGTAACTAAACTAAAAAAATTTTCATAAACAGGTAAGAAAAGAAATGCCAGAGCAGCACTGAGTATTCCCCCCAGGACTCCCATCAGAATCTCGCTGGCAAGAATATCAATCGGACCTATTTTTTCTATGATAAAATGGAAACTAATTATGATAAATATATTGATCGGGGCGACCAGAAAAAAAGCAGCTTGAAATGTTGTTGTTCTCTTTTGCTTTCCATAATATTTTATTCCATATATAGCGGCCAGAGCTCCTAATAAGCTGAAGATCATAAGATAAAAATTTGCCTTAAAGAGATACCCTATAAGGAAACTGTTGATAACAGCAAAGACCAATGCGGTTTGAGTTCCTGCCAGAAATGCAAAAAGAAGAGTGCCGAATTGAGAAGGAAAGCCATATTTGTAAGTTTCAATGTGCTTTAACAGGGAAATATTGCTGCTCTGGCTTAATGTGTCGGCTAAAAAAATTGAGGCTTTATAGAATAACATGCTAAGAACAAGAGTGATCCCAATCATGATAAAATTCTTAAGAGCAAAATTAAACTTCACAAATGATTTTAGATAGAACCAGAGGGACGTAAAAAGTAAACAGAATAAAAGAAATGTTCCCATGAAATTGGTAAACCAGCTTGGTTTTAAACTGAGGTTTTGATTTATTATTTTAATTTGTTTGAGGGATTCCTGATTGACTTCGTCTCCTTTACGGATAATGACTTTCCCTTTTTTTATTGTGTAAAAGACCGTTCCTATGCTTGCACGAGCCTCTTCTTTTCTATCTTCGGTTTTAACTTTATTGTAATTTATATTATGAGAGATAAAGAAATAAGAAAGATTGATTAACAGTGATTTACCATTTTGTGCAAGGTCTAATCTGTTTATTTCTTCAGATAATTTTTCTTTGCTTTCTGAAATATCCAACAGACCTGAAACTTTTATGCTCTTTTCGGGTTCTGGGCTTTTAATGAGGATCAGGCCTTTCTCTTGTTCTTTGTGGATAAAGAGGTTTTTGGACAGGATTATGCCCTGACCTGAAATTTTGCCGATTAGATTGATCAAGTTTTCTTCCAGGTCAGAAGAAAATTTAGATTTAATGAGAGATCTGACATCTCTTGTCGAAATTTCCCTGTCGTACTTTTCAAGGGTTATTTTTCTGAAGTCTTCTATTCTCTTTGATGTTGCAGGTTTCTTGATGAGGTCACGTCCTGAACTGAAAAACTCCCTGATCTTTTCTTCGGTATTTAAAAAAACATTCTGCTCCAGCATATAAACAGGGAGCACTGCTTCGGCTGCTTCTGTTTTCCTTTTTTCAGTTGTTTCTGTATCTTTAATGGTGAGGTCTTCAGGTGCGATGATATCCGATGATGCGATTTCTCCCTCTGTGGGAATAGGGAGAGATTTTGACGGGAGATAAGACATAAAGTATGAAATGACAATAACAAAGATGAAAAGGAAGAGAAATGGATTTTTCACGAGTCTTTCGAAGAATCCGACTTTTTTTACTTTTTTAAGTGAAGAAAGATTGTTTTGGGATTTTTTTATAGGCATCTTCCTGTTTTTAAAGAATTTGAGCGTTTTAAAATGTAATGGGTTCATTTTCTTTTTTTGGATCCAGCTTCTGATTTTTGATAAGCTTTTATAATTTTTTGAACAAGAGGGTGCCTTACAACATCTTTTTCGTTGAACTGAACAAAGGCGATTTCCTTTATATGAGAAAGAATATTTAAGGCGTGTACCACTCCGGATCTATCGGGCTGCGGTAAATCGATTTGTGTAATATCTGCTGTGACTATCAGTTTGGAGTCAAACCCAGATCGGGTTAAAATCATCTTCATTTGTTCTTTTGTCGTATTTTGGGCTTCGTCGAGTATAATGAAAGCACTGTTTAAAGTTCTGCCCCTCATAAAGGCTAATGGAGCGATCTCTATAATCCCTCTTTCAATGAGATGTTGGGCTTGTTCTGATTGGATCAGGTCAAACAGGGCATCATAGAGTGGACGAAGGTAAGGGTTTATTTTCTGGAGAATATTACCAGGTAGAAAGCCTAATTTTTCTCCTGCTTCGATTGCAGGTCGTGTGAGAATGATGCGATTGACAGATTTATTCTGAAGGAACGAGAGAGCCATTGCCATTGCAAGATAGGTTTTGCCTGTGCCGGCAGGGCCTATTCCAAAGACTAAATCGTAATTCTTTATAGCCTTGATGTATTCCTGTTGGTTCAGGCTTTTTGGGATGACAGATTTTCTGGAAAAATTGAGAGCTTCCGATGGAAAAAATTCTTCGAGTCGGTCTGTCTGCCCCTGCTCTAAAATATCGAGGGCAATATCAAGGTCTTCCTTCTTAAGAGAATATCCTTTTTCTCCCAATTCCCTGATTTTATCAAAGTAATATTTTGCAAATTCTACTTTTTCCCCAGGCCCATCCAAAAGAAGGTTGTCCCCGCGGACAGAGAGGGATATCCCTAATCTTTTTCCCATGTTTTTTAAATTCTTGTCCAGCACACCAGAGAAATCTCTTTTTCTGGCATATGGGTGTTCGATTTTCTCCATGTTAGAAGATTAGGTAGGATCCGTCTTTCATTTTCACTAATAATAAACATTAAAAGAGTGGTCTTGTCAAGTCTGGGCAATTCCAGGGTAAGACCAGCTTGTGAATAACCCACGTCCGCCTGAAAGGATAAAAAACTTGAAAAAAACAGCCTTATAATCTAATATAAATAACCTTATATTAACAACCATGGATAGCCCAACTTAAGGAGAATGATGATTTTGGATAAAGACGTGAATTATATTGTCTCAGGATTGGAACGTTCCGGTACATCTATGCTGATGCAGATACTGGAAGCTGGAGGAGTTCCCACTTCCTTTAAAAGTGATTTGCGGCCGTCAGATTATAATAATCCGAAAGGCTATTTTGAACTCGAAGGCGGGAAAATCATAAATAAACTAATGGAAGGAACATTTCCTTTTGACAGATATAGAGGAAAATTTATAAAGATTACTGCTTATGGTCTAAAGTTCCTACCGGCGGGGAAATATAAGGTTATCTATTCGGAGAGGAATATCGAGCAGATACTGAATTCAATGGAAAAAATGGCACGGATTCACGATGAAAAAAGGGAAGAAACCAGAGAAAGCTTTTTGAAGTTGAACGAGATGATTAAAGATACAATAAGGGGAAGAGAAGATATTGAAGTTTTAATGGTAAACTATAATGATATACTATCTGATCCGGAGGATAATATTAAAAAAATCTATGACTTTTTGGGTTCACAGGCATTTGACATGGAGAAAATGATAAAGAGTGTGGACCAAAGTCTGTATCGAAATAGATAATCAGAGAAAAAGCGGCAAAAAATATATTACGGAGAGAAAAAATGGAAAAAGAATTTACAAATGTGTCTATCCCGACTTCATTGTATAAAAAGATAGAAGAAAAAATAAAAGGTTCAGAATTTCCATCAGTCGCGGAGTATATTACCAAAGTATTAAGGGGAAATCTTTCAAAGGAACAGACAAATCAAGAAGTTTTCAGCAAGGATGATGAAGAAAAAGTAAAAGAAAGACTGAAAGCGTTGGGATATATAGATTAATCGGCTTGGCAGCCAGGAAAATAATCCAAGTTTGTCAGTCCTGATAGATAACCACTGCCATTTGGACGAACTTCTGTTCAATTTTAGGAATGGTAGGTAATGCTTTGTGACTCTAGTAAAGGAGAAAAATATGATTGCACCTCATGGTGGTGAAATTATTGAAAGGGTTCTGAAAGGAAAAGAGAAAGATGATGCTCTTGAGAAAGCCAGAAAGTTAGCTTTCGTAAAGCTCGATCCAGATCAAATCAGTGATTTAGAAAATATTGCATATGGGGTTTTCAGCCCGCTGGAGGGATTTTTAGGAAGGAAAGACTACAAGAATGTTTTAAACCAGATGAGGCTTGCAGATGATTTGCCGTGGCCGATTCCAATTGTTCTTGATGTAGAAAAAGAAAAGGCTGACAAGTTAAAAGAAGGGCAAGAAATTGCTCTTATTAACCAGAGCAATCAGCCGGTTGCTTTGTTCTATCTTGAAGAAAAGTACGGGTTCAGCAAGGAGGAACTGGCAGAAAAAGTTTTCCTGACTACTGATGATCTTCATCCTGGGGTTGCCAAGGTGAAGGGGATGAAAGAAATACTTCTTGCAGGGAAAATTGATTTGATTCAGGAATCTCCAACACCTTTCTATAACTTCAAGCTTAAACCTATTGAGACGAGGATCCTTTTCAAGGAGAAAAGATGGAGAACTATTGTTGGTTTTCAAACAAGGAATACTCCTCATATAGGGCATGAGTATGTCCAGAAAGCAGCGCTTACTTTTACAGACGGGCTGTTTGTGAATCCAGTTATCGGACGTAAGAAAAAGGGAGATTTCAAGGATGAAGTCATCCTGGCCTCTTATGAGGAACTTCTTAAGAATTATTATCTCAAGGAAAGAGCGGTGATTGCTATTTTGCAGATGGAGATGAGGTATGCTGGCCCGAGGGAAGCCATTTTTCATTCTATAATTAGAAAAAATTTTGGCTGCACTCATATAATTATTGGCCGCGACCATGCAGGTGTTGGCAATTTCTACCCGCCATTTGCGGCTCAGGATATTTTTGAAGAATTTCCTGATTTAGGAATTATACCTTTGTTTTTCAGGTCTTTCTATTTCTGCAAGAAGTGTAATTCAGTGGTCAATGAGAAAATTTGTCCGCATCCTCCTTCAGAACATATCAATTTTAGTGGGACTAAAATTAGGGAGATGTTACTTCAGGGCAAGGAGCCTCCTCCCGAATTAATGAGGCCCGAAGTTGCTAAAGTTATTATGAGTTATGATAACCCGTTTGTTGAGTAAATTCAGGTTTACTTGGATAATTCAGGAGATGTAATGAATAGTGAAAATCAGAAAGGAGTTACATTATGGTTTACGGGACTGCCTTGTTCCGGGAAATCTGCTGTTGCTGACAGGGTGGCGGAGATTTTAGGAAAACGAGGGTTGAGGATAGAGAGATTGGATGGGGATATTGTTCGCAAAAGCCTGACAAAGGACCTTGGCTTTTCAAAAAAGGATAGGGATGAAAACATTCGCAGGATAACTTTTGTCGCCAAGCTTTTAACCAGAAATGGTGTGATAGTGCTTACTTCGTTTATCTCTCCTTACAGGAAAGTCAGAGCTTATGCGTGCGAGGAAATCGGAAGTTTTATTGAGGTATATGTCAAATGTTCCCTGGATGTCTGTATTAAGAGGGATGTAAAAGGAATGTTTGAGAAAGCCATAAAAGGTGAGATAAAAGAATTCACAGGTATCTCAGACCCTTATGAAGAACCCTTAGATCCAGACATTCTTCTTGAGACAGACAAGGAGGAACTTGAAGAAAGTGCTGCTAAAGTCATCGAAAAGCTCAAGGAGTTAGGGTATATTTTATAAATTACAAGAATTTGATTCTGTGTTGATAGCGACAAGCAATTCAGTGTATAACTACGAGTGGAGAGGTAAAAATTTATTCGTAGTCATTGACATGGGGAGTGAGATAAAGAATAAAAGAAAAAATGCAGTAAAAGCATAGGGGGAAAAATGAAAATAGGCATAATTGGTACAGGGTATGTAGGTTTGGTAACAGCGGTTGGTCTTGCGGATTTTGGCCATGATGTTATCGGGACGGATATTGTTCCAGATAAAATTGACAAGGCGTCTCGTGGAATACCTCATATTTATGAGCCTGGCCTTGAAGATCTCCTTAAGAAAAATCTCGAAAGAGGAAACCTGGTTTTCAGTCATGATTTAAATAAAGCCATACAAGATTCTGATGTTCTCTTTGTTTGTGTTAATACACCTCAAAGAGAGGACGGAAGTGCAGACATGTCTTATGTCGAAGGGGTTTCGCAAAAAATTGCTGAGAATCTGAATGATTACAAACTAGTAGTGGAAAAGAGCACGGTTCCTGTGAAAACATCGATGTGGATCAAAAGAACAATTGACTTATATAAAAAGAGTCATGCGGATTTTGATGTTGCCTCCAACCCGGAATTTTTGAGGGAAGGTTCGGCTGTCTATGATTTTCTGAATCCTGACCGTGTTATTATCGGAGTGGAAACAGATAGAGCCAGAGATATCATGATAAGGATTTATGATAAATTTAGTGACCGTATTATTATCTCCAACATCGATACTGCTGAACTCATTAAACATGCTTCCAATTCTTTCCTGGCCATGAAGATATCTTATATTAATATTATCTCTGAGCTTTGTGAAAAGACAAATGCAGATATAAAACTCGTTGCAGAGGGGATGGGGTTTGATTCCAGGATAGGGCCCCATTTTTTGCAGGCCGGCCTCGGGTATGGAGGCTCCTGTTTTCCAAAGGATGTAAGGGCTCTTATCCGTATCGGAGAAGATCTTGGTGCTAATATGCATTTGCTGAAAGAAGTGGACAGAATCAACACTGCCCGGATCAATATATTTATTGAAAAGGTTAAGAAAGCCCTTTGGATATTAAAAGGAAAAAGGATTGCAGTCCTGGGACTTTCCTTCAAACCGGAAACCGACGATATAAGAAACGCACCTAGTGTTAGTGTGATAAAAGAACTTCAAAAGGAAGGTGCTTTGCTACGGCTCTATGACCCGAAAGCCGCAGAAAACATGAAGAATTTATTTCCGGAACAAGCACCTGGTATTAGCTATTGTAATTCTTCGGTTGAGGCACTTAAAGATGCCAATGCAATGCTTATCATTACAGAATGGGATGAGTTCAAGAAGATGGATTTAGGAAAAGTTAAGGAATTAATGGCAAATCCCATCATTATTGATGGTAGAAATGTTTTCGATCCGCAGGATGTGAAGAAACATGGTTTTGAATATTATTGTATTGGGAGGAAATAACGTGAGTAACCCACGTCCATGTAGATTATTCATGAAAATTGCTGATAATAGATGAATTTGAGGGGATGGGGGAAGCGACATTAAAAGATTTAGCCTTTCTGAGTCGATCTTCGAGGGAATCCGACGAAGTCGGGCCTGATGGATGTGTGAGCAGTGTATAATCAAAGGGGCGGTGTTAATGATGGCTCGCGGACATTGTAGCGTTGCTTAGAATAAGCATGCGGAGTTCCAGCAGAGCCGAGAAGATCGGGAGGAAATGGCGTTAAAAATCTTAGTGGAGCGCAAACATGCCCTCAAATTCTCCTGAGTTATTTAACTAATATATACGCAGTGTGGTCTTTGAAGTCTGACTCAAAGATGATGAATTCATCCAAGTATACAGATTGGAGTTTAAAATCTGCTTTTTCGCCATCAATAGAAACATCCAGGTGGATTTTCCTGTCATTTATCCTTTCATTTAAATCAGGCCAGGGGCTGAGAATTTTGATTGTTCCTTTATGAGGGAAATTGCTGTTGTATTTAAATGTGAGTTTATTATTGTCCGGATCAAAGCTGTAATAATATGCGATGAAAATATCATTGGCCGGCTGGTAGAAGTGAATTTTGGCAGATTCTCTTCCGAGCTTTGGTTCAATATGCAGGTCATTTTCACCCAATTTGAGGCCGAAGTAGCCTTCGAATAGAGCCTTGCCAAGCATACCTGCAGAGCCGCAGAATAAATCGCTGCCAAGGCCTGTTCCCTCCCTGTTATCCCATTCAAAAAAACCTCTATTAGACAGATTTTTTCTTATTATTTCTTTTAATTTGTCTTTTGCTGTGCGGCTGGTGCCACATTCGAACATGGAATAGACGAGCCGTCCTCCAAACCAGTCCCACTGGGCACCGTTCTGGTATTCATAAGGGTCATCGAGCATGGGATGAATGAAGAATTTTGCCGGGTAAGGGGGGAGGAGAGTCCCGCTTATTGTAGAGACACTAAAAGATTTTTGCCTTTTGAGAGCTTGTTCGATAATATGTCTGCATTTATCGGCACCTGCCAGGCCGGAGAGTATGGCCTGCGAATTTCCTCCCATCGGAAAAATATTGTCTTCGTCAAAGTCATGCTTTAATGTGTCCAGATGGAGATGAATCCTGTAGAATCCCTTATCTTCTTGCCAGAGCCATTGGTCTGTGTTTCTCTTTATATAATCAGCTGTTTTTTGCCAGTATTCGGCTTTTTTGCTTTGACCAAGTGAGTAAAGCATTTCCACAAGGTTAAGACAAGACTGGTAAAACATGCTTTGGTCGTATATGTCAGCTGTCCAATGAGTTCTTTTGTCTACGTAGACAGCATTTTTATCTTCATCAACCATATCCACATCCCCCCAGTCTGCTGTATGTGCTCCAGTAAGGAGGCCGTATCTGTCATTAAAACGGGAAAGAAGTACATAATTGAGTGATTTTTCAAGTCTGTCGATGATTCTTTCTGATTTAATTTTTTTCTCAAGCCAGTGAGGGCCAATAATTCTGAAAATCTGGAAAGAAGCTTGTACTGCGCTCGATTCCTGATCGGTTTCTGTTGTGTTTTTGTCTGATTTACCCCTCGAATCTATCCAGTCTTCAAGAGAGCCATTTTTCTTCTGAAAAGCAAGGTGCTCTTCCAGCCAAGAACAAAGAAATTGTTTATCATAGAAATATCTAGAGGCGGGAATGATAGTGTTTGCATCTCTCAGCCAGATTTGAGGATAATCAGTACCAGCCGAAAATCCGCAGACTTCTCCTGTCTTTCCATTAAACGACACCTCGTTTTGGCTCAATGTAAAGCGAATAAGTTTGAAAATTTTGTTAATCTCATCCATGCTTGAACTGAGTTTTGTGAATTTCCCGTAATCGAGGCTTAAATCATACTTGTCATCAGGCCGTGTTTTTTCTTTGACAATGAGATCGATTTTTGAAGTTTTGGACCCGTAATCCTTAAACCAGGCCAGTTTTTCCTTAAGTAGGTCGAATTCGAGGATGTATTTTCCTGCCTCCAGCGGACTTCTCAGTGTAATGATTATTTCAGTACTTTGAGTGGGTTTAACTTTTTGGGGAAGTGGAAAGCGGGGGTTGTCGTATTTCAGGCAGTTTTCTTGTTCATCCAGAAGGTGATATGAAAGGAATGTAGGATATTGGCTTCTTGAAGTCCAGAGACTTCGTCCCAGATTTTCAATTTTAAACTGTATTTTGAATTTTTCTCCTTCAAAAACAGAATATTTGTTTTTCTCCGGTTCGATGAGACAGAAACAGTCCGATGTCTTTAGCGGACTTTTTACAAGGATTTTTGTCGTTAATAAATACAGGGCTGCTGTAGCCAAAATGGAAAAAGAGAATATCGTTATAAGCTTAATTGAGTATTTAATTTTCATAAGATTTTATGCTTATTCTATAATCCATGAGAGGTTTTTCATTTTTTCAAAGTTTAGAGAAAATATTTCTCTTTGTCAAAAAAAATATTTAGCGGATGTTTGCGCTAAACTCAGATTTTTAACGCCATTTTCTCCCCGGTCTTCTCGGCCCTCTGTAACTCCGCGTATTTCAGAAAGTCTGCATTTTGACAATTTAAAAGCGAGCCCCTATAATTAGCCTATGTTAAAGAGCCTTGAAGGTTTTATTGAACCCGGAAGCGAAGAAGAATTATTGGTGAATCAACTCGACCTTTCCAGAGTACCCCGTCATGTTGCTGTCATTATGGATGGAAATGGCCGCTGGGCAAAAAAGAGAAAATTGCCACGGATAGAAGGCCACCGCGCAGGCGCAAAATCCGTTCAGGAGGCAGTAGAAACTTGCGCCCGTTTTGGGGTTCGATTTCTTACTTTGTATGCTTTTTCAAAAGAAAATTGGAAAAGGCCCAAACAAGAAGTAAAAACCCTCTGGAGGCTTCTTGAAGATTATCTTAAGAAAGAAGACAAGGTTCTTGTCAAGAAGAATTTTAGGCTGATAGCTATTGGACAGAGGAAAGGAATTCCTGCAAAAGTAAGGAGCGAATTGGAACGGGTAGAGAAGCTTACAAGGCATAATGATAACTTAACCGTAATACTTGCTCTTAATTATGGGAGCAGGTCTGAAATTGTTGATGCTGTCAAGAGAGTCGTAAGGGAAAATAGACCAAATATTGAGTCTCTTGATGAAAAAGAATTTTCAAGATATTTATATACAGCTGATGTCCCTGATCCTGATCTTCTTATCAGAACAAGCGGAGAGCTTCGTATTTCAAATTTTTTGCTGTGGCAGATAGCTTATTCAGAGATTTGGATTACTGCAGAATTTTGGCCCGATTTTCGTAAAAAGCACATGCTTCAGGCTTTTATTGAATATCAGAAAAGAGAAAGGAGATTTGGAGATATCCGGCCGAATGAACAAATATGACCTGCTGTGATAAAATCTTGATAATTCTCGAGGCTTAATTACAAGATGAATGATAGAAAAAGGCTTCCTACAGCCATTGTAATAATAGGCATTCTATTTGTCTCCATTCAGTTTTTTCCACGCTTGGTTTTTTTTTGTTTTATTCAAGTAATAATACTATTTGCACTTTTTGAATTCTACAACCTTCCCCTCAAAAAAAAGATTTTTCTTCACAAAACCATTGGGATTCTTTTGGCTGTAATCATAGGTTTTTCATTTTATTTTGACGAGTTTTCTCTTGAATTAGCCCTCTATGGGAGTTTAGTGCTTGTAGGAGCATATTTTGTGCTTTCTATGAATAAATTAGAGAAGCTTGTGAACTTTCCGGCATCGATTGCTTTGACTTTTTTCGGGGCTTTTTATCTGAGCTTTACTCTCAACTATTTTTTCTTTTTAAGAGAGGAAAAAGGGCCTTTCATTGTTTATTTTCTCCTTGCTGTTATCGCTATTGCAGATACAGCTTCCTATTTTTTCGGAAAGCTGGTGGGCCGTTATAAGCTTGCCCCTATAGCAAGCCCTCATAAGACGTGGGAGGGAGCTTTTGCAGGACTGCCGGGAGCCTGTATTGCCGCTGTAATTATTCATCAGATTCTGTTAAAGGATGCAGTTCTATGGAAAGTAATTCTTATTGCATGTCTAATTGATATTGTGGCACAAATAAGCGATTTACTGGAATCCCTTTTTAAAAGAGCTGTTGGTGTCAAAGATTCATCTCACATGCTTCCAGGCCATGGAGGTTTTCTGGACAGGATTGATAGTTATATCCTGGCTGCTCCCTTTTTCTATTATTTGTTAAAATTTATTGGGTTGGAGTAAAAGGATTTAGGTTAAAAAGATGGAAAATATCTCGATTCTGGGTTCAACCGGCTCTATCGGCCGAAGCACGCTTGAAGTTGTAGATAAACTCAAAAGCAGATTTAAGATTATAGGTTTGTCAGCAGGCCGAAACGTCAGGCTTCTCCACAGTCAAGTTGAAAAGTTCAAGCCAAAGGTCGTTTCCCTGGAAAGGCAGGAGGATGCAGATAAGTTCAGACAGGGTTGTAAAGATCCTTCTATCCAGGTATTCTGCGGCCAGTCAGGAGCAAAGAATGTTGCCGGTTTTGAAGAAAATGATATTGTTGTCTCTGCAATAACTGGCATAAACGGCTTAAGGCCCACTCTTACAGCAGTAAAAACAGGCAAAAAAATAGCTCTTGCCAACAAGGAATCTATGGTGGTAGCTGGGACTTTGATTCAGGATTTAGCCAGAGAGTCCAGGGCCAAAATTATTCCTGTTGACAGCGAGCACAGTGGTGTGTTTCAATGCCTGGCTAATGGACGGATTGAGGATGTGAAAAAGGTTTTCCTTACTGCTTCTGGAGGACCCTTTTTTCGCGATTCTATCGATGAAATGAAAAATAGAACTCTTGAAGAAGCCTTGAATCATCCGCAGTGGAGAATGGGAAAGAAAGTGACCATTGATTCAGCCACCTTAATGAATAAAGGCTTGGAGTTGATCGAGGCACGATGGCTGTTTGGACTGGAACCTCAGCAGCTGGACATTTTGGTTCACCCTCAGAGTGTTGTCCATGCCCTGGTTGAGATGAAAGATGGGGCTGTGCTTGCCCAGCTTAGTCCCACAGATATGAAAATTCCTATTCAATTTGCATTGACGTATCCTCAGAGAGAATGTGCTATCCTGCCGTCATTAGATCTAGCCGAAATACAAGCCCTGGAATTTTATAGAGCAGATACAAAAAAATTTCCTCTTGTCAATCTTGCCCGTTGGGTTCTAGAGGAAGGGGATAGTTTTCCTGTTGCCTTAAATGCAGCTAACGAGGTGGCTGTGGAAGCCTTTCTTCAAAAGAGGATAAAATTTTCCGACATTTCTACTGTAGTTGTTGAGATTGTCGAAAGTCATAAAAAGGAAAATGTTGGAAGTATAGAAGAAATATTTAATGTCGACCGGGAGACGAGACTCCGGACCCGGAATTTACTCAAACAAAGGTTGTAAAATGGGATCAATATTAGGCACTATTCTTGCTTTTGTAATTGTATTTGGCATTCTTGTCTTTGTACATGAATTTGGCCATTTTTTTATGGCAAAACTTGTAGGTATCAAAGTAGAGGTTTTCTCTTTTGGTTATGGAAAGAGACTTATTGGTTTTAAAAAGGGAGATACCGACTACAGGATAAGTCTTGTGCCCATGGGTGGATATGTGAGATTTCCCGGTGAGGAAGGCCTTGACGAGGGAAAAAAGATTGTCCCTGGAGATTTTAGGGCGGCGAAGCGGTGGCAGAGATTTCTTGTCATATTAATGGGACCTATCATGAACATTTTGCTGGCCGTTGTACTGGTTGCCTTTTTCAACATGAAAGGAGCTTCTGTCCCTGAATACCAGAATGAAACTCCTGTTATTGGTTGGATAGAACCGGATTCGCCCGCAGAGCATGCAAATTTACAGATAGGTGATGAGATATTAAGCATCAACAACAAGAAGACGAGAACATGGAATGATGTTAGCATAGCTGTCGGAACCAAACCTGAAAAGAAGATAATCATTGAGGTCAATAGGGAGGGAGAAGTAATAGATGTTGAGCTTTTGACAGAAAGTAGAACAAAATATGAGACTGGATATGCCGGATTTTTTGGAAAAATCCTGACACAAGTAAAGATGGTAACTCCGGGTTTGCCTGCGGATAAAGGCGGGATACTGCCGGGCGATGTTATTCTTGCTATTAATGGTAAACCTGTTTATTTTTTCCAGTTTTTAGAAGTCATTCAAAAAAATCCAGGAAATGAACTTGATTTTTTAATTGAGAGAAATGGAGAAACCTTAGTATGTAAGGTTACACCAAGGCACAAAGGAGATATAGGAGAAATTGGAATTGGACAGATACCGAAGTCATCGATTAAAAAATATGCATTCTTTCCGGCTTTTGCCAAGAGTATCAAGGATAATACAAAACTTGCTTTTCTTGTTGTCGACATTTTAAAGGACTTGGTAATTGGAGAAGTATCAACACGACAAATTGCAGGGCCCATTGAGATAGCAAATTTGTCTTATGCTTTCTTAAGGATGGGTTTTATGGCCCTTGCGGGCTGGATAGCGCTTATTAGCCTTCAGCTTGGGATCATCAATTTGGTTCCTATCCCGGTTCTTGATGGTGGATTGATTTTTGTCTTGATTCTTGAAGGAATATTCAGGAGAGATTTTAATGCCAAGGTTAAACGTGTGTTAATGCAGATCGGTTTTGCAATATTTATCTTTTTGATTGTATTTGTAATTTTGAATGATGTAGTAAGAAGACTTCCCAACGGATGGCAAAGCTTGGTTCCTTTTTGAGTTACTTATTTTTTATTCAGGAATCCATTTTTGCAGTAAATCAAAAGAGGGAAGGGGAAATTCCCCTTCCCTCATCACTAAATAAGTGAAAATAATTGGTTATAAAGAGGTCTTAAGATAAATAGTTTAAATGCAGCGTCCCAGTAATCTTAATGACTCTGCTACTCTCCCTACAGCCTTGATATAAGCTGCGTCTCTCATGGTCACATTGTATTCTTCCATAATGGAAATGATATCCCAAAATGATTCAACCATTCTGGTTTCACTCTTTTCGAGAATTTCTTTTTTACTGAAAAAGAATCTTTGCAAGTTCTGCACCCACTCCAGGTAGGAAACCATGACTCCCCCTGAATTAGCAAGAATATCAGGAATGACGAACACTTCTTTTTTCTTGAGAATTTCGTCTGCATCTAGAGTAGTTGGGCCATTTGCTCCTTCGAGTATGATTTTTGCTTTTACATTTCTGGCATTGTTTTTATTTATTTGACCTTCCACAGCAGCCGGTATAAGAATATCGCAAGGAAGTGCTATGAGATTCTCATTATCAATTGGCATAGTCCCGGGAAAATGAACGATCGTTCCTGTCTTTGTGACTTGCTCTTGTAGCTTTAATGGATCAATTCCATCTTCATTGTAAATTCCTCCGAAAATATCAGTAACAGCAATGATTTTGCATCCTGCTTCATGAACATGTCTTGCTATTGAAGATCCTACTTTTCCGAAACCGAGAATAACCACCTTTTTATTTTTTAATGGAAAATTTAGAAATTTAGAAGCTTCTCTCAAGACGTAATACAACCCTGTCCCTGTAGCATCTGCTCTTCCAAGGGACCCTCCCAAGGAAATTGGTTTGCCAGTTACTACGGCCGGTTCCACGTAGCTTTCCCCCTGGCTGTAAGCATCTGCTATCCACGCCATGGTTTGAGAGTTAGTAAACATATCTGGAGCAGGGATATCTTTATAAGGACCGATTATGTCTTTTATTGCTAGAGTGTATTCTTTGGTAAGCTTTTTTAGCTCATTCTCTGACATTTTTAAGGAGTCGCAAATAATTGCTCCTTTTCCGCCACCAAAAGGTATATTAATGACGGAACATTTCCATGTCATCCAGGTTGATAGAGCTTTACATTCACTTAAAGAAGCATCAGGACTGAATCTTATGCCTCCCTTGGCTGGGCCTCTGATTGTAGAATGCTGAACTCTGAAACCTGTAAATGTTTCTGCCCTTCCATCGTCAAGTGTAATTGGAAGATGTACTATTAATTCTCTCTCAGGATATTTTAACCTCTGGTAAATCCAGGGTTCCAAATCCAGATGTTCGGCAGCCCGTTCGAACTGCATTGTGGCTTCAATAAAAGGATCATATTCTATTTTTTCCTTTGTAATCGGTTCTCTGTATTCTGTTGTAACTGTTTGTTTGGTTTTTTCTATACTGATATCTTTTACTAAAAATTTTAAGATCTTTTCATAACCTGCTTTTTGAAATTGAAGAATTGGAATTTTTTTCCCTTTGAGATAAATATATTTTTGATCCAAATGAACCCTTTTGCTTTTTTCTGGTTCTTGCTTTTCCTTTTTTAAGAGTTCGATTAGATCAGACCAGGGTATTTTTTCTGCATGTTTTTGTTCTTCTTGTTGATGTTCGAAGGGATTTTCTTTTGTGGAAGTTGACTCTTTTGTATTAATGCTCATTTAAAAACCTCCTTTATGAAATATTTTTTTATGAAACACATCTTTTATTGCAATTATCATGCCAGAATGTAAATTGTTTATAATGAGTTAGTTAGAAATTTTGCATTATGCAACAATAGCATTTTGCTATAGTGCATTTTGCAATAGTAGTGAAAATGAAGACTAGATTATTTCCAGGATTTTAGTTTTCTGAACAGAGAGGTTGGATGGATGCCGAGGATTTTAGCAGCCTGAGTTTTGTTGTAATTCACTTGCTCGAGTATTTTTTCAATGTATTTCTTTTCGATTTGATCAAGCGTTAAAGAAGATGTCTCATGCATGATTTCTTCAGTTATTTGACTGTCAGGAAATTTCTGATATTTTTTTATCTCAACTGGAAGATGTGAATAGAGAATTTCTTCTGCGACATAAAGAGCCATGATTCGCTCAATTATATTCTTTAATTCTCTGATATTTCCAGGCCAAGGGTAATTCGTAATTGCCTGAGCAGCCCGCTGAGAAATTCCTTTATATGAGCGTTTGATCTCTTGGTTGAAATCTTGAATGAAATTCAAGACCAATGGAATGATGTCTTTCTTTCTTTCTCTTAGTGGTGGTATTTGGATAGGCACGACATTCAATCTGTAGAATAGGTCTGATCTAAATTTTCCTTCTTTTCTTGCTTTTGATAAATCTATATTTGTAGCTGCAATAACTCGAACGTTTATTTTGATTTTTTTGTTTCCACCTAACCTGGTGAAAGTACTTTCTTCCAGAACTCTTAATACTTTTGCCTGCAGGCTCAGTGGCATGTCTCCTATTTCATCGAAGAATACTGTTCCTTCATCTGCTCGTTCCAGAAGTCCTATCTTTCTTTTTTTAGCGTCTGTAAATGCACCTTGTTCATAACCAAAAAGTTCGCTTTCCATCAAATTTTCTGGGATAGCAGCACAGTTGATTTCGACAATAGGTTTGTCTGCGCGGGGGCTGTGGTAATGAGTGGCCTTTGCTAAAAGCTCTTTTCCTGTCCCACTTTCTCCTTGAATTAGAACAGTCGTTTTATCTGAGAGAGCAACTTTTTGAGCCGTGTCTATAACTTCTTGCATTTTTTTGCTCTCAGCAACAATTCTGCCTAAATAATATCTTCCCTTCTGTGATTTAAGATGTTCTTGAATCTGGATTCTCAGGGATAGAGTTTCAAGTGCTCGATGGATAGTATTTTTTAGCTCATTTATTTTAAAAGGTTTGAGTAAATAGTCATAAGCACCCAATTTCATGGCTTCTACAGCCTTTTCAAGAATTTCATAAGCAGTCATCATGATTACGATAGTCTCGCTTTTGTTTTCCTTGATACGTTTCAAAATTTCTATCCCGGATATCCCTGGAAGCATCAGGTCTAAAAGGATCAGATGAGGTTTGTCATAATCTATTATTTCGAGTGCTTTTTCTCCAGAGTCAGCGATATGGACTTCATAGTTTTCTTTTTCCAGGGCTTTTTTTAGGTTTCTTAAAGTGAGAATTTCGTCATCAACAATAAGAATGGAATGAGCCCTCATGAGATCGTCTCCTCATTCTTTATTAGGACTCTTCTTTCCTGTCTTATTGGGAGAAAAATTGAAAAAGTAGTTCCTTTATTCAATTCGCTTTTTAAATTTATATAACCATTGTGATTTTTTATAAAACTTTGGCTGATGCTTAACCCCAGACCGGTGCCCTGACTTTTCTTTGTTGTGAAGAATGGATCAAATATTTTTTTTATGTTTTCAAGAGGGATTCCCTCTCCCGTGTCAGATATATCAATCTGGATAAATTCTTTAAATTTAACCTTTGAAGTTTTGACATGAAGTTTCCCTTCGTTAGGCATTGATTGAGCAGCATTAATAAACAAATTTATTAAGACTTGTCTGATCTGGTTAAAATCTGCTGTGATTGGAAGTAAAGATGGGGCTAACTCTTTAGTGACCTTTAATTTTCTGAAAATTGGCTGATGGCGCAGGAATGAAAGCGTTTCATCAATCAATTGATTTATATTGACTTTTGTAAATTGAGGCGGAGTCGGCCGTGCAAAACTGAGAAGTCCGCGAATCGTCTCTGATATTCTGTAGACATTTTCAAGAACGAGTTCGATCTCTTTTTTATGTTTTATATTTTTGGTTTCTTCTGAGATAATTTCAAGATAGGACGAAATACCTAATAATGGGTTATTTATTTCGTGCGCTGCGCCCATGGCTAACTGGCTGAGGGCCGAGAGCTTTTCATACTCAGCCAATTGTTCTCGAAGTTTTTTTCTTTCAGTGACATTTTCGATTAAAAGGGTAATTCCTCTAACTTCTTTTCCCCCATTTTCGATAGGGAAAAAAGACAGATCATAATATCCTATATTTTTACCTTTTTCAGGGTTTTTTTGCGCAATTTTTTGAGGTGTACGGTTTGAAATTACTTCATCCAAGATGCTTCTAATAGCTCTGTCATCAAGCCACGGCAGAACTGAAAATATGTCATCTCCCGTTTTCAATTTTTTTATAGAAAAGAATTCTTTAGCTTCTTTGTTGAATTGTGTAATTTTTCCCGAACTATTAAGACCAATAACAGGTAAGGATATGCTGTCTATTAAGTTCCGTATATATTCTTCGGATGATTTCAACTCTTGGAGCAGATGTTCACTTTCTTCTGCCTTTTTCCTCAATTCGATGTTTATGGAGTCTACTTCCTTTTTTTTAGCATGGGATTCACTTAGAGCATTTTCCAGGTCTTGAGTCAATCTTTTGAGCAGGCTTGTTACTCTTCTTGAATATAAATTTGAAATTATGATAAGAATAACGAAGAAAGGAATAACAACATATAATATGATCGTATTCACTCTTTTTAATGGAAGAAAAGCTTCTTTCAAGTCCATTTCAGAAACAAGCAAAAAATTACTCTCAGGCAGTTTTTTATAAAAACACAACACTTTTTGTCCTCTATAATCGGTGTGAGTTTTAATCCCCTTTTCTCCTGTATGGGGATTTTCTTCTTTTTCGTAAAATCCTTTATCTATTAGAGGCCTACCGCCCAATTTTGTTGGAGAAAGAAGAATGCCTTCATTATTAACTATAAAAAGCTCGCTTGTTTTTGCTGTTCTCAGGTCAAACAAGAGGTCATAAAAATTATCCAGATTTAACGCTGCAGCCAGAACACCTATGATCTCATTATTTTTATTCATAAGAGGATAGGATAAGATCATTACTGGGTAATTCAGGATGTCTGAGTAAAATATACCGGAATTGTAAAATTTGCCATTTTTTGAAACTTGAAAATATTCTCTATTGGCAATATTTGCTTCGAGTTCTAGGTTAATCGAAAGTACAATATCCCCGCTTAGGTCAGCAATTATTATAGAGTCGAACCACTTTTTTTCTATGATAAGTAGTTTCAGAAAAGAAAGATACTCTGATACCTCCTCGATTTTAAGGATGTTAAGTTTGGAATAGGATTTTAAGTCGATTTCTCTGTCATATTGAAATGTTTTAATTGTTTTTATGTTTTCCTCAACTGAACTGGAGAGCCGATTGTATATCTGTTTTTTTATAAGAGATGATGTCTGCATGTTGATGATGAAAAAAAGGAGTAAAAAGGGAAGTACAAACAGCAGAATGTGAAGAATTGTATTTCGTAGAGTTAGATTCCTGTAATATTTTTCTTTTTGCAGCTTTGGAGATATTTTGTTGGATTGCTTCATTTTAGTACTAATTCTATCAAAAAATAAGCAGTAAATGCTAGAAGAACCTAATAAAGGAATATGGAACTGTAGAAATCATATGTGGTTGAATATTTTGGCTCAGAAAAAATAAAGAAAAACGGGGCAGATTCGATAATAAATATCTGCCCCGTTTTTGTTAATGTTTTTTTAGCGGTTCGATTTTGATTTAACTGTTCAGAATTTTATCGACTTCTTCTTTATCAATTTCTGTGACAAGGGGAATACCGCTTATTCGTGCAGCGTCTTTAGTTAAAGCAGCAATATCGCTTCGTGTGATGTAGTTCAGGTTGAACTTTCTGCTTCCTGCCATCATCTGACGCAAGCCCTGGCTGAGTCTTTGGAAATAGCTGTAAACGCCCATAGCGCCTGTAGGAATTTCATTGAACCTTTCCTTAAAGATATTTTTTAATTCTGGCGCAGTGACAAAGATGTCTTCAGCAGTGCTTCCGAACCGTTCTATATAGACAGGAACCTGTCCTTCTTCGATTCTCTTGCCTATGGTTTTTCCGACCATTGCAGAAGCCAGAGGACTTCTGGCCATTTCTACAAGTTTGAAATAAGGTGCTCCTAATGCGAGAACCTTGAAAATTTGATCTTCGAGAGTAATGCCTCCGGCAGGAGCAACATCAGGAATGTACTCTCCTTTTTCATCCAGTCTTCGGAGATATTGATAGAGCAGAGACCAGATTTCAATACATGGAATACCCCATTCGTTCATCATGCGCCATGGGCTCATTCCCGTTCCACCGCCAGCCCCATCGACTGTCAGCAGGTCGAGTTTGGCTTTTGATGCAAATTTCACTGCACGGGCTAAATCGACAGGTCTGTAGGCTCCAGTCTTAAGAGTTATATATTTTGCTCCGGCACGCCTCAGTTCCTCGACTCTCTGCATGAAGCTTTCTTCCTCGACCATCCCCATTCTTGAGTGTCTTTCAAACTCTTTGAAATTCCCTTTTTCAAAAGCTCGGATTACATTGAGATTTTCAGGATCAGGAAGAACGATATATCCTCTTCGTTTTAATTCTTGGGCTTTTTCAAGGGACTTAATTTTGACTTCGCCTCCGATATCCTTGGCTCCCTGGCCCCATTTCAGCTCGACAGCGTCAACACCCAATTTGTCGATGGTATATTCCTGCACTCCAAGTCTAGTATCTTCAATGTTTGCCTGGACAACGACTGCTCCGTAGCCATCCCGCTGCCAGTCCTTGAATAATTTTATTCGGTTTACCATGTCTGGGGAGTGGATAACTTTTCCATTCTTAAATTCAGATCCTTCGTCCATTCCGCAGACATTCTCTCCTACAGTAAGAATGCATCCAGAGATAGCAGCCCCGATGGCTAATCCTTCCCAGTTTTGTTTAGCAACATTTGTGGATCCCATAGCACCAATGACAAGAGGAAGTTTCAATTTTATTCCTTTATCATGCCCGATGCGGGTTTCAATGCTTACTTTAGGAAATATAGCCTTGTCACTGTCAGCTTCAACTCCATATGCTCCGGCAGCAGTCCCCATTATATTGAAATGAGAGAGGTCTACAGGATATTCTTTTTCTGAAGCTGTGCTGATTATCCCAAAGGGTTGTGGATAGAGGACTTCTTGGGCTCGATAGGCGGATTTCCCAATTTCGCACATTCCGATACAGCCGTCCACGCATGTGACACACATCCCGCTAGAAGGGCTGATAGATCCTTCGGTCCTGTTCTTAGTGAGAGTGGCGGCACTCCTGTTGAGTTTTGAATAAGACATTATTATTACCTCCTTATTTACTCATTTGTTTATAAATATTATAAAGCAAGCTTAACATTTTACTATTTTCACTTGGTGTCTTGGGCCTGCTCTTTACTGCCTTTTTTTTCAGGTTTTTCTCTCACACAAGTCCCGCACCGACCTGCATCATACATCCAGCATTAAAGCTCATCGTAATAATCCAAGCAAGTTGGGGTCCATGATGTCCAGGCAGGCATTACAGACTGCTGTATCTGCATTTGGACCCTGGCACTTTAATTGGCATGCAGGACAGATGTACATACAGGCTCCACAGAGTCGGCATACATCGGATTTTATGTCAAACGGAGTTGATATTTTTCTGTCGTGTCCCCGGTTTTGAAAGCCTATTGCACGTGCGCCCATTTGCTCTGCACACATCCGGACGCAAAGGCCGCAGAGGATACATTCTTCATTCCTAATCTTGAACCTGACTTGAGTCACTCCAAACTTAGAAGCTAAATCTTGAATTGTTTTTGAGTTTGGAGCAACGGAAAGCATAAGCTCAATCATCATTCTTCTAGCTTTAATTACTCTTATTGTGTCTGTTCTGACTGTAAGTCCTTCTTCTGCGGGGTATGTGCAGGAGGAGACGAGTTTTGTATTTGATCCTTCACCTATTTCAACAAGACAAAGACGGCAGCCCCCGTAGACACTCAAGCCAGGGTTGTAGCAAAGGGTGGGAATTTCGAGCCCGTAAAATTTGGCTGTTTCCAGAATGGTCCACCCTTCCTCAGCTTTGACTTCCAAATTGTTTAATTTCATATTTATCATTTTTACCTTCCTATTGCTTTTTTGCCTTCTTCAGTTTCTAATTCACATCTCAAGCAGCGCCTCGCTTCCTTAACAGCCATCTCCTCGGTTAGAGTCAGTTCGACTTCATTAAAGTTCTTTTGTCTTTGCTTTACAGATAGCTTTGATAATTCGGGCCTTTTTGCTTCCTCGATTTCCTCTTCACTCAGCTCGACAGGCTCAACATATAAAGATGGTCTGGTTAGTTTGTATTCTTTTGTTAAGCTTTTCCCTTCAAGATATTTTTCAATTGATTCTGCAGCTGTCTTTCCCGCGCTTATGGCTTCTACTACGGTACGGGGACCGGTTGCTACATCTCCGCCGGCAAAAACACCTATTTGGTCAGTTAAAAGTGTTTCTTTATTAACTAAAATAGTATTCCATTTGGAAATGCTTAACTTATCTTTATTGCTTACGAAAGATGTGTCGGGACTTTCGCCAATGGCAGGGATAAGCGTGTCTAATTCGATTGAAAATTCAGAGCCCTCGATCGGGATGGGTCTTCTTCTACCGCTTGCATCCAAATCGCCCAATTTCATCTGGATGCATTCTACCCCTATAACTTTTCCATTTTGAGTTAGCACTCTTGTTGGGGAGGTTAAAAATTTAATGCCAATTCCTTCCTCAATGGCACTCTCTATCTCTTCCTCGAATGCAGGCATTTCCTTTCTCGTTCTTCTGTATAATATTGTAACGCTTTTACAATTCTTATTCCGGATAGCTACTCGAGCTGCATCTACAGCCGCATTTCCTCCACCAATAATTCCAACTCGCTCGCCTAATTCTACTTCATTTCCTAAATTAACTTCTTTAAGCAGTTCTATTGCTTGGATAACATCCTTTGAATCTTCATTAGGAATGTTCAATTTCATTGATTTGTGTGCACCAATAGCAATAAAGACTGCTTTGTATCCTTCTTTAAACAGGTCATCAATAAAGAAATCTTTACCTAATGTTTTGTTTGTATTTATTGTTACACCTGATTTTATTATATTATCAAAATCAAAATTAAATATTTTTTTGGGCAACCTATAATCTGGAATCGCAATTGCTAACATCCCTCCTGGTACTGGTAGAGATTCAAAGATGGTTGCTTGATATCCCTTTAGGCTGAGATAGTAACCTGCTGTTAATCCTGAAGGGCCCGCGCCTATGATTGCAACTTTGTCCTTTTTAGATTTGTTGTTGTTTTGTACTCGATAATCATTTTCTATTGCCCAATCAGTGACAAATCGTTTTAAGGATCGAATGGCAATGGGTTCTCCAAACTCTCCAGCCCTGCAGGCTTTTTCACAAGGATGGTGGCAAACCCTGCCGCAAACTGAAGGCAGAGGATTATCTTTTCTTATAATTTTTAGGGCTTCTTCAAATTTTCTGTGAGCTATTAAAGCTATATATACAGAAGCCTCTTGGTCGATTGGACAAGTATATTGACATGGTGAAGACACAATTTCTGTACACACTACAGCCGGGCATTTTTTACGTTTGATATGATCTTCGTATTCATCTTTAAAATATTTTAGTGTGGACAAGACTGGATTAGAAGCAGTTTGTCCTAGCCCGCACATGGATGCATCCTTTACTATATTTGCCAGTTCTTCGAGCAATTCAAGGTCTTCTTCTTTTCCATTTCCTTCTGAAATGTCTTTAACGATTTCCCACATGCGCTGTATTCCTTCACGGCATGAAAGGCATTTGCCACATGACTCATCCCGGAGGAAATTCAGGAAATATTTAGCTATATCCACCATGCATGTATTCTCGTCCATAACGATCATTCCGCCTGATCCCATGATAGAGCCAGCTTTGGTCAATGTGTCGTAATCAATGGGTAAGTCAAGCATCTCTACTGGAATACATCCGCCAGAGGGGCCTCCAGTCTGTACTGCCTTAAATTTTTTTCCTCCTGGAATCCCTCCCCCGATGTCAAAGATTACTTCTCGTAGTGTGATTCCTATAGGAACTTCGACCAGCCCTGTGTTATTAATTTTCCCGACTAAGGAGAATATTTTAGTTCCTTTGCTTTCATTTGTACCGATACGGGAGAACCACTCGGCGCCTTTATCAATAATAATAGGAATATTGCCCCAGGTTTCGACATTATTGATGTTAGTAGGTTTTCCCCATAAGCCTTTCACTGCTGGGAATGGAGGTTTTTGACGAGGTTCACCGACTCTTCCTTCTATGGAAGCCATAAGAGCAGTTTCCTCCCCACAGACAAAAGCTCCTGCTCCTTCGGAAATGTGTATGTTCAAGCTAAAATCAGTCCCCAAAATATTATCTCCGAGGAGTCCCAGTTGTTCTGCCCGTTTGATAGCTAAAGAGATGTGTCTTAATGCAAGAGGATATTCAGCACGAATATAAATATATCCTTCTCTGGCACCGATAGCATAAGCTCCGATTATCATCCCTTCGAGAATACGGTGAGGATTTCCCTCCATTAAGCTGCGGTCCATGTATGCCCCAGGGTCACCTTCATCAGCGTTACAGATGATGTATTTTATGTCTCCTTTGGCTTTCCTTGCGAACTGCCATTTTAGGCCAGTTGGAAAGCCTGCTCCTCCTCTTCCTCTAAGGCCGGATGCTTTTACTGTCTCGACAACTTCTTCAGGACTGATTCTTTCTAATATCTTTGCTAAGGAACTATAACCCCCTGTAGAAAAATAGTCATCAATATCGGTAGGATCTATAAGTGCGTTATCTCCTGATACAACGCGTTTTTGTTTCTTGTAAAAGCGAATATCTTTTTCCTTGACTGCCTTTTCTCCGGTGACTGGGTCAGAAACAAGAAGGCGGTCTATAATCTTATTATTAAGAATTGTTTCAAAGATGATTTCTTTAGCATCTTCTGGCTTCACATGCTGGTAAAAGATGCCTTGAGGCTGGATAATAATGTTTGGTTCGGCTTCACAAAAACCGTGGCATCCGGTTACTTTGATATTGACTTTGTCATGTAAATATTCATCTTTGATTACTTGTTCTAAGGCCTCAATTAGATCTAAAGAGCCTCGTGCTTGCCCGCATGTTCCTGATGAAACAATGAGAACAGGTTTTTTATCAGATATTCTTTTTTGGATTTGATTGTTTATTATTTGTTTTAAATCTTCGATTGAATTAATTTTGTTGATATCCTTCATTTTCCTTCTCTTTTTTTCTGTAGGTGTTTAAAATTGATTTAACTTTTCTCATATTTGTTTGAGCATAATAGTTACCATCAACGACGACGACAGGGCCTATAGCACAGCATCCCAAACAGGCAACTGTTTCTAATGTAAATTGATTGTCTTTTGTTGTTTCCCCTTCGTCAATATCCAGATCTCTTTTAAATTCTCCTAGAATTTTCGGTCCTCCTCTAACATGACAGGCAGTTCCTACGCATACAGTTATGATGTGTTTTCCTCTTGGCTTGAGACTGAATGCTCGATAAAAGGTTGCTGCTCCGACAACGTCAATCAAAGGGATTCCTAGAGTTTCAGAAATGATCCTTAATGCTTCCTGGGGAAGATAGTTATATTCTTTCTGGATATCCTGTAAAATTGATATTAGAGCTTTTTTTTCAGAGTTGTGTTTTGCTATGAAAGACTTAACTTTTTGTGTTTCGATATTCACAGGTTTTCCTCCAAATGATTGTAGATTATATTTTTGCTAATGTTCATAATGTCAGTTAGATTTAAAATTTGGTTGGGAGGTATTTGATAGTAAATGCGTTAAAGATTATATATTTTATAATTCCTCCTCATAACCAAAAAAAATATATTATAATTACAAATATTATTAAAACAAATTTATAACAGATATAATTTTTCATTGTCAAGGGTATTCTTCAAATTAACCTGAATTTGAGGGCATGTTTGCGCTCCACTAAGATTTTTAACGGCATTTCCTCCCGATCTTCTCGGCTCTGCTGGAACTCCGCATGTTTATCTTAAGCAATGCCTTGATTGTCCCCGAGCTATCATTAACACCGCCCTTTTGATTATACAGTGCTCACACATCCATCAGGCCCGACTTCGCGGGTTCCCTCGA